>MKTT01000099.1:28572-40545 GCA_001898385.1 Planctomycetales bacterium 71-10
GGAGACGGCCGAGTACAAGGTCGGCGCCCCCTGGAGCGACGGCGCCCGCCGCGAGTTGAAGAACTACGGCCTGGCCTGCCCGGCGCACCGCGACTCACTGCTCGCCCGCGCCCGCGCCAACCGCAACGGCCTGAAGCTGGAGCCCGGCGAGACCATGGGCGACGTCCGCCTGTTCCGACTCGAACCCGGCCGCCGCGACACCGAGCTGGAAGGCGTCGAAGGCCCTCCCGCCTGCTGAACGCCCCCCGCGCCGTGATGGAACACGGAGACCCCCAAGGATGACCCCGACGGCACGATCGCCCCGAGCCCTGGTGCTCGCCCTGGCGCTGACGCTCCTCGCGCCGGCCGCCGCCTCCCCCGCCGAGCCCCCCCTGGGCCCGGTCCGGCTGCCGAAGGAGTGGCAGGACAGGTTCTGGGCCTCGCCCCAGGCCCAGGCGCTGCTGAAGCTCTCGCCCAAGGAGGCGGCCGACCTCGTCCCGGCCCAGGCCGGCATCCGCCACTGCGGCTGCCCCGCCTGCGGGCTCGACGAGCGGACGGATCCCCTCGCCTGGTCGATCGAGAAGCCGGCGGTCGTCGCCTGCCGCAAGTGCAAGAAGGAGTTCCCCGGCCCCGGGTTCCCGGCCGTCCCCCCCGGCCTGCTCAAGCCGGCGAGCGAGAACGTCGAGGTCCTCCCCGGCGTCTGGCACCTCTACCCCTACCACCTGGCCGAGACCGAGAAGGCCCACTACCCCGACGAGCGGCTGTACCTGGCCGCGAAGGTCGACTACGAGGCCCGCGCGTACCTCTCCAAGGCCGCCCTCTACGCGGCCGTCCGCTGGCATGACGAGGAGCCCGCGAAGCGCGACCCGAAGCTCGCCCAGCTCGCCGCGGCCCTGATCCTCCGGTTCGCGAAAGTCTACCCGGCCTACGCCATGCACACCGACCAGCCCGGCCGGGCCAAGCACCTCCAGCCGGCGCGGGTGCCGCCGCCGTACCGGCACGCCTACCAGACCGCCAAGTGGGAGTGGAACGGCAGCCTGGAGACGCCCATGAACCTCGCCCTGGCCTACAGCCTCCTGCGCGACGGCGCCGACTGGGACGAGGCAGGCAAGCTCCTGGAGGACTCGCACCCGAAGCTCACGATCGAGACCGACCTGTTCCTCGCCGCGGCCGAGCTGTCCTCCCGCCAGCCCGACGACTACACGGAAGACTCGCTGGTCGTCTACCGCGGGATGCTCGGCGTCGGCCGGCTGATCGGCAGCGACGTCCTGGTCCACGAGGCCCGCGCCCGGCTCGACGAGTTCGCCCGCCGCGGCTTCTACTACGACGGCTTCTGGCGCGGGGCCGACGTCCTGGGCCACCGCCGCGTGCTGGGGATCCTCGACGGCTGGATCGACGGCCTGCTCGAACGGCCCGGCGTCGCGGGGGCCGACCGGCCCGCCTTCTCGATGCTGGACCTGGCCCGCGCGGCGGGCGACGCGGTCCCCTCGCGGCCCGTCGACCCCGAGGTCCGGCTCGCCTCCTGGCCGGTCGAGAAGCCCGCCGACGGCCCCCGGCGGCCGATGCTCCTCGGGGGCGCGGGGCTGGCCCTGCTGTCGGTCGGCCGGGACGATCGGTCATTGGACGTCGAGATCCGGGGCCGCGACGGCCTGGCCGACCGCCGCTGCCAGCGGCTGGCGTTCCGGCTGAGCGTCGGCGGCGTCCCGCTGCTCGACGACCTCGACGAGCGGCCCGCCACGGCCAACGGCTGGGACCTCGCCACGGCCAGCCACAACGCGGTGGTCGTCGACGGGCTCAACCAGCGCGAGACGCCGCAGGCGGCCCGGATCCCGGCCCCCGGGAGCGACTTCCTCTTCTTCACGCCCGACGCGGACCTCCAGGTGGCGACGGTGGCCGACCGTCACGCCTATCCCGTCTCCGCGACGCGATACCGCCAGACGTTCGCGGTCTCGGGCTGGGGCCGGCGGCGGTACGCGGTCTCGATCTTCGAGGTGGACGGCGGCCTCCAGCACGACCAGATCTTCCACTCGGCCCCCGGACGGGGCTGCGAGTGGAAGCCGCTGGGGCCGACGTCGCCGGCCGCGGGGAGCCTGCTGCCGCCTTCGATCGCGTTCCTGCCGACGGTCCGCCCCGAGGACGGCCGGTGGTTCGTCCAGGCGTACGGCGAATTCCGTCCGAAGCTGCGGGCGTCGCTGGACGGCCCCTCGCGCGTGGACCTGACTCCCCGGGGCGGCGGCCCCCCGACGCTGCGGCTCCACCTGCTGGGCGACGCCCCCGCGACGCTGATCGCGGCCGACTCGTCCGACGCGCCGGCGACCCCCGGCGGGGCCCCGGACCCGGCCTCGCCCCGTTCGAGCCTGATCGTCCGCCGCCGCTCCGAGACCGGGGCGGACATCGCCTCGGTCTTCGTCACGGTGTTCGAGCCGATGCAGGACGGCCTGGCGCCGCTGGACCGCGTCGGCCGCGTGGAGGCGACGCCCGACGCCGTGGTGGTCGCCGTCGAGGCCCCGGAAGGGACCGAGCACCTGGTCTTCAACCGCAAGGCCGGGACGGCGGTCCGGGCGCAGCTCGCCAACGGCCGGGGCGTGACGACCGACGGCCTCGTGGTGCGGGTTCGCGGCGAGGACGTGGCCCTGGCCGGCGGCACCTACGCCGAGGCCGCCGGCAAGCTCGTCTCCCAGCCCAGCGTCCGGGGGACGATCGCCGCCGCCGAGCGCGACCCCGGCGAGCGGTCCCGCGGCTATTTCCTCACACCCGACACGATCCCCGACGGGCTCTCCGTCGCGGGCCGGGCGCTGTTCGTCCAGCACGGCGACGGCTCCACCCGCGCCTGGACGCTGGACTCCGCCGAGCCGACCCCCGAGGGGACCCGCCTCCGCGTCCGCGAGGAGCCCGGCTTCCGCGTCGCCGCCGACGGGTCCGCCGAGTACTACCAGTTCCCCATGTCGAAGGCCCCGGGGCCGCATCGATTCCGCGTGGCGCTGTCGGCCCGGAGCCGACCGGCGGCCCGCGAGGCGGCGACGATCCCGAGGCCGCGGCGGGTCGCGGCGAATTGACCTCGCGGCCGGCGGGATCCTACCATGGATCGGGACCGGCGACCGCCGGGGCTCGGGGGCGATCGCGCGCCCGACCCGGGGCCGCGCCGGGGCGATTCGAAGAGGACGTTGCACGATGACGCAGATCGAACAGGCCCGCCAGGGTGTCGTCACCCCCGAGATGGAGTTCGTCGCCCGCCGCGAGGGGCTCGACGCCGAGACCGTCCGCTCCGAGGTCGCCCGCGGGCGCATGGTCATCCCGGCCAACACGGTCCACCTCGGGCTCGGCCTGGAGCCGATGGGCATCGGCATCAAGGCGAAGTGCAAGATCAACGCCAACATCGGCAACTCGGCCGTCACCTCCAACGTCGACAACGAGCTGGCCAAGCTGAAGCTGGCCGTCGACCTCGGCGCCGACACGGTGATGGACCTCTCCACCGGCGGCAAGATCGACCAGATCCGCCAGGCCATCATCAAGGCCAGCCCGGTCCCCATCGGCACCGTCCCGATGTACCAGGCCATCCAGCAGGTGAAGAAGGTCGAGGACATCACCGAGGACGACCTCCTCGCCAACATCGAGCACCAGGCGATGCAGGGGGTCGATTACATGACCCTGCACATCGGCATCCTCCGCGACTATATCCCGCTGACCGCCCACCGCGTCACCGGCATCGTCTCGCGCGGCGGCTCGCTGATGGCCCAGTGGATGATCGCCCACAACCGCGAGAACCCGCTCTACACCCGGTTCGACGACGTCTGCGACATCATGCGCAAGTACGACGTCACGTTCAGCCTGGGGGACAGCCTCCGCCCCGGCTGCCTCGCCGACGCCTCCGACGCCGCACAGTTCGCCGAGCTGAAGACCCTCGGCGACCTCACCCGCCGGGCCTGGGCCCGCGGCTGCCAGGTCATGGTGGAGGGCCCCGGGCACATCCCGATGGACCAGATCGCCATGAACATGGAGAAGCAGGCGATCGAGTGCGACGAGGCGCCGTTCTACGTCCTCGGCCCGCTCGTCACCGACATCGCCCCGGGCTACGACCACATCACCTCCGCCATCGGCGCGGCGCTCGCCGGCTGGCACGGCGCCAGCATGCTCTGCTACGTCACCCCCAAGGAGCACCTGGGGCTGCCGGAGGTGGAGGACGTCCGCCAGGGGGTGGTCGCCTACAAGATCGCCGCCCACGCCGCCGACCTGGCCCGCCACCGCCCCGGCGCCCGCGACCGCGACGACGCCCTCTCCCGCGCCCGCTACCGCTTCGACTGGGAGGAGCAGTTCCGCCTCTCCCTGGATCCCGAGACCGCGCGCCGGATGCACGACGAGACCCTGCCGCAAGAAGCCTTCAAGACGGCCGCCTTCTGCTCCATGTGCGGCCCCAAGTTCTGCTCCATGCGGATCTCCGAGGACATCCGCAAGCACGCCGAGGCCACGGCCTCCCTGGTCCAGCTCCAGCCCGTCGCCGCGGGTTCTTGATCGGGGCCCGCGGCTCGCGTAAAACGTGCGGAAACGGCCGAGGGGTTGGCGGGGCCGGATGGGTCTCGACGGCCCCTCGCCATGCGCCCTCTCCTCGGCCCCGGGCCGGAAGGTTCCGCACATGAACGCCCTTCGCGGTCTGATGATCGCCGCGCCGGCCCTGCTGCTCGCCATCTCCGCCCGCGGCGAGGAGCCCCATCGGTTCCCGACCGGCGTGAGCGCCGACGGCCGATACCTGACGGCCGACGACGGCAAGCCGTTCTTCTACCTGGGCGACACCGCCTGGGAGTTGTTCCATCGCTGCGACCGCGAGGAGGCCGATCGCTACCTGGCCGACCGCGCGCGCAAGGGCTTCACGGTCATCCAGGCCGTCGCCCTCTCCGAAGTGGACGGCCACTCCGCCCCCAATCCCTACGGCCACCTGCCGCTGGTCGATCTCGACCCGGCGCGGCCCGCGGTGAAGGACGGGCCCGAGAACGACTACTGGGACCATGTCGACTTCATCGTCGACCGGGCGAACGCCCTCGGGCTGACGATCGGGTTCCTGCCGACGTGGGGCCGGTACTGGCACGACCCGATCAAGGACGGCAAGCCGCTGTTCAACGCCGCCAACGCCGAGTCCTACGGCGAGTGGATCGGCCGCCGCTACGGCGAGAAGGGCGTGATCTGGATCCTGGGCGGAGATCGCAACATCGAGGACGACGCCCAGAGGGCGCTCATCGACGCGATGGCCCGCGGCATCCGGAAGGGCGACGGCGGCAAGCGGCTGATCTCGTTCCACCCCCGGGGCGGCGGGGGCTCGTCGCAGTGGTTCCACGGGTCGGACTGGCTGTCGTTCAACATGCGGCAGAACGGCCACGGCGCGGACTTCAACGGGGCCTATGAGAAGACGAAGGCCGACTACGACCTGTCCCCCCCAAGGCCCGTGATCGACGGCGAGCCGCTCTACGAGGCCCACCCGATCGCATTCAAGGCCGACCGCAACGGCCACTCCCTCGCCGCCGACGTCCGCCGGCCGTTCTACTGGGACGTCTTCTCCGGCGCGTGCGGGCACACCTACGGCCACCACTCCGTCTGGCAGATGTGGAAGCCCGGCCGCGAGCCGATCAACAACCCGCTCCTCCCCTGGACCGAGGCCCTGGACGACCCCGGCGCGGGCCAGATGCAGCACGGCCGCCGGCTGCTGGAGTCGCGGCCGATGGCTTCGCGGATCCCGGACGACTCCATCATCGTCGTCGACCGCGTGAAGACCTCGGTTCCCGGCGCGGGGCGATATCGCTTCGTCGCCACCCGCGACCGCGACGGCGCGTACGCGATGGTCTACGCCCCGATCGGCCGGGCGTTCTCGGTCCACATGGGCGCGATCAAGGCCCCGAAGGTCCGCGCCTGGTGGTTCGACCCCCGCACGGGGGCCGCGCAATCGATCGGCGAGTTCCCCAACGACGGCGACCGCCGCTTCGTCCCCCCCAGCCCGGGCGAGGCCCTCGATTGGGTGCTCGTGCTGGACGACGCTTCGAAGAACTATCCCCCGCCGGGACAGTCGCGATGAGAGCGGCCGCCATCCGAAAGTCCCCTCGCCCGCCGGGAGAGGGGACGGTTGAAGGCCGCCGATTCACGCCTTCTTCCCCGTGACCAGCCGCCGCAACCCCGCGAGGATCTGGCCGGTCACGGACCAGGCCATGATGAACGGGGTCGTCGGCTGGGTGAAGACGGTGGGGAGGTTGCGCTCGAAGACGAAGTGGCCCGTCCACATGATGCCGTAGGAGAGGCAGAACAGCCCGAGCGCCCACCACGGCCGGAACGGGGCGAGGATCACGGCGAGCGCCATGATCGGCCAGCCGACGCCGACGTGCAGGAAGTGGTTGATCGGGTTCTGGTGGTCCTCGCGGTAGCTCGCCCGCATCTTCTCCAGGCGGCCGACGGGCGCGGGGGGGGCGGTGGCGGCGGGATGGGTCACGGTCGTGCTTTCCATGCGACGGGCCTCAATTCGCCTTCGGGGCGGCGGGGTCGGCGGCGATCCCCTGGTGGACCTTGGGGTCGGTGTAGGCGTCGAGCCCCTTATGGAGCACCTGGGGCCAGTAGGTCTCGAAGACGAACTTCGGCGAGTTGTCCTCGTCGTGGCACTTGTAGCAGAGCCGGTTCTTGTCGGCCTGCTCGGCCGTCAGCTTCATGGCGTTGCGGAAGGCCATGTCGTCCGGGGCGCCGGCGTGCTTCGAGCCCGGCCCGTGGCAGTTCTCGCACTGGTTGCCCTTCAGGGCGGGCGTGAGCGCGGCCGACCTCCAGCCCGAGTTGTACTCGAAGCCCGTCGTGTGGCAGGTGATGCACTCGGCGTCGTAGATCACGTCGGGCTTGGGGTCGTGCTCCAGCGAGGTGAACGCCTGGGCGTGCTTGGTGGTCGACCACTTGAGGAACGTGTTCGGGTGGCAGGTCTTGCACGACTCGGCCCCGACGAACTTCGCCCCCGGCGCGCCGCCGACGTAGTCGTGGCGGGGGAAGCCCTCGACGGTGCCGACGCCCTTGAGGATGCCGCGGTACTCGTCCTCGATGATCTTCTTGACCTCGCCGCCCTTGCGGTCGTACTTCTCCGTCAGGCCGATGCGCTGGTACTTCGGGGCCGATCCTTCGAAGAAGCCGACCGCGCCGACGTACTTGCCGCGGCGGCCGACGTTCACGATCATCGTCTTGCCGTCGTTGGCCGCCTGCGGGTCGGCCTCGGGGTCCGGGGCCTCGGACGTGGCGACGACGACGTCGAAGCCGGGGAACGCCTTCGCCAGCCGGCGGGCCTCCTCGGGAGGGGCCTGGACCATCAGCACCTGGTAGTCGCTGCGGGATTCCAGGTCCTTGAGGATCGCGGGCAGGACCTCGTCGGCCGGCTTCACGGCCGGGATCAGCGCCTCGCGGTCCGGGTCGGAGAGCTTCTCGATCGCGGCGGGGTCGACGACGGCCGTCACGCCCAGCTTGACCGGGCCGGCCTCGACCAGGACGTGGGGCTGGATGATCGTCTCGAAGCCCGGCCCGGGGACGAGGTTGGCCGAGAGGAGCTTCGTCGGCCCGTCCTGGCTGTTGAGGAACTGCGCGAACGCCTCGCCGACGCCGACCTTGAAGTCGTCGGCGCCCAGGGCGATCGCCGAGTAGGGGAAGGCGGACAGGGCCTTCAGGGCGATGCCGAACTTGATCTTGGCCTGTTCGAAGCCGCCGCGGGCGGCGGTGGGATCCTTGGTGAGGCTCCCCAGGTCGACCAGGGCGTGGGGGATCCCCTCGGCCTTGATGCGCTCGACGAATTCCTGACGGCGGATCAGGCCCCCCATCTGGCCCCCGGTGCAGCCGCAGGGCTCCAGGTAGCCGTCCATCTCGCCGGAGACGACCAGGACGGCCCTGGGGCCGGCCCATTTGGGGAACACCTTGCCGGACGATTCGGCGTCGGCCTTGGGGCCGGCCGTCGGCTCGGCTGGGGCGGGCCCGGGCGCGGCCGGGGGCTTGCCGGCCTCGGGGGCGGCGGGCCGGCTGCATCCGACGTAGCCGAGCAGCGCGGCGGCCGTCGCGACCGCGACGACCGACCGATAGGGTGATCGGGCCGACATCGTTCCTCCTTGGTGGATCCGTCCCGCGCCGGCCGGGGGCCCGTGGTGGGGGGGCCCCGCGCCATGCCGATCGGCGGAGTCTATCCGCCCCCTCGCGGGCCGATAAGGTCAATCCTCCCTCGGGCCTGCGGGGGGGCGTCGCGTCAGTTGCCGACGAGGAAGCTGACGGGGATCTTCAGCTCGCCGCCGTTGGGGATGTCCGACTTCAGCACGACCTCGCCGTCGATCAGCCCCGCGGGGGCGCCCGGGGGGACCGTCACCTTCACGCGATACTGGCCCTTGACGTCTAGGGGCTCGATCGCGACGTCGACGTTCTCGGGCTTGTCGGCGACCGTGAACGCGGCCTCGCCGCCGCCCCGGACGTTCAGCTTCACCTCGCCGGCCCCGCCGTCGCGGCTCTTGACCGTGATCATCCGGATCCGCTCGGGCGTGGCGCTCACCGCGCCGGCCACGTTGCCGACCACCAGCAGCTTGACCTCGGGCCGATGGGGGTGGTCGGTGTGGATCACGACCTCCTCGCGCATCTGGCCGAGGGGGAAGCCGGGCTTGACGTCGAGGTTCACCTTCCAGCCCGCCTTGATCTTGCCGCCGGCCAGCTCGGATTCCGACATCGGGACCACCTCGGTCTTGAAGAAGTCGGGCTTCGAGGTGTTGATCTCGGTGATCTTGGTCTCGGGGCGGTCGGGCGAATAGAGGATGACGAACGCGCCCTTGGGCTCGTCGCTGCTGATCGTGTGCATCTCGATCGTCTCGCCGGGCATGACGATCACGGGCGGGTTGATCTTGCCGTGGACGAACAGGGGGAACGTCGGGTGCTCGGGGTCGTTCGTCTCGATGTTGGCGCCCTTGTGGAAGTCGCCGACGACCTGGTTCGTCTTGAACTCGATGTCGATGTCGGTCGACTCGCCGGGCTTGAGGGTCAGCTTGTCGCCGTCCTTCTGGAGCTTGGCCACCGTGCACATGCAGGTGGAGGTCCCCTTCCAGATCTGGAGGTCGGCGTCCCCCTGATTGGTCAGCTTCCAGGTGCGCTTGCCCGTCTCCTGCTGGCCCATCTCGCCGAACTCCCAGGTCAGCTCGCCGTCGACGACGGCCTTGGGCTGGGGCCCGGTCGGCTTGGAGGCGGCCACGGGCTGGCTGAAGGGGCTGGTCGAGGTGCTGGTCGCGTCCAGGAGCACGGCCGAGCCCGCCGCCATCAGGACCACGACGACGGCCAGGATGACCCACCGCAACATGTTGGAAAATCTCCGGATGAGGACGACCGCGGGGCGTGCGGCCGGTGCGTGACGGGGCCTCGCCGCGATGACGGATGCGTTTCTTACGACCGACCCCCACGAAGCGTTCGCGCGACGGGAGCCTTCATCTTAGAAATCGCCGATTCCCGCGGTCAAGCCGCCCGGCGGCCCGGCGAACCGGGCCCGGAATCTCGTTGCCCCGCCCGGGGAGATGCCGTATTTAGGATGAGTTGCGAAGTCCCCCCGGGTCGTGATCGGTCCTCGTTTCCGTCGACGGCGAGAAGAAGCATGAAGGCACGACCGCTGATTGCGGCGCGTCTGGTCGCGCCATCGACGCTCGCCCTGGTGATCCTCGTCGTGATCGGCTGCGGCGAGCCCGATTGGAGGATGGAGCCCGTCACCCCATTCTCTCCCGGCGAGGTCGTGGGCCCTGGTGCCGAGATCGACCCCCGCGTCGAGCTCCTGGCCCCCGTCGCCGAGGGCGGGATCCGCGTGAAGGCGGGAGAGAAGCTGCCGGTCCGCGTGCGGTTGACGTTCCAGGCCGGAGGCCGGACGCCGATCTTCCTCACGGCATACTTCAGGGTCGACAAGGCCGACGCCGGCTCCTTCGCCCTGGCCCCGATCGAGCGACGGGACAAGTCATTCACCCTGGGCTCGACCGTGACGACGCCTCCCAGGCCGGGGAAATACCGGCTCGAAATCGAGGCCGTCTACTTCGACTTCGAGGCGACGGCAAAGCTCCCCGCCGACCAACCGCCCAAGGATCGGCGAGTCGTGACCAAGGTCGCCGACGTGGATGTTCGCAGATGAAGCCCGCCCCCTCCCGAGTCGCCGCGGGATTCACGCTTATCGAGGTTCTGTCGGTCGTCGCGATCATCGGCCTGCTCGTCGCGATCCTGCTGCCGGCCGTCCAGGCGGCCCGCGAGGCGGCCCGCCGGGGCCGATGCTCGAACAACCTTCGTCAGTTCGGCCTGGCGCTGAATGCTTACGAGGCCACCCACCGGGTCTTCCCGCAGGGGAATAATCGGCCGGGCCCCATGCACGTCGTGTTGCTGCCGCACCTCGACCAGCAGCCGCTCTATGCCTCGTTCAATTTCGCCGACGACCCTTCGTCGAGTTTCGATTCTCCCATGGGGCCGAACTCGTCCGCCATGCAGGCGGAGGTCGCCGTGTTCCTCTGCCCATCAGATATCGCTGGACCGCTCGCTGGCCGGACCAACTACCCGGGCGACGCCGGCTTCGGCGCGACCCTCGCCGCGACGCCTCCCGAGCGAGAGGGGCTTTTCACGGAGCAAGTCGGCGTCTACATAGGGCCGGCCGCCGTGCAGGACGGCGTCGGGCACACGATGGCCGCATCGGAATGGGCGATCGGCCGGCCTTCATACCGCGATCCCCTGGCGTCCGTGTACAAGATCGCCCCCATTCAGGTCCAGCCAGGGGAATTCGACGCCTACGTCGAGGCATGCCGCTCGGCGGTCCCCGAGACTGCGACCATGGCCTTGATCGCCAAATCGGCGTTCTGGTCGAGCGTCGGCTTCTGCAATACGCTCTTCGACCACGACCTCCCCCCGAACGGGCACAGTTGCTCGAACGGGGACGGCATCAACCTGGGCGTCTGGACGGCCGGCAGCCGGCATCCGGGCGGCGTCCACGCCTTGTTCGTCGACGGGCACGTCCAGTTCATACGCGAGACGATCGAGCCGGCGACCTGGCGGGCGCTCGGGACGCGCCACGGCGGCGAAGTGGTCGGGGCGGATTCCTACTGAGCCCCTGGCCGCCGGCCCGCCAGGTTCACGCCGTTCCCCTGGCCTTCGTGATGGAACCTCTGGCCGACGCCCAGGTCGGCCACGTCGACCAGCCCGGCCTCCGCGAACCAGCCCCGCACCTCCTCGACGGTGTGCCGCGAGAGGTACTTCGGGGCGTACCAGTCCAGCGTGTCGCAGACGCGGACCTCGGCGTCCGGGTGCATGGAGACGCCGATCGTCAGCGCGTGCAGCGCCACGCCCGAGCGCTCCACGAGCCGCCACCGGCTGGCCATCAGCCGCCGCTTCAGGAGGCCGATCGGGGCGGCGAGCCGGCACATCGCCAGCAGCAGGCCCAGCGGCAGACGGGTGGAGACGGCGCGGTGGGCGTCCATGAGCCGCTCGACGACCGGGCTCTCGCGCTCGTAGATCCAGATCGCGATCCGCCCGCCCGGCTTCAGCAGCCTCGCCAGGCCCAGGAACGCGGCGCGGGGGTCGGGGGTGTGGTCCAGGACGCCGATGGAATAGATGTGGTCGAACGAGCCCTCGGCGAACGGGAGGCGGAGCAGGTCGCCGCGGACGATCGCGACGTTCCCCATCCCCGCCGTCAAGTCGCGCGCGGCGAGGACGGCCTCGCTGAGGTCCAGGCCGACGGCCAGCCGGGCGTCGCCGGCCAGCCGCAGGTAGCGCCCCATGCCGCAGCCGCCGTCGAGGACGTCCTTCCCCGCCAGGTCGCCCGGCCTCAGGCCGGTGCGGTTGGCGAACGTGGCGCGGTCCTCCTCCTCCCGGACGATCCGGAAGCGGTTCCACTGGAGCCCGTACGTCGACATCGTCCGGGCCTGGTCGGCGGCTGGGGCTGGCATGGGGGTCGGGTCTCGGGGGGCGCGATCCTGCAACGGTCTCGACAGATTATAGGCCGGCGGGCGTCCC
>MKTT01000099.1:40647-114484 GCA_001898385.1 Planctomycetales bacterium 71-10
ATCCTGAGCTACAACATCCGCCACGGCGAGGGGATGGACCACAAGCTCGACCTGGCCCGGATCGCGGGCGTCATCAAGTCGGTCGACCCGCACGTCGTCGCCTTGCAGGAGGTCGACAAGGGCTGCAAGCGCACCGAGGGCCTGGACGAGCCGGCCGAGCTGGGCAAGCTGACTGGGATGACGCCCATCTTCGACCGCAACATCCCGTTCCAGGGGGGCGAGTACGGCAACGCGGTCCTCAGCAAGCTCCCGGTGGCCGGGTGGAAGAACCTGAAGCTGCCGTCGCACTACGTCGGCGAGCAGCGCGGGTGCCTGGTGATCGACCTCGCGGCCCCGGACGCCAAGAAGACGCCGTTCCGGTTCCTGGCGACCCACATCGACTACCGCCCCGACGACGCCGAGCGGATGGACTCCGTGAAGACGATCGCCCGGGCCATTGAGGAGCACCCTGACGTCCCCGCCATCCTCGCCGGCGACCTGAATTCCAAGCCCGACTCCCGCGTGATCGCCGCGTTCGGCGAGACCTGGACCCGCACCGACTCCGCCCCCACCCTCACCTTCCCCGCCGACAAGCCCGATCGCCAGATCGACTACATCCTCGTCCGCCCCGCCCCCCGCTGGAAGGTCGTCGAACTCCGCGTCCTCGACGAGCCCGTCGCCTCCGACCACCGCCCGCTGTTCGCGGTGCTGGAGCTGGCGGAGTGAGTGAAGTGAAGCGAGAGTCCTCGCTCAATTCCACCGCCGCCGCGAGGCGTGCCCTACGCCGGTCCGTGGCCTGCCGGGTCACCCCGCCGAACATCGATCCTTCAACTGGCGATTTGAAGGCCGCGGACCAGGATGATTACGAAGCATGCCATGGGGAAAATGAACGGCGCGAGAGCCACGTCACCGCGGCCGCATATTGCGCCGCGGGACGCCGGCTCAGGTCACGACCCAGAACATACAATGGGAGGCCGATCACGATCCCGATGAATTCGCTCGCACACAGGTAGAAAGACAATCCCATCGGGCGGATCGGGCCCTGGGGCGTGAACGTGGCCAGGCTCCACAGGCCGATCATCGTCGGAATCGAGCAGCTCAGTACGGCCGCACACGCGGCCCCGCTCACGACGAGAGACGCCACGACTCGCCAACGCGGCTCGTTGCGCACGTCGAGCCTCTCGCGGTTCGATCGGCCCGGTCCCTCGGACAACCACTCCGGGAGCATGGCTTCGAGACCCCTATCGTTCATGCGGAGACGTGCGGCGGGGCCGAACCCCGCCACCTCGTCCCGCTCAGGGCTTCTTGAGCGTGACGTTCTTATACCAGCAGTCCTGGCCGTGGTCCTGGAAGCCGAAGTAGCCGGCGCGGTCGAGCTTGCCGATGGCGACCTTTTCGAACTTGTGCTTCGAGCCGTCGGCGCGCTTGCCGACCTCGTTCCACTCGTCGAGGTTGATGGCGGAGACCTCGGTCCCGTTGAGGACGACCTTGATGTTCGGGCCCTTGGCGGTGATCGTCATGTGGTTCCACTCGCCGGCCGGCTTCTGGACGTTGACCTTGGGGGCGACCAGGTCGTAGAACGCGCCCGAGTCGTGCAGGCCGACGCCCTTGGTGTCGTCCAGCGCGATCTCGATGCCGGTGTAGACGGGGTCCTTCAGGTCGTTGACCCGGATGAAGACGCCGGAGTTGCAGCCCTTGCTCAGCTTGTAGTCGAAGTCGACGACGAAGTCGCCGAGCTTGTCCTTGTGGGTGACGATGTAGCTGCCGGTGCCGTGGGGGTTGATCGCGCCGTCCTGGATGAACTTCTCGGGCAGGGGCTTGCCGTCGGTGAGGATCCAGCCGGCGGGCGTGGAGCCGTCGAACAGCGGCTTCGGCTCGTCGGCGAAGGCGGGCGCGGCGGCGAAGGCGGCGGCCAGGAGGGAGGCCCTGAGGAACGTCATGGCGTGGGCTCGCGTGGGGTGGGATGGCCGGCGGTGGACCGCCGCCCCTTTGCGGCGACGCCGGTTCCGGCTAACGTAGCACGACGAGGGGCCGGATCCACCCGCCGCCTCCCCCACGCGCCGAATTCGCCCCCCCGCCCTGCCCCGGAGCCCCCATGGATCGGATCCTGCGCCGTCGCGACGCCCTCCGCGCCAAGCTCGCCGCCGAGAAGGTCGCCGCGCTGCTGGTCGTCGACCCGACGAACGTCGCCTACCTGACCGGCTTCACCGGCGACTCGACGTACCTGATCGTCGCCCGCGACCGCGAGGTCGCCATCTCCGACGGCCGGTTCACCACCCAGCTCGAACAGGAGTGCCCCGGGCTGGAGGCGTACATCCGGCCCAACACCCAGGGGATGACGGCCGCCGTGGCGGAGGTCGCCGGCAAGCTGGGCGTCGCCTCGCTGGGGTTCGAGGCCGCCCACCTGACCGTCGCCGAGCACCTGAAGCTCCGGGATGAGTGGAAGACGGCCGAACTCGCCCCGACGACCGAACTCGTCGAGTCGCTCCGGCAGATCAAGGACGACGCCGAGGTCGCCGCGATTCGCGAGGCCGTGGCCATCGCCCAGGACGCGTTCCTCCGGCTGAAGGGGGAGCTCAAGGCCGAGGAGTCCGAGAAGGACGTCGCCGACCGCCTGGAGGCGCACATGAGGGCGCTGGGGGCGACCGGGACCAGCTTCCCGACGATCGTGGCGGTCGGCCGCCGGGCCGCCCTGCCCCACGCCCGGCCGACCGCGGAGACCCGGATCGGCGACGACGATTTCGTGCTGATCGACTGGGGGGCCTGCGGCCGATCCTACAAGAGCGACTTGACGCGGGTGGTGGTTGCAGGTAACGTCACACCCAAATTCGAAGAGGTCTATGGGATCGTGCTGGCGGCCCAGGAAAAGGCCATCCGCGCGATCCGACCCGGCGCCAGGGCCCAGGACGTCGACGCCGAGGCCCGCTCGTTCATCGAGCAGGCGGGGTTCGGCCCCTTTTTCGACCACGGCCTGGGCCACGGGATCGGCATGGACGTCCACGAGGGGCCCCGCCTGCGCCGGGAGTCGCCGACGATCCTGGAGCCCGGGATGGTCGTGACCGTCGAGCCCGGCATCTACCTCCCCGAGTGGGGCGGCGTCCGGATCGAGGACGACGTCCTGGTGACGCCGGACGGCCATGAGGTCCTGTCGAGCCTCCCCAAGGGGCTGGACGCGGTCCGGGCCTGACGACGCCGGCGAGAGCGGGCGTCGCGGTCGTCCATTGGTCGGGTGCGAGACGTCCAACGCGCCGCCGCCGGGTGCGGCCGGGCGCGATGCGGATACGAAGCAGGAGTGGAGCGAAGGCATGGCCGAGCAGGGTCCCGAGGGGAAGGGCGGCGAGCCGCTGGACGTCAAGAAGGTCCATTACCTCGTCAAGCTGATGAAGAGTTACGACCTCAGCGAGGTCGAGGTGACCGACGGCCCGTACCGCGTCCACCTCCGCCGCGGGCCCGAGGCCCTGGCCGCGGCGGGCGCCCCGGCCGCCTACCCGCCCGCCTACGCCCCGGCCCCGCAGCCGGCCGCGCCGGCCCCCGCGGCCCCGGCCCCGGCCGAGGCCCCCGCCGGGCCCAAGACGATCGTGATCGAGAGCCCGATGGTCGGCACGTTCTACTCGTCCGGCTCGCCGGACGCGCCGCCGTTCGTGTCGGTCGGGACCGCGATCCAGCCGACGTCGACGCTCTGCATCATCGAGGCGATGAAGGTCTTCACCGACATCCCCGCCGGGGTCTCGGGGACGATCGCCGAGATCCTGGTGAAGAACGGCCAGACGGTGGAGTTCGGCCAGCCGATGTTCCGAGTCGTCCCCGCCTGACCGCCGGCCCGTCTCGCCCCGTCCCGACCCCGTCGCCCGAGGTGCTTTAGTCCGATGTTCCAGAGGATACTGGTCGCCAACCGGGGCGAGATCGCCCTTCGGGTCATCCGGGCGTGCAAGGAGCTGGGCGTCGAGGCCGTCGCCGTCTACTCGCAGGCCGACCGCGACGCCCCCTACCTGGAGCTGGCCGACCGGGCCATCTGCATCGGCAAGGCGGCCTCGGCCGACAGCTACCTGAACATCCCCCGCCTGATCGCCGCCGCCGAGGTCGCCGACGTCCAGGCGATTCACCCCGGCTACGGCTTCCTCTCCGAGAACCCCCAGTTCGCGGAGATCTGCCGGAGCTGCAACTTCGAGTTCATCGGCCCGCCCCACGAGGCGATCCGCAAGATGGGCCTGAAGACCGAGGCCAAGGTGATCGCCGCCCAGGCCAAGGTCGCCAGCGTCCCCGGCTCCGACGGCGCCGTGAACTCCGAGGCCGAGGCGATCCGCATCGCCAAGTCCATCGGCTTCCCCGTCCTCATCAAGGCGGCGGCCGGCGGCGGCGGCAAGGGGATGCGCGTCTGCCGCGACGAGGCGTCGCTGCCGTCCTCCATCCAGGCCGCCCGCAACGAGGCCGAGGCCGCGTTCAAGAACCCGTCGATCTACCTGGAGAAGTACATCGACCGCCCCCGGCACGTCGAGGTCCAGGTCCTGGCCGACCACCACGGCAACGTCGTCCACTGCTGGGACCGCGACTGCTCCCTCCAGCGCCGGCACCAGAAGCTCGTCGAGGAGGCGTCGGCCTCGCTGCCGATCGAGGTCCGCCGCAAGCTCGGCGAGGCGGCCGTCCGGCTGGCGAAGACCGTCGGCTACACCAACGCCGGCACCTGCGAGTTCCTCGTCGACGCCGAGGACAACTTCTACTTCATCGAGGTCAACGCCCGGATCCAGGTGGAGCACCCCGTCTCCGAGGAGATCACGGGCATCGACCTGGTGAAGCAGCAGATCCGCATCGCCGCCGGCGAGCCCCTCCCCTTCACCCAGGACGACGTGAAGTCCGAGGGCCACGCCATCGAGGTCCGGATCAACTCCGAGGACCCCGAGCACGGCTTCCGCCCCTCCGCCGGCCGGATCACGGACCTGCGCGTCCCCGGCGGCCCCGGCGTGCGTTGGGACTCCCACGCCCGCGCCGGCTACTCCGTCCCGCCCAACTACGACTCCCTCGTCGGCAAGCTCATCGTCCACGCCCCCTCCCGCCCGGAGGCCATCGCCCGCATGCGACGGGCCCTGGACGAGCTGGTCATCGAGGGGATCAAGACCACCATCCCCCTCCACAAGGCCATCTTCCGCCACAAGGACTTCATCGACGGCAACGTCGACACCACCTGGGTCGAACGCGTCCTGATGCCGCCGAAGGCGGGGTGATGTGTCGCGAGTTCGCACGCGACGGGGCGTGATCCGCTTCACGATCCCGTCCGCTTGCGGCGCGATGCATGCCGATCCTCGCACGGATGGAAGCGGCGGAGGTCGAGGGTGACGAGACCGCAAAGGCACCCGAAGCACCGGCTTCAATGGATGGCGAACCTCGCGGCACGATGGTTCGCCGCCAATCCCTTGATCGCCTGGCTTCGCGGCGCGGCCACCCTCTCCGCGACGCTGACGATCGTCGCCCTGTCCTATCTCAAATTCGCGGACGGCTTCGATCTCGCGGCGTACCCGCTCCTCGGCTGGATCGCTGCTCGGAAGGCCGGCGTCTTCTTCGCCCTTGTGCTGACGCAGTCGGTCTGCCAGATCCTTGGCTGGCTGCTCGGCCGTTTCGAACGCCACGACCTCAATCAGATCCATAAGGCCCTGGATCGGATCGCCGCCAAGCACTTCCCCGGCGCTGATCTGGGGCGGCACCCGGTGAGAGTGACCCTATTCAAGAGGCGGAGTCTCTGGCCGCTGGGCTGCTGGCTGGGCGCGGTCGAGCGTTCCGGGGAGAATTACCGTCGGTTGAGGTCGATCTTCTCGGTGAGCGACAGCATCGAATCCGAGAACACGGGCGTCGCGGGCCGGTGCTATTGGACCGGCCGGACGCTCTGCCTCGGGGTCGACCCGGTGGACGAGGGCGGCGATGCGACGGATTACAAGAACAAGACCTACTTGACGGGCGAAGAATACGATCGTCTGTCCTTGAAATCGTGTTTCTTCCTGGCTACATGCATCAAGGTGGACGGCAAAAAATGGGGAGTCCTCGTGCTGGACACCACGGATCCTCATGCCGCACCGAAGTCGAAGACGATGGAGAACCGAAGGCGTCAAGAGCTTGAACACGCCACGGAACTCCTGGCAACGCTGCTTCGCTGAGGGATGATTGATAAGGAGAGCCGAGATGCCTCGCCACGTCTGGGTCAACTCCGACCGTCTTGAAAAGGGGAGCGCCGTCCGGAACGTCGGCGGGATGGAACTGACCGTCGAAGTCTCGCCGTACAGCATCCCCAAGGCCGTCGTGGGCCGCTACGACGATCGACGGGGCAGGTTCGTCATCGAGTTCAAGTACATCGACGATGAGAAGGCGGCACCCTCCCCACGCTTGAGTGACGGGGTCGAGATCCGAGAGGGCCTGTACAGCCACAAGATCCTCAGCATCTCCATACCGATCGACAGCCCGCACCTCGAATCGGTCGGAGTTATCAGCCTCCGCACTCGGATCGCGAAGGCGCTCAAGGAACGCCTGAGGGACGTGGAAGATCCCGACTCGCCCCACGGGCCCGACGTACTCAATCAAGAGGTCGCCGAGGAGATCTTGAGCGACGCGACCTTGATGGAACTGGTCGGCTGAACGGATTTCGTCCGCTTCCGCCGAAGCGACCGGTTCCGGGCCCTTGCTCGCGGCCCACTCCTGGCCCCCCGCCCTGGGGCGTGATAGCCTTGAAGGGGGCGGGGCCGGCGGGGTCGTCGCGGACCCCGGGCCGCGTCGTCGCATCCGGTCGAGGCGAGCCATGAAAGTCGGGATCTTGACCGGCGGCGGCGACTGCCCCGGGCTGAACGCGGTGATCCGGGCGGTGGCGCGGCGCGTGGCCGACGCCGGGGGGTCGTGCGTCGGCTTCCTCGAAGGCTGGCGCGGGCTGATCCGGGGGATGTCCAGGCCGCTCGCGCCCGACGAGGTCGAGCCCTGGCTGGGCCGCGGCGGCACGATCCTGGGGTCGTCGCGCACCAACCCGTACAAGAGCCCGGACGCCGACGTCCCCCGCCTCCGCCGCCACTTCGCCGAGGCCGGCCTGGACGCCCTGGTGGTCGTCGGCGGCGACGACACGCTCGGGGTCGCGGCGCGGCTGATCAACGACTTCGACCTGCCGATCGTCGGCGTCCCCAAGACGATCGACAACGACCTGATGCTGGCCGACTTCTCGTTCGGCTTCGACACCGCGGTCAACGTCGTCGTCGACGCCGTCGAGCGCCTGCGCACCACGGCCGAGAGCCACCGCCGCGTGATGGTCGTGGAGACGATGGGGCACTCGACCGGCTGGCTCGCCTGCTTCGCCGGCATGGCCGTCGGGGCCGACTACGTCCTCGTCCCCGAGGTCCCCATCGACGTCCGCCACCTGGTCTCCGCCCTGAAACTCCGGCGGGAGTCGGGCCGGAACCACGCGATCGTCCTGGTGGCCGAAGGGGCCCGATACCCCGACGCCAACCCCGCCGTCCTGGAGACCGAGGACTTCGGCCACCCCCGCCTCGGAGGCGTCGGCGCGCTGGTCGCGAACGCGATCGAGCGGCGGTTGCGCGTCGAGACCCGCACCGTCGTCCTGGGCCACCTCCAGCGCGGCGGGGCCCCCACGGCCCACGACCGCGTCCTGGCCACCCGGATGGGGCTCGCGGCCGCGGAGCTGGCCCTCCGCGGCCGCTTCGGGACCGTCCTCACGCTCCGCGGCTCGCAGATCGCCGACGTCCCGCTCGATTCCCACGCGCTGGCCACCCGCACGCTCGACCTGGCCTTCTACCAGGACGCCGCCGCGTTCTTCTACTGAGCCGGCGGGCGGGGGTCAGTAGGCGTCGGCCGAGATCACCTCGCCGAAGTTCCGGGTGCAGAGCGCCTGGAGGATGCCGATCTTCGCGCCGGGGTCCATGGTCTGGATGGCGCGGCCGTCGGCGTTGAAGTAGACCCCCTTGGCCGTCTTGGTCACGGGGTCGATGGGCCAGCAGTCGACCGTGTCCTTGAGGAACCGGACCGAGCCGTCGGCCAGGCCGACGTTGGCGCCGCCGGGGTGTCGGCTGCCGATGTTGAACGCGATGTAGTCCCGCGCCGCGGAGTCGCTCAGGCGCAGCAGCTTGAGCGTGCCGTTGACGGGGTAGTAGCCGCCGATGACGGTGTCGGTCCAGTAGCCCGAGTTCCAGCCGTGGTACTGGGCCCGGCCGGCGGCGTCGAACGCGCCGTGGTCGTGCTCGGCGAACAGCATCGTCGTGCTGGTCCCGTCGGTGATGTCGGCCAGGCGGGTCGAGCTGTGGGCGTAGATCGCGCCGTTGGTGTTCTGGACCCGGAGGGCGAACGTCGGGTTGTCGACGTGCAGCAGCAGGCTCCAGCAGCCGACGACGCCGCCGTAGCTGGCCTTGGCCTGCTTCCAGTCGCCGGCGGGCAGGCTCGCGTACTGGGTGACGTTCACCGGCGTCAGGTCGAAGGCCGAGGCGTCGCTGGGGCACTGGAGCGCGGAGATGCTGATGCCGGCGATTGTGACGTTCTCGGCCGTGAAGACGCCCGGGTCGAAGTTCACCGCGTTGAAGACGGCCTGCTGCTCGTAGAACGGCAGCATGTGGACGAACGGCCCGAAGTTCCACTTCGACCCCGGCAGCGTCCCCTTCCGCGTGAACCCGCCCGGCGTGATGACCTGATGCACCGACTCGTAGTTCAGCGCCGCCAGCGCGAGCTGCTTCATGTTGTTCGTACACTGGGCGCGGCGGGCCGCCTCGCGGGCGGCCTGGACGGCCGGCAGCAGCAGGGCGATGAGCACGGCGATGATCGCGATCACCACTAAAAGTTCGATCAGGGTGAACGCGAGGCGGGCGGGGCGGCGGGGGGGGAGCAATCCAGGAGCCTCCTTAAGCGGATTCGAGAAGCCCATCCTACCCCGGCCCGGCCGTCGTCACAATCACGGCCGGGACGCCCTGGCGTCCCATTGGTCCTCGGCGGCGCTGCGGCGGAGGTAGTTCGGCCTCAGGTCGTCGGGGGGGACGGCGGGGACGTCGAGCGCCCGCAGGGCCAGCTCGATCAGGCGACGGCCCGCGGGCCGGTGGATCGGGTCGTCGGGGTCGACGTCGGGGAGCCCGGCGAGGTTCGCGCGGATCGCCGCCGAGCGCAGGCCGGGGCCGAGCACCAGGACGTCGGGCCCGACGCCCGCCGCCCACGCCTTCAGGGGCTCGATCCGGCTGGGGCCGAGCGCGACGAGCGGCCCGCCGGGGGCCTCGCGGGCGAACTCGGCCGCGTAGACGTCGCCGCGCTGGGCGTCGCCGACGACGACCACCCGGGTCGCCTCGGCGGGCGCGTTCCGCGCGACCGCCTCCAGGCTGTCGAACCCCGACAGCCGCGCGCCGGCGGCGTAGGCGAGCGTCCGGGCGGCGGTCAGGCCGATCCGCATCCCCGTGTACGACCCCGGCCCCAGGCCGACGGCGACCAGGTCGAGGTCGAGCGGGCGCAGGCCGGCCGCGCGGAGGAGGTCCCGGACGCACGGGATCAGGTCGCGGCCGTGCTTGCGGCCGGCGTCGGTCTCGGCCTCGAAGGTCGCGCCGGCCGCGGTGCGGACGCCGACCGTCGAGCGGTCGCCGGAGGCGTCCAGGGCCAGGATGTTCGCGGGAGGGGTCACGGTCGGGGCTCGGGGTTCGGGCGGCGGCGTCGGGGCGGGCGACCGACTATAGCCGCCCGCCCGCCCCCGAGTCACCCGCAATCGGCCCCGGCGCTCGGGCCGCCTCGTCGCACGAAGTGAACGCCTCCATGACTCCGCGGCTTGACGCCGTCCGGGCGACGGTCCTATTGTTCTTATATTGAGGAAGAAGCACGGCCCCGAGGGAATTCCCCTGGCGAAGTGCGTCGGGTAAAATTACGTAAGATGAGGGACCCTCGGCTCCGCAGGGCCTCCCTTTTCGCCCCCGGCCGGGAGGATGATCCCTCCCGGCAGCCTCCCCTCCTCTGGTCGGAGGATCCCCCTCGGTGCGTCGTGCGTTAATCAGCGATATCCACGGGAATCTCGAAGCGCTGGAGACGGTCCTGCGCGACATCGAGGGCCAGGGGGTCGACGAGATCTATTGCCTGGGCGACGTGATCGGCTACGGCCCGAACCCGCGCGAGTGCATCGACCTGGTCATCGAGAATTGCGCCGTCACCCTCCTGGGCAACCACGACCAGGGGGCCATGTTCGACCCCGACGGCTTCAACGTCGGCGCCGAGCGGGCCATCTTCTGGACCCGGGGCCAGCTGGAAAGCTCCACCGACCGCGCCGGCAACGAGCGGCGCTGGGAGTTCCTCGGCGAGCTGCCGCGGTCGCACAAGGCGTCGCCGTTCCTGTTCGTCCACGGCTCGCCGCGGAACCCGCTGAGCGAATACATCTTCCCGGAGGACATCTACAACCATCGGAAGATGGAGCGGCTGTTCCAGATGGTCGACCGCTACTGCTTCCAGGGGCACACGCACGTCCCCGGCGTCTTCACCGAGGGCTTCCAGTTCTTCGCCCCGGAGGAGATCGACCACGAATACACGCTGGGCGACGGCAAGCTGCTGATCAACGTGGGCTCCGTCGGCCAGCCGCGCGACGGCGACCCGCGGGCCTGCTACACCATCCTCGACGACGGGGACGGCGCCCGGGCCCCCCGGATCAACTACCGCCGGATCCCCTACGACTTCGAGAAGACGATCCAGAAGATCCACGCGATCCCCGACCTGGAACCCTTCCTGGGCGACCGACTCCGCCAGGGTCGCTGAGCGGTCGAGCCCCCCGCCGCGAGGCCGCCGCGCGCAGTCCGGCTTGCGGACGGCGCGTCCCCTCGCGACAATCGAGGGGAACATCGGGGCGTCCTTCCCGAGCGCCGCGCGGGCCCGCCTCGGGCCCGGGGCGGGCCGGCCGCATCGCCCTGCCCCCGCCTCGCCGCCCAACCGCTTCGGGAAGCCTCGTTCATGAGCAATGAGAGACGCCTCGTCGTTTTCGTGATGCTGACGTTCCTGTGGGTCATGGGCTTCCCCATGCTCCTCCAGAAACTCGGCTGGATGCCCGCCCCCGCGCCGAAGAAGCCGGCCGCGGCGCAGGCCGGGGCCGACGCGGCCGGGAAGCCCGACGCCGTCGCGGCGGCGAAGCCCGAGGACGCCAAGCCCGACGCGGGCGGGGCGAAACCCGCGGGCGAGGCGAAGCCCGAGGCCGACGAGCCGAAGATCGAACTCGTCCCGGCCGCCGAGCTGACGATGGGCTCGCTGGACGATAGGTCGCCCGGGGCGTATCGCTTCCAGATCCAGCTCGACCAGAAGGGGGCGGGCGTCGCCTCGGTCCTCTCCTCGCGCTACGAGGCCGACTTCGAGGGCCGGGTCAATCCCCACCGGCCGATGCAGCTCATCGGCCGCGACCCGAATCGGCCGAACACGGTGGGCTCGTGGGCGAGGCCGCTGTCGATGACCCTCAGCCCGCTCGACGCCGCCGGCCGGCTCGCGCCGACGATCCCGGCCGAGCGGATGCAGCTCGCCGCGATGAACCCCGGCGCCCCGCCCTCGGCCGACCTGCTGGACATCGAGACCTGGGACGTCGTCCGCGACGACCAGGGCCGGGCCGTCCGGCCGCTCTCGCGCCCGGCCGCGGGGGACGTCCCCGCCGCCGAGGGCCAGGAGGTCGTCTTCCGGACCACGGCCGAGAACGGCGTGGTGGTCACCAAGACCTACCGGCTGTGGCAGGGGGAGGACGGCTTCGACCTCGGCCTGAAGTTCGAGAGCCCCGACAAGGAGCGGGCCTTCACCTACAACCTGATGGCCCCCTACGGCATCCCGATCGAGGGCGAGTGGTACACCACCACGTTCCGCGAGGTCTTCTTCGGCACCGCCGCGGCCGGCGGGGCGACGACGCTCACCGCCCACACGGCCTATGAGATCGCCAAGGCCGCGCCCGACAAGCCCATCGAGTCCACCGTCGAGCCCCTGCGGTTCGCGGGCGTCGAGAACCAGTATTTCGCCATCCTGCTCGCCCCGGTCCTGGCCTCGAACAACCCGGACGACCGCATCGACCGCGAGTCCCAGGCCGTCCTCCTGGATCGCCACCCGCAGGACGCCCAGAAGTCCGACGTCGGCGTCCTGATCGGGTCGCGGCCGGTCACCGTGGGGCCGAACGTCCCCCGTGAGTTCGCCTTCAAGGTCTTCGCCGGGCCCAAGACCGAGGCCGCCCTCACCCCCTTCGGCGCCGAGGAGCTGGCGGTCTATCGCAAGGGGATCATCCCCCTCGCCCCCACGATCGCCCGCTACTTCATCACGCCGATCCTGTCGTTCACCTACGGGGTCACCGAGCGCGTGGCCTCGGCCTTCGGCGGGACGCGGGGCAACTACGGCCTGGCCATCATCATGCTGACGCTGATCGTCAAGATGATGCTGTTCCCCCTGGGCCGGAAGCAGGCGCTCATGGCCCAGCGGATGCAGGAGCTTCAGCCGCACCTCAAGGCGCTCCAGGACAAGTACAAGGACGACAAGGAGAAGCTCACCCGCGAGACCTTCGCGCTGTACAAGAAGCACAACGCGAATCCCGTCGCGGGCTGCGTCCCGGCCCTGGTGCAGATCCCGATCTTCGTCGGGCTGTGGCAGGCGCTGAACACGTCGGTCGCGCTGCGGCAGGCCCCGTTCCTCTGGATCAACGACCTGGCCGCGCCCGACATGCTGTTCCGCATGCCGTTCGACGTGCCGTTCCTGGGCCACTGGTTCAACGTCCTGCCGATCCTGGTCGTCGGCCTGATGATCTTCCAGACCCACCTGTTCTCCCCGCCGGCCACGACGCCGGAGATGGAGATGCAGCAGAAGACCATGAAGTACATGATGGTGGTGATGGCCGTCATGTTCTACAAGGTCCCCTCGGGCCTGGGCATCTACTTCATCACGAGCAGCCTGTGGTCGATCGGCGAGCGCCTGCTGCTGCCGAAGATCGTCCACGAGAAGCCCAAGGCGGACGAGGGCCTCGGGGTCGACGACAAGGACGATCGGCCCCGCGGCGGCCCGATCGCGCCGGAGAAGTCCAAGGGCGGCCTCGCCCAGTTCTGGAGCCGCGTGCTCGAAGAGGCCAAGAAGGACCCGACCTACCGCAAGATGGTCGACGACCGGGCCGACCAGCCGTCGCCCGACAAGAAGCGCGACCGCAACGGCGACGCCGACCGTCCCGACCGCGATCGTCCCCGCGCCCGGCCCAAGCGGAAGTGACGACAATCCCCCGCGGCCAGCGCCGTCCCCTCTCCCGCCGGGAGAGGGTGGCCCGGAGGGCCGGGTGAGGGTCGTCGGGCTTGCAGAGTCGCCCCGGCTCTCGCGATCTCGCGCCCCGATATGGCCTCCGAAATCCGACGACCCTCACCCGCCGCGGCGCGGCACCCTCTCCCGGCGGGAGAGGGGACGATTTCGGAGGGCTCGCCGAATGTCCTCCTGCTTCGACCTCGACGACGCCATCGCCGCGACGGCCTCGGCCCCCGGGCCGGGCGTCCGGGGGATCGTGCGGGTCTCGGGCCCCGGCGCGTGGCGGATCGCGACGGCCGGGTTCGAGCCGGATCGGCCGATCGACGAGTCCGCATCGCGGCCGTTCGTCGTCCGGGGCACCTATCGGCTGCCGGGGCTGAGGCCGGGCCTGCCGGCGGAGGTCGCCCTGTGGCCGGCCCCGCGGACGTATACGGGGCAGGAGCTTGCGGAGGTCCACGCCCCCGGCTCGCCCCCCCTGCTCTCCCGGCTGCTGGCGCACGTCCTGGCGAGCGGGGCGCGGCCGGCGCGGCCGGGGGAATTCACCCTCCGCGCCTTCCTCTCCGGGCGGATCGACCTGACCCGCGCCGAGGCCGTCCTCGGCGTGATCGACGCCCGCGACCCGCGCCGGCTGGATGACGCGCTGGAGCAACTGGCCGGCGGGCTCTCCGGGCCCGTCCTGGCCCTGCGCGACCGCCTGCTCGACCTGCTCGCGCACCTGGAGGCGGGGCTGGACTTCGTCGACGAGGCCGACGTCGACCCGATCGGCCGCGCGGCGCTCGCCGCCGACCTGTCCCGCGAGGCCGACGCCCTGGACGCCCTGGCCGACCGCCTGGGCCGTCGCGATCGCTCGGGCGACGCCCCCCGCGTGGTCCTGGCGGGGCCGCCGAACGCCGGCAAGAGCCGCCTGTTCAACGCGATGCTGGGCGACGACCACGCCATCGTCTCGCCCTTGGCGGGCACGACCCGCGACACCCTCTCGGCCCCCTGCGCCTGCGACGGCGTCCTCGTCGAGCTGGTCGACACCGCGGGCGTCGAGGCCGCCGGCGACGCCATTTCAGCCGAGGCCCAGGCCCGCGCCGCGTCCGAGGCCGATCGCGCCGACGTGGTCCTCGCCTGCTCCTCCGGCGATTCGCCCCCGATAGACCTCCCGGGCGACGAGCGGACGATCCGGGTCTGGACGAAGGGCGACGCCGCCCCGCCCCCGCCCGGCGACGGCCCGTGGATCGTCACCAGCGCCGCCGCCTCGACCGGCCTCGACGAGCTGAAGCGGGCCGTCGCCGCCGCGATCCGCCGCCGCGAATCCGAGCCCGCCTCGCCCACCTCCGCCCGCTGCCGCGACTCCCTCCTCCGCGCCGCCGCCTCCCTCCGCGCGGCTTCTGGATCCATGGCCGCCGGCGCGGGCGACGAGTTGATCGCCTTCGACCTCCGCTCTGCCCTGGACGACCTCGCCGAAGTCACCGGCGCCGTGGTCGCCGACGACGTCCTCGACCGCATCTTCGCCCGCTTCTGCATCGGGAAGTAGCTCGTCGACTGCGAGCGTTTCGTCCATTTCGACGACGGCGTATAATCTCTTGAGAAGACTGGACGATCAGGAGGTTTCCCATGTCCACGCCGACCCCCGATTGCTTCGCCACGGTCGTCCCGAGCCGGTCCGACGCTCGGCTGGCCGAAGAACTGAGCCGCCGCTTCGCCGGACGGCGGCTGGGCGAGGGGGCGGCGGTCCGGCTGCGCCTGGACGACGAAGACATGGTCGTCCCGGCGTCTGCGGTCCGGCTGTTCCTGGACCTGCTGGCCGAGATGTCCCGGGGCAACGCCGTCACCCTGATCCCGACCCACGCGGAACTGACCACGCAGCAGGCCGCCGACTTGCTCGGCGTCTCTCGTCCCTATGTCGTCAAGCTGCTCGACGAGGGGAAGATCCCGTCCCGCGCCGTCGGCCGATATCGGAAGGTCCGGTTCGACGACCTGATGGAATTCAAGCGCAAGGATGACGCGGCCCGGGCCAAGGTGCTCGACCAGCTCGCCGCGGAGGCCCAGGAGTTGGGGATGGGCTACTGATGGAGCCCCCCGTCGTCGCCGTGTACGACGCCAATGTCCTGTATCCGGCCCCGCTCCGCGACCTCTTCATGGAGTTGGCTCACTCCGGCCTGGTGCGGGCCCGGTGGACGGACGCGATCCACGACGAATGGATGCGCAACGTCCTGGCGAATAACCCGGCCCTCTCCCGCGACCGCCTGGCCCGGACCCGCGACCTGATGAACGAGGCGGTCCGGGACTGCCTGGTGACGGGCTACGAGGGCCTCATCGAACACCTGGACCTGCCCGACCGCGATGATCGCCACGTCCTGGCGGCGGCGATCCGGGCCGGCGCCCAGGTCATCGTCACCTTCAACCTGAAGGACTTCCCCGCCTCCATCCTGTCCGCCCACGCGATCGAAGCCCAGCACCCGGATGAATTCCTGGCGGCGCTCTTCGACGCCCTCCCGGCCGCCGTCCGCGCCGCGGTCGAGCGGCAGCGCGAGAGGCTGAGGAATCCGCCGAGGACGACTGAGGAGCTGCTCGCGACCCTGGAAGGCCAGGGGTTGATTCGGACCGTCGCTCGCTTGCGGTCTCTCCCGGGGCCGGCCTGATCTTCATCGAGAAGTCGGCCCTTCAGGCCGACGGCCCGGCGCTTCGGGCCCAGTCGTCGAAGCGGGTCGGGCCGATGCGGGCGCCCTCGCCGGGGGCGAGGCCCTTCTCGCCCGTCGCGACGCCGAAGTAGCGGGCGGCGGGATCCGCGACCACGGCCCGGGCGTCGCCGCTCGCGGCCAGGAACCGGCCGACGAAACCGGCGATGGTCCCCGGCTCGGGGCCGGCCAGCTCGACGAGGCCGTTCGCGGGCGGGGCTTCGGCGAGGTCGGCCATCAGGGCCGCCACGTCGTCGGCGGCGATCGGCTGCATGGGGGACGTCGGCAGCCGGACCACGCCGCCGTCCTCGCCGGCCGCGGCGACCGCGCCGAGGAACTCATAGAACTGCGTCGCGCGGGCGATCGTGTACGGCACGCCGCCGGCCTCGATGATCTGTTCCTGCGCCACCTTCGCCCGCAGGTAGCCCCGCTCCGGGAAGCGGTCGGCGCCGACCACCGAGAGCGCCAGGTGGTGCCCGACGCCCGCCTCGACCTCCGCCGCCAGCAGGTTGCGAGTCGAGCGTTCGAAGAACTCCCGGGCGGCGTCGGGGTCGAACGACCGGGGATTCGTCACGTCCACGACCACGTCGGCCCCTTCCAGCGCCGCCGCCAGCCCGGCGCCGGAGTAGGCGTCGACGCCGGTCGAGGGCGAGGCGGCCGTCGCCTCATGGCCGCGCCCGCGGAGGATGGCGATCATCTTCCGCCCGATCAGTCCCGTCCCGCCGATGGCCACGATCTTCATGGAGAGGTCTTCCTTCTCGCTTCGAGGGGGGTCTTTCTCAAGGCCCTCACTCCACCTCGGCGGAGGGCCAGCGGGCCAGCTTGTCCGGGTTCACGGTGATGTAGATCCCCTTCACGTCGTCCTCGACCCGCAGCGACAGCACGGAGACGAGCCGGCCGTCCGCGTGGAAGGCCAGGCCGGGCTCGCCGTTGACGTACGCCGGGGTGGCGTGCTGCAGGCGTCGCTTGCGGAAGATGCCGGTCAGGAATCGGGCGACCCGCTCGCGGCCCCGGATGACCACCCGCGCCGCCGTGACCTTGCCGCCGCCGTCCGAGTGGGACTCGACGTCCTCGGCAAGCATGGCCTCGACGGCCTTCACGTCGCCCGAGCGGCAGGCCGCGAGGAACCGCTCGGCCAGGCCGTCCGCCCTCTCCGGCCTGGCCGCGGGGCGACGCCCGGCGTCGGAGCCGAGCCGCTGCCGGGCGCGAGAGACCAGCTGGCGGACGGCGGCCTCGGACTTGCCGACGACCTCGGCGATCTCCGCGTACTCGTAGTCGAACACGGTCCGCAGCAGGAACGCGGCCCGCTCGGAGGCCGAGAGCCGCTCCAGCAGGAGCAGGAAGGCCCGCGTGAGCGACTCGGCCAGGGCGGGGTCGTCGGCCGGCCCTCGCGTCTCGACCGGCGCGGGGATCCAGGGCCCGATGTACTCGCGACGCTTCCGCTCCCGCAGCCGGTCGATGCAGAGCCGGGTCGTGGTGCGGACCAGGAAGCCCTCGGGCGACGACACACCGCCCGCGGACTGGAGCCGCACGAAGGCGTCCTGCACGGCGTCCTCGGCGTCGGCCACGCTCCCCAGCATCCGGTACGCGATCGACATCAGCCGCGGTCGCAGTCCGTTCACGTCCTCCGGCATGGCTCGCACCTCCGCTCGGTCACTCCGCGTGCCCCGGCGGCACGACGATCTCCCCGGCGTCCCTCGGGTGCAGCACCCAGGCCAGGATCCGGGCCTTCGTCTTCCCCGGGTTGCTCGACACGCGATGCAGGCAGCCGGCCGGCTCGTAGAAGGTCTC
Source organism: Planctomycetales bacterium 71-10 (assembly GCA_001898385.1). GTDB lineage: Bacteria > Planctomycetota > Planctomycetia > Isosphaerales > Isosphaeraceae > Paludisphaera. The sequence continues at coordinate 58,308 of MKTT01000099.1, forward strand.
GCCGGGCTTGAGCACCTTCGCCGGCCGGTCGTCGATCGCCCACTCGTACTCGCCTTCCAGGACGTAGCCGAACGCCGGGCCGGGGTGGCGGTGGGCCTCGCCGACCTGGCCGGGCTCGAAGCTCACCTCCACGGCCGTCGCCCGAGAAGCCTTGCCGTCCAGCTCCTCGTCGATGTCGATCGCGGCGAGCGGCTTCACCGCGCCGTGGCCGCCGTCGTGCCGCGCCACGCCCACGCCGGCCGTCGCCAGCCCGAGCCCCAGGAACATCGCGGGCCATCTTCGGTGCATCTTGGACCCCCTTCAAGCCGGGAGAAAGCCCCGGGAAACTGGGTTGGTTCGGAGGAACCGCGCTTCCTTGTTTTGCGATCCAGTGTATTACGCGTCAAAGACTTGCGTCGTCATAAATTTGGCTTCGGTCGTCGTTTTCGAAGGGGGCTCGCCGACCCTCTCATTCCACGTCGCCGGGCCCCTCGATCTCCTGCGGCGAGACCTGAGGGCGACGCGCCGTCCTGGGCGTCGGGGCCCGCCGACATCGGGCTCGCGGCCTCGGCGTCTCGATCCTCCCGGGTTGTCAAGGAACGCTCGTCACTCGTATGGTCCGCATCCTCGGCTCCGGGATTTCAGGGTTTTGCAATTCAGGGGAAAACATTCAGGAGGCGGCCGATGAACGTCCTTCCCCCCCGGCGGGGGAAGGTGGCCCGAAGGGCCGGATGAGGGGGACGACGCGCGAGACGGCCGTCGGGATCCCGGGCCGGTCGGGCGGGCTTTCGAAGCCCGACGGGCCGCGTGCTTCGCGTCCCCCTCATCTGACGCCTTCGGCGTCTGTCTTCCCCCGCCAGGAGGGAAGACCGTTCAGCCGGGCGGGGTTTCGCGGAGCCCTCCGCGGCGGCTTCCCTCGAAGCGGCTTCCGATGACGAGGACGAACGGGCGGGGGTCGTTTGTGACGGGCGGGAGGATTTCTTTGGTCTTACATCCGTCGTCGGGGTTCCCCCTCGCGTGGGGCTCGGGGGATCGGGTAAGATCCTTGGGCATGGGCCAGGCGGAGGACGGCGGGATGACGCTCGGCGAATTGCAGCGGACGATCCGCGCCCTGTACGGGGACAAGGACGCCGCGCGCGGGGCCGAGGCGACGTTCCTCTGGCTCGCGGAGGAGTTCGGCGAGCTGGCGACGGCGCTGCGGTCCGGGACGCATGAGGAGCTGGCGCTGGAGATGGCCGACGTCCTGGCCTGGCTGGCGACGCTCGCCAACATCCGCGGGGTCGACCTCGACGACGCGGTCCGGCGGAAGTACGGCGCGGGCTGCCCCGGCTGCGGGCGATCGCCGTGCGCCTGCGACCCGGCCGAGAAGCCCTGAACGCCGCCCGCCCGCCCATCTCGACCCCACGGAACCCGACGCGCACCGCCATGATGAACACCCCGCCGCACGAGCGCCCCCGGAATCGGTTCGCACGCTGGATCGCCCTGGCGGCCCTCGGGGCGTGGGCCGTCGCCGCCGCCCCGGCGTCGGCCGCGGAGCCGGTCGTCTTCGAGGACGTCCGGGTCGGCTTCGGAGGCGAGGACTCGTTCAAGATCGGGGCCTGGACGCCGATCTGGGTGCAGCTCAAAGGGGGCGGGGCGCCGTTCCGGGGCCTCCTGGACGTCGTCATCGGCGACGACGACGGCTCGCCGGCGACCGTTCGCCAGGCGATCGACCTGCCGGCCGGCGAGACGCGGACCTACGTCGCCTACTCGCGCATCGGCGGCCGGGACAGCACGTTCTCGATCGAGGTCCGGGACGAGTCCGGGCGCCGGCTGGCCTCGCGGTCCCGCGACCAGGTGGCCCGCGCGACGCCGACCCCGATCACCCCGGACGACTCGTGGATCCTGACCGCGGGCCGGCCCCAGGGGGTGGACATGGTCCGGGAGGTCGCCGGCTTCAAGCGGGCCGACGGCCGGGCGTCCGAGCTGGTCGTCACGGCCCTCGACGCCTCGTCGGAACGCATGCCGGGCCGCTGGCTGGGCTACGACGGGGCGAAGGCGGTGGTCCTGGACACGGCCGACCCGGCCACGATGGAGATGCTCGCCGGCCCCCGCGGCCAGGCGCTGGTGGAGTGGGCGCGGCGGGGCGGGCACCTGGTGGTGGGCGTGGGGTCGAACTGGCAGGCCGTGCGGGATTCGGCCCTGGGCCCGGTCCTCCCCGCCGAGCCGACCGGCCGCGAGCGGGTGCAGTCGCTGGAGGCGCTGGACACCTTCGCCAACTCCACCAAGCCGATCACCCCGCCGGGCTCGCCGGCCCACATGGCGGCCAAGCTGGAGAACGTGGAGGCCCGCGGCGGGCGGGTGCTGGCGTCGACGAGCGGCCTGCCGATGGTCGTCCGCGGCCCGCTGGGGTTCGGCCGGATCACGCTCATCGCCGTCGACGTGGAGGAGAAGGTCTTCTCCGAGTGGACCGACCGCGGCCTGTTCTGGGTCCAGGCCCTGGACCTGAAGCGCGACCGCTTCGAGGAGGACCAGGCCGCGACCGTCGGCGGCGCGGCGGGGTCGTTCTACACCTCGGGCGTCACCGACCTGGCGAGCCAGCTCCGCGTGGCGCTGGAGCAGTTCCCGCGGGTGAAGCTGGTCTCCTTCGGCCTGGTGGCGTTCCTGATCTTCCTCTACATCCTGGCGATCGGCCCGGGGGACTACTTCTTCCTGAAGAAGGTCCTCAAGCGGATGGAGCTGACCTGGATCACGTTCCCGCTGATCGTGACGGCCGTCAGCCTGCTGGCGTACCTGGCCGCGTACCGGCTGAAGGGGAACGACCTGCTGGTGAACAAGGTGGACGCGATCGACGTCGACCAGGTCTCGGGCCTGACCCGGGGCCGCAGTTGGGCGACGTTGTTCAGCCCCCAGAACCGCGACTACGACCTGGCGTTCGTGCCGGTCGCGCTCGACTCCGTCGACGCCCCGCCGCCGGCCGTCGAGGAGTCGGCCGGCGAGCCCCCCCGCCCCGAGGCGGGCGTGGAGGTGCTGACGAGCTGGTTCGGCGTGCCGGAGGGGCGGTTCGGCGGCATGGGCGGCTCGGGCAACCGGTTCTCGTTCTCCGGCGGCGGCTACGACTACGCCCCGGTCGGCGGGCTGGAGCGGCTGGAGCACGTCCGGCTCCCGATCTGGAGCACCAAGACCCTGTCGGCTCGCTGGTTCGGCCCCGCCCGCCCGGTCGTCGAGTCCGACCTGATGCTCTCCGGCTTCGACCGCGTCGCCGGGACCGTGACGAACCTCCAGACCTATCCGCTGTCCGACGCGATCCTCGCCTTCGAGAAGCGCGCGTACCTCCTGGGCGAGATCGCCCCCGGCCAGACGATCCGCGTGGAACTCCAGTCGGATCGCAGCCTCTCCGGCGAGCTGAAGGCCCGCGAGCCCAACTACATGACCGGCGTCGCCAACACCGACGGCTCGCCCGCGACCCTCAACCGGGGCGACCTGGTCCTCGCGGCGATGTTCCACGAGGCCGAGTCCCGGCGCACGGGCAAGGAGCAGCCGCTGGGCAACTCCGTGCTGCACGACCTCGACCTGACCGGCCAGCTCTTGCTCCAGCGGCCGATGCTCGTCGCCCGGATCAAACGCCCCGCGGCGCAGGTGGCGATCGGCAACGCCCCGAGCGAGCCGAAGGTCGAGCAGACGACGGTCCTCCGCGTCATCCTGCCGCTCAAGGCCCCGGCCGCCGCGAAGCCCTGAGCCGCGCCGGATCGCCCCGGACAGGACATCCCCAGCCCCTCACGGAACGTAGCAGCCAGACGAGGCGGACCGCGATGATCGAGACCAACGACCTGACGAAGATGTACGGCGACATGTACGCCCTGAACCGGCTCAACCTGACGCTGAATCAGGGCGACGTCTACGGCTTCATCGGGCCCAACGGCGCGGGGAAGACCACGACGATGCGGATCCTCGCCACCCTGCTCAACCCGAGCTGGGGCGAGGCCACCGTCTGCGGCTACTCGATCTACACCGGGTCCAAGGAGATCCGCCGCGTCATCGGCTACATGCCCGACTTCTTCGGCGTGTACGACGACATGAAGGTGATCGAGTACCTCGAATTCTTCGCCTCGGCCTACCGCATCAAGGGGGCGGCCCGCAAGAAGATCTGCGAGGAGGTCCTCGAGCTCGTCGACCTGACCTACAAGCGCGACGCCCTGGTGACGAGCCTGTCGCGCGGGATGACCCAGCGCCTGGGCCTGGCCCGGACGCTGCTGCACGACCCCCAGGTGCTCCTGCTGGACGAGCCGGCGTCCGGCCTCGACCCGCGGGCGCGCATCGAGATGCGGGCGCTCTTGAAGGAGCTGCGGAGCATGGGCAAGACGATCCTCGTCTCCAGCCACATCCTCCCCGAGCTGGCCGACATCTGCAACAAGATCGGCATCATCGAGCAGGGCTGCCTGCTGGTGAACGGCGAGGTCACGGAGGTCATGAAGCGGGTCCGGACCGACGTCGTCCTGAACATCGCCGTCGCCGACCGCCTCCGCGACGCCGCCGACCTCCTGGAGGCCCAGCCCGAGGTCGAGACGGTCGACGAGAAGCCCGACCACCTCGTCGTCAAGCTCCGCCCCGGCGTCCAGCAGTACAGCTTCCTCGCCAACCGCATCCTGGAGAACGGCTTCGAGCTGACCATGTTCAAGGAAGACGAGATCAACCTCGAAACCGCCTTCATGCACCTGACCAAGGGCATCACGAGCTGAGCGCCGTGCCGATCCTCATCCGTCCCGGGCGCCCCGCGGACGTCGCGGCGATTCGCGCGATCCATGAGGCGTCGTTCCCCACCGCGGCCGAGGCGAGGCTGGTCGATCTGTTGCGCGAGGCGGGCCGGCTGGCGGCGTCGCTGGTCGCCGAGGTCGGCGGCGCGGTGGCGGGTCACGTCGCGTTCAGCCCGGTGACCGTCGGGTCGGGCGCGGTCGGCGCGGGGCTCGCGCCGCTGGCCGTCTTGCCCGACTATCGGCGACGAGGCGTGGGGGCGGAGTTGGTCGCCGCGGGGATGGCCGCCTGTCGCGAGGCCGGCTTCGGCTGGGCCGTCGTGCTCGGCGAGCCGGACTACTACGGCCGGTTCGGCTTCCGCCCCGCGCCGGGCTTCGGCCTGTCCGACGAGTACGGCGGCGGCGACGCCTTCCAGGTCGTTGAATTGACGCCCGGGGCCTTGCCCGTCGGGGCCGGGCTCGTGCGCTACGCCCCGGAGTTCGCCTCGCTGGGGTGATCGTCGGGGCCGTCCGGCGGGCGGTACCACTCTTCCAGGAAACGATGGGTCCAGTCGCTGTCGGGGGCCAACTCCTGGATTTCGCGGATGCAAGCGTCCGCCGCATCGGTGCGGCCTTCGGCTCGGTGCTGGTGGGCCTGTTCCACCAGGCGTCTCAGCCGCCAGTTCGCGTAGAGCCGCGCGGACTGTTCATCATCCGGGTCGAGTTCCACGGCCTTGCGAAAGTACAACTCAGCCAGGTCCTGACGACCCTGGAACTCGTACACATCGGCCTGGCCCCAGAGCGGGGGCGGGATATCCGGAGCCAGGAGGGCCGCGAATTCGAACCAGATGAGGGCCGTATCCCAGTCGCGCTCCTCATACGCCATGTTCCCGATGTAGAGATGAGTCCACACGTCGGTCGGGGCCGCATCAAGGGCCCGCCGAAGGGTTCCATACGCTTCATCGAGGCGGCCCTGTTTCCTGTACCATTTGTACAGGATATGGAGCGCGCGAACGTCGTCCGGATACCGCTCGAGGTAGCGTAGGAGTCGGGCAGGTTCCGCTGGCTTCATGGCGAAGCTCCGAGATGGGCGATGACCTCGGATGAGTTCGACGGTCGGGGCTCGCCGGACGGGCTCGTTCATTGGCCTCGCAGCCGTGGATCGCTCAGCGCAGGAACAGGCGGTAGACGGGGTTGTCGGTCTCGTCGACGCAGGGGTAGCCCAGGCCGGCGGTGAAGTCCCGGAAGGCGGGAAGCTCGTCGTCGGGGATCTGGAGGCCGACGAGGACGCGGGCGTCGTCGCCCCCCTGGTTGCGGTAGTGGAACAGGCTGATGTTCCAGTTCGGGGGCATGTTCGCCAGGAACCGCATCAGGGCGCCGGGGCGTTCGGGGAACTCGAAGCGGTAGAGCCGCTCGTCGCCGGCCAGCGGGCTCCGGCCGCCGACCATGTGGCGGACGTGCTCCTTGGCCAGCTCGTCGGCGGTCAGGTCGACGACGGGGAAGCCGGAGGCTTCGAATTCCGTCGCCAGCCGCGCGGCCTCGGGGCGGCCCGAGACGGCCAGGCCGACGAACAGGTGGGCCGAGGCGGCGTCGGAGATGCGGTAGTTGAACTCCGTGACGCTCCGGGGGCCGATCGTCTCGCAGAGCCGCTTGAGGCTCCCCCGGCGCTCGGGGATCGTCATGGCGAAGATCGCCTCGCGCTCCTCGCCGACCTCGGCCCGCTCGGCGACGAACCGGAGCCGGTCGAAGTTGATGTTCGCGCCGCAGGCGATCGCCACCAGGGTCTCGCCCTTCAGGCCGTGCTCGGCCGCGTACCGCTTGGCCCCGGCGACGGAGAGGGCCCCGGCCGGCTCCAGGACGCTGCGGGTGTCCTCGAACACGTCCTTGATCGCAGCGCAGGCGGCGTCGGTGGAGACGGTGACGAAGTCGTCGACCAGGTCGCGGACCAGGCGGAACGTCTCCTCGCCCACGAGCTTGACGGCCGTGCCGTCGGAGAACAGGCCGACGTCCGGCAGGGGCACGCGCCGGCCCTCGCGGACGGATCGGATCATGGCGTCGGAGTCGGCCGTCTGCACGCCGATCACCTTGATCTCCGGCCGCACCGCCTTGATGTAGGCCGCCACGCCCGCGACCAGCCCGCCGCCGCCGATCGCCGCGAAGACCGCGTGGATCGGCCCCTGCCGCTGCCGCAGGATCTCCATCCCGATCGTCCCCTGCCCCGCGATCACGTCGGGGTCGTCGAACGGATGGACGAAGGTGTATCCGTGGGCCTTGCAAAGCTCCAGCGCGTGCAGGTGGGCGTCCGAGTAGCTCTCGCCGTGCAGGACGACCTCGCCGCCGAGGGCGCGGACGGCGTCGACCTTCAGCGACGGCGTGGTCGTCGGCATGACGATGGTCGCCCGGCACGCCAGCCGGCGGGCGCTGAGCGCCACGCCCTGCGCGTGGTTCCCGGCCGACGCGCAGACGACGCCCCGGCCGCGGGCCTCGGGCGTGAGCAGGGCCATCTTGTTGTACGCCCCGCGGACCTTGAAGCTGAAGACCGGCTGCTCGTCCTCGCGCTTCAGCCAAAGCTCGTTGCCGATCCGCGCCGAGAGCTTGCGCGCCCGCTGGAGCGGCGTCTCCACGGCCACGTCGTACACGCGGGCCGTCAGGATCTTCTGGAGATAGCCCAGGCGGTCGAGGGGGGCGTCGGTTCCGTCCACGGCGGTCGTTCGGGTCCAATCAAGAGGGCGGCTCGGCGGGACGTGCTCCGCCCCTTCCCCCTCCAGGTTAGCAACTCGGGCGATGATTGCCAAAAGGGCCGGCGCTTCACTTCTTCCCCGCGGCGTTGAGGTTGCCGTTGACGCGGTCCATGAGCTGCCGGAAGACGTCCGGGTTGTAGCCCACGGTGAAGCTGAACAGCGACGAGATCCCCGCCAGCCGGATGTACTTGTCCAGCGACAGGTTCGTGAACGCCTGGTCCGACAGGACCACCGTCCCGGACTGGATGATGAGGAAGATGAAGAACCCCCGCGTGACCGCCGCGAGGTAGGCGTCGCGCCGGCCCGCGGCCGTGGCGCTCGAACCGGGGGCGGGGCCGATGGCGCGGAACCCCAACACGCCCAGGAAGGCGGAGACGCAGCAGAGCATCGCCGTGTTCGTGACCGTATGGCAGGTCGCGATCACCAGCAGGCAGCCGACCACCTGCGCCGGCCCGGAGGCCGTCCGGTTGCGGATCGGGTCGATGTATTCCTGGGTCCCCACCGTGATACCGCCGGCCATCAGGAGCAGCCAGGCGACGAACGCCAGCAGCCCGGCGGCCAGTTCCAGCGGGTCCAGCGGGGGCGACGCGACTGCGCCCGCCCCCTCGGCGGCCTCCTGGATCGCCGCGAGCCTGCCGTTCCTCCCCTCGACGCCCGACTCGACCGCCGGCATGGAGTCCGCCATGGCCCCCTCCCCGTCGTGGTATGTCGCCCGAGGAAAGATACGCGGCCGTCGCGCGGGACTTAAGCGACCGGCCGGGATTCGCGCGCCCGCCGTCCCGCCCGCTCCATCACCGCGAACCACCCCATCATCGCGGGGATCCCCACCAGGAGGAAGGCGTAGAGGGAGAGCAGCGAGCCGCCGGGGACGGCCTCGCGCACCAGGCGGCCGTCGCGCCAGGTCAGCCCCAGCTTGACGGAATCGGGCCCGAAGGCGTGCAGCGCGGCGACGGCCAGCAGGCCGGCGAGCCCGCACGCGGCCAGGAGCGCCTGGATCGCGGGGAAGGGCCGGAGCCGGTCGCGCCGCCGCCACATCGCGAGACCGACGACGTTCGCCGCCGCGAAGCACAGCGCCCACCAGGCCGCAATCCCCGGGGACTCCGAGACGAGCGTGGCCGCCCCGACCAGGATCCACAGGGTCCCGCCCAACTGGCCGCCGAACCATCCCCCGGTGTTCCACTGGAACTGGCCGGGGCCGGGCATCGGGTCCTTCGTCGGCATCCGAGAACCTCCCGTCGAAGTCGAAGGAGCGGGCTCAGCGCGACAGCCACGCGACGGCCGCGGCGAGGTGCGCGACGGCCCGGTCGACGTCGTCGTCGGTCGTGAACGCCCCGAAGCTGAAGCGGACGGACGATCGCAGGCAGTCGGCCGGCACCCCCATCGCGACGAGCGTGGGCGAGGGCTGCGTGGAGCCGCTGGCGCAGGCCGAGCCCAGCGAGACCGCCACGCCGGCCAGGTCGAGCTGCATCAGCAGGGCGTCCCCCTCGATGCGCAGGAAGCCCAGGTTGACCGTCTGGGGCAGCCGCCGCGACGGGTCGGCCGGGCCGTTGAGGACGATCCGGTCCGCCCCGACGGTGCGCCGGAGGCCGTCGATCAGGCGGGCCGCCAGGCGACGCCAGGTCTCGGTCCGCGATCGATATTCGCGCCGCCAGAGGTCCAGCGCGGTCGCGAAGCCGACGGCCAGCGGGACGGCGATGGTCCCCGGCCGCCTCCCCTGCTGCTGGCCCCCGCCGAACAGCCGGGGCGTCAGCCTCACGCCCCGGCGCACCAGCAGCACGCCCGAGCCCGGGGGCCCGTGGAACTTGTGCCCGCTCGCGGCCAGCGTGGCCACTCCGAGCGCCGCGAAGTCCACCGGGATCCGGCCCACGGCCTGCACGGCGTCGGTGTGGACCGGGATCCCGCGCGCCGCGGCGAGGTCGGCGAGCCGGGCGACGGGCTGGATCGCGCCGGTCTCGTTGTTGGCGAGCATGGCCGTCGCCAGCCGGGTCCGCTCGTAGAACGACGCGGCCATGCGGTCGACGTCGACGATCCCCTCGGCGTCGACCGGGGCGACGTCGGCGACGTAGCCGCGGGCCTCCAGGTGGGCGACCATGCCGTTGACCGCCGGGTGCTCGATCGCCGTCGTCGCGACCCGCCCCGGCGGGGCCGACTCGTCGACCGCCAGCCCGAAGACGGCCAGGTTGTTCGCCTCCGTCCCGCCCGAGGTGAAGACGACCTCGTCGGGACGGGCGTGGAGGATCTCGGCGACCGTCTCCGTCGCCTCCTCGAACGCCCTCCGCGCCCGTCGCCCGGCGGAATGCCGGCTCTCGGCGTTCCCCGCGGCCAGGAAGTGGGGGGCCATCGCCTCCAGGACCCGGGGATCCAGGGCCGTCGTGGCGTTGTGGTCCAGGTAGATCGTCGTGGCGTTCATGGCGATGATGGAGAGGGGCGAAGGGACCGGAGGCCGCCCGTCCATTATCGGCTCCGCGCCGCGCCGCGTCCAATGCCCGCACGGATGTCCCCCGGTCGAGGAGCGCCGAACATGGGAGATGCAAGGGAGTCGATCCACCACGCCGCCGCGGAGGGCTTCGCCGTCGCGGCCGACGACTACGCCCGCGGGCGGCCCGACTATCCCCCGGTGATCCTCGCGTGGCTCCGCGACGACCTGGGCGTCGGACCGGGGACGACGGTCGTCGACCTGGCCGCCGGGACGGGCAAGTTCACCGCGAGGCTGGTCGAGGCCGGCGCGACCGTGACCGCCGTCGAGCCGATCGACGCGATGCGCGAGCGCCTGGCCGCCGCCCTGCCGGGCGTGCCGGCGCTCCCCGGGACGGCGACGTCGATCCCGATCGCCGACGCCTCGGCCGACGTCGTCGCCTGCGCCCAGGCGTTCCACTGGTTCGCCACGCCGGGGGCCCTGGCCGAGATCCGCCGCGTCCTCCGTCCCGGCGGCCGGCTCGGCCTGGTGTGGAACGCCCGCGACGAGCGGGTCGGCTGGACGGGCCGGCTGGCCCGGATCACCGAGCCCCACGAAGGTGGGGCCCCGCAGTTCCGCACGGGTGCCTGGCGCGACGCCTTCCCCGCCGAGGGCTTCGGCCCGCTGCACGAGCGCACCTTCTCCCACTCCCACGCCGGCCCGCCGGGCGACGTGATCGTCCGCCGCGCCCTCTCCACCAGCTACATCGCCGCCCTCCCCCCGGAGCGGAAGGCCCAGGTGCGCGACGAAATCCTGGCCCTCATCGCCTCTGAGCCCGAACTGGCCGGCCGCGACGAGGTCGTGGTCCCCTACCGGACGTTCGCCTACTGGACGGAGAAGGCGTGAGCCGTCATTCCGCCCGTAAGTCCAGGCCGATCAGGGTGATAGAGAAGACCCCGGCTTGACTTGGGCTCTGCGGCGACGATACTCTTCCAGGAGACTCCGGGGGTGACCTCCTCGCGACAGTCCGGCGGCATCAATCGGCCGGAAGAGGGGATGGCGGTTCACAACCCACAGAATCCGACGGCAGGTGGTCCCATGCAGTCCGGCCGATATTATCTACGGTCCCGGCGAACCTTGCTCGGCTCCTATTGCCGGGGGCTCGATCTCCTCGGCATCCAGGGCCGGATCGAACTTTCCCGCTACAGGCGCGACGACGACGCCGCGATCGCCCGGGCCTGGGCCGTGACCGGGAAGGCCCTGCGCAAGTCCATGAGACGATTCGCCGCCCAGGAGTCGATCGATGTCGGAAGAGGTGGGACCGCCGAAGCCTGACGTCCCCACCAGGCGAGACGACGAGCGGAAGGCCCCCCAGCCGACCGACCATGTGGGATCGTCCGCTCGCCCCGCCCGCCTGGAGGCGGAGATCCTACCGGCCGCGAAGCCCGGGAGGGCCGCCCGCCGCGCGACGATGGCGCGCAGCATCTTCGTCGGCCCGCTCCCCCCGGCGCAGGAACTCCAGAGATACGATAAGGTCCTCGAAGGGGCGGCCGACCGGATCCTGAAGATGGCCGAGTCGGAACAGAGGCACGGCCAGCAGATGGACCGGGACGCCCTCGCGGCCGATCGAGAGATCGCGTCGCGTGGCCAGCACTACGCCCTGATCGCGACCGGCGGCCTCGGTGCGGCCGGGCTCGTGCTCGGGCTGACCGGCCATGATTGGCTCGGGGGAGTTTGCTTCATCTCGGCCTTGGTCCCGGTCGTGGCCGGTTTCCTGGGGGGACCAGCAAACCCGACGAAGCCCGAGGCCCCCGATCCGAAGCGTCTCCCCCCGACTCCACCGAAGAAAGGCGAGGCGCACGGCACCGGCGATTCCTGACCCGATCGACCCGAATCCAGGTCCGGGCCGCGACCGTCACCCCAGGCACCGCAGGGTCAGCAGCAGGCCGATGAGGAACAGCGGGACGCCGATCAGGTAGAACGGCCCGGCCCCCAGGGCCATGCCGACGACCATCAGCGAGAATCCCGCGGCCACGCCGGCCATCCGGCCCGCCAGCGACAGGACGCCGAAGACGAGGCGGAACGGCAGCGTGAGGATCCACCAGGCGGCGGAGAACAGGAAGCCGACTCCGGCCAGCACGGGATTCCTCGCTCCTCGGTAGGGGGATCGCGACGCGCCGGGCCGGGCCCCCGCCGCGGGGACGGGCCGGGACGCCCGATGGACCGGGCGCGGTCGGTAGGACTGGGCTTGTCTCATGGCGATGACTCGGTTAATACGGCCCGTTGAGAAGGCGGGAGGCCGCGTCCTGGCCATCAGGTCTATCGACGCGGCGCTCCGAACGGATTCATCCATCGGGTCAGTATCTTCGCGTCCCACCAAGGATTATTGCGGACGGCCGGGTTTTGACAAGCGGCCCGCGCAGGCGTGGTCTGGCGAAGGTATCGGCAGGGAGGCCGACCCGTGCGGCAAGTGTTGCTCGTGATCGTGCTCGTGGGTGCGGCCTTCGGCGGCGGCGCGCTGGTCAGCGGCCCCGGATTCCGATGGGCCCAGGAGCACCTGCTGGACTACATGGGCCTGAAAGACGGCGGCGAGATCGACACCCTGGAGCTGACCCCGCCCCCGGGCGCGGCGAAGCCGGGCGTCGCCGAGCCGCTCGCCGGGCCCGCCGCGGCGAAGTCGGCCCCCGCGACCGCGGCCTCGGCCCCCCCTCCGGCCCCCACGCCCAGGGCCACCGAGCCGTTCACGGAGGCCCAGGCGACCGCGCCGGCCCCCTCCCCTTCCCCCGCCGCTGACGCCCCCAAGGCCCCCGCCCCCGCCGAGCCGGCCCAGGCCGCCGGCGCGGGGATGCTGGGCGCGTTGAACGCGATGCTCACGCCCCCCAAGGCCGCCGAGCCGGCCCCCACCGACCCGGCCCTCGCGCCGTCGAGCCTCCCCCCGCTGGAGGCGGCCCCGGGCCCGGCCCCCGCCCCCGCCGGGACGCCGCCCGTCGCGCCGTCGACACCCGGCGGCGAGTGGGCGGAGGTCCGCCGCAAGCTGGATTCCGCCGGGGTCTCCCGATACACGATCGAGGGGGAGCCCGGCGGCCGGGTCGTCTTCGCCTGCCTCATCCCGCTGGCCGGGAAGCAGGCCGTCTCCCAGCGGTTCGAGGCCGAGGGGGAGGATGAATTCCAGGCCGCCCAATCGGTGTTGAAAAGAATCAACCTGTGGCGGGCTTCGCACGCCGCGCCGGAGAATCCGTAACCCGAAACCCACGCGGGGGGAGGTCGCCGGTCCGTCGTTGGACGAAGGCGGTATAATCGCCGCGGTGAAGTCGCTGTGAAATTTCGGTGCTCCTCGGGCGTCGCCGCCGGCCGATAAGAAGATGTCGCCCCGGGCGACGCGACGCCGGCGGGCCGTCAGAAAGGTTCGGGCCGCCATGGCCGAGGGCGCTCCCCTCCGCTTCCTCCTGATCGTGACGGGCAGCACGCTGCGGGCCGAGCAGATGGACCGGCCGCTGGCGTACTACCTCAAGCGCCGCATCGAGGAGGCCCTGGAAGCGTCCCGGGACGCGGACCTGGCCGACTACGAGGTCCACGTCGTCGCCGACTTCCGCTGGCTCCACGACGAGTCGCTGCAAGGCATGGCGACGGTCTCGCTGGGGGGCCCCGGGGTCAATGAACTCGCGCATCGATGGCTGGAAGAGGTGCCCGTCGCCCTGGCGGTGAACGAGCGCTACTTCATCCAGATGGACCCCGAGCTGGCCGAGCCGCACGCCAGCGTCTGGGGCATGGACAACCCGACGACCCAGATCGCGGTCTCCGTGTTCCTCGACCGGTTTCTCCCACGGTTCCTGGAACGTTGTGCCACGGTCCCCCCCGCGTCCCTCGACCTGGACGACGACGGGGACCCCGAGTCCGACGACTGACGGATCCCCGGCCGGCCCGCATCGCCCCCTCTCCCCAGCCGCCCGTCTTCGGACCCTCCCGATCGGTCTTGCAGCGAGCCCTCCCCGCCGGCCGCGAGCCTCGGGGCGGGCGTCCATGACCCAGGAGACGCCCGGCCGCCGTCGGCGGGCCCGCGCCATCGCGGCGCGAGGCCGCCTCGGCCCGCCGGGCCCGGCGCGAGCCCGTGTCGTCCACGCCGCGCGCCAGGGAAGGCGAAGAGGTCCGAACCATCCCATGGAAGGGGGTGTCCGATGCGCGTGTCCACGCGTGGCCTGGGCCGGAGGGGACGGATGCGGGGAATACTGCTGCTGGGGGCCCTGCTCCCGGCGACGACGACGGCCGACGACGGCGGGTCGGTCGGGCTGCCCAACCGGGTGACTCTGGAACGGCGATCGGCCCGGCAGGACCACGGCGCCTGGGTCGTCGACTATCGGCTGCGGAACGAGACGCCGACGGGCCTGGTGGTCACGCCGGCCGAGATCGAGGTGAAGGCCGAGGGCTGGGTCTCCAACTCGCGCGTCTCCGGCCACTCGGTCCCGAGGAAGGTGGCGGTCGCGATCCGCCCCGCCGAGAAGGCGGCGGCCGAGGGGGACGTGATCGCGGCCCCCGACGACGCCAAACGCTGCCGCGAGCGGGTCTCGCTGGCCGTCTGGAGCGACGACCGCGAGCCGGAGCCCGCCGCGAAGCCCGCCGATGCCCTCGCCCCGATCAGCCTGGCCCCGGGCGCGTCGGGGCTGGTCCGCCTGCGCTTCGCCCACCAGCACGTCGTCCACGGCGAATACGACCCGCTCCTGGGCGTGCGGACGGTGTCGTTCCGGATCGGCGAGGAGACGTTCCGCGACGAGGTTCCGCTCGACGCCGAGGCCCGCGTCGCCCACCCGAAGGCGACCTGGCCCGAGCCCCCGGACGAGCGCCGGGACTCGCGCTACTTCGTCTCCGGGCCGGACAGCCTGCACCTGGAGGCCCACGTCCCCGGCCGGCAGTATTACCGCTTCCCCGACCGCCCCGTCCGCCACGGCGCGCGGATGCGGCTGACCTTCTGGTACCTCGTCGCCCGCGGGACGGTCGGCGAAACCCGCGTGCGCCTGGCCCAGTACAAGGACACGCCGACCTCCTGCCGCGTCATCCCGGGCGGCGGGCTCGACCAGGAGCTGACGGTCGTCGGCCGCTGGACCCGCGTCGAGAAGGTCGTCCGCATCGAGCCCGAGGCCACCACCGCCGCCCTGGACTTCCGCATCTCCAGCGAGGCCAACCTCGGCGAGATGTGGATCGACGACGTCAGCTTCGAGCCCGTCGACGCCGAGGCGTTGGCGAAGGGTCCGTGACCGCGGCTCGGAGATGCAGGAGCCTTTCGTAGGCTGGGTCGAGACCCAGCCCGGATCGGGCGTCGCGTAATCCGGGCTGGGTCTCGACCCAGCCTACGGGAGGAGATCCGCGAGGCGGGTCCGCCGTCAGGCCCCGCGCATGAGGCGGGCGGCGTCGGCCTCCAGGCGGTCGCTGTAGGCGACGGGGTAGGTCGCGTCGGAGCGGAGCCTCTTCAGTTCGGCCGGCAGGGCGTCGAGCTGGGCGCGGCAGCGGGCGCGGGACTCGGCCAGGGTGGGGCGGCGGGCGACGGGCTCGCCGCCGCGGAGGACGGGGACGAGGAGCGGCTCCATCCCGGCCGGGGCCGGCTCGTCCGCCCTCGCGACGAGGTCGCCCGCGAAGGCCCCGGCCTCGTCGCGGCGGCGGTAGACCTGCTTGGCCATCGGGTAGGTCTTCTTGCCGGGCGCGAGCTTGAACCGGCCGGAGCCGTCCAGCTCGACGAGCTTGTAGACCATCGAGAGCGCGGGGGCGTCGCGCGACGTGACCAGCTCGGTACCGATGCCGTAGCCGTCGATCGGCGCGCCGGCGGCGGTCAGCTTCTCCAGGGCGTATTCGTCCAGGTCGCCCGAGGCGACGATCCGGACGTCCCCCCTGCCCGCCTCGTCCAGGATCGCGCGGGCCTGCGGGGCCAGGGCGGCGAGGTCGCCGCTGTCGATCCGGATCGCGGACGATGGCGGCGCGATCGCCGCGGCGCGGCGGACGCCCTCCAGGGTGTCGTAGGTGTCGACGAGGAGCGTCGTCGACTCGGGGAAGACGCGGGCGTAGGCCGCGAACGCCTCGGCCTCGCTCGGGAACGACTGGACCCACGAGTGCGCCATCGTGCCGACGCACGGGACGTTCAGCCGCCGAGCGGCCTCGACGTGGCTGGTCGCCTCGAACCCGGCGAGGTACGCGGCGCGGGCCGCGAGGAGCCCCGCCTGCGGGCCGTGCGCCCGCCTCGCGCCGAACTCGAACAGGGGCTTCCCGCCGGCCGCCAGGACCATCCGCGCGGCCTTGGAGGCGACGAGCGTCGGGTATCCCAGCGAGGCCAGCAGGAACGTCTCCACCCACTGCGCCTGCGGCAGCGGGGCCGTGACCCGGACCAGCGTCTCCCCCGGGAAGGCCACGGTCCCCTCGGGGACGGCGAAGACGTCGCCCTGGAACCGGAAGCGGCGCAGCTCCTCAAAGAACGTCGGGGGCATCCCCTTGAACGCCGGCCAGCGCCGGAGGGCCTCCACCTGCTCGTTCGAGAACGCCAGGCGGGCGAGGTCGTGCGCCGCCTGTTCGAGCCCGGCGAAGACCAGGAACGAACGGTCGGGGGGGAGCCGCCGGACGAAGACCTCGAAGGTGGCCGACTTCGACCCCATCCCCTCGGCGAGATAGCCCGCCATCATCGTCAGCTCGTACAGGTCGGTGACGGTCCCCAGGGCGTCGGGGTCCAGCCAGAGCGAGGGCGAGGGCTCGGGCGTCATCGGGGGGCTCCGCGGAGGGGTCGCAACAGCCAGAGTGGCGCGTCGGCCTCGCCCGGTCGCGAGACGACCGCAGCGTCGGGGTCGACGTCGAGCAACGTGGGCGGGTTCAGGGTCGTCGGATACTCCGCGACCTTCTCCCAGCGTTCGAGCAGCCTCGCGCCGAGATCGGAAACCTCCCCAGATTGCCGCAGTTGCGCCACGTCCACAAGGGCCCAGGCGTCCCCCCCGCCTCGGAGCAGCCCTTCCGCGTCCGGCTCCACGCGCGACGGTCCTCCCAGGTAGAAGCGCACGGGGGGGCGGGCCAGGACGCGAATGGGAGACGGCGCATCCAGGATACCCATCGATCGGGCCTTCGCGACGGCGGATCGCAGCGAATCGCTCGGCCCCAGCGGACCCGGCAGCGAGGCCGACGGCCACGCGAGCGACTGGACGATCGCCCCGACGCAACAAGCCGCGAGTGTTACGAAGCGCCGCCGTGAAAGGCCCGCGACCGGGCGGCCCCCCTCCCCGACCACGCCCGCCGCGGCGACCCAGCCGAGCGCCTGGAGCGGCAGCCAGAGCCGGGCGTAGGGGTGATAGAACGGCGTCAGGAGCGACATCCCGGCCCACGCCGCGCCCAGCAGTCGCACCGCCGGCGCGGCCCCGCGAGCCGGGGACGCCAGCGTCGCCAGGCCGAGCCACCAGAGCGCCGAAGGGGCGATCGTCGCCGCGACCCCCACCGCGAGGACGGCCGCCGCGCGTCGTCCCCTCCCCTCCCCTCCGACGATCGCGACGCCGAGCGCGGCCAGACCCCAGGCCGTCGCGTTCCACGGGAAACCGCCCGAGAGGGCCGTCGCCTGCCGGAGCTGCTGGAGCCCGTGCGACGGCCACGTCGCGAGCGTCCCCATGTAGCCGCGATGGTGCGCCAGGAGCGCCCCGTAGCCCCCGTGGCGCTGGACGAAGGCGAACCACGGCGCGTACACGATCGCCGCGATCAGCGCCGCCGCGATCCCCCACGCGAGGTACGCCCGCGCCTGGGCCTTCGTCCGACGATCCGGGTCGAGCGCGACGACCGCGACGGCCCCCAGGGCCGCGGCGGCGCCGACGGTCCAGCCGCTGTACTTCACGAGCTGCGCCAGGCCGGTCGCCAGGCCGAGCACGACCGCCGAGGCGGGGCCGGGCCGCTCCAGGAAGCGTTGGGCCGCGATCAGCCCGACCAGCCAGGCGAGCGTCGCCGTGGCGTCGGTCAGGGCCATGCGGGAGAAGGCGACGTGGAAGGCCGAGAGCGCCGCGAGCGCCGCGGCGACCGCGCCCGCGCCGGGCCCGAACGTCCGGCGCGACAGCCAGGCCGAGGCCGGCACGGCGAGAGTCCCCGTCGCGATCGAGACCAGGATCGCCGCCGCGTCGCTCGGCCCGAAGACGAGGTACGCCAGGCCGACCAGCCCCGGATACCCGGCGGGAGCGTAGGGGATCACCAGGGGGTCGATCCCCCCCGGCCCCAGCGACCAGAGGCCGGCGATCGCGTAGATCCCCTCGTCGAAGTGGACGAGCCCCAGGCGGCCCAGGCCCCAGATCCGGACCGCCAGGCCCACGGCGGTCATGGCGGCCACGAAGGACCATTCGCGGCGGGCGGTCGGCCCCGGCGGCGGTTCGGCTGGCTTCATGGGGGACGATTCTATCCCGCTTCGGCCGGAGTCCGGAACCGAGATGCGGCCCCCGCCCCGCCTTCGTTATAGAATGGATCCTAGGATACCCGTGAGAGTCGAGCGCGGAGGCGGCCATGCCCGAGATGAGTTCCGATGCCTTCCTGGAGGGTCGGGGGATCCCCGTCCCGCTGGCGAAGATCGACGCGACTTTGGAAGACCTGTGGGGGCCCGCCGCGGAGCGGGCCGGCGGCCCCGAGCTGGAGAACCCCACCGTCACCCGCGTCGTCCTGGCGAACCTCGTGGTCGAGCGCCTGACGCCCGAGGCTGAGGCGCTGCGGGCGGTGGTCGAGGCGGTCGTCTCCCGCTTCCCCTGCCGGGCGATCGTGATCCGCGGGTCGGACGATCCGGGGCGGAAGGTCTCGGCCGAGGTCTCCGCCGTCTGCGCCCTCCCCGAGCCCGGCGCGCCGCAGGTCTGCTCCGAGCGCATCGTCCTCCGCGCCGGCCCGCAGGCGCTGGACCTCCTCCCCGGGGCGGTCCGCCCGCTGCTGGAGGGGGGCCTGCCGATGATCCTGTGGTGGACGACCGACCCCACGGAGCACGAAGGGCTGTACCGCGACCTGGCGGCCGAGAGCAGCCGCATCATGCTCGACCTGCCCGACCCGGGAACGTCGGCCGCGGCGCTGAGGCTGGGGCTCGACCCGTCCGTCGGCTCGTGCCGCCGCGACGCCGTCTGGTACGGCCTGATCCACTGGCGCGAGCTGGTGGCGCAGCTCTTCGACTGCCCGATCCACCGCCGGACCCTCGAACGGATCGACGCCGTCACGATCGAGGCGCTCTCCCCCGACCCCTCCGCCCCGCCCCGCCTGGCGCTGTGGCTGGGGGCCTGGCTCGCCGCCCAACTCGGCTGGGAGCGGGACGGGACGCCGGAGGTCGCCGCCGACGGCTCGGGCTCGACCTTCCGCGCCGGCTTCCGCGGGCCCGCCGGTTCGATCGCGATGGAGGTCCGGACCGCCCCGATGGAGGCCGGCCTGCCCGAGACGCCCCGGCTCGTCGCCGTCTCCCTCGCCGCGAAGGGCGAGCAAGGCCCCGAGACGTTCCGGCTCCGTCGCCCCTCCCCCGGGTCTCCCGACGTCAAGATCCACGCCGAGGCCGAGGACTACTGCCGCATCCCCAACACCGTCCACGCCGACGCGCTCGACCCGGCGCAGCGCGTGGCGGCGGCCCTGGAGCTGTCCCGCTTCGACCCGCCGTTCGAGAAGGCCGTCCCGTTCCTGCTCTGGCTCCTGGAGCACGCGCAGGCCCCACGCCCCTGACTTCCCCCCCGCCCCGCGAGGACCGACCGCATGGCCGCCAGCCCCCCGGAATTCGAGCTGCTCAGCCTGAGCATGGTGGACGACGTGGCCGTCGTGCAGGTCACGGCCCACGAGCTGAGGTTCCCCAACCAGGCCGAGGCCCTCTCGTACGAGCTGGGGCTGGTCATCGGCCAGGAGTGGGCGGCGAAGACGCTCGTCGACCTGGGCCGGGTCGGCTACGTCGGCAGCACGGCCTACGCCGTGCTGGTCGGCGTCGTGAAGAAGGCCGCCGAGCTGGGCCGCGCCGTCCGGTTCTGCGGCCTCAACCCCGACGTCCGCATCGGCGCCGACATCATCGGCCTCGACCGCCTCGCCCCCATCCACGACACCGAGGCCGAGGCTCTCGCCGCCTTCGCCGCGCCGTCGACGGGGACGACGTTCGCGTCGTGAGCAAGCGGCCCGGGCCGTTGGATTTCGGGAGGGGCGAAGGGAGACCGAAGGGTGGTCCGGGCGGCCCGCCCGGACGTCCCCATCCCGAAAGCTTACGACGTCCGGGCGGGCCGCCCGGACCACCCTTCGGTTCACCCCCGGCTCTTCCGCGCCCGTCGCGCGTCCCCGACGGTCAGCGCGCCGGGACGCTCGTGCAGGGGGTCTTGCGGTCGATGCGCTTCAGCAGGCCGGTGAGGACGCGGCCGGGGCCGATCTCGTAGAAGGTGTCGAAGCCGTCGGCGATCATCCGGCGCATCGACTCGTCCCAGCGGACGCCCTTGAGGACCTGGGTGACGAGGATCTGGCGGATCGCCTCCGGGTCGTCGTGCGGCGAGGCGTCGACGTTGGAGTAGACCGGGATCCGCGGGGCCCTGACCTCCACCCGCGTCAGCACCTCGGCGAGCTGCTCGTCGGCCGGCTTCATGAGCGGCGTGTGGAAGGCGCCGGCGACGGCCAGGCGGACGACCTTCATCGCGCCCAGCTCGTTGGCGGCGGGCTCCACCTGCTCCATCGCCGAGGCGTCGCCCGAGACGACGATGTTCCCCGGGCCGAGCATGTTGGCCTTCCAGATCCGGCCGTGGGGCTCGACCTTCGCGCACAGCTCGTCGACCTTGGCCTCGTCGAGGCCCAGGACGCTGACCATGCCCGAGGGGGACGCCTTCGACGCCGCCTGCATCGCCCGGCCGCGGCGGCGGACCACCTCCAGGCCCGCTTCGAAGTCGAGCGCGCCGGCGAAGGTCAGGGCGGTGTACTCGCCCAGGCTCAGCCCGGCGGCGCCCTCGCACGCGGCGACGGCGTCCGGGTTGGTCGCCTTCAGGCTCTCCAGGGCCGCGAGGCTGGCGACGAAGATGGCCGGCTGCGAGACGTCGGTCGCCTCCAGCGCCTCGGCTGGGCCCTCCAGGCAGAGCTTGCGGAGGTCGAAGCCCAGGACCTCCGCGGCGCGGTCGAACAGGGAGCGGACGGCGGGCAACTCGGCGTCCAGCTCGCGGCACATGCCGACGGCCTGGGCGCCCTGCCCGGGGAAGAGGAATGCGATCTTGGCCATGATTCCCTCGCAGCGGTCAGTCCTGGGGGGCGGCGTCGGCCTCGGCGACGGGGCCGGATCCGCCCGCGAGCTGCTCGACGATCTTCTCGTTGATGCGGTCGGCCGCCATCAGGTTGGCGACCCGCAGCGCGTTCTTGATGGCGCGGGCCTTGGAGGAGCCGTGGCAGATGATGCAGGCCCCCTTGATCCCCAGCAGCGGCGCGCCGCCGAACTCCTCGTATTCGAACCGCGACTTGAGGTTCTTCAGGCTGTGGGAGACCTTCATCCCGACCTCGACGGGGAACTCGGGCAGCAGCCGGGCCAGCTCCTCGCGTAGGGTGGAGAACAGGAACTCGACGGCCCCCTCCCCCGCCTTCAGCAGCACGTTGCCGACGAAGCCGTCGCAGATGACCACGCGGACGTGGCCCTCGTAGATGTCCCGGCCCTCGACGTTGCCGACGAACCGGCTGGCCCAGGGGCCCTCGTCGAACAGCTTCCGCGTGCCGCGGGTGAGGTCGGTCCCCTTCTCTTCCTCGGAGCCGACGTTGAGGATGCCGATCCGGGGCGCGGTGACCCCCAGGATCGTCTCGGCGTAGATGGACCCCATGAGCCCGTACTGGTACAGGTCCTCGGGCTTGGGGGCCATGTTGGCGCCGACGTCGATGATGACGATGGGGCCCTGGTGCGACGGGAAGATGGCGGCGATGCCGGGCCGGCGGACGCCGGGGAGGAACATCTTGGCGCGCTCGCCGGCGAACAGGGCCGAGGCCACCATCGCGCCGGTGTTCCCGGCCGAGACGATCGCCTGGACCTCGCCGGTGGCCATCAGGCCCCAGCTCCTGGAGATGGAGTTGTCGCGCTTCTTGCGGAGGGCCTCGACGGGCTTCTCGTCCATGCCGATGGACTCGGCGGCGTGGACGATCGGCAGCCGGTCGAGCGGGGCCCCGGGGGCCTTCGCCAGCTCGGCCTCGATCTTCTCCTTGTCGCCGACCAGGACCGTGACCAGGTCGTCCTGATCGAGCACCGCCTCCACCGCGCCCGCGACGATCGGTCCGGGGGCGAAGTCCCCACCCATCGCGTCCAGGGCTATCCGCATCGTCGATCTCCCGATATTCCAGCGTCATCGGCCGCCGCGGAAACGACGACGGGATGCGGGAGCTGGGAGCCTCGCCCAGTCCGCATCCCGATCGAAGGCGACCCGAGGCCGTCGGCCGACGCCCCGCGCGGGTCGTCCTCGACCCGCGTCCGGTTGCATCAGCGTCGGCGAATACGGACCCCATGGTACGGGGGCCGAACGGGGGCTGTCAAGCGGCCTCAGCGCCGCGTGTGCCTTCGGAATTCGGCGGAAGGTCGCGGGTTCATGGACGTCTTCCCCCCTCGCGGGGGAAGACAGACCCCGCAGGGGTCAGATGAGGGGGACGCGAAGCACGGGCGACGTCGGGATTCGAAGGCCCGCCCGTCCGGGCCGGCGCGAGATCCGGCGGCCCCCGCGCTCGTCCTCCCCCTCATCCGGCCCTTCGGGCCACCTTCCCCCGCCAGGGGGGAAGGCCGTTCATGATGCCCCCTCGACCTCCGACGCGATCCGCCGAATTCCGAAGGCACACCCTCAGCGGCGCCGGCCCGGGGCGCGGGCCCGATCGGCGACGGGGCCGAGTTCCACGCGAAACAATCCGCCCGGGTCCAGCCGGCGGCGGGCGGCGTCGCGGACCTGCGCCGGGGTCACGGCCGTCACGCGGGCGGGCCAGGTCCGGGGGTCGTCCAGCGGCAGGCCCAGGCGCTCCAGGTCGACGAGCCGCTCGGCCCGCTGCTCCACCGTCTGGAGGTCGAACAGCGACGACCCCGCCAGGTAGCGCTTCACGCGCTCCACTTCCTCGTCGGAGAAGTGGCCGGCGTGCATGGCGCGGACCTGCTCGGCGACGGCCGCAACGACGCGGTCGGCCTCCTCGGGCATGGTGCCGGCGTAGATACGGAACAGGCCCGGCAGCACGTCGGCCGAGTCGGTCGCCCCGCCGCCGATGCTGTAGACCAGCCCCATCTCGTCGCGGACGATCCGCCCCAGCCGGTCGGAGAAGCCGGGGCCGCTGCCGAGGACGTGGTCCAGGATCAGGAGCGCGTCGAAGTCGGGGTCGTGCCGGGCGATGCCGCGGTGGCCCATGACGATGTGGACCTGCTCGCCGGCGCAGGCGATCCGCCGCGATCGGGGCCGGCCGCACGCCGGCAGCGACGGCCAGGCGGGGGCCGCCTCGCCGGACGGGGCCCAGTCGCCGAACCGGGCCGTGACCATCTTTCGGAGCCGCGCCGGGTCGAACTCGCCGACCACGACGAGGAAGGCGTTCTCGGGGGCGAAGTGGCGGCGGTGGTGCGCGACGACGTCCTCGCGCGTCAGCCGGCGGAGGTCGCGGACGCCGCCGCGGTAGTCGCGGGCGAGCGGGTGGTCGCCGTAGACCAGGCGGCGGAACTCCTGGTCGGCGCGGAAGGCGGGATCCTCGCGGTCGGCCTTCAGCTCGGCGACCAGGCGCTGCTTGGTCCACTCCAGGGCGTCGGCCGGGAAGGCCGGGCGGCGGACGACGTCGGCGAGGATCTCCAGGCCCAGCGCCAGGTCCTCCGACCGCGTCCGCAGGGCGCTCCAGGCCGAGCTCAGTTCCAGCGAGCCGCCGACGTCCTCGATCGCCGCGGCCACGTCCTGGGCCGATCGCGAGGCGGTCCCCTCCTCCAGCATCCGGCTGGTGAGCGCCGCGGCGCCGGGGGCGGCCTCGCGGACCCAGCCCCCCTCGACGTAGAAGTCGACGGCCGCGACCCCCACGCCGGGCCGGGGCTCGTGGATCACGCGCAGGCCGTTCGGGAGCGTGAACCGGCGGGGGCGGTAGTCGACGAGCTTCGGCCGGGCGGGGGCCGGCGCGAGGGGGATCTCGGCGATCGTGGGGGCGTGGGCCGTCGGCCGGGCCGCCGAGGCCCCGCGTCGGCCGGTCGCCTTCGGCCGGTCGCCCGCCGGGGCCTCCTCGGAGCGGAGCAGCCAGCCGACGGTGAGCCTGGAATCCGCGAGGTACTTCGCGGCGACCCGGCGCACGGCGTCGGCGTCGACGGCGAGGGCGGCGGCGTGCTCGGCCTGCCAGTCCCGCCAGTCGCCCCAGAGGGCGGCCTCGCCGACGCCGCAGGCCAGGGCCAGCAGGTCTTCCTGGTCCCAGCGCCAGCCGGCTTCGAAGCGGTTGCGGACGCGGGCCATCTCCTCGGCGGTCGGGCCCCGCTCGATCAGGTCGTCGACGAGGTGCAGCACGGCGTCCTCGACCTCGTCCGGGTCGATGCGGTCGTCGGCGGCCTCGATCTGGACGAGGAACTGCCCCCCCTGCCTCCCCGCCCCGTGCGACGCCTCGACCCAGCCGGCCAGCCGCTCGTCCTCCACGAGCGCCCGCCAGAGCCGCGAGCGCCGGCCGGCGGAGAGGACGTCGGCCAGGACGTCGAGCGCCGGGGCGTCCGGGTGCCGGTCCGGGACGGTGTGCCAGCCCAGGATGGCGCGCGGCAGCGCGTCGGGCTCGTTGAGCGTGAAGTCGCGACGGCCGACCTGGGGCGGCTCGTCCCCCTCGACGCGGGGCCGCGGGAGCCCCGGGGGGATCGCGCCGAATCGCTCCTCCACGCGGGCGATGACGCGGTCGGGGTCGACGTCGCCGGCGAAGACGAGCACCGCGCCGTCGGGGCGGTAGTGGCGGCGGTAGAACGCCTCCAGGTCCTCGACGGTGATCGAGGCCAGGTCTTGCGGCCAGCCCAGGACCGGGTTGCGGTACGGGTGGCGGAGGTACGACAGCGCCTGGTGGTTCTGGTCGAGCCGGGCCAGGGGCGACTCGACGTCGCGGGCCCGCTCCTCGCCCACGACCTGGCGCTCGGCCTCGACCTCGCGGGGGTCGAAGCGGGCGTCGGTCATGCGGTCGGCCTCGATCTCCAGGGCGAGTTCCCAGCGGTCGGCCGGCAGCGAGAACCAGTAGTGGGTCCGGTCCTCGCCCGTGTCGGCGTTGGCCTGGCCGCCGGCGACGAACGCGAGCTGGTCGATGCTCCCCTTGGGGAACCGCTCGGTCCCCTTAAACAGCATGTGCTCCAGGAAGTGGGCGATGCCCGTCTTGCCGGGGGGCTCGTCGAACGAGCCGACCGGGTAGAAGAGGTCGCAGACCACGATCCGCACCCCCTTCCGGGGCAGGACCAGGACCTTCAGCCCGTTCCCCAGGACCCGTTCGAAAACGGGCTGGGAGCCGACCCGGGCGGGGGCGGAGTGCGACTTCAGCCGTCGAGCCATCTCGGTGCGACCCTTTCCATCCTTCGTGCGGAGGATCGGCCGGGCGCGACGCGGGGCCGAGGCCCGGCGACGTCCCCGGAAGGGGCGGCCTCGCGTGGGGATGCTCCCCCGCTCTGGCCCGCGGATGCACGCCATTGTACCACCCCGTCCCCTCCCACGCGCCCCCGGACCGGCGCGGATCGGGCGCCCCGCCCCTCGGCGTGTTCATCCGGCTCCTTCCACGCGGGCGGCCCTCGCGTCATGATGAAGCGTAGGTCGGCGCAGTTCGTGCGAGGCTCGGTCGATCCGTCGGGATCGGCGGGGGCCCGACACGGGCCGGAGGCGAGGCGGTCTCGCCGTCCGCCCGCCTGGGTGAGAGACCGAAAGGGCGAGTCGGCCCGGAGTCCGTCGGATGCCTGGCCCCGAGCGACGCGGCCTGTCGCTGATCGAGCTGCTGGTCGCCGTCATGATCCTGGCGGTGGTCGTCGCCCTCGTGCTGACCGCCCTGACGCGGACACGCGAGGCCGCCAGGCGGGCGCAGTGCGCCTCGAACCTGCACAACCTGGCGGTGGCGCTGAACCACCATCAGACGGCCCGCGGGACGTTCCCGGCGGGCGCGGGCGAGCGGTCGTACCTCTGGAAGTTGCTGCCGTTCCTGGGCGAGGATGAGCTGTCCCGGTCGGCCATCGACGACCGGACGGCCGCCGTGCCGATCCCCGGCGCGTTCCTCTGCCCGTCCGACGCGACGCGCCCGGCGCCGATGGCGAAGTTCGCGACCAACTACGCGGCGAACGCCGGGTCGTTCGGCCGCGAGCCGGTCTCGGGGTGGGACGGGGCCTTCACCGGCGACGCCCTGAAGCCCGACGAGGTCACCGACGGCCTGAGCGTCACCGCCGCGGTCGCCGAGTGGGTCGTCGGCGACGGCGACGCCGGCAGGCCCTCGCGGCTGGGCTCGGTCACCATCCTCGACGGCGACTTCCCCGGCACGCCGGCCGGCCTCGGCGCGTTCGCCCTGGCCTGCGAGGCCGTCGAGCCCGGCCGCACGGGCCAGGCGGGCTCGCCCTTCAAGGGGTCTTACTGGTTCCGGGGCCGGCTCGGGCATTCGCTCTACACGCACGCCCTGCCCCCGGGCCGCCCCTCCTGCCGCTCCGCGCCCGACCTCAACGCGATCACCGCGGGGAGCCTGCACGGCGGCGGCGCCCACGTCCTGATGCTCGACGGCGGCGTGCGGTTCGTGCGCGACTCGGTCGCCCCCGCGGTCTGGCGGGCGCTGGGCACCCGCGCGGGCGCCGAGGCCGTGAGCGACGGCGACTACTGAGCCGGCCCCCGTTTCACGGGAAACGCAGGATCCGCGTGTCGCCCCGCCGCAGCTCCAGCGTGGGCGACGCCAGCGGCTTGCCGTCCAGGGCGTCCACGACCTGCGACTTCCCCGCCGGGAGGCGCAGCGTCACCGGCCCGTCCTGGCTGGCGTGGAGGACGACGAACGGGCCGTTGGCGTAGACGTTGCAATCGACGTCCGCATAGAGATGGGCACCGGCCTTGCGCGCCGCCAGCCGGACCAGCTCCGAGGTCAGCCCCGGCGCGCCGGCGAACAGCGAGAAGCCCGGCCCGCCCCCGTCGCGCAGGGCGACGGCCGCGGAGCCGTCGGGGTACCGCGCGAGGATCTCGCCCGCGCGGGCGTCGGTCGCGGCGAACGTCGGCACGACCTGGCGGTCGACGCCGAAGGCCCGCGTCAGGCCCAGGGCGCGGCCGGCGGCGGTCGGCGCGGCCAGGGCCTTCGCGGCGAGGCTGGGGGTCAGGTCGAAGCCGGTCAGCTCGCGCATCGAGGGCGTCGAGGGCTCGTCGCCGTCGAACCAGCCGGGGGCGTAGCACCAGACCGCCCCCTTGCCCCGCGTCGCCCGCCGCAGGCCGGACCGCTGGTCGGCCGTGAGGCTCCAGGCGTCGAGCACGACGTACAGCTTCGCGTCGACCTTGCCCGCGATCACGTCGTCGATGAGGTACTGGCCGTAGGGGGCTCCGGACCGCGCGAGCGCGGCGCGGGCGTCGTAGACGGCGGGCTTGCTGACGACCTGGCCGCCGGCGGCGATGCGCGTCAGGCTGGCCTCGTCGATCACCGCGGCGACCTCCGGACGGTAGGCGACGGGGCGTTCGAGCAGCGGCAGGTCGATCGCCTCCAGCCGCCGCATCTCGGCCCAGATGCGAGGGTCGTTGAACCAGCCGGTCGCGCCCAGGTCCATCCACCACGTCGCGAAGTTGCGCGTCGCCTCCTGGCCGACGTTCCGCAGCAGCATGCGGTTCGTGTCTTCGAGCGAATCCGCGCCGGCCTCGGCGCCGGGGAACGTGCTGGTCGGGGCCAGGTACGTCCGCGTGTCGTCCTCGTTCAGCCACATCTTGCCCGCGAGGGCGACGCTCTCGGCGGCGGTCATCGACGGGGCCGACTGGCCCAGGCCGCGGTCGAAGTACGAGATCGGCGAGCAGAGGACGTCGACGTCGGGCGAGTCCAGCACCTTCCGCAGCGCGTAGTGGCCGGAGATCGCCGGGCCCTCGGGGACGGAGCCGAACTCGAAGAGGTAGCCGTAGAAGAACACCACGAGCTTCCGCCCGGCCGACGCCTCGCGGGCGGCCTTCGCGAAGGTCAGCACGGCGTCGGCCATCGCGTCCTGCTGGAAGGTCGACCAGTCGAGGATGGGCTTCTCGGCCTTCGGGTCGCGGAAGACGCCGGCCGGGGCGGCGTGGCGGGATGCGGGCGAGGGGACCTCAACCGCGGCGAGGCTGGCCTTCGGGTCGTTCCACGCCTTGCGGAGCGTGGCGTCCGTCGCGTATTTCGCCCGCAGCCAGGCGCGCCAGGCGGCGAGATCGGCCGGGGCGTAGCCGTTGAGGGGCTTCTCCCAGGTGTCCATGTAGAACCATTCGCCCGTGTTCTGGCCGCACGGATGATACCCGGCGATGCGGTCGCCGAACTTCGCCTCCAGGTGCTCGATCAGGGCGCGGAGCCGTTCGGACCCGTCGCGGAGGTATCGCGGCGAGGCGGGGACGGCGAACTTGCGCTCGCCGTCTTCCCACTTCATGACGTCGTCGGGGTATCGATCGGTCCACCACGAGGGGGGATAGAGGCCCATCCGGGGCAGGAGCAGGGCCCGCGGGTTGACGCGCAGGACCTGCTCGCAGGCCGAGTCCACGGCCGACCAGTCGGCCGGCTTGTCGGGCTCGGGCCAGGGGGTGTCGATGGGGAAGCTGACGAAGTCGACGCCGACGTCGGCCGCCAGCTGGATCTCGGTCTCATACGGCCCCGGTGGGCCGCCGAGGTAGACGAAGCTCGAACCGGGCCGGTAGAAGCCGAGCGTCAATTCGCGGGGCGTATCCGACCGGGCCCAGAGCGACACGGCGTAGCGACGGCCCTCCTGGATCTTCAGGTTCGTCTGGTGGTAGACGTGGAAGTCGGGCCGGGTTGTCCCGGCGGGCGGCTCCTTCTGGGTGATGCGGAGCCCGGCCGAGCCCCCCTTCCCCACGCCCGCGGCGACGGCCGGCTCGCCGACCGTGTTCTGCTCGCCGACGGGCCAGAACGTCCAGCGCTTCGAGAACGACTCGGGCCCGCCTTCGAAGTCCTGGAGCGGGATCACCTCGCGGCCGTCGGCCAGGTCGACCACGCGCACGTCGTCGACGTCGATCGCGCCGGGCTTCTCGCCGCAACGGATGTGGAGCGTGCCGTTCTCGGCGTCGCCGGCCGCGGTGAACTCGAATCGGATCTCCTTCGCCTCCGGGCCGATCGCGATCGGGGCCGAGCCGGGGATGCCGAAGAACATCCTCGATCGCACCGGCTTCCCGTCCACGACGATCCGCGGCACGCCGTCGCGGACCTCCACGCGGACCGTCAGACCGAACGCCGGCGGGGCCAGGATCCCGGCCAGGAGGACGAACGGGGCGAGGCGTCGGGCGCGTCGCGGCATCGCGGTTGGCTCCGGGTGTGTCGTCGTGGGGAGGATTCGGAGGGCATCGGCCCGGAGGTCAGCCCGTCAGGGCTTCGAGCATGCTGTCGGGCGCGGCGGCGTATTCGAGCGGCTCCATGGAGTAGCTGGCGCGGCCCTGGGACAGGCTGCGGACGGCCGTGGAGTAGCCGAACATCTCCTTCAGGGGGGCGCGGGCGTCGATGACCATCAGCTTGCCGCGGGTGGACGTCCGCTCGATCAGGGCGCGGCGGCTGGCGAGATCGGCGGTGATGTTGCCCAGATAGTCGTCCGGCGTGACGACCTCCAGTCGCATGATCGGCTCCAGGAGGACCGGCCCGGCCTCCTCGATGGCGTTGCGGAGGGCGTCGGACGCGGCGAAGCGGAACGCCAGGTCGGACGAGTCGACGTCGTGATAGTCGCCGTCGACGAGCGTCACCTTCAGGTCGACCAGCGGGTAGCCCGTCTTGCCGCCCGACTTCGCTTCCTCGCGGAGCCCCGCCTCGATGGCCGGGATGAACTCCGAGGGGATCACACCCCCCTTCAGCTTGTTCACGAAGTGGAGCACCGGGGCCCCCTTGGCCTGGACCTCGGGCTCGACGTCGATCTTGATCTTCGCGAACAGGCCCGTGCCGCCGGTCTGCCGGACGCAGGCGCCTTCGATCCGCTTCACGGCCTTCTTGACGGTCTCGCGGTAGCTCACGCGCGGGCGGCCGACGTGGACCTTCAGCTTGAAGTCGCGCGTCATGCGGTTCTTCAGGATCTCCAGGTGCAGCTCGCCCATGCCGGAGATGAGCGTCTGGCCGGTCTCCTCGTTGACCTTGAAGGTGAACGTGGGGTCCTCCCGGGCCAGCGCGTTGAGCGTGTCGGAGAGCTTCCCCTTGTCGGCCGAGCTGACGGGCTCGATCGACATGCTGATGACGGTCTCGGGGAACTCGATGCGTTCGAGCAGGATGGGATGGGCGGCGTCGCAGAGGGTGTCGCCGGTGACGGCCTTCTTCAGGCCGACGACGCCGACGATGTCGCCGGTCATGGCCTCGGCGATCTGCTCTCGGTCGTCGGCCCGGATGTGGTAGAGCCGCGAGCAGTTCTCCTTCTCCTCGCGCCCGGGGTTGTACGGCCGGCTCCCCGCCTTGAGGATCCCGGAGTAGACGCGGACGAACGAGAGGTCGCCGTGGGCGTCGTTGGTGATCTTGAAGACCAGGCCGCTGAACGGTTCGGACGGCTCGGGCTTGCGGGACAGCTCGTTCCCCTTCTTGGGGTGGATCCCCTCGATGGGCGGCTTGTCCAGCGGGCTCGGCAGGTAGTACGAGACCGCGTCCAGTAGCTGCTGCACGCCGACGTACTTGAAGCTGGAGCCGCACAACACCGGCTGGGCCCCGCCGGTCAGCGTGGCGCGGCGGAGGGCCTGGTGGATCATGTCGGCGGTCAGCTCGGCCCCGTCGAGGTGGGCCATGTACTGCTCGGCGAAGGTCTCGTCGTACTCGGAGAGCGAGTTGAGCATCGTCTCGCGCCAGGCCTCGGCGTCGAGCTTCAGGTCCTCGGGGATCTCCTGGACGGTGAAGGTGGAGCCCAGGTCCTCGGTCTTGAAGAACAGGGCCTTCATGCCGATCAGGTCGATCAGCCCCTGGAACGCCCCCATCGAGCCCTCGGGCCCGGCGCCGATCGGGATCTGGAGCGGGATCGGGTGGCTGTCCAGCCGCTCCTGGATCTCCTTGAAGACCCGCTCGAACTCGGCGCCGATGCGGTCCATCTTGTTGACGAAGCAGATGCGCGGGACGCGGTACTTGCCGGCCTGGCGCCAGACGGTCTCGCTCTGGGCCTCCACGCCCTCCACGCCCGAGAAGATCACGACGGCACCGTCGAGCACGCGGAGCGAGCGCTCGACCTCGGCCGTGAAGTCGACGTGGCCGGGGGTGTCGATGATGTTGATGGTGATCGGGGTCCCGTCGGCGTCCTTCCAGCGGCAGGTGATCGCGGCGGCGACGATGGTGATGCCGCGCTCGCGCTCCTCCTCCAGGTAGTCGGTCGTCGTGTTCCCCTTGTCGACGTCCCCCATCCGGTGGATCTCGCCGGTGTAGTACAGGATCCGCTCGGTGGTCGTCGTCTTGCCGGCGTCGATGTGGGCGATGATCCCGATGTTCCGGATCCGACGGAGTTGGTTGCTGACGTCGTCGCTGGCCATGATCGTCTCGTTCCGCGCTCGGCGCTCGGGGTGGGGGCGCGGTCGGTCCGACCGCGGCGTGGCCTTCCAGCTTACCGAGCGACGGCGGCCAAATCAGCGCGAATGGTCGGCGGGGCCGCCCGCGGGCCGGGTCTGGTAGGTCCGCAGGTAGTCGGCATAGGCCGGGTCGATCGGCCGGCTCGCCTTCGGGTCGGCGAAGGGGTAGGCGGGCATGCCGCGCCAGGGCAAGGGGCCGACGTCGTCGCTGCCGGCGGTGAACGGGTCGGCGTCCTTGCAGTAGCCGGTCGTCCGCAGGACGTAGCTGCGGCTCCAGCCTTCCGGGAGCGGCGGGAGCGCATCGGCGGCGAACTCGACGCGGGCCTCGTCGCCGGGGCCGACGACGCACAGCCTGTCGTCGTCGCCGCGGAGCAGGTCGGCCACGTCGCCGAAGCGGGTCAGCGTCCCGGACATCCGCGCGAGCGGCGCGGGGTCGACGTAGTCGTAGTCGTACACCAGCGGCGGGCGGCCGTCGGGCGAGACCTCGCGGGTGTAGCCGCGCGGGCCGAGGACGGCGCGGGCGACGGGGAGGCTCGTCGTGCGGAGCGACCGCTCGGCCTCGGCGTCGCGGACGGCGACGAAGGCCCGGTCGTAGTAGCACTCCATGTTCGTCCGGATCCGGAGCACGCAGCGCGGGCCCGTCAGCTTGCCGGTCAGGTCGAGCGTCGTCATCCGCGGGAGGCCCGCGGGATAGCCGGCGTGGGGCTCGATCGTCTCCCACGAGCCGTCGTCGCGGAGCCGCTCGATCGCCGGCGGCGCGAGCGCGACGCCGGCCGTCGCGGCGGCGTAGTTGGTCTGCGAGTACGGGTACTCGACCCATCCCGCGAGCGCCAGCAGCAGGCGGTCGTCGGACCCGTGGCCGGACAGGCGGTCGCCGAAGTCGAGGACGATCCCGTGCTCCTCCGCGTAGCCGGTCCACGCGGCCCGCTTCGCGAAGCCGTCGACCGTCCTGCGGTCCCACGCCTTCAGGGCGTCGGCGACGTCGGCGCCCTTCAGGTCGGTCGCGCGGACGGGCTCGATCGCCGTCCGCCAGGCGCGGAGTTCGCCGGTGGGCCGGGTCCCTTCGGGGGCGAACCGTTCGTCCAACGCCACGGCGACGCCGGGCGGGCGGTCGACGACGTCCAGCGTCAGGTGGTCGAGGTACGCGACCTCGTCCATCGGCTCGGTGATCGAGATCCGGAAGACGCCCGCCTCGGGCCGCAACTGGTCGTCGGCGATGGCGACGGCCTCGTCGCGGTCGGGCTGGCCGTAGACGCCCGGGGCGACGAGGTAGCCCAGGCCGCCGCCGCCGAGGAAGTCGCCGAGGCAGACGAACCGCTCGCCGTTCCACGTGAAAAGCACCGGGCACGAGCCGGTCTTGCGGTTCCGCTCGGCCAGCGGCACGCGCTGGCCGGCGGCCACGTTCAGCTCGGCCTGCATGACGCCGTCGGGCCAGAGGACGTGGACGACGTCGGCCGCGGGGCGGTCCTTCAGGCCGAACACGACCGGGCCGGGCGACGAGCCGGTCGCCGAGTCGGACGCCCCGTGGAAGTGGACCGCGTCGATCCCGCGCGCCTGGACGGTCGCCCGCGCCCCGACGCCGTGGGGGTTGGTCCGCATCAGCTCGGGCTTGACCCGCCAGCGGCCGGAGGGGTCGAGCGCGAGCCAGCGATGGCCACTCCCCAGGTTCGCCGCGAGGGTCGGGGCCTCGCCGGGGAGGACGACGAGCAGGTCGGGCAGGGGGTCGCCGATCAGGTCGACGACGGCCAGGCCGTCGGGCGGCTCGGCGAGGATCGGCGGATCGGCCAGGGCCAGCCGAGTTGCCTCGTTGCGGGCCCACATGACCGGCGGCGTGGGCTGCCCCCCCTCGGGGGCGCGGGCGAGCAGGCCGACGAGGTCGAAGCGGCCGTCGAGGTCCAGGTCGGCGACGGCCGCCGAACGCCAGCCGTGGGCGTTGCAGGCGAAGGGCTCGAACGCCGGGACGAGGTCCGCCGCGACCGCGCGCGGGGTCGCGTTCCGCCAGGCCGTTAGCAAGCCGGACGCCGACGGCGCGACCAGGTCCGGCCGGCCGTCGGAGTCGAGGTCCACCACGGCCAGGCCCGTCGCCACGGCGGGCATCCCCCCGACCGGGACGGACCGGAACCGGCCCAGGCGATCGTTCAGCACGGCGAGCGGCGGGGCGTCGTCCGAGGTCAGGATCAGGTCGAGGTCGCGGTCGCCGTCGAAGTCGGCCAGGGCGACGCCGGTGTGGCGACGGGCCTCGCCGCCGAGCACCGGCTCGCCGGTCCAGGGGATGAGGGCGATCGAGAGGCCGGCGGCGGGCGTGACGTTGTCGGCCGTGGCCAGCGGCGTCCAGGCCGGCTGGGGCTTGCCCGGCAGCGCCGGCGGCGCGCCGTCGTTCCGGTAGGCCGCGTTCGCCACGCCCGGCGGCGGGTCGACGCCCTCGCCCAGGGCGTCGGCCGCGCGATCGGCTGCGGTGTGATTGACGACGTAGAGGTCCAGGTCGCCGTCCTGGTCGAGGTCCAGCCAGCGGGCCGTCAGCGAGAGGGCGGGCGGGCCTTCGGCCTTGAGGGTGGGCGTCAGGTCTTCGAAGCGCTTGCCGTCGACGTTGCGGAACAGGCGGTCGCCCAGGCCGGTCAGGTAGAGGTCGACGCGGCGGTCGGCGTCGAAGTCGCCGGCGGCGACGCCCGTGCTCGCGCGGTCGTCCGGCAGGCCGAAGGCGGCGGAGGCGTCCTCGAAGCCCGCCTCGCCCTTGTTGAGGAGCAGGGCGTCCCGAGGGCCCTCGGGGCCGACGATGGCGGCGGTCAAATAGATGTCGAGGCGGCCGTCGCCGTCGGCGTCGAACGTCGCGATCCCCGCGCCGAACCGGGCGCGGACGCGGTCGATCGCCGCGAGGTCCCCGGCGAAGTCGGCGGGGGCCGACCAGCGGCAGCCGTCGGGGAGCTTGACCGCGAGCGGCGTCGGGGAGTCGAAGCGGGGAGAAGGGGGCTGCTTCTCCTTGATGGCGTCGGGGTCGCGGTCGGGGTCGAGGGGCGGGGGGGGAGCCTCGGCGGTCGGGGACGGCGAGGCGATCACGCCGTATCGGCCCATCTCGCCGTACGAGGTCTCGACCACGTCGCCCACGCCGGGGGCGAGGCCGGGGCGGTCGTGGTCGAGCTGCTGCCACTTCTTCAGGATGTCGCGCTGCTTCTCCGGCTGGCCGGCCATGCGGTAGGCGAAGGCCAGGGGATAGAGGGCCGAGGCCAGGTTCGGGTTGACGTCCAGGGCGCGGGTCAGGAGGGCCACCTTGCGCTCGGCCTCGGCGGGGCCGGCGGGGAGTGCGGGGTCCTGGGCGTTGACCACGGTGTTCGCCGCCCAGAGCCACGAGGCGGCGTCGAGCGGGTCGACCTCCGTGACCTTCAGGAACAGCGGGTGGGCCTCGGCCGGCTTGCCCTGCTGGGCCAGGATGATCCCCTTGTTGAAGAGGGCCCGGGGATCGTCCGGCGAGCGGGCGAGCACGCCGTCGAGGAGCCCCAGGGCCTCGTCGAAGTTCGACGCCGGCCGGCCCTCGCCGCCGGCCTTCTTCGCCGCCTCGACCTGGACGCCGCCATCGTTCAGCAGGGCGATCGCCAGGTTCACCGCGCCGGCCTGCCAATCGGGCGCCAGCTCGCGGACCTCGCGGAACGCCTCCGCGGCCTTGCGATATTCGTACTGCTCCATCAGCCCGAGCCCGCGCAGGTGCGCCGCGACGACCGCATCGAGCTGGTCGGGCGGGATCTCGTCCGCCGGCGGCTCAGGCGCGGCGATCGTCGTCGGCGCGACCTCCGGCGGCGCCTCCGTCCGGCCGCAGCCGATCAGCAGGAGCGCGGGGGCGAGGAGCCAGGTACGCAAGGGTGCGGGGCGCATGGGGGACGACTCTTCAACGCGAGGGATTGATTGCGGTCCAGGCGGTCATCCTGACGTCCCCTCTCCCGCCGGGAGAGGGCGGCCCGAAGGGCCGGGTGAGGGTCGTCGGATCTCGGGACGGCCTCGGCGATCGAGCCCTTCTCCCTCAAGGGGAGAAGGATGCTTGGCGTCGGCCGGCTCGGCTTCCGCGCGCCCGGCATGCCCTCGACGCTCCGGCGACCCTCACCCGCCGCTGCGCGGCCGCCCTCTCCCGGCGGGAGAGGGGATGAGAAGCCGCGTCGTCCGGAATCCCTACCGCGGCAGCCCCTGGCCCTTCGGCGGCGACTTCGGGACCTCGGACGGCTCCTCGCCGCCGCCCCCGCAGCCGGTGGAGATCAACGACAGGACGACGAACGCGAGCGACAACCAGCGGAGCATTTCGACCTCATCCCCCGCCCGGGGCCCGATCGCCGGGCCGG
Source organism: Planctomycetales bacterium 71-10 (assembly GCA_001898385.1). Taxonomy (GTDB): domain Bacteria; phylum Planctomycetota; class Planctomycetia; order Isosphaerales; family Isosphaeraceae; genus Paludisphaera. The sequence continues at coordinate 94,047 of MKTT01000099.1, forward strand.
GCGTAGAGGCCACTATAAGCGCCCGTCCGGAGGTGCGAAAGCATGTGATGGCCCCGGCGTCGCGAGCGCTCGGCGCGGAGGGCGGCCAGGTCGACCGGGCCGACGACGATCTTCGCGCCGGGGCCCGGGTCGGCCTGGGCGAGGATCCGGCCGTCGAAATCGACGACCATGCTCCCGCCCGGCCACGAGAACGGCGGGTAGTTCGCCAGCGACGCCCCCTGGTTCGCCGCCACGACGTACGCCAGGTTCTCGACCGCCCGCGCCCGGTTGAACAGCGTCCACCAGTCCATCGGCGGCGTGGTGCCCCAGGGGTCCATGTAGGCGGACACCCGGATCAGCACTTCCGCCCCCGCCAGCGCGAGGGCGCGGATCGCCTCGGGGAACAGCCAGTCGTAGCAGATCGCCGCGCCCAGGCGGCCGATCTCCGTCTCCGCCACGGGGAACAGCGGCTCGTCGTAGCCGGGGAGGTCGGCGGGGCTGGCGTGGACCTCCCACGGAAGCCACGGGTTCACCTTGCGGTAGCGGCTCAGGATCCCGTCCGGGCCGATCAGGCAGGTCGTGTTGAAGACCGCGCCCGGCCACCTCGGGTCGACTTCCAGGAACGTCCCCGTCTGGATGAAGACGTTCCGCTGGCGGGCTTTGGCGGCGTAGCGGTCGGTGTGCTCGTTGGGGATCGGGACGGACAGTTTGTCGCGAAGCTCGTCGGCCGTCTCGTAGACGGGGGCGGCGTGCGCGAACTCGGGGAAGACGACCAGGCGGACGTCGAAGAAGGGCGAGTAGCCGACGACCGCGTGGTCGACCATCTCCAGGAGCTTGCCCACCCGCGCCGGGATCTCGTCGCGGGAGCGAGGGCAGGGGAGGTCGGTCTGGCACGCGGCGGCGTAGTAGCGATCGGTCACGGTCGGGGGGCGTCCTCGGCGGCGGGGGGCTGGAACGGGTCGCGGGCGGCCCCTTCCGGGGGCGCCTTGGGCTCGGGCTCGCGGAGCCGGGCGGCGTCCAGGAACGCGGCGAGGGCGACGTCGGGCTTCCGCCGGGGGTCGTCCAGCCGCCGGAAGACGTCGGCGGCGCGGGCCTCGCGACGGGAGAGATACCACTGGGCGCCGAGCACCAGCCAGGCGTCGCGGTCCAGGGGATCCTTGTGGAGATGCGCCTCCAGCTTGGCGACGTGGCGCGCGAAGTCGGCGGGTTCGGCGTAGAGCGATTGCACGTCCTTCGCCGCGGCGATCCAGCCGGGCTCGGCGGTCTCGGCCTCGCGGAGGAGGTCCGCGGCGAGCGCGTACCGCTCGCGGACCAGGGCGAGCTGCGCCAGCCGCATCCGGGGCGCGGCGGAGAAGGGGTTGAGCTTCGCCGCCTGCTCGTAGCGATCTTCGGCCCGGCCGTGGTTGCCGATGCGGAACATGCGGTCGCCGAAGGTCGTCAGCAGTTCGGCCCGGTCGCGATCGGCCTTCTTGACGACCCTCCGCCGCTCCACGGAGACCGGCCGGATCATCGCGGGGGGCGGGGCGGGGGCCGTCGGCAGGCTCGCCGCGCCGGGGGCGAGGACGGGGACCATCGCCCCGAACGGGACGTGCAGCGTCGAGACCGCGCCGCCGTCCGGGGTCCCCCGCACGACGACGTAAGGGCGGGGGGTGTACCAGGCCCACCCCGGCGACGCCGCAGCCGGGACCTTGGTCGGATCGCCGCCGGAATCCTGGCCCGACCCGGCCCCGGAGCCGGTCGACCCGGAAGACTGGCCCCTCGCGATCGCGGCGGGGGCGACGACCAGCCCCGCGGAGATCAGCGCGCCGAGAAGCTCGATCCTGGCCATGGCGTCTTCCTCCCTGGTGCGGGCGCGACCGTCGGAGAATGCGATGTGGATATTATCGCAGGCTCACGCCGCGGAGGAAACAGCGATCCCGGCCGGCGGAACGGCCCGCGACGCGATCGCGCGTCAGCGGCGGCGGCCCTGGCGGCCCAGGATGTCGAAGACGGCCGGGTCGGCCCCGACGTCCAGGCGGGGCCGGACGGCGAGGTGGTTGGCGTCGAGCTGGAGGTCCAGGGGCTCGACGCGGCCGGGACGGGGCCTGCCGAGGAGCCGGACGCTGGGCGCGGCGGAGCCGGTGCGGGGGCCGGTCACCTCGCGGATGTGGTCCGCGCCCCAGAGGTCGACCCACTGGGCCGCGACGTCGCGGTTCCGATTCGGCAGCGGGGCGTCGCCGCCGGCCGCGAAGGCTTGCAGCTCGATCGCGTCGCGGTCCTGCCGCCAGAAGACCTGGCCCTGGGCGAACGCCTCGGCGTCGGCCCGGCACAGGACGCTCTCGCGAGGAGTGCGCTCGGAGAGGTCGACGTAGGCCGTGTCGGAGCTGGAGACGAGCCACGGCCGGTCCGGCCCCGGCGCCTCGCCCGGCCAGGCGTCGACCCGGACGGCCGCCCCGGCCGTCGCGATCGTGCAGCGGTCGAGCCGCAGGTCGGCGAAGAACCGCGAGCGGGCCACCCGCGCCGGCGTGAGCGCGAAGACGTCCCCCCGGGCCCCGACCGCGCACCGCGACAGCGAGACGACGCCCATGCCGACCTCGGCGTGGAGGGCGTCCCCGACCGTGGCCAGGAGGCAGTCTTCCAGCACGCAGGCCGGTCGGTCCATGGGGCCGACCAGCGGCGGGTCGGGGGGAGGGGAGGGCCTCGGGCGCGTCGTCGCGGCGACGAAGGTCACGAGGACGGGCGGAGGGCCCGGCGACTGGGGGATCGACAGCTCGCAGCGGTTGAGGGCCAGCGAGCCGTCCTCCACGCGGATCAGCGACTCCAGGGAGGACGGCCCTTCCGCGCGGAGCCGGAGGCCGGAGATCGACAGGCTGCCGCCGTCCAGGGCGAGGAGGGCGGAGCCGGCGGCGCCCGCCGCGGGCGCGAAGGTCAGGGGGGGCCTCCCGACCTCGCCCGGCTTGTCGGCCGGGGGCGGGGGCTGCTCGACGCGGATCTCGACGCTCGCCCCGCGCCCCAGGCGGACCGGCGAGATCGGCCGGGTCCCGGAGCCGATCACGCGGACCCACACCCGCCCGCCCGGATCCGAGGCGTTGTCCCGCAGGAAGGCCCCGAGGTCCCCGTTCCACGGGCCGACCGCGTCGACGTCGAAGGTCAATTCGCCGACGCCGCGCGGCCCGCCCCCGGCGTGGGCGATCGTCGGCGCGACGGGGGCGGGGAAGCCGAAGAGGGTCCGCGCCTTGAGGTGCGGCCGGGGGCGGGCGACGCCGTCGACGAGGCCCTCCCAGCCCGGCAGGAAGGGCCGGAGCGCCGGCGGGGCGAGGTCGGCGATCCAGGAGGTCGCCGGCCATTCCGTGGCGATCTCCCGCGAGCCCGTCGCCTCCTCGTTCCACGTGGAACGGAACGCGGCCAGCGTGCGGGAGCGGATCTCGTGCTCCGGCCCGGCCGAGTAGTAGCCGAGCCAGCCGACGAACAGGTTCTCCGCCCCGGACCAGTCGAGCTGGTGGCCCAGGACGGCCGCCGCGGTGTCGCTGTGGACCAGGCTGGCGACCCCCGGCCCGCCGATCCGGCCGAAGGCCGAGTCGTACGCCCGGACCGTCAGCCGCCGCGCCCCGGCGTCGGCCTTCGGCCCGCCCGTCAGGTCGACCAGCGGGCCTCGGCAGGCCAGGACCGAGCCCAGCGCGTGCAGGGAATGCCTCGGCTGGGGCGAGGCGTCGGGCGTGCGGACGATCGGCCCGTCGGACGCCAGGAACGACCGGAACGCGACCGCCTCCGCCGCCCCCGGACCCATCTCGAACAGGGGCGAGACGTCGCCGCGGATCAGGCTGTCCTCGATGCGGATCCGCGAGAGGGGCCGGATCGCCCCGGCCTCGGTGCGGACGAATGCGAACGGCGACCGCATCGGGTTGTAGATGGTGACGGTGCAATTCCGCAGCGTCAGTTCCCCCCCCGCGACGTGGAACAGGGCCTTCTGGTTCAGGCCCAGGTCCCGGACGTTGACCACCAGGTCCAGCGAGTCCAGGACGAGAGACCGGCCGTCGAGGTTGAAGACGCCGGGCAGGGAGCGGGCCGCCTCCACCCGGCCCCCCTCGATCCGCACCACGGCACGATACCCGGGCCGGGATCGGATGATCCGGGCCTCGCCCGGGATCCGCAGGTCGCCGATCGGGAACGGCCCGACGTCCGCGATTTCGACCACGCCGCGGGGCACGTCGAGGGCCTGCCTGAGCGACGAGACCGCGCCGGCGTCGCGGGCGTCGGGCGCCCGGCGGACGACCGTCCTGGGGCCGTCCGCCTCCAGCGGCACCGGGGCGGTCGCCCAGGGGGGCAGGTAGGCGGAGAGGACCCCCGGCGGGTACGACTTCGCCGGGGCGACCGCCGCGGGCGCGTCGGCCGGCTCCACCCACGCGGGGGCGCCGCCCGAGGGCGACGCCGCGCGGGCCGGGGGCGGGGGGCGTCGGACGGGCTCCCGCTCGATCGCGGCCGGGGCCGTCGCCTCGACCGGCCGCGGCGGCTGCGCGGCCCGGCTCGGCTCCCCGACGGAGAGGGGCGCGTTGTTGTTCGGGAAGGGGCGGAGGATCAGGTCCAGGCCGATGACCCCCACGATCACGACGGCGCCGATGATGACGCAGCGCCAGATCCAGGCGTCCTCGGAGACGCCGTCGGGCTGGCGGAGCGAGACCGGATGCGGGAGGGGCACCGGGGTCGCGACGCCGGCCGGCCCCGGGCCGCCCAGGCCGGCGGCGCGGGGAGGGCCGACGGGCTCGTCCTCGTCCAGGAGGTCGTCGGCCAGCGCGGCGAGCGAGATCTCCGGGAGCGACGAATTCCTGGACTCCGGCCCGGCGGCCACCGCGACGGCCGCCGCCAGCGAGGCCCGATCGCGCGCGGGCCGGCCGCCGCCGACCTCCTCATCGATGGGGACCAGCGCCACGCTCGACTCGTCGCCGACGATCGCGCCCAGCTCCGAGAGCAGCTCGCGATAGCTGGCCTGGCGATCCTCCGGCTTCTTCGCCATCATCCGGCGGAGGACCGCCCCGAGCGCCGGCGGCAGGTCCGGGCGGGCGGCCAGGACGTCGGGCGGCGGGTTGCGCGCGTGGCGGGTCAGCTTCTCCGTGATGTCGCCGCCGGGGTAGGGGGGGAGCCCGGTGAGCAGGTAGTGGAGCGTGCAGCCGAGCGAGTAGATGTCGCTCTGGAAGCTGGTGGCCCGGCTGTCGCGGGCCTGCTCGGGGGCCATGTAGTCGACGGTGCCGACGGTCGTCCCCTCGCGGGTGACGCGCTCGTCCTCGGCCTCGGGGCGCAGGGCCAGGCCCAGGTCGATGATCTTGGCCTCGCCCTCGGGCGTCCGGAGGACGTTGGAGGGCTTGACGTCGCGGTGGATCACGCCGCGCGAGGCCGCATACTCCAGCCCCCGGGCCACCTGGATGATCAGGCCGACCGCCTCCTCCGCGTCGAGCGGGCCGCGGTGCTGCACGTACTCGTGCAGGTCGCCCCCCGGGACGTATTCCAGGACCAGGTAGAAGCGCCCGTCGTCGCTCCCGCGGTCGTAGATCTGCACGATGTTGGGGTGCTGGAGGTCCGCGGCGCTGCGGACCTCGGCGACGAACCTCTTGAGGATCGTCGTGTTGCGCGCCATGGCCGTCGGCAGGACCTTCAGCGCGACCTCGTGGCCGGTCTCGACGTGGACGGCGCGGAACACCGAACTCATCCCGCCCGACCCCAGGGGGTGGAGGATGCCGTAGCTGCCGATCCGGAACCGATAGGGCTCCTGGCTGGTCGATCCCGCTTCGGCCATGTGACCCCTCGGCCCACCTCGCTCGCGCCCGCAATCCGCCGGACGAGACCCATTCAGCTAAAGATACGGGCGCCCGGCCGCTTCGGCACGACCCGACCCGCCGGAATTCGGGCGCGTGATTGCGCGCGAGGGCCCACCTCGCCCCGAACCTCGACCGCCCCCGGAGCGTCCCGGATGAGGGCCGAGGTCGCGCGAGGGCCGCCGGCCACCATCAGATACGCGACGCCGCGACGGATGTTTCACGACGGCCGGCCCGGTCGCGGACGCCGTCCGGTTGACAGAGGAGGGGCGGGAGACGAGAATCGGTCCCGCGGACATCCGCGCCCGTAGCTCAGGTGGATAGAGCGGCGGTTTCCTAAACCGCAGGCCGCAGGTTCGAATCCTGCCGGGCGCATCCCTTTCCAAAGCAGTCGTTTACGGTCGCCTTCCCTCGGACGACGGCCGGGCTGGTCGGTCTACGCGCCCGTAGCTCAGGTGGATAGAGCAACGGTTTTCTAAACCGTCGGTCGCAGGTTCGAGTCCTGCCGGGCGTATTCGTTCGTAGATTCGTCGCCCCCGCGGGCGAGCACCTCTCTCGCCGCAGGGCGACCACGGGCCCCTCCCCGACGTGTCGTAGACTATTCTAGGAGGCGCGGCCCGTCGCCTCGGATTGAGTTCGACGTCCTCCACGCCCCTGGGACGCCTGCGATGCATACGCCGGAAGAACGCCTGACCGAGATCCCGACCAACTGGACCACCATCACCAGCGCCCACGGCGCGGGCCCGCGCAGCCAGCAGGCCATGGGCGAGCTGGTGGGCCGCTATCACGACGCGCTCACCCGCTACATCCACCTGAAGGTCCGCGACCGCCACCTGGCCGACGAGGTCCTCCAGGAGTTCTGGACCAAGCTCCTCACCGGCAAGCTCGCCGGGGCCGACAAGTCGAAGGGCCGGTTCCGCGACTACCTGCGCACCGTCCTGCATCGGCTCATCATCGACCACTTCCGCGCCCGCAAGCTCCAGGCCCTCCCCCCCGGCGACCTCCTCGACGCCTCCGTCCCCGACGAGGACTTCGACCGCGTCTGGCGCGAGGCCGTCCTCAGCCGGGTCTGGTCGCGGCTGGAGACCTACCAGGCGACCACCCCCAAGAACCGCTACGCCACCGTCTTGCAGCTCCGCCGCGACAACCCCAAGGCCCCCATCGAGGAGATCGCGGAGAAGCTCGCCGCCGTCGTCGGGGCCCCCATCACCCCGGAGGCTTTCCGCAAGAACCTCCAGCGGGCCCGCGCCAAATTCATCGAACTACTCGTGGTGGAGCTGAAGGAGACCATCCACCCCACCGACAGCGCCGACGTCGAGGCCGAGATCAACGACCTCGGCCTCGGCCGGCTCTACCGCCGCTACACCTCCAACGCCGACCGTTGAAGGCGTTGGCCTTCAACAATTTAGCGGCACGACCCCCTTAGGTGGCGTTCGCTTCGCGGGTCGGCGCGGCTTTACCTTTTGTGGGGAAAATTCCCGACCACCCTTGACCGCCCATTTTCTGCATGTACAGTTGTTACGAGGGAGGATCATGCTCGGCGTCCACGCCTCGCGGGCCTCTTCCTCACGGCGTTCTGGTCCTGACATCGGATGGTTCGCGCACCGCGCGATGGGCACCAGAGAGGAACCGCGATGCTGGTTCTCTCCCGCAAGAAGAACGAGACGATCGTCATCAACGACAGCATCACCGTGACGGTGATCGAGATCCGCGGCGACAAGGTGAGGCTCGGGATCGAGGCCCCCAAGGACGTCACCGTCCATCGTCGGGAAGTCTACGAGGCGATCCAGAATCAGGCCCGGTCGGAAGATCAGGGCACCCGGACGTTGAAACCCTGAATCCCGCCTCGGGCCGGGCGATCAGGCCGTCCGAGACCGGACGAGCGTCACGAACTCGCGCATCCACGGCGCGTTGTCGTCCCATGCGCGGGCCGTCACGAGGTTGTCGCTGACGACCACCTCCCGATCGACGAACTCCCCCTGCGCCGCCCGCACGTCCGGGGCGCACTGGGGATAGCAGGTGAGCACGCGCCCCCGCAGCGTCCCCGCCGCTGCGAGGATCAGCGCCCCGTGGCACGTCGCGGCCAGGGGCTTCCCCCTTTCCAGGAAATGCCGGGCGATCTCCAGCACGCGGGGGATGTTCCGCAGGTACTCCGGCGCGCGCCCGCCGGGGATGACGAGGCCGTCGTATCCCTCGGGCTCCACGTCGGCGATCGCCAGGTCGGCGTCGATCCGGTAGCCGAGCTTCTCGGTGTAGGTGTCGAACCCGGGCTCGAAGTCGTGGACCACCGTCTGGATCTTGCGGCGCTCGGGCGCGGCGAGGTCCACGGTCCACCCTTCTTCCTCCAGGCGATATTTCGGGTAGAGGACTTCCAGGGCCTCAGCGGCGTCCCCGGCGAGCATCAGGATCCTGGGCATCGGACCTCCCCCGGACGAGCGAACCGGCGTCCCCGCCGGATTCCGAGCCAGGGTAATGAGGAGGAGCCCCGGTTTCAATGGTTCGTCGGAAGCCGCCGCGGCTCGACGTTCTTCGGGTTGACCTGGGCGGGAGGCGGTCGCTAAAGTGGTCCCTGTCCGAAACGACGGCCCCGTCGTCTAGTGGTTAGGACACATGCCTTTCACGCATGCAGCACGGGTTCGACTCCCGTCGGGGTCATTCTTCACGCCTCTCGTCCCTCAGCCCTCCTGAGGCGTCGCCTCCAGGGCCTTCAGGTGCGTCTCGACGCAGCCTGCCAGCAGCGAAGGATTGTAGCCCCCTTCCAGGACGCTGACGATCCGCCCGCGCGCGTGGACGTCGGCGACCTCGACCACGTCGCGGGTCAGGCGGTCGAAGTCCTCGAAATCGAGCCCCAGGCCGCCGACGGGGTCCTCGGCCATCGCGTCGAACCCCGCGCTGATGATGATCAGCTCGGGCCGCTGCTTGTCGGCTAGGTCGTGCAGGCCGGAGCGGAACGCGGCGCGGAACTCGGCGGGGGGCGTGCCGAAGGGGAGGGGGATGTTTCTCGTGAAACCGAGGCCCGGTCCCGTCCCGGTCTCGTCCTTCAGCCCCGTCCCGGGATAGAACGGGTGGCGGTGGACCGACAGGAAGGCGACCTCCGGCGAATCGTAGAACACGTCCTGCGTGCCGTTGCCGTGGTGGACGTCGAAGTCGACGACGAGGATCCGATCGACCGCGTGACGGGCGAGGGCCTCGCGGGCGGCGACGGCGACGTTGGAGTAGATGCAGAACCCCATGGCGCCGCCGGGGACCGCGTGGTGCCCCGGCGGCCGGACGAGCGCCATCGCGCGCGAGGGTTTTTCGGCCAGCACGCCCGCCACGGCCTCGATCGCCGCGCCGGCGGCGAGGCGGGCGGCGACGAGCGAGCCGGGGGACATCCAGGTGTCGGCTTCGAGCGGCCCGCCGCCGCGGCGGTCGACGTCGACGAGCGAGGCGAGGTAGGCCGGCGCGTGGACGCGCCTCAGCTCGTCGTCGGTCGCCTCGCGGACGACGCCGGCGGGGCAGGCGTCGAGCAGGCCGGTGCGCTTGAGGTGGCGGAGGATGGCCTCCAGCCGCTCGGGCTTCTCGGGGTGGCGATCCGGGGGGCGATGCTCGGCCATCCGGCGGTCGTAATGCAGGGCGACGGGCATGATGGTCCCTCCCGCGGGCGACGGCGACGGCGACGCCGGGCGATCAGAGCCGCCGCCAGCGGGCCCCGTCGCGTCGGATCAGTTCGTCGGCGGCCTGGGGCCCCCAGGAGCCGGCCGGATACTCGACCGGGGGCGGGGCGTCGGGGAGTTCCCAGGCGTCGAGGATGGACGTGATGAACCGCCAGGCGTTCTCGACCTCGTCGGTGCGGGTGAAGAGGGTCGGGTCGCCGAGCATGACGTCCAGCAGCAGGCGTTCGTAGGCTTCCGGGGGAGGGGCGGCGAAGGCGGTGCCGTAGCGGAAGTCCATGCGGACCTCCTGGAGCCGCCGCCGCGAGCCGGGGATCTTGGCCTCGAAGGTCAGGCTGGCCCCCTCGTTGGGCTGGATCCGCAGGACGAGCTGGTTGCCGGCCGAGGGACCGTCGTGCTCGACGTCGAACAGTTGCGTCGGCGGCTGCTTGAACTGGATGGCGATCTCCGTGGCCCGCCTGGGGAGCCGCTTCCCGGTGCGCAGGAAGATCGGCACGCCGGCCCAGCGCCAGTTGTTCAGGGTCAGGCGGATGGCGACGTAGGGGGCCGTCGTCGAGTCGGGCGCGACCCCCTTCTCCTGGAGGTAGCCCGGGACGTCCTCGCCCTCGATCGACCCGGCCGAGTAGCGGGCCCGGACGACGTTCTCGTAGACCTCGGCGGGCTTCCAGCGGGGGAGGGCCTGGAGGACCTTGACCTTCTCGCTGCGGACGGCGTCGGCCGAGAGGTCGACGGGGGCCTCCATCGCCACCAGGCAGAGGAGCTGGAGCATGTGGTTCTGCACCATGTCCCGGATCGCGCCGGCGGAGTCGTAGTAGGCCCCGCGGTTGCCCGGCATGCCGACCTCCTCGGCCACCGTGATCTGGATCGAGGCGACGTGGCGGCGGTTCCACAGCGGTTCGAAGATGCTGTTGCCGAACCGCAGGGCCAGGATGTTCTGGACCGTCTCCTTGCCGAGGTAGTGGTCGATGCGATAGACCTGGTCCTCGTCCAGCACGCGCGAGACGTCGCGGCTGAGGTCCCGGGCCGACTCCAGGTCGTGGCCGAACGGCTTCTCGATGACGGCCCGGCTCCAGGGGCTCTCCTGCCGCCAGTCGTAGACCAGGCCCGCCTTGCCGAGCTGATCGATGATCGGCCGGAAGAACTCGGGGGCGACGGCCAGGTAGAAGACCCGGTTGCCGCGGGTGCCGTGGGTCCGGTCCAGCTCCTCCAGCCTGGCCTTGAGGCCCTCGAAGGACTCGGGATCGTCGAAGGTCCCGGGGGCGAAGACCAGGCGCGAGGCGAACTGGGGCCAGACCTGCTTGAAGTCGCCCCCCTTCTCGGCGTCGGGGAAGGACTTCTCGTACTCGCGGCGGAGGTCGTCGTCGGTCCAGTCGCGGCGGCCGAAGCAGACGATCGCGCACTCGGTCGGGAGGTTCCCGCGGTGGTACAGGCGGTAGAGCGCCGGCACGAGCTTGCGATGGGCCAGGTCCCCGGTGGCGCCGAACAGGACGATCGCGCACGGCTGGGGCGCCTGGGCCCGGGGGAGCGCCTGGCGGAGGGGATTGGAATCGGCGTGGGAGGGCTCGGCCATCATGGATCCTCGGGGGAGGCCCCGGCGGGGGGTCGCGTCCGCCGGGACGCCTCGGGCCGTCCGATTCTAGGGGCCCTCCCGGGCGCCATCAAGGCGTGGACCCCGGCCCCCGGCCGCGCCGCGGGCCGGCGGCCCCTCCCTCAACGGGAGTTGCTCTGCGTCGGCGACGGGTTAGTCAGGGTCATCGTCACCTTCGGGTTCGGCTGGCGGAAGACCAGCGCGACGAAGAACACGGCCAGGATGAGGCCCAGCCAGCCGAAGACGTAGAAATAAGCGGTCTCGCGGTCCTCGTTCATGGGCGGACGGACTCCTCGGGTCGGGCGCGACGCGGTCTCTACATCTCAGCATGGCACAGGGCGGCCCGGGGCGGCCAGCCCCCGGCTCGTTGCGGCCGCCCGGGCCCTCTGGCAAGATAGGCCCGGAATCCACCCCGCCCCCCGCCGAAAGCGAGACGCCGATGTCCCTGCTCCGCTCGGGCTCCCATCGCAAGGCCCCGTTCCTGATGCTCCTGGTCGGCCTGGCCCTGATCGGGGCCCAGGCGTACATGGAGGCCGGGCCGGACGCCGCCCAGTTCGCGGTGAAGGGCTCGTTGCAGAAGCTGCTCATCCAGATCCCCGCCGGGATCGTGGCGCTCCTCGTCGCCTCCAAGCTCATCGACTGCGACTTCGGCCCCCTCGGCGTCGTCGCCCTGAAGCTGGCCGGGATCATGGTCCTGGCCGAGGGGGTCGGCTGCTGGTTCCCGCCCACGCTCGTCTTCTTCAGCTTCATGGCCGAGCTGGCCGTGATGGTCGTCGGCTTCTTCTGGATGTTCGAGCTGGGGAAGTGGGAGACCTACCTCGTCGTCCTCCTGAACATCGGCGCGATCATCGGGGCGCGGTACCTGGTCGACCAGTACATGAACCCCTCCCACCCCTACTGGATCGGCAACGACCGCCCCCGCGGCGCGCGTCGTCGTTGAGAGGGCGCGAACGCCGATGCGACCGCTGATCGACGGCCACCTGGACCTCGCCTGGAACGCGCTGGGCTGGAACCGCGACGTCTCGCGCGAGCTGGACGACCTCAACCGCTCCGAGTCCGGCCTGTCCGACCACCCGGGGCGGGGCCGGGCCACCACGACCCTGCCGGAGATGCGCCGGGGGGGCGTCGCGCTCTGCCAGGCGACGCTCCTCGCCCGCGCCAAGCCCGTGAGCCTGTGGGACCATTTCGCCCAGGGGCCGCCGCGCGCGAACCTCGACTGGTGGAGCCGCGAGATCGCCGCCGCCGCCGCGCAGGGCCAGCTCGCCTACTATCGCGAGCTGGAACGTCGCGGCCTGCTGCGCCCGATCCGCACACGCGGCGAGCTGGACGACCACTGGTCGCGATCCCGGGCCGAGCCGGGCGCGACGCCTATCGGCTACATCCTGGCGATGGAGGGCTCCGACCCGATCGTCGCCCCCGGCCGCGCGGGGGAGTGGTGGGACCTCGGCCTCCGCTCGGCCAACCTGGCCCACTACGGCGAGAGCCCCTACGCCGCCGGCACCGGGGCCGAGGGGCCGGTCACGGCCGAGGGCTTCGAGCTGCTCCGCGAGTTCGAGCGGCTGGGGATGATCCTGGACGTCACCCACCTGGCCGACGAGGCGTTCTTCCAGGCCCTCGACGCCTTCTCCGGCCCGGTGCTGGCCAGCCACAACAACTGCCGCGCCCTCGTCCCGGCCCAGCGCCAGTTCTCGGACGAGCAGATCCGGCTGCTGATCGGCCGCGACGCCGTCATCGGCGTGGCGCTGGACGCCTGGATGCTCCACCCCGGCTGGGTCCGTCGCCAGACCTCGCGCGAGGTCGTCGGCCTGGAGGCGCTGGTCGACCACATCGACCACATCTGCCAGCTCGCCGGGGACGACCGCCACGTCGCGATCGGCAGCGACCTCGACGGCGGGTTCGGCACGGAGCAGACGCCGACGGGGCTCGACCGCATCTCCGACCTCCAGAAGCTCGACGGCCTGCTCGCCGCGCGGGGCTACGCCGACGCCGCGATCGACGCCGTCTTCCACGGCAACTGGCTGCGATTCTTCCGCGAGCGCCTGCCGGCCTGACGGACGTCTTCGGTCCCCTGGTATGATGGGCCGGCGGTGGACGCGGGAAGGAGCGACCGGCGGTGGCCGAGGTGACGTGGAACGAGCGCGCGTGGTGCGACCTGGCCCGCGCCCTGTCGCGGCGGCTCGACGGCGAGGCCGAGCCTGGCGACCCCCCGCGCGCCGCGCGACTCGCCCGGCTGCTGGCCCACGTCGAGGCCGGCCGGAAGCTGCGCGCGACGCTCGACGTCCAGCCGCCCGACCCCGAGGTCGAGCGGCTCCGGCGCTCGGTGGCGCGCGGCCTGGCCGCGCTGCGGCGGGCCGTGGAGGGCCTCCTGGCCGGGGCGGAGCCCGGGGGCGAGGCCGAGCGGCTGGTCGCGGCCCGGATCCGCGAGTGGATCGCCCGCGAGCGCGCGACGTTCCAGGCCCTGGCCGCCAACGCCCGGCTCGACCCGTTCCGCCGGCTCCTGGGGATGGACGCGCTGCGGTCCGACCTGGAGTGGTTCGGCCTGATGCTCGACCGCCTGGAAGGGGAGCCCGGCCCCGGGCCGGCCGCGTGGATCGAGGTCGAGCTGGCGAAGGTCCGGCGTCTCCTGGAGGACGAGCCCCGCCGCCCCAAGGCGCGGGCCCGCCGCGCCTCGCTGCGGGCCCGCTGCGAGCGGATGCGGGGCGTGCTGCTGGAGCGCCGGGTCCGCAAGGAGCTGGAGGCGGCCTTCGAGGACGCGACGCCGGAGCGCCTGGCCTCGGTGCGCAACAAGCTGTCGCGGCTCCAGGCGCGGGTGGGGGCGATGGAGCCGATGGGGGAGGCCCCCGACGACCCCCCGGCCGCCGAGGGCGTCGAGACCGATTACGAGATGCGGGGCGACGACCCGGAGGCGTGGACCGCCGCGCTGGCGGCCCGCCGCGGCGAGGTCGCCGATCGCATCGACGAGCGGCTCGCGGCGATGCCCCCGGACGAGGCGGCGGGGTCCTGCGCCCGGATCGTCCAGGGGGCCCGGGACGAACTGGCCGAGATGATCGCGTTCCTCCAGGACGCCCCCCTGCGCCGGGCCGTGCTCCGCCTGGAGACGGCCGAGGAGGACGTCGACCGCCTGGGCGACTCGATCCAGGCCCTCCGCCGCGCCGGCCGCCGCGCCCCGGAGGACCGCCGGCCCTCGGCCGAGGATGCCCGCCGGCTGGACGACGCCCTGGCCGACGCCCGCCGGCTCCGGGGCGTGATCCGCGGCGAGTGGCAGGAGCGGCTGCTGACGCTCCGGCTCCACAACCTGCTCGGCCGCCGCGGCGCGGCCTGGCTGGACAACCTGGCCCTCTTCCTGATCGTCGCCCTCACCTTCCTGATCCTGGGGGAGACCTTCCTGGAGCGGGCGGGGATGCTGACCGAGCCCGGCCGCGCCGCCTTCGCCTGGCTCGACCTGGCCGTCTGCGCCGGGCTGATGTCGGAGTTCCTCCTGAAGTGGATGCTCGCCCCGGCGCGGGGGGCGTACTTCCTGCACCACTTCGTGATCGACTTCCTCGCCTCGCTGCCGTTCGGCTTCCTGGCCTATCTCGTGGCGACGGAACGGCCGACCTCGCCGATCGGCGAGGAGACGTTCTGGCTGCTGCGCTACCTGCGGTTCGTCCGGATCTTCGAGATCCTGTCGCAACTCCGGCTGGCGATGCCCGTGGTCCGGCTGGCGCGGCTCGCCCTGTTCGCGCTGCGGCTGAGCGACCGCCTGGTGCGCAAGAACGCCGGGCTGCTGAACCGGAACATCATCCTGTTCGAGCCCCACCACGCCCGCCGCGCCGAGTCGAGCGACCGCCACCGCCTGGGGATGCTCCGCGGCGACGTCCAGGTCGCGGAGGCCGCGCTGGGGCGCCGGCTCCATCGCGACCAGCAGGACGCCCTGGCGGCGCGGCGGCTCTCCGACCTGGCCGTCCGCCTGGGGGCGCTGCCGGAGCGCTGGTCCGAGCCGATCGTCGAGCACCGCGAGGCCCGCGAGATCCCCGTCGAGGCGCTGGTGGACCGGCTCATCCAGCTCACGCCCGAGACCCTGCTGGACCGGATGGGCCAGGGGTTCGTGGCGTCGGTCGACTCGTACATCCGGCTGCTGGACGTGCCGATCGTCCGCCGCCTGCCGCTGATCCGCAACCTGGTGGCGCACCGCGAGAAGTCGCCGGCCGAGGCGGTGTCGCTGGCGGCGAACTACGTCGGCTTCGCGGTCCAGCGCGGGCTGGACCTGATCTACTTCCTGGCCGACCTCCAGGCGACGCTCTCGCCGGCCATCTTCCTCGACCGCCTGGGCCTGACGCTGGTGAACGCCACGCGGACGCCGGCCAAGCGGCTGCTCTGGCTGGGCTCGGCGTTCCTGGTCCTGTTCCTGGTCGTCAACGTCGTGGGCTTCCTGAGCGTCTTCCGGCCCTCGGTCGACGCGGTCCAGCGCCGGCTGGGCTGGCCGGTGATCGTCCTGGGCGGGGTCTGCCTGGGGTTCTGGTCGCTGGGGTCGTGGCTGCGGAAGATCGCCAACCAGTCGGCCGACTTCTGCGAGCGGATCGTGGAGGCCCAGTTCGCCTCGCAGACCAAGACGTTCAAGGCCCGCCGCGGCGAGCAGGACGCCCGCTTCCTGGCCGAGCGCGTGGTCGACCCGGAGATCGCCCTCCGCGCCGCCGACGACCGCGACCCGGGCCTCTACCGCGAGTCGTCCTCGGCGGCCGACGTGGAGGCGCTGTTCGCCGGCCCGCAGACCCGATTCGCCAACCGCGAGCTGGCCTTCCTGCGGAACATCCGGCTGCTGTACCAGGACTACCTGGACGGCTCGCCGTTCCACCGCAACGACGTGAAGACCTCGGTGCAGCTCCTGGGGAACCTGGCCCTGGCCAACCTGCGGCGCAGCCGGATCGACCATGTCCTGGGCGAGAGCCGGGCGCTGGGGAAGCTGGACCTCAGCCGGGCGGGGGGGCTGCTGGGGGGGCCCTACCTCTGGTTCAACTACATCACCCGGATCATCGTCCAGGAGACGGCCGTCCTCCTGCTGGACTACAACGCCCACGCCGTCCCGCTGGACCGCCTGGCCTGCTCGCCCCCCGACCGCCGCCGGGTTTTCCAGGAGTGGCTGGGCGGGCGTCTGCGGATCGACCCCGACGACGTCCGGCTGCCGGCCCCCAACGTCCCCCAGCCGCTGGAAGTCCGAGAGCCCCCCCCGCTCCCGAACCGCGCCCCCCGGCGCTACCAGGCCGCCGCCTTCCTGGAGACGGTCGAGTTCACGGCGATCGACTTCCTCGCCGACGACCCGGCCCGGGAGGCCGAGATCCTGGAGCGGTTCGGCCCCCAGGTGGCGCAGCTCGTCCGCAAGGACCGCCAGCAGAACGTCCGCCGGGCCTTCCGCAGCTTCCCGCTGGAGGAGCTTCCGCCGGCCCAGCGAACCATCAACCCCTACGCCTTCTACGAGGCCCGCCTCTCCGGCGGCCGGATCGCCTTCTTCCCGCTGGTGGTCGCCGCCGCGTTCCTGAAGAGCGCCTGGGTGGCCGTGCGCGGGGTCTACGCGGGCGTCCACCAGATCCTCAACCCCCGCGTGGACCGCGACCGCGACGTCCCGGCCGACTCCTACGCCGCGGCGCACCGCAAGATCCACCGGATGCGCAAGCCCGTGTTCATGGGATCGCTCTGGCTGCGGGCCCGGCTGGACGTGGAATACCTGGGCCTCCAGCTCCCGACCGCCCCGCCGGTCCTGGGGTTCGACTCGACCCTGGAGGCCGACCTGGACTTCATCGGGGCCTCGCGCCGGGACCGGATCGCCGCCGAGCAGATCCGCCGCGACCACCAGCGCCGGCTGGCCTGGACGACGCGCTGGCTGCACCGCTTCGGCTGGACGTCCGACGGCCTCCCCGCGTTCCTCGCCGCCGAGGTCCCGTACCTGGCCAACCGCGGGAGCGAGGCGCTGCGGGCGGTGGTCGCCGCCTGCGTCCTGGACCACGACGACGTCGCGACGCTCGGCCAGGCGACCGAGGCGATGACGATCCTGGCGGCGTACGCGGCCTCGCCGACGTCCGACCTCAAGCGGCTGCCGCCCGGCCTGCCCGACCCGGTCGTCAACCCGCGCCGGCTCTGGCGGCCGGTCCCGCGCCGGGGGCCGTCGTGGCGGCGGCTGTTCGACCTCCCCGGGTTCTCCGCCTACGACGCGACGGCGCGGCGGCGGATCGTCGCCCTGCTGCGCCGGCACCGCCGGACGACGCGGGGGTGGTTCCGGGTCGTGATGGGGCAGGGGGCCGGCGACCCCTGGGGCGAGGTCCGCGCCCGGCTCCACGACGTGATCCTCAAGACGGACCTGTGGAGCGACCAGATCCTCGTCCTCCGCGCCGTGCAGACGCTGACGATGCTGGACGTCCACCACAACTGCGAGCTGGTCTGGTCGCTGGGAGGTTACACCGACCCCGAGCCCGGCGAGCCACCCGGCGTCTCCCGCGACCGACCCGACGCCGGCTCCCCGGCCCCCTCCTGGTGGCCCGAGCCCGGCGGCGTCGCGGCGGGGGCGTGAGCGCGGGCCGTCGGGTCAGTTGAACAGGAAGTGGCAGATGTCGCCGTCCTGCATGACGTAGGACTTGCCCTCGACGCGGAGCTTGCCGGCGGCGCGGATGTCCTTCTCGGACTTGTAGGTCTCCAGGTCGTCCAGGGTGTAGACCTCGGCCCGGATGAAGCCCTTCTCGAAGTCGGTGTGGATCACGCCGGCCGCCTGGGGGGCGGTGGCGCCGATGGGGACGGTCCAGGCGCGGACCTCCTTCTCGCCGGCGGTGAAGTAGCTCTGGAGGCCCAGGATGCGGTACGCCTCGCGCGCCAGGACCGCCAGCGCGGGCTCGTCCAGGCCGGAGGATTGCAGCATCTCCAGGCGGTCGGCCTCGTCCAGCTCGGCGATCTCGGATTCGAGCTTGGCGCAGACCGCGACCACCCCCGCGCCGATCTCCTTCGCCCGGGCGCGGACCTTGGTCGCCAGCGGGCCCTCGCCGTGCAGGTCGTTCTCGTCGACGTTGGCGACGTAGAGGATCGGCTTGGCGGTCATGAGGCCGAAGCTGGCGATGGCGGCCTGCTCGGGGGCCTCCAGGGTCGTCAGGGTGCGGAGCGGCTGGTCCTTCCCCAGGTGCTCCAGGCACTTCTTGATCGCGTCGACGCGGGCCTTGGCGTCCTTGTCGCCGCCCTTGGCCGTGCGCTCGGCCTTGGGGAGGGCGTTCTCCAGCGTCTGGAGGTCCGCCAGCATCAGCTCGATCTCGACGGTCTCGATGTCCGAGAGCGGGTCGACCGCCCCGGCGACGTGGACGACGTCGGGGTCCTCGAAGCAGCGGACGACCTGGAGGACGGCGTCGACCTCGCGGATGTGGCTGAGGAACTTGTTCCCCAGACCTTCGCCCTCGCTGGCGCCCTTCACGATGCCGGCGATGTCCACCAGCCGGAGCGCCGCCGGGACCAGCTTCTTGGGGACGATGTACCGGCTGATCCGCTCCAGCCGCCCGTCCGGGACGCTCACGACGCCCTCGTTGGGCTCGATCGTGCAGAACGGATAGTTCGCGCTCTGGGCCGCCTTGGAGCTGGTCAGCGCGTTGAACAGCGTGCTCTTCCCGACGTTCGGCAGACCGACGATGCCAGCCCTCATAGCGACGCGACGCCCTTATCCCTTGTGTGGTCCGAACCCGCGACCGCGGCCCGTCGGCCGGTCGAGCGGACCATCGTACCCGCCGGGGGCCCTCGCCGTCTTCCCCGTTTCCCGCCGCGACGGGGGGATGAATCCCGTCCTACAGTTCTTGAGAAGCCGGATCGGCCCGGCCCCGAATCACGCCCACGGACCATCGCCATGCGCCCCATCGCCCTGGTGCTCGCCTGCCTGACCCCCGCGGCGTGGGCCGGAGAAGACCTCGGCGAGGTCCCGGCGCAGGTCGCGGGCCTGGACCGGGTCTCCCGGGCGATCGGCGTGCCGATCCTGGTGCGCACGGCCGACCTGCGCGTCGACACGCCGTTCGGCCCGATCACCGCCCGGCCCGCCGGCGAGGGGCTGGAGGCGTTCGGCACCGTGCTCGCGGAGGAGTTGTCGATCTACCCGAAGGCCGTCATGGAGCGCTCCCGCCTCAGGCGGATCGTACTGGCCTCGGAGTTGGCGTTCGACGGCCAGCTCCGGGGGGCGATCCCCGACTACGGAGGCGACGCCCTGTATTACGACGTCGCGCGGGGGTCGCACAGCCGATCCTACCAGCGGGCGGCGATCCACCACGAGTTCTTCCACGTCGTCGACTACCGCGACGACGGGCAGGTCTACCGCGACGACGCCTGGTCGGCCCTCAACCCGAAGGGCTTCCGCTACGGCCCCGGCGGGCGGAACGTCCAGGAGGACGCCCTGGGCTCGCTCTTCGCCGACGACGTCCCCGGCTTCCTCACCCGATACGCCGCCTCGGGCGTCGAGGAGGACAAGGCCGAGGTCTTCTCGCGCCTGATCGTCGCCCCCCGCGAGGTCGCCCGCCGCGCCGCCGCCGACCCGATCCTGGCGCGGAAGGTCGCCCGGATGAAATCGCTCATGAAGAGCTTCGAGCCCGCCGTCGACGACGCGTTCTGGAAGCGCGTCGAGGGCCGCGACCAGCCCCCCCCGGCACGCCCCTAGAACGGCTAACGGTCGGGCCCGCGACGGGCCGTCGCGCGGGCGACCTTCTCCCTTGAAGGATGCTCCGTCGAAAACATTTGGAAGAGGGTGATGACAAGCATCCTTCTACCCTCGTGGGAGAAGGGGGGATTCCTGCTTCCACTCCCCATGTTTTCGAGGGAAGGGCGTCCTCGCCAGCCTTCAGGTTCGATCCGACCGTCCGCCGATCCGGTCGCCGCCCGAGTCCGTGGCCCAAATCTCCGGGGCCGGGGAGCGAATCACCCCCGTCGCAACGACCTACCTCCATCTCGGGGGCCCCATGAAAAAGAAGCCGACCTGCCCGCTCTGCTCCGGCCGCATGGAGCGGCACAAGGGAGTCGTCGTCTCCTACGGGACCGACGGCATGACCTACGACTTCGCCTGGGTCTGCACCGAATGCGCGGCCGCCTATCCGATCGCGGTTAACGTCAGTGGCTTCTTCGGCAAGACCGAGCCGATGTACAGGCCGATCGAGGGGGAGTGAGGGGAGGCTCGGCCCCGGGCCGGTCGCGGCCGAGCCCCGGGAGTTCGTCAAAGTTCCCGGATGTAGTCGGCGGCGTAGGAGCGGACGTGCTTGCCGTTGAGGACGTGGAACGTCCGCAGCCGTTCGAGCATCTGGCCGCCGAACCGCTTGAGCGGCAGATGGACGATCTTCCGGCCGTAGGCGCGGGCGAGGCGTCGCCAGGCGGCGGACGGCGGCGCGGGGCTGACCACGGCGACGTGGCGGTCGCGGCTGTGGAGGAAGGCCGCCGCGAGCAGCCGCGCCTCCA
>MKTT01000100.1 GCA_001898385.1 Planctomycetales bacterium 71-10
GCAGGCAGGGGCGGGCGACGTCCAGCAGCAGGTCGAACCGGTCGGCCGGGACGGCCAGCGTCGCCCGGCCCTGCCCCGTGCGGTCGTTCTTGTACGCGACGAGGACCGTCAGCCGCCCCGCGGCGACGCGGTGATACCGCAGCTCCTCGATCAGCCGTTCGAGGTTGCGCACCAACCAGGCGTAGAGGATCCTCGGGTCCGTCGTCGCCCCCCCCAGGCTCCCCCCGCGGGAGAGCGTCTTGTGCGCCGGCCGGCGCTCGTGGATGGGCTGCACCGGGGTCCCGTTGATCTCCCACCAGAGCGCCTCGCCCGAGGCCGTCAGCAGCCGACGCACCAGCGCCCGGTCGGCGCGGGCCAGGTGGAGGCAGGTGGTGATCCCCCAGGCCGCCAGCCGCGCCGCCCGGCGGCCGGCGATCCCGGCGATCTCGGTCACGGGGAGGCCGTCCAGCAGCTCCTCCTCGTCGGCCGCCGTCAGGACCGCGCGGGCGCCCGCGGGCTTGGAGGCGTCGGCCGCCAGCTTCGCCAGCGTCCGCGTCCGCGCGATCCCCACCGTCGCCGGCACCCCCACGCGGTCCCGGATCCGATCCCGCAGCCCCCGCGCCAGGCCCGCGAACGTCTCGCCCCGGCCCCGCTCCGCCCGGAAGTAGAACTCGTCGATCGAGTAATACTCCACCCGTCGCGACGCCTCGCGCACCGCCTCAAGCATCATCAGGCTGAGCGCGTGATACCACCGGAAGTCGCGCTTGACGTAGATCCCGTCCGGGCACTTCGCCATCGCGTCCCAGATCGGCTCGCCGGTCTTCACCCCCTCGCGCTTCATCTCGTAACTCTTGGCGATGACGCACGCCCCCTGGTTCCCCAGCACGCCCACCGGCTTGCCTTCCAGGAAGCGATCGCGCACCCGCTCCGCGGACACATAGAAGCAGTCCGCGTCGAGGTGCCCCACCGCCATCGTCGCCACGCCGGGATTCATGTACGAAAACATAGTTTGCACGCCTGGACAGGTCAAGCGAGGAGCCCCGCCGGGGCGTCGAAATCCCCGCACGCTCGCGGCGAGGCCGGGAGGATCTCGCCCAATCCGCCGGAATCCTGAAATCCCGACGCCTCGGCCGCGGACCCTATCCGATGGACCGTGGTTCTTTGACAACCCGCAGGGCTTCAACAGGCGGCGAAAGCCTGTATCCAGGCCCTCGCCGCGGCGGGTGAGAGTCGCAGGGGCGCGGAGGTGAGGATAAGCGACGCCTCAAACCGTCCGGCAGGTGCCGAAAACGCCGATCGTCCCGGAGTTCGAGGCGGCCTGCGATGACGACGGTCTTCCCCCCTCGCGGGGGAAGACAGACCGCGAAGCGGTCAGATGAGGGGGACGCGAAGCACGCGGCCCGTGGGGATCCGATGCCCCGCCCGAACGGGCCGTCGCGAATCCCGACGGCCGTCGCGCGTCGTCCCCCTCATCCGGCCCTTCGGGCTACCTTCCCCCGCGAGGAGGGAAGGCCGTCAGGATGGCCCTCCCAAACTCCGGGACGATCAGGAAAACGCGGACGATGGATTCGAAAACGACGATCGAAGCCAAACTCCAAACGACGATAAAATCCAATGACCAAACAACTTGCGACACAAAAACGAGAACGCGTCTTCCCACGAAGGGACCCAATCGATCCCAGCGTCGTCGGGGCCGGTCAGAGCCGGAAATCGTCGACGGCGCGGCGCAGGGCGCGGACGAACTCCGGCGTCGTCCCGCAGCAGCCGCCGACGAAGGCCGCGCCGGCCTCGACGAGGGCGGGGAGGAACGCGGCGAACTCGTCGGGCGTCGTGGAGTAGACGGCCCGGCCGTCGACGATCGTCGGCAGGCCGGCGTTGGGCTTGATCCAGACGTTGTCCCGATGGACGGCGTACAGCCGGCGGCAGATCGCCACGAACTCGGCGGGCCCCGCGCCGCAGTTGGCGCCGACGGCGTCGACGCCCTCCTCGGCCATCGCGCGGGCGACGTCCTCGGGCGACGACCCGTCGGGCGTCCGGGGCTCGCCCTTCGACGTATCGAAATAGAAGGAGGCGACGACGGAAAGATCGAGATCGTGCATCACAGAGGCGGCCAGGCGGGCCTCGCCGACGTGGCAGAACGTCTCCAGGACGATCGCCTCGACGCCGCCCTCGGCCAGGGCCTCCGCCTGGAGGGCGTAGGCGTCCCGCGCCCGCCGCGCGGCGTCCGGCGATCCGGAATCCAGCTCGCGGCCGAGCCCCGCCGGGCCGATCGAGCCGAAGACCTTCACCCGCCGCGGGGCTGCCTCGCGCGAGAGACGCGCCCCTTTCTCGTTGATCCGCCGGGCCCGGTCGGCCAGGCCGAACCGGGCGAGGGCGATCGGGTTGGCCTGGAAGGTGTTGGTGAGGATGATCTCCGCGCCGGCCTCGACGTAAGAGCGGGCGACGGCCAGGACGTCGTCGGGCCGCGACAGGTTCCAGGCGTCGGCCGACTCGCCGAGGGCCAGGCCGCGGCGTTGCAGCTCGGTCCCCCAGCCGCCGTCGAGGATGGACGTCGGCCGCAGGTCGCGGAGGCGGGTCATGGGACGAGGTACGCGACGACCGCCGAGACCGCCGCGATCGCGATCGAACTTCCGATGATCCGCCAGGAGGTCCGGCGGTCCAGCTCGTGCGACTCCTCGTCCTCGATCCGCTCGGTCCGGCCGGCCGTCTCGCCGAAGCCGGCGACGCCGCCCAGGCCGTAGTTCACGCAGAAGTTCCGCCGGGCCTGGAGGAACCCCAGCGCCGCCATCAGCGCCGGGCCGCCGACCCAGAGCCGGAGCGGCCGGGGCGAGCCCGCCCAGACGAAGTAGCCCCAGAGGGCCACCGCGCCGACGAGCCCCGCCCAGCCGACGATCCATCGCAGCCGGACCTCGGCACCGCCGATGTTGCAGACGCCGGGGACGTACTCGGTCGCGGTCATGGGGCCGCCTTCGCTTCGAGCTTCGGATCCAGTTCGAGCTTCAGGTCCTTGAACCGGACCTCGGTCGCCCCGCCCGAATGGAGCTGGAGGCCGAAGATCCCCCGGCGCGAGACCTTGGGGTCGTCCAGGACGACGGCCGGCTGGCCGTTGATGAACGTGCGGATCGAGGGGCCGACGGCGACGATCTCGTAGTCGTTCCACTCGCCGAGGCGGACGTGCTCCTCGGCCGACTTCGGCCAGAGGAGGCCGCGGCCGTTCTCCTCGTATAACTTGCCCCACCAGTCGGCGCCGACGTCGGCCTGGGGGCCCTTCATCTCGCCGTCCGGCAGGGCCTCGCTGTGGAACTGCACGCCGCTGTTCCCCTCGTTGCGGACCAGCTTCACCTTGAGGGTCAGCCGGAAGTCGCCGACGCTCATCTCGCTCTTGAGGAACGAGTTGTGGGCCAGGCCCGGCGTCTGGCCGACGATCTCGCCGTCCTCGACCTTCCACAGCCCCGGCTCGCCCACCCAGCCGGACAGGTCCTTGCCGTTGAAGAAGCCGGCGACGTTCTCCGGCGTGGCCAGGAGCGCCGCCTGCGCCGGGCTGGCGAGGTAGGCGACCAGCGAGCGGACCTCGAAGTCGGACAGCGGCGTCAGCAGGTCGTCGGGCATCATGGAAAGCTCGCTGGGACGGCTCTCGTCGATGTCGCCCCGGGGGATCACCAGCAGCTCGTTGGCGGTCTGCAAGGTGACGGCGTCCTTGTCCTCGGACTTGACCAGGCCGGTGAGGACCCGGCCGTCGGACGTCGCGACGACGTGCGCCAGGTAGTCCTTGCCGATCAGGGCCGAGGGGTCCAGGACGTTCGCCAGGACGTATTCCCGGTCGGCGCGGTTGGAGCCGGTCAGGTCGGGGCCGATGTTCGCGCCGACGCCGAACAGCGTGTGGCACTGCTGGCAGGTCCGGGCGAAGACGGCGCGGCCCAGCTCGACGTCGGGCTTCTTCGCGTAGCCGGCGGTCAGGATCTTGCGGTACTTCTCGATGAGCTGGGCCTTGTCGGCCGTGGTCTCGCGGGCCGCCCCCCAGACCTTGCCGATGAGGGCGTCGACCTCGGCGTCCTTGTGGTTGCGGATCTGGCGCACGAGGTCGGCCGACAGGTCCTTCGACGCCACCTGGCCCGCCTCGACCGCCGCGAGCAGGGCCTTGGAAGACGTCGCCCGCGCGGCGAGCGTGTTCAGGGCGTCGCGGCGCTCCTCCGGGGCGAGGGTCGGGTAGAGGGCCAGGACGGCCGGCGCGGTCTCGGGGTCGTCGTAGGCGGCGAGGGCCCGCAGAGCCGGGGCCCGCAACGCCGGCTCGGAGAGCAGGCCGCGGAGCACCGGGGCGAGGCCCGGGTCGCGGGCCTTCAGCAGCGAGGCGAGGGCGTCGGCCCGCGCGGCCATGGGCAGGTCGGCCTGGGCCAACACCTTGCGGAGGAAGTCCAGGGCCAGGGGGTCGCCGAAGGTCGCGGCGAGCCGCGTCGCCTGGCCGCCGACGTCCAGGTCGCCGCCGTCCCGGAGCTTCTTGTACACCGCCGGCCAGTTCGCGGGCATGTCGACCGTCCGACGGCCCTGGAGCGACTGGTTGAAGGCCCGCAGGATCGTGAGCCGGTCGGCGTCCGAACCCGCCTGGTCGATCGCCGCGACGAGCCGTTCGAGCGACTCGGGCGTCCCCAGCGCGGCGATGCGGCGGACGGAGTTGATGAGGACGCCGGGGAGCTTCGCCGCCGAGGCCAGCTCCAACGCCCACTGCGGCGAGTCGGCGGCGACGGGCTCCAGCGCGTACCAGACCATGAACGGCAGGTTGTGGTCGTTGGCGTCCTCCGCATGGCGGACCAGACCTTCGAGGATCGGCTTGCGGGCCGCGAGCGGCAGCCGCTGGCAGCCCGAGGCCAGGCCGAGCCGGACCACCGGCGAGGGGTCCGACGTCGCCAGCTTCGCGAAGAAGGCCAGGACGGTCGGCGACGGCGCGCCGGACTCGCACGCCAGCCGCACCGCCCAGGCCCGGGCGGCGACGTCGGCCGAGGTCAGGGCCTTCAACGTCAGGGCCTCGTCCAGCCCGCCGGCGGCGTACAGCGCCCAGAGGGCGTTGAGCCGCAGCTTGGCGTCGGGCCCGTCGAACGCCTTCGACGCCAGCGCGGCGACGAGCTTCGCCTTCGCCTCGCCGTCCATCGAGGCGGCCCGCTCCTGGAGGATCCGACGGGCGTGGCGGACCTGCCAGTCGTTGGGATGGCCCAGCAGCGCGACGAGGTCGTCGACCGTCGCCGCCTTCGGGTCGATCGCCCGAGCGGGGCCGATCTCGGGGCCGTGGCTCACGACGAAGATCCGGCCGTTGGTCCGGTCGTGGGCGGCGGGGTCGGTCAGGTGGCACTGGTTCTCGTCGTACCAGTCGATCATGTACATCTGGCCGTCCGGCCCGGTCTTCAGGCTGATGATCTGGGACCAGCGGTCGTTGGCCTTCAGGAAGTCGGGCCCGTGGCGGCCGACGAACCCCGAGCCGGCCGGCATGAGCAGGTCGCGGTTCAGCCGGGCGCCGTGGATGTTGTTCATCAGGATCGAGCCGACGTACTCCTTCGGCCAGGCGTCGCCCTGGTAGATCAGCGCCCCGGCGTGCGCGTGGCCGCCGCCGGCGAGGTCCGAGCGGCCGTTGCCGCCGTGGGGGTTGCCGCCCAGGTAGTGGCGGTGGTCGGCGATCGTCTTGATGAGGTCGTAGCTGTACGGGTTGAAGTCGCTCCCCGCCTGCCGCTCGTACCGCGCCCCCTGGATCACCTGGTAGAGGTGGGGGATGACGCACGAGGTCAGGAAGGCCCGGCCGTCGGCGTCGAAGTCGACGCCCCACGGGTTGCTGGTGCCGTGGGCGAAGACCTCGAAGACGTGCCGCGTGGGGTGGTAGCGCCAGATGCCGCCGTTGATGGGGAGGCGATCGGCGTCGGGCGTCCCGGGCTTGCCGACGCGCGAGTGGGTGAAGACGCCGTGGCAGCCGTAGAGCCAGCCGTCGGGTCCCCAGTTGAACGAGTTGAGCGTCTCGTGTGTGTCCTGGTAGCCCCAGCCGTCCAGCAGGACCACGGGCGGGCCGTCGGGCGCGTCGTCGCCGTCCTTGTCGGGGATGAACAGGAAGTGCGGGGCGGCCCCGACCCAGACGCCACCGAAACCGACCTCGATGCCGCTGGCGAGGTTCAGCTTCTCGCAGAAGACCTTCCGCTTATCGAACTTGCCGTCGCCGTTGGAGTCCTCAAAGATCAGGATGCGGTCCTTCCCCTGCCCCTCGGGCTGGCGGATCGGATAGGTGTAGGACTCGACCACCCAGAGCCGGCCGCGATCGTCGATGGTGAAGGCGATCGGCTGGACGACGTCGGGCTCGCCGGCGTAGAGCGTGACCTTGAACCCGGGCGGGGCCTCCATCGCCCTCGCCGCCTCCTCGGGGGGGAGCCCGGCGTTCATGAAGGCGTCCGGCGACGGCAGCCCGGCGCGGACCTCGCCGGCGGGCTTCGAATCCCAGAGCGTGAAGCCGTCGAAGTTGATGTGCCCCCAGCCGTTGGAATCGTCGTCGACGAGCCGGAGGAAGACGTCCCGGCCGACGTAAGGCGTGAGGTCGGCGACGACCGGCTTCAGGTCTTCGACGCCGTCGCCCGCGGCGCGATAGATCACCTTCGAGTCGTCGGCCGTCACGATCTCCAGTCGGGTCGACTCGCCGGCGCCGGCGCCGATCAGGAAGCGGGCGAACGGCTTCGTCAGCGCGAACCGGGCCGAGGAGAGCGTCCCCCGGGGGGCGTCGCCGCCGCGCTCGTACGAGCCGACCCAGAACCGGCCCTCGTGCCCGCTCTTCATGTCGCCCCGCCGTGCGGCGACGGCGTCGCCCTCGACGGGCTGGCCCCGGAACGCGTCGCCCTGGGCGATCCAGTCGCGGAGGTCGCCGGTTTCGAAGTCCAGGTTGAGCGCGCGGCCGGTCGAATCGGTCGGCCGATAGCCCTCCTCGCCGCGGGCCGGTCCCACGACGGCGAACGGGCACAGGGCCGCCAACAGGAGGATGAGGTTTCGGGGCGGGCGCATGGTCGACCTCGACTCGCCGGAGAGTATGGGGGCCGAGGCCCCGGGCCTGGGTGGTGGACGTCCTTACCCAAGATGGTCGAGCGACGCATGCGACGCAAGGGCCTCTCCCTCGACGTCGCCGCGAGTCGCCCCCCGCATTCGCCTTGGCGACCCCGGGGCTCCCGGCTACACTCCCCGGCGATCGGGCCCGGCGGGCCGCGAGGTCGGGCACGGATGGCATGCAAGCTCCTAAGGAAGGGTCGAGACATGATCACGGCGACGAGAATCACCCGCGCCCTGGGCGTCCTCGGGGTGGTCGGTTTCCTGGCCCACGCGACGACGTCCCTCACGACGTCCGGCGCCTCCTATCAGGAGCCCGGCGCGGCCTCGGCCGTCGACGCCGCCCCGCTCCCCGACGCTCCGGAGCCGCTCAAGGCCCTCCCCCCCGCCCCGGAAGAGCCGGCGCTCGACCTGGCCGACCTCCCGGCCGCGGCCCCCGCCCCCGCACCGAAGGCGGAGGCCCCCCCGGAGGTCAAGGATGAGGCCCCGCCGACCGCCGCCCCCGCCCCGATCCCGGCCGAGGACCCGAACCCGCTCCCCCCGGCGCGCGAGCTGACCTCGAAGCCGCTCCCCGCGGTCCCGCCCGCCCCCGAGGCCGACGACGACCGCCCCACGCCGAAGCCTTCCCGCCGCGCCGCGACGCCCCGCGCCGAGTCGGCCGACGACCCCGACGCCCACGCCCGGAGCTTCGTGGAGCGCAACCGCCGCGAGGCCGAGGAGCAGCTCAAGGCGCTCCGCGACGAGGCCGCCCAGCTCAAGGGCCGGCTCGCCCGCGTCGAGGCCGGCATCCGCCGCTGGGAGGCCCTGGCCGCCGCCATGAACCAGGGCGCCCAGGACAGGGCGGCGGTCGCGACCGGCGAAGACTCCCGATTCTTCCGCTCGCGCGGCCCCGTCCAGTACGGCGTGCCGGTCCCGGCCCCCGGCGGGGTCATCATCCAGTCCCAGCCCGTCACCCGCTCCGACTTCGTCCCCGTCCCCGGACCCCGCTGAGTCCCTGCACGAAGGTCACGCGGCCTGGACTTCCGACAGGAGGCTCCGGGTCGCGTCGTGCGCCGGGGCGTCGAAGATGCGATCGGGCGGCCCGGACTCGACGATCAGCCCTTCGCCGAAGACGTGGACGATCGTGGCCACCTTTCGCGCGAACCCCATCGCGTGCGTCACGACGATCATCGTCTGGCCGTCGCGGGCCAGGTCAGTCATCACGCCCAGCACCTCGGCCGTCATCTTCGGGTCGAGCGCGCTGGTGGGCTCGTCGAACAGCATGACCTCCGGGCCCATCGCCAGCGCCCGGGCGATCGCCACCCGCTGCTGCTGGCCGCCGGACAGCTCGCGCGGCCGGGCGTCGAGCCGGTGGAGCATCCCCACGCGGTCGAGCAACCCGCGGGCGCGCTCGACCGCCTCGTCCCGCCCCATCCCCAGGACGTGGACCGGGGCCTCGATCACGTTCTGCAACACCGTCTGGTGGACGAACAGGTTGAAGCCCTGGAAGACCATCCCCATTCGCCGGCAGGCCCGCCGGGCGGCCTTCGCGTGCTCGCGGGGCGACTGGCCGGCGTCCAGCACGGCGTCGCCGATCGCGACCCGGCCCCCCTGGAAGCGCTCCAGGCCGTTCAGGCAGCGCAGGAACGTGCTCTTGCCGCTCCCCGACGGCCCGATCAGGCACGCGACCTCGCCGCGGCCGACGCTCAGGTCCACGCCGCGCAGGACCTCGACGGCCCCGAACCGCTTCACCAGCCCCTCGACCTCGATCATGCGAGCCCCCCCTTCGCGCCCTCGGCGCCCAGGCGTCGTTCCGACCAGCGGGCGAACCACGACAGCGGCAGGCTCATCGCCAGGTAGATCGCCGCCGTCGCCGTCGCGAACTCGACCACGGCCCTCGTGCTGTTGGCGAGGATGGAATACTCCTTGGTCAGCTCGATCAGCGTGACGACCGAGCAGACCGACGTGTCCTTGAACAGGGCGATGAAGTCGTTGGAGACCGGCGGGATCACGATCCGCACCGCCTGCGGGACGATCACCC
This sequence comes from Planctomycetales bacterium 71-10, assembly GCA_001898385.1. Lineage (GTDB taxonomy): Bacteria > Planctomycetota > Planctomycetia > Isosphaerales > Isosphaeraceae > Paludisphaera. The sequence goes on from MKTT01000100.1 coordinate 9,059, forward strand.
GTCGCAGCGCCTGCGACCTCGACATCCCCAGCGCCAGGGCCGCCTCCATCTGGCCTCGCGGGACCGCCTGGAGGCCGGCGCGGTAGATCTCGGCCTCGTAGGCGGAGTAGTTGATCGCCAGGCCGGCGATCCCCGCGACCCACGGGTCGAGCTTCAGCAGGAAGAACAGGACGTAGAGCTGGAGCATCAGCGGCGTGCCGCGGATCAGCTCGACGTACGCCCCCAGCGCGGGCCGGAGCGGACCCGGGCCGTACATCCGGCCGAGCGCCACGGCCAGGCCGATCGCCATCGCCAGCGGCATCGCCCCGAACGACAGCCCGAGCGTCACCAGCGCCGCATCGCGGAGGCGGTCGCCGTAGTGCCTCACCAGCTTCCAGCCGCGATCGGCCTGGCGCACCGGGGGCGCGTCGATCGGGCCCTGGAAGGCGGTGGCCAGGCCGACTTGCAGATCGTTCCAGATGCCGTACTTCTCCAGAATCCGCCGCAGCTCGCCCGACGCCGCCAGCCGGCCGATCCCCGCGTCGAGGGCGTCGCGCAGGGCGGGGTCGGACTTGCGGGCGTAGACGACGTAATACCCGCGCGAGACCGGCGGGCCCACGGCCTCCAGGCCGGGGAACTCGTCGCCGTAGTAGGTCGCGGCGGGGCCGTCCTGGAGCGTGAAATCGTACTGGCCGTTCTGGACCGCCATCATGGCGTCGGTCGCGCCGTCGAACCGGACCACGCGGGTCGTCCCGGCGTTCTCGTCGTGCGCGAAGTCGTCCGCGGCCGACGCCGTGAGGACCGCGACCGTCCACGGCGATCCGTCGGGCTTCGGCCGCTTCAGGTCGCCCCACGCGCGGGCGGGCGTCCCCTTCGGGCCCATCAACTGGAGCTGATAGATGTAATAGGGGCGGGTCGCGAGGTAGTCCTCGGCGCGGATGGGGCTCCACTCGTAGCCGTTGACGACCACGTCGTACCGGCCCGAGTCCAGCACCCAGAGGAGCTTGTCCCACTGTCCCTGCGCGAACTCCGCGCGGACCCCCGCGCCCAGCTCGCGCGCGAGCCGGTCCATGATCTCGACCTCGAAGCCGGCGACGGACCGGGGCGAGTCGGGGTCGGGGAAGGCGTAAGGGCCGCCCCCCTCCATGTCGCTGCCGTACCGCAGGGCGCCGCGGGCGCGGACCTCGTCGAGGGCGTCAGCCCGGGCGGGCGGGGCGAGGGCGGCCAGCAACAGACCGGCGAGCAAGGCCGCCCTCGCCCGTGGCCGGCGAGGCGAGGGGCCGGAAGCATCGGATTCCGATGCGGAGGGGTCTTCGTCCATCAAGATGACCTTCCCGGCGTAGGCCCAGGGACCGCGCGAGGCCGCCCCGAGTCCGGGGATGCCGCCCGATTATTCTGACACGTCCGCGCCCGATTGGGAACTGCCGCCGGCGCAAGGCTCGCCCCGACCGGTGCCGCGGGCCTGATCCGAAAAAATTAAGAGAAGCGGCCCTCTGCGACTTGTACGGCCGAGGGTGAAGGCATAAACTTCCAGATGAAGGGCTTCATGGTCAGGTGTGCGACCCGACCCTTGCGACCCATATGGACCGCCCGGACCCGCGCCGGGCGAAGCGTCGACGCCTTCGTGCGGGCTCGACGGTCCTCGACGCCTTGTAAGGCGGTTCGGGCTTCCGGATGCGCGCCGTCGATCGCGACCGCGGCGTTGTTGCCGCGCGCCCGCTCCGGCCGATCCGGCGAGACGACGACTCGGGAGGTGTGCGATGTGTCGTAGACGATTCCTCAGATCGGCGGCCCTGCTGGCGGCCGGGGCAGCCTTCGGGGCCACAGGCTGCTCTTCGGAGACGCCGGGGGGGATCCCTGCCGGGGAGGCCAAGGACAACAAGTACGTTTCGGACTCGGCCGAGGCCAATAACCGCGCCGGCGGCGGGGCGAAGAAGCAGCCGCGGCGCGCCCGCTGATGTTCGCGCGCCCAGCCCACCTCGCTATCACCGATCCATCCTCATCCGGAAAGCTATTGGAATCATGAAGACGTTCAATCCTCGCAAGGGCTTCACGCTGATCGAGCTGCTGGTGGTGATCGCGATCATCGCCGTCCTCATCGCCCTCTTGCTGCCGGCCGTGCAGGCCGCGCGCGAGGCCGCCCGCCGCGCCCAGTGCACCAACAACCTCAAGCAGATGGCGCTGGCCGCGGCCAACTACCAGTCGGCCAACCAGAGCTACCCGCTCAGCAACGCCACCGGCACCTACCCCGGCTGCGGCAGCGCGACGGCCGCAAGCAGTTGGGGCAACTGGAGCGGCCAGGCCATGATGCTGAGCTTCATGGAGCAGACGGCCGTCTACAACGCCTGCAACTTCATGCTCACCGCCTCGCCCGGCGACTGCTTCGGCGTGGGTTGGTACGCAAACTCGACGGCGCGAGACACGACCATCAACTCCTTCCTCTGCCCCTCCGACGGCTCGACCTCCGGCAGCGACGGCGGCAAGCGGAACAACAATTATTACGGCTCCTATGGCGTCACCACGGACATCTGGGGCAGGACGAACCCCCAGAGCACCGGCATCTTCGCCCACCTGGCCTCGTGCGACGTCGGGGCGGTGATCGACGGCACGTCGAACACCATCATGTGGAGCGAGGGCCTCACCGGCAGCAGGACGCCGCTGGGCAAGCGGACTTCGGTGGGGACGACAGGCTCGACGGACTACTACGACCCCCGCACCGTCCTCAATGGCGCCCAGGCGCTCAACGGGGACGTGCAGACCGCCCTTACGGCCTGCAATACGGCGTTCACGGGCGGGACCGCCGTCGGCGACAACCGCGGTCAGTTCTGGGCGGTGGGCTCGCCGGGATACACCTACTTCAACACCGTCGTCCCGCCCAACTCGACTCAGTACAAATGGTCGGCATGCCGCACGGACGGCATAAACGGAGCCGATTACGGCGCCTTCGTCAACGCCAACAGCAACCATTCGGGCGGGGTCAACGCGGCCCTCGCCGACGGCAGCGTGCGGTTCATCAAGGATTCGATCGCACAGAACGTCTGGTGGGCCCTCGGCACCAAGTCCGGCGGCGAGACGATCTCCAGCGACTCGTACTGATCGCCGGCCCGATCGGAAGCCCCGCGGCCCTCGTCGACCCCTCGCGCGTCGACGGGGGCCGCTCGTCATTCCGGGCGAGGCTTGTCGACGACCTCGGTCGGGACGCGCCGGGGGCCGTCGCCCGCGGGCCGGACCCGGAGGCGTCGGCCGCGCGGGTTGGCGTCCGGCGTGAGCCGGGTCAGCCGGCCGACGTGGAAGCGGTGCCCGCGCCACTGGACGTGGTTGTTCAGGAAGGCGTCGAACCAGAGGGGGAGGAGGACGAGGTCCTTGATCGGGCTGAAGGCCAGGTGCCGGAGCTTCGGGAACGTCCCCCGCAGCCGCTTCGTCTGCACGGCGTCCCGCAGCATCCCCAGGCCGACCAGGCCGAGCAGCCCGCCCCAGGCGACGCCCGAGTCGCCCGAGGCCGCCCAGACCAGCCCGATCGTCGCCAGGCTCGCCAGCGGCTCGACCGCGAACGTCGGCAGCGCCAGGCGGCGGCGGATCTTGAACCATCGGGAATGGCGGTTGAGGAACCAGACGAACCCGCGCCGGCGGTTGACGTTCTCGATGACGTGATGGCTCAGGCGGATCGAGTAGCCGGCCTTGCGGACGAGCATCCCCATCACCTGGTCCTCGGCCAGCAGGTTGCGGACCGAGGCGAACCCGCCGATGGCGTGCAGGACGGACGCCCGCATCATCATCGACTTGCCGACCACGCACGTCACCCCCAACATCGACGCCGTCGCCATCCCCCCGGCGATGTAGCCGTTGATCTGGAGGTTCTCCATCGCCGCGGCGGCCCCGGCCTCACCCCGGCCGGCGAACAGGTTCGTCACCAGCCCGACGCTGGGATCCGCCAGGTGGCAGGCGGTCTCGCGCAGGTACGACGGCCGCGCGCGGACGTTGGAGTCGCTGATGAGCAGGACGTCGTGCCGTCGGTGCGGCTCCATCGCCGCCAGGCTCTCGACCTTCGGGTTCAGCCCGAACGGCGGGACGCCCGCGATCAGCTGGGCGTCCCGCTCGGGATGCTCGGCCATCAGCTTCCGCACCACCCCGGCCGCGGGGTCGGCCGGATCGGCGACGCAGAAGAGGAGTTGGTAGGCCGGATAGTCCAGCGCGAAGAAGCTGGCGAGGTTCTCCGCCAGCTCCTCGTCGAGCCCCTTCAGGGGCTTGAAGATCGTGACCGGCGGGGCGTGATCGGGGAGGCGGCGCCGCCGCAAGGCCCAGAACAGGCAGCCCGTGGACGCGACGGTCGCCGTCACGGCCACCGTCGCCGCGAGCCCCAGGATCAGATCTACGGCCTCCGAAGGCGAGACGCCCATCCCGAGCACTCCTCCCGACATGGGACACCCGGCGCGGTCGTCGACGGGTCGCTGGCTCGTCGTGACGGCGCCGGAACGACCCCGTCGTCGAATTCCGATCATACCGTCGCCGGGGATTCGCTCCAATCCGGCTTGGTCCTGAAGCGGCGTTTCGACGCATGGTAGACTAGGGGTCTCGCGTCGACGGCATCGTTCAAGGAAGGGAGGCGTTGAAGTGAGGCTACGTCCCGCATTCGTCGCATCGGTCGTCCTGCCGGCCCTCCTCGCGGCCCTCGCGACGGCCGCGGCCCAGGAGGCGCCCAAGCCCGCCCCCCAGGCCGAAGACCCCACGGCCCGCCCCCGGGCCCGGATGGTCCAACGCCACCTCGTCGAGCGCGGGATCAAGGATCCCCGCGTGCTCGAAGCCTTCCGCACCGTCCCCCGCCACAAGTTCCTCCCCCCCGGCACCAATCGCCAGGCCTACGACGACGAGTCGATCCCGATCGGCGAGGGCCAGACGATCACCCCGCCCTACGACGTCGCCTTCATGACCGAGGTCCTCGCCCCCAAGCCGACCGACGTCGTCTATGAGGTGGGCACCGGCTCCGGCTATCAGTCGGCGATCCTCTCGCGGCTGGTCAAGGACGTGTATTCGGTCGAGATCCACAAGCCGCTCGGCGAGCGGGCCGCGAAAGTCCACAAGGAGGTGGGGTACACCAACATCCACACGCGCGTCGGCGACGGCTACGAGGGCTGGCCCGAGGCCGCCCCGTTCGACGCGATCATCGTCACCTGCGCCCCCCAGCGCATCCCGCAGCCGCTGGTCGACCAGCTCAAGGAGGGAGGCCGGATGGTCATCCCGCTGGGCGACCGCTTCACGCAGAGCGTCTGGCTCGTGACCAAGAAGGACGGCGAGCTGGTGCGGAAGGAGCTGAAGCCGACGCTGTTCGTGCCGATGACCGGCAAGGCCCTCAAGGAAACCGCCGAGCCCAAGGCGAAGCCCGGCGACGCCGCGCCCAAGTCCGACCGCTGACCGACGCGACGGAGACCCCTTCGTGACCAAGCCCGCCCCCCTGCTCCTGTCGATCCTGACGCTCGCCCTGGGCCTGCCGCCCCTGGCCCGGGCCCAGGCCCCGGATCCCACGGCCGACATCATCCGGACGCCCCCCCCGGCCCGCGACGACCTGGAGGAGGACGCCAACGGCGACGGCGTCCCCGACGGCTGGTACAACGCGCGCGACGCCGCCATCGAGGCGACCGGCGGCCCGGCCGGGCCGAAATTCGTCCGGTTCTCGTGCGAGCGCCGCGGCCGCCCCGCCCGCCTCAGCCGTGCGTTCGGCATCGACGGCCGGTCCGTCGAGGCGGTCGTCGTCGGCATGTGGGTGCGGCTCAAGGGGGTCGAATACGGCGAACGCGCCGGCGAGGAGCCGAGCTTCCTCATCGACTTCCTCGGCGACGGCCTGCGTCAGCTCTCGCGCGGCACGATGGGCCCCTGGACCCGCACGGTCGGCGACCGCTGGACCCGCGTGGCCAAGCGGATCCCCGTCCCCCCCGGCACGCGAGACGCCATCATGTCCGTCGGCCTGATGGGCGCGGCCGGGACGCTCGACGTGGACGGCGTCACCTTCGACCTCGTCCCGCGCGAGCCCGTCGAGTCGACGAACCTCGTGGTCAACGGCGACTTCGAACTGGGCGATCCCGCGCCGGCCTACTGGATCGTCAACAACGACGCCGCGCGGTCGTTCCCCGGCCGCGAGTCCGACGCCTGCGTCGAGTTGTCGCGCCCCGGCGCGAAGGCGCTCACCGGCCTGGCCCTCCCCGTGGAGGCGTTCGACGCCCTGGAGATCTCGCTCTACGCCCGGGCGCAGGGCCTTCGCGGGTCGGGGGGCGCGGGGGCCGGCGTGTACTTCCTGGACGAGTCCGGCGAGCCGCTGGGGGGGCGTCGCGGCGGGGCCCAGGCGTTCCAGTGGTCCGGGTCCTTCGAATGGACGCCCCAGCGCACGACGGTCCCCGTCCCGCAGGGGGCGGTCCGGGCGGTGGTGCAGTTCGAGAAGTCGGACGGCGTCGGCTCGATCCGGATCGACGACGTCCGCGTGGCCGCCTCGCCCAACGTCGCGGCGGGGGGCTGGAGCCCGTTCCAGGCCGGCGACGACGTCATCGGCTGGAACGCCTACAAGCCGGCCTCGGAGATCGTCGCGGGCTCGGCGCTCGACTTCTCGTTCCTCAACCCCGCCCCGGCCGGCTCGAAGGGGCCGGTGGTCGTGAAGGACGGCCGGCTGGCCTTCCGCGACGGCGACCGGGCCCGGTTCTTCGGCGTCCAGCTCCTCCCTCCCTCGGCGTTCCAGGAGCCCGAGAAGGCCGACGCCCTGGCCGATCGCCTGGCTCGCTCGGGCGTGAATCTCGTCCGGCTCGGCGAGCTGGACGCCCCCCTCGGCCCCGACCGGAGCCTGATCGACGACGTCCGCGACGACACCCGCGAGTTCGACCCGGTCGCCCTGGAGCGGCTCGACCACCTGGTCGCGGCCCTCCAGAAGCGCGGGATCTACGTGGCCCTGGAGCTGCTGGGCGGCCGACGGTTCCGGTCCGAGGACGGGGTCAAGTCGGCCGGCCTCCTGGCCCCCGGCGGCGGCCCCGCGGCCGTCGTCGACCCGACGATCGCGCAGCTGAATTCGGACGCCTCGGCCGCCCTCCTCGGCCGGACCAACGCCGAGACCGGCAGGGCCCTCCGCGACGACCCCGCGCTGGCGTGGGTGACGCTCGCGGGCGAGGTCTCGCTGTTCGACCTGATCGATCGGCCGGACGGCCTGCCGGCCCCCTACGACGCCGAACTCCGCAGGCGCGGCGAGACGGCGCGCGGCCTCGCCGGCCGCCGGCTCTGGCAGTCGATCGAATCGGCCCACTACTCCGAATGGGCGGGGCGGCTCCGCAAGGACGGCCTGAAGGCCCCGATCGCCGGCGTCTCGCACTGGCGTCGCGAGCCCGAATTCTCCGCATCGCTGATCGCCCCCGGGCTCGACTTGATCGACGACCGCCTCTACTGGGCCCCGCCGACCTTCGTCACGCCGGACTTCCGCTCCCAGCTCTGGAGCCGCGACGGCGGGCTCGCCGGCGGCGCGTCCCGCAAGCTCGCGGAGGGGCGGCCCTACGTCGTGGGCCAGTGGTGCCCGCAGACCCAGGGGGCCTGGGCGTTCCCGCACGAGGCGGCCGACCAGCTCCTGGCCGCGGCCACGGCCCGTCACGAAGACTGGGACGCCCTGGTCCGCCGCGGCATCTTCATCTACCCCAAGACCTGGGGCGACGGCCCCGTCGGCACGGCCGGCGCGGAGGACATCTTCCAGATCCCCGAGGTCGCCAACGGCACCCCCCAGGTCTTCGCCCTCTGGCCCCACGCCGCCTCGATCCTCCTGCGCGGCCACGACGAGCCCCGGGCGCAGGCGGCGGCCCCGCGCGGCGCGCCCCGGCGTCGGACGCCCGCCCCCGGCTGGGACGCCTCTCGCGGCCGGTTGGTGGTCGACACCCCGTACACCCAGGGCCTGGCGGGCTGGACGGCCGAGGGCCGGGCCTCGTTCGCCGCGCTGGACGTCTCGACCGACGCCCCGTTCGCCGTGGTGATGGCCTCGTCCGCCGGCCCCGAGCCGATCGCCGAGGCGAAGCGGCTGCTGGTCACCGCGATCGCGCGCGTCGAGCCGACCGGTTACCGCTGGGTCGACCCCTGGAGGCGCGAGACGGCCGACCCGGGCCGCCCCCCCCTGCTCCTCGAACCCCTCGCCGCCCGCGTCGAGTGGCGTCGCCAGGGGACGGTCCGGGCCTTCGCGCTCGACGAATCCGGGGCCCGGGTCGCGCCCGGGAAGGTCGAAGCCCTCCCCGGCGGCGGCGTCGCCCTGATCCTCGACGGCCGCACCTCGACGATCCACTGGGAACTCGTCGCGGAATGAAGGCCGCGCCGGGCCGGAGTGCGAGGCCCGGAAATGAGAGACCGCGTCGACGGGCCCCTGGATGGGGGCCCGGACGCGGTCGTGGCTCTCGCGCGATCGGATCGCGGCTCAGATGAGATCCTTGAGGGCCTTCAGCGGCAGGACCTTGATCACCTTGCGGGCCGGCTTGGCCTTGATCGTGATCGGCTCCTTGGTGGCGGGGTTGAAGCCCGACCGCGCCTTGGTGGCCGGCTTGTGCACGACCTTGATCTTGAGCAGGCTGGGGATCACGAAGAGGCCCGGCCCCTTCTTGCCGATCTCGCTCTCGATCAGGCCGGACATCGCCTCGAAGACCGCGGCGACTTCCTTCTTGGCCAGGCCCGTCTTCTCGGCGATCTTGGTGTAGATCTCGGTCTTGGTGGCGGGCTTCGCGGCGGGCTTGGCGGCCTTGGCGGCCGGGGCGGCCTTCGGGGCCTCTGCGGCCTTGGGGGCGGCTTTCTTGGCCATGGAACAGCACCCTCTTCCTATGGATCGACGACGAACGTCCTGCGAGCCGGTCGGGTCCCCCCTCCCCAGTGAAGAGCGGCCGTCATGGCTCCTGCGGATCGTTTTCGACGATTATGCCGCAGTCCTCCACAGAAAATCAGCCCGCCCCCTCGAAAATCCAGGGAAATCGCCGATTTCCTCGATCGCCCCCCGGTTTTCAAGCCCCCGACGGCCCGTTCCGCCGCCGGACGCCGCCGCGATCACACGGCCAGGTCGCGGCGCACCGGTTCGAAATCCATCAGGAACGAGCCGGTCGCCGACATCATGTCGACCATGAACCCCTCCCTGGCGTAGGCCTCCGCGCTCCGGGCGGCCTGCCCGAAGTCCGTGAAGGCCTGCCTCACCAATCGAGTACCGTCGCTGATTCTCAGGACGACGGTAGGGCTCTGGGACCGCGATTCGTTCGTCATTTTCCCCTTCCCTCGCCCGGACGGCCTGACGCCCCGGGCGTCCAGGCGGCGAGCCCGATGTATGGTGGAACGTGCGGCCCGGTTGGACGGCCCCTCGCGGCGTCTCCCGCCGGGGGCGGCCGGGACCTGATCCGGGCCTACACAAGATAGTGCCCGTGCCGACCGACGTGTCGCGTTGTTTCCAAAAAACGGCGAGAAGTTCCCGAGAAGCCCCACAAGTCGGCCCCGAAGGAATACCGCCCTCCGCGGCGATCGACGCCCGGCGGGCCGGGCGACGCCCTCAGAGCTTCGGTGCCTCGGGCTTGTGGGGCGCGGCGGACGGCAGGCAACCCCTCACCTTCACCTTGCGGCGGTGGACGGCCCCCCCGGTCGCCACATACAACATGTCGAGATCCGGACCCCCGAACGCCACGCCGAGGGCGGCCTTCCCCGGCGTCGCGAGGACCGCGTTGACCCGGCCGGCCTGGTCGCAGACCTGGATCCCGAGGCTCGTGGCGACGTACAGGCGGCCGTCGCGGTCCACGGCGAGCCCGGCGGTCCCGGCGTCGGCGGCGTCGTCGCCGACGTGGAGGTGATAGTACTTCTGCCCGTGGCGGAGCGAGAGGTCGGGCTGGACCTGGAAGCTGTAAACCCAGCGGCTGGCGGCGTCCGCGACGTACAGGAGCGACTGGTCCGGCGAGAGGACCATGGCCCCCGCTTCCCGGAGCCCCGTGTTGGACAGGACCGGAGCGCCGTCGCCCCGCCGGGCCTCGACCTGACGGCCGCTGGTCGACGTCTCGCCCGGGCCGGAGTGGGCCAGGAAGCCGACGCCGTCGTGGCGGACGATCCGGCCCCGGAGCGCATCGACCACAGTCGCGGGCGGAGCCGGCTCGGGCGTCGACCGTCCGTCGGGGGCGATCCGGGCGATCCGAGTCGCGGAGGCGTCGCCCACGAAGACCTCCCCGGAGGGCCCCGAGGCGACCGCGGCGGCCCCCCCGCCCCGGACGACGGGCTCCCAGCCCTCGCCGGGGATCAGGATCTCCTGGAGCCTGTCGGAGCCCTTCCCGGCCTCGACGGCCCTGGGGTGGTCCTTCCAGAGCCATCGCATGGCGTCGGGGAAGATCTCCGTGGCGTGCTTCGAGCTGTGCGGCCCGTCGCCCCAGGCGTGGGCGACCTCATAGCCGGCGAACGTCAACGCCCGCTCCATCTCCTGATTCGCCATCCACCAGTCGCCGCCGTAGATGTTCAGGTCGTTGCTCCCGTCCTCCAGGAAGACGCGGAGGGGCTTCGGCTCGAACTTGCGGATCAGCGTCGGGTAGTCGTTCGCGCCCCGCAGCCCGACGTAGGTGCCGATGGCGCTGAAGACCCGGCGGAAGGCGTCGGGCCGCTCCCAGGCGGCGGTGAACGCGCAGACGGCCCCGCTGCTGGAGCCCCCGATGGCCCGATCGTTCGGGTCGCGGGAGATCCGGACCGGCCGCCCGTCCTCGGACTTCAACTTCTCGACCTCGGGCAGCAGTTCCTCGATCAGGAACCGGGCGTAGCCGTCGCCGAGGCCGTCATACTCGTAGCTGCGGTTGAAGCGATCGAGGGCCCCGTCCGACGTCGCCTTGACCCGACCGTGCATGACGAAGACCCCGATCAGGACCGGGATCTCCTTCTTCTCGATCAGCTCGTCGAAGACCGCCGGCGCGTTGTATTGGACTCCGTCCTGGCAGACGAAGAGGCAGGCGGGCTTCGACGGATCATACTGGCGCGGGATGTAGACCCAGTAATCCCGCACGGTCCCCGGGAAGACGGCGCTCACTTCGAAAACGTGCTTCTGCACCTCCCCCTTCGGAACCTCCGCCGACGCCGGGAACGCCGCGAGGGGTCCGAACACCAGGAAGCCCAGCAGGCACGCCGAGGAGGCGGGTCGTCGCATCGTGTCCTCGCGATGAGGTCGGTGGATCATGGCGATGCGAGTCCAGAGCCCGGGTTCGGGTGGACCGCATCGGCCGATGATTCTAGCCCTCGGTAATCGGGGGCGAAAGGGAGGCCCGTGGAGAATGGGCCGAAAGGCGGGGATGATTCAAATGGGCGCACCAGGATTCGAACCTGGGACCTTACCCTTATCAGGGGTACGCTCTAGCCAACTGAGCTATGCGCCCGTGACGTCTTGCGTTGCGTCGACAGGAAGTAGTTTACCCGAACCGGCCGCCGAGTCAACCACCCACCGCCCGGAACATCGAGAACATGCCCGGCGCGACGAACGAAAAAGCCCCCGACCGCCGTTGGGGCGGGTCGGGGGGCCCCGTCGTCTCGCTCAAATCATCGTCAGGCGATCAGAATCGCCTTGAACGCTCAGTTGATGAACGCGTCCTGGCTGACAGGCTGCTGCTTGAAGGGCACAGGCAGCTTGCTACCGGCCGGGCTGAGGATCTTGGCGTAGACGCTGCCATCCAGCGTGTTGCTGATGAAGCGCACGGAACCATCGCAGAAGGCGAAGTTGGAGCCGTTGGGGTGGCCGCTGGTGACGAACGGGAAGGAGCCTTTGATCGTCAGCGACTGCCCGTATCCCATGTTCTCCTTGGTGCCGTTGGCGTTGGCCAGCACCCAGTTCTGGGCGTCGGCGGCGGCGGTCCCACCGGTCGTCCCGCCCAGCGTGGTGCCGCAGGCGCCGGAGTCGCCGCAGACGTTGTCGGAGCCCATAAACAGGCTGAAGGTCGGCCAGGGGGCGGCCCAGTTCGTTTCCAGGCCGCCGGAGAAGGTCGTGCCCGTCGAATAGCCGACGAGCGTATTCTCACCGATGAGGACCGTCGAGCCCGAGCCGTCGACGATGCTGGCGGTCGTCGTCTTCATGCCGCCCCAACCGGGGCTGCGGCCGTTCTGAGCGCCCGGGATGTCGTCGGTCGTATCAACACCGTCGTTGTTGTTGTAGATGGAGTTGATGAACATCACCCCCAACTTCTGGTGGATGGCCTGGGCACCGCTCGTCCCCCAGGTGAGCTGAGTGGTCTGGCTGCCGCCGGTCCCGCCGTCCACGTCGTAACCCTGCCACATGAATGGGGCGGCACCGAAGCGGGCGAATCCCCCGTTGGCGGCGTAGCTCAGGTTACCCTGGTTGGGCTCGAAGTTGGTGTCGTCGGGGCATCGCAAGATCGCCAGGGCCGTCCGCGAGATGTTCGCGTTCGGGGTGTTGGTGCTCCCGGTGATGACGCCCTGCAAGTAATTCCGCTCGTGGGTCCAGTTGTTGGCGAGATCGGGCTGGTCGAGATCCTGAAGGATGTCGACGACCCAACTCTTGCCGGCGCGGAGGCCGTCCGTCGTCCCGTTCGGGACGCCGCCCACGCGGTAGAGCACGGACTTGGTGATGTCTCCTTGCGGAGCCGCCTTAGTGACCGCGAGGGTCTGGGGGTCCTCGAAGAACGTCCCCGCGGCCGGATACGCCCCCTTGCGGATGGCGTAATTGTTCAGGGCCAGGCCGATGTTCTTGAGGTTGTTCTGGCACTGGGCGCGGCGGGCGGCCTCGCGGGCCGACTGGATGGCCGGGAGGAGGAGGCCGACCAGGACGCCGATGATGCTGATGACGACCAGCAGCTCGATCAGCGTGAAGCCTTGGCGACGGCGACGGGGCATCATGAAGCGGTCCTTTCGTAGACGGGAGGAGCGAGACTACTGGAATCGTATCGAGGTATCGTCCCCTTAGACAATACGTTCGAGCGAGGCGGCTGTGACGAGCCCGGGGGCCTTCGGGATGCGCCGGCCCCCGCCCCGTCACTCGATCGTCCGACGGTACACCACCGCGGGCCGGAACGCCCCCACCGAGTCCGGATCGAACCCCGTGAGCTTGAGCCGGTCCACCACGAAGAAGCTGCGATAGCGGGTGTTCTCCCCGGTCGAGGCCCCGATCTCCGGGCCCAGCAGGTCGAAGGCCGCGGTGGGATACGAGCTGCCGATCATGGCGATGTCCCCCTCCCGCTTGACCTCGAAGAAGCCGATCGTGATCCAAACGGCGAACTGGTGCGTCCGGGGCGTGGTGAGGTTCAGCGCCCTTTGCATGATCTCGCCGCGGAAATAGGGATGTTGCCGGGAATCGGTGGCGCCCGCGCCGCCTTGATGGCCGAACTCGACGACGGGATAGGAACCGCCCGGGGCGACGCTCGCGTCGTTGGAGTCGTACGGCATCATCAGGTTCACGGTGGCGTCGTTGACCCGCTTGTAATTCGTGGAGGAAATCTTGATCGGCGGCAAGGCGCCGGGCGAGGGATTCTTCGCCCCGGTGACCGCGTCGGTCGTCGCGGGGATGGTCCCGTTGACGAAATCATCCCCGTAGCGGCTGGCGTTGCTCGGCGACGAGGCCGGGGCGTAGGCGTCGGGGATCTGAAACAGTCGTCGGGTCGGGATGGCCGGCGGGTAGAGCGGGGCCGTCGCTGTGCTGGCCGGGACGGTGGACGTCGCGTAGGCCGGGTAGAGGAAGCGATTCCTCACGCCCGGGTCGCCCACATAGGCCGCCGCCGCCGTGTCCTGCTGCTGCGGATCGGTGAACGTCGAAGGCGGCAGGGCCGCGGGCCGCATCGCCGTGAAATCCACGTCGGGATAGGACAGCGAGCGGAACGGCCGCTCCATCGGGATGGGCATGGGGACGGTCCCGCCGTAGACGGGGGCGTTCGCGTAAGGGGTCGGAGGGTTGACGATGTAGTTCTGGTTCACCGCCCCCCCGCCATATCCGAACAGGAAGCCCGACCCGCCGTGCCGAAGCCAGAGGAACTGCGCGAAGGCAGCCTTCATCTTGTAGCCGTCCGAGGCCGTGAACGGGTCGAGAGCGTACGAACCGCGGTTCGACATGCAAGATACGTAGGCGGGCGACCCATCCAGATTTGTGGCCTGTACGATCATCGGCGTCGGCGGATAGCCCTTAGGGAGGGGGCCGTTCCACAGGCCGCCTCTATATATGTCGCTCCAGCCGTAATAGGCGTCCGTCGGCTCCGGCAGCTGATAGGGGTTGAGCAACTGTTGCGTGAAGAGTTGCGTCGAGGAATCGAGATCCTGCTTGCCCAGGACGGCGAAGAAGGCTTCCTCGTCGATGAGCAGGTTGAGGTTCATCAGGCCGGGCTTGAAGTCCTGGCGATACCAGTCGAAGTTCGTCCCCTGGGCGACCGGGCCGATCGCCCCGGTCATCTGCGTGGGGACTTCGAAGAACTCGAACATGCGATGCCAGCCGTCGGCGGCGTATCCTCCCACGGAGCTGTTGAGGGTGTCGCTCGTCCCCAGGTTCCCCGCCGCGGTGTAGAAGAAACGGTCGACGAGATACGGGAACGTGTGGGGCTCGACCGGATCGGCCGTGCTGGCCCGACGGGCCGAGAAGACGTTGGAGCGGCCGATCCCGGCGATCGTCGCAGACGAACCGACCGGGAGCACGGCGGGACGGGCCAGGGCAGGCGTGACGGGCGGCGCGGCGGCCACGGCGTCGAACGCCGCTTTGTTCGCGGCCGACGGGGCGAACTCCGCGAACTGCTTCGTGAACAGGCCCGGGGCGCAACCGGGGACCATCGCCAGTTCGAAGACCGAGGTGAAATCCCGGTCCAGGAATGTGAAGAGGTCCCAACGTTCCATGTTCGCCGCGGTCGCGGGATCCCCGAAGGTCCCGTCGTTGGGCAGCCCCAGCGTGTGGTAGATGGGGTTGGTGTTGACGTCCGGGAAGTAATTGGGGGTCGCGCTGGTCTTCTTGTTGGTGCCGTACCGGATCAGGTTGCCGCTCGACGTCGCCGGCGCGGCGACCTGCTCCGTGAAGCCGTATCGCGTATCCAGGCCCGAGCCGGCGACGGTGGGATCGGCCGGGACCGACTGGCCGCCGCGATAGGGCTGGAGCCGCTGATACGAATAGATGTGATTCGACCCCTGGGAGGAGACGACGTCGCGATTGGCGTCGTCCGTCGGGTCGCCGGACGAGTCGGTCCGCACGGTCCCGCCGCAGTCGATGTAGGGGAACCGCATGCTGTCCACGACGATCATCGGATTATCCGGCCCCGCAGGGGCCATCGGGTTGGCCGGCCGTCGCAGGCAGACCCAGTAATACTTGGCCTGGCCCGAGTCCGTCGGGAGGGCCGGCAGAGGGATCGTCGTCGGCGCGGTCAGGTTGACCGACCCATCGATGTTGTTCGGGAGGATGCCGCCCCTCAGCGTGAAGCCCAGCCCACCCGCGATCGGATTGAACGGGTCGTACTTGGCGTTGTTCAGCGTGTAGAAGGCCGCGTTGCCCGATGTAGTAAACGGGGCGCTGGCGTTGACGGGCGTGGACTCCGAGGAGGTCTCGGCCGTAGTGCCCGGGAAGGCGTTGCCGATCACTGTGAGCGGACGGGTGCGGGTGCCGTCGCCAAACCAGTTCACGGCCGTGGTCCCGCCGTTGGTCCGCGGCAGGGGGTCGACTCGGATCCCCTTGAGGGTCGCATCGGCCAGCGCGGGCGTGCGCCCGGCGTTGGCGTCCTGGCCCAGGGGGGTCAGGCCGTAGAGGACGGCCCCCGGGTCGAGCTGCCCGGTGTAGGGGTTGGGCCGGCTCCCCACGGCGTCGTCCGTGAAGACCATGTCCCAGCAGCCGCCGTCGTAGGGGTTCGGCAAGGGCGCACCGGTGCTGCTCGACGCATATCCACTCAGGTCGATGACGGCCGCATTATCGACGGCCGACGCGTTATGGGCCGTCTTGGAGAGCGAGAGCGTGTTGACGAGCTCGATGAAGAAGCGGCCGGTCGGCTGGCCGGTCGGCGTTGGGGTGGGAGGGCTCCCGCCGAGATGCCTCGCGTAGGAATACGCCAGGACCTCATTGATGGCGATGGGGTTGTGCTCCATCCCATACTGGACGAGCGGGACCGACTGCGTGACGCTGGCGGTCGAAGACACCAGATAAGGCCGCTTGGGCGTCATCGTGTTGCCCGACGCCTGGGCCGGGACGAGCAGCACGTCCGGGTTGGTCCATCGCGTCACCGCGCAGTCCGTATCCCGGTAGTCGATCAGGTTGACCAGATACTGGCCGAGCTGAGCCAGTTCCTCGGGCGTGTCGACCGCGCGGGGCGGCAGGACGGTCTTCATGAGCAGGTAGGCGTCGCCGATCCACTTGCGACGCACCGGCTCGTCCGGGTCGTTCGAGACCGGCAGCGGCATGTTCAGGTTGATCTTGCGGTCGCGCTGGGCGAGGGCGGGCGTGACGCCGTTGATGTTGGCCATCGAGGCGTTGGCGTTCGCGGTGAAGCGATGGTTGTCCGGGAAGATGCCGGTGGGATTGTCGTTCGCCCATACGAACGAGTTCGGCTCCCAGGCGTCGATCGCGAACATCCGCCGGCGCGCCAGGTCGTCCTGCCCGTTCTGGAAGCTGACCGGGGCCAATCGGGCGAGCCGGCTGGTGAGCGACCGTCCGTCGACGTCGTGGCGACGATACAGCCATTCCAGGTCGGAGTGGGTGTAAGGCGCGTCGAGGTTCGTATCGACGTTGTAGAGGTTCATCTCGTCGGCCTCGTTGAGGCCGTCCGAGCGGCTGTTGAAGACGGGGTCCGGGGGACCGTCGCCGTTGTAGGTGTAATCGATGCCCGAGTTCACGGCCCCGTTGTAGCTGGGCAGCTTGGTCGGAAGGCCGAGAGCCCCGGGGGACGTACCGTCCACGTAGGCCGGGGCCCCGCCGGACGACTGGGGGCGGCCCATCGTATTCGGGAAGAGCGCCGACTCGTAGCCGTGCAGCATGTTGTTGTTGTGCGCGGTGGCGGCGGCGACGGTGGCCTGGGCCACGCGCCCCAGCGGATAGTTCTGGCCGCTGGTCCAGGGGAAGGAGACCGCGCCGGTCGTCGGGTCGACCTGGCCCGGCAGGCCGGGGGGCCGGAAATACCCCTGGTAGGCGACGCGTCCCCACTGGTCCGCGCCCTTGCCCCCGCCGCCGCCCCCGCCGCGCCACTGCACGACGCCGCCCGACCCGTTCACGTCCATCGGCGTGATGAATCGCCGCATCCGCTCGATGGGGAACGTCAGGGCCCCGGCGGCGTCATAGAGATCCTCGTCGTGGATCTCGCCCACTCGCGCAACGGTCGAATCGGGGACGGGCCAGACGTCGAACGCGTTGAAATTGTCGTCCGCGGCGTCCCAGAGCGTCCCCGCGGCCGAGGTGTCCCGGCTGCTCATCGAGTAGCCGGGGCGGACCTCGTTGTTGTATGTCGCGGCGAGGTAGTCGTAGCTCAGGTCGGGATAGGTCCCGCCGGGGATCGCCTCGGCCTCGCCCCAGCGGCCCGGGACCGGCTCCGTGAGCCGCCGCACGCCAGTGCCGTCCGTGAAGTCGGAGCCATCCGCGATGCCGTTCGGCAAGGCCATCCAATCGGACGTCCCCATTTGGACGCGGTTCGCGTCGCCGTTCACGGCACCCGTGGTGTCCGGGTTCTTCAGATCCTGCTGCGGCCGCGTCCCCGCCAGGATGTTCTGGAGTTGAGTCTGGGCGACGTTACGCCCGGCGTCGTCCCGCTGCGAAAAGCCGGAGTTTCCCGCATTCTGGAGGGCGTACTGGGGATCGATCTCGCTGACGGAGTTGCCGAGATGGGAGGCGTGGCTGGCGTTGCGGTTCCCGGGGCCGGAGGCGGTCGACTCGCGCCCCGCGAGGTTGCCGGCCGTGTTCAGCGGGATGCGCCCGTTGAGGCCGATGACCATGAAGGCGAACATCGGCTTGTAGAGGACGCCCTGGGCGTTGCGGCGGGGGGGATAGCCCAGGTCGACCCAGACCGAGTCGAACGCGCCGTCGCCGTCGTTGTCGACGTCGTATCGGATCTTGCCGTCGATGTCGCTCGGGATCAGGTCGGGGAAGGCCGTCGGGTCGTGCCCGTCCGCGTTCCGAGGGCGCAGGATGCGCGACAGTTTCGCGACGAGGTCGGCGGTCGTGGCGGCGGTGTTGTCCCAGTCGTTGATCGTGCCGGGCTGATAGCGGACGTTGGCCGGCCGGTGGAAGGACGGGATCATGACCGACCCGTCGGCGCTCTGCATGGCCAGGAACCAGTTCTCCAGGTCGCAGGCGTCGTAGTCCTCGTCCATCCCGACCAGCGAGGGCGAATCCTGATTGAAGCGGAAGTTGGCGTATTTGGCGTCGTCGGTCTTGCCCGGACCGTTGAACGCATGCAGCCAGCGGCCGTCCAGGACGAACTGGAAGTCGTCGGCGAGGTCCGTGTCCAGGTTCAACTCGAAGAGGTAGGCGGGGGTCCGTGTATTATACCCCGGGTGGGCGATCCGCGCCGTCCTGTCGGAGTCGAGGATGATGACCTTGAGCCGACGGGGGTCCGAGACGCCCGGGTTGAACCCGTCCTCGTCGATGACCTCGAACGTCTGCGAGATCACGCCGGTGACCGCCGGAGAGAGCGCCGAGAGGACGATCTTGTTGGGGGGGGCGGCGGGATTGGTGTTGTAAGCGACGCGGACGGTCCACCGCTTGAAATCGTGGGAATAGAAGAGCGGATCGCCCTGGCTGATGTTCGTCGTCAGGATGTAGGCGTTGGGGATCACCGTGTCCTTCTGGACCCGGGTGACGTAGAACGACGAGTTGTTCCCCGGCGCCTGGGGGACGCCGTCCGACCGGGAGGCGAGGAACCCGTTGCGGGCCCCGTCGTTCCCGTACATATCCCGGGCCAGGCTGTGGCCGCGGATGGCCGACCGCACGTCCGAGGTGTCGCAGATGAGCTGGGACAGGGCGAAGTCCATCAGCTCGTCGCCCTGGGACTGGAGCTTCGACTGGGCGAAGTTCCGGCCGGAAATCCGGGCCTGGCCGGTGAACGTGGCGAAGGTCACGCCGATCACCGCCATCAGCCCCAGCACGCCGAGCACGAGGATCAGGATCACGCCCCGCCTCGCCCGGCCCCGCCCCCGATGCCTACTGGTCGCCATGGTTCCCCCCTGCTCCGGCCTTCAGATCGCCAGGGCCTCGGTGCTCTCGGCCGCCCGCGATTGGACGCGGGCCGCCGTCCGGTAGTTCCGAATTCCTTCGTCGATCGATCTCAGAGCTTGCTCGTGAAATCCTGCCGGATGGTCAGGACCTTGATCCGCTGGTTGGTCGGGTCGGTCACCCGCACCTGGACCTGGATCCCGCGGAGGGGGGCCGGGTACGGCGGCGGGTACGACGGATACATCGGGGGCGAGAACGGGGGGCCGGACGGGAACCCGCCGGGCTGCACCCCCTTGGCCGGCGCCTTGGAGTACGTGGTCGACCACGAGTCCCACACCCGCCGCAGCCGGACGATCTCCCGCGAGTCGTCGCCGAGGTTGCCCGTGTAGCCGGGATTCGAAGCGTAGGTGCCGGCCGCCGCGGGCCCGAATTGGGCGTCGAATCGAAAGTCGCTGATCAGGGGGGGCATCCGGCCTTCGTGCGCGAACGTCTGCTCCACGACGTTCACGAACGACCCGTTGACGGCCGCGACCGCCCCGGGGGCGGCGGCGCCGCCGATCGCGTCGATGTTGCCGTAGAGATAAGGGGTGACCGCGCCCGTCCCCAGGTATGTCGCGCCCGTCGTGGTGGCCGCGGGGGTCCGGCGAGGGTCGTCGCCCCAGCCCAGGTCGGCGTAGTCCGCCAGCGAGGGCTCGAACGCCTTGACGTCGAAGCTGCGGACGTTCGTCAGGATGAGGTCGTCCTCCCAGCTGTAGGAAGCCCACAGGGGGGAGCCCGAGGAGCCGCCGAAATAGCCGGTGTCGGACCCGGTGCCGTCGGTGAACTGCTGGAACTTGCTCGCCCCCCGCCAGTCGGCGGTCATCGGAGGCAGGAGCCGTGCGCGCCTGGCGGCGTCGGTCCGATCGACGTGGCCGGCCGTGATCTCGGTGGAACTCAGGGGTTCCAGCCCGTTCGGGAAGCTGTAGCCCGAGATCGGCTGGTTGACCTGGAAGGTCGGATCGTTCCATTCCGGCGCCAGCGTCTCCCGCCAGGTCGGGAAGCCCCAGTAGGTCTGGAGGTTGTTCCAGGTCACGCCGGACGAGAACGGCGTCGGCAGGTTGTCGCCCGCGTCGATCGGGTTGTGGTTGAGATATCTGAGGTAGTTCACGGGGTCGACGTTGTATTGATATGCCGTCGAGCTGTCGAGCGGGTCGACCGAGAACGGCGCAGGCGCGTGGATCCATCCGATCTGCGTGTCGTTCCCCAGGTATTGCGCCTGGGAGAAAGCCCCGCGGTAAACATACGGGAAGGCTAGCGCGCCTCGCTGGGAATACAGGGTGCCGTCCCCGTAGATGGCGTCAGGCGTCTTCACGACGTTCCAGAGGCCCAACGTGGTCGGCGTGCCCGCCCCCAGGATCTGGGCCACGGAGTCCTCGATCAGGTGCGGATAGAGCGTGGGATACCAATCCGGCACGTTGTCGCCGTTGGCGTCGTCCGGCAGGCCGTCGGGGCTGAGAACCGTCGTCCGGCTCCCGCCGGAGGTCGTGAATCCCACGAAATCGTCCGAGAATCGGGGCGACGCGAAGCGATTGTGGCGATCCGTGAGGTCGGAGAGCTTGTTCAGGACCACGGAGTTGTTGGCGCCGTTGGCGGTCGCAAGCCCCCGGGAGGCCGGCCGAGCGGATAGGTCATTGACGCCCAGGAAGCTCACCTGGGACGCGCCGAGGTCGACCGGCGTGAACGTCCTCGAATCCGTGGGAGGTCCCTCCAGGGTGGGGCCGACCGCCGAAGCTACCGGGAAGAAGCCGACGTTCGAGGCGGACGCGTCGGAGTAGCTGTGGACCAGGCTCCGCTGCAACTCCGGCGCTACCAGGAGGACCCGACGGTACAGGTTCCCGTTGCGCAGGAAGTAGATCACCTCGGCGTGCTCGCTCGTCACGGTGATCGGCTGGCTCTTGAAGTACTCGGCGATCTCCGCCGGCGTCATCCCGCCGGGGTTGCTCGTGGCGTTGAACGCGCCGAAATTCCCGGGGACGGAGACGAGCGTACCGCCGACCATGGCCAGCTTCCTCGGCGGCTTGGCCCACATCCGCCCGGTGAAAGGCCGACCTTCCGGGGCCTTCACGGTGAGGCGGATCGAGTCGTCGCAGTCCTCGCCCTGATTGTCGGCGAATTCGTTCTCGACGTACTCGAAATACCCGAGGCCGTCCGCGGGGTCGAGCGGCGGCGTGAACCGGGCGGTGGCCCCGTCGAGGTCGGCGCGGAGGGTGGAGTCGAGGCGGCGGAGGTCGTCGTCCAGCCGCTGGTAGGCCTGGGCGGCCGACATGGAGCCGGTCGCCGCCTGGAAGATCTGGACGATCAGCGCCATCATGAGCAGGAGCACGGCGAGGGTGATCAGCATCTCGACGAGCGTCACACCCCGGCGGCGGAGGGTCGCATGTCTGCGGCTATGGACGTTCACGGCGAGGCCCCTGCTCTGGGAAGTCCCGACCCGGCCCGAACCGTGAGGCCGGCGCGTCGCGGACGGACGATGGCGGACGGGGTCCGCGGCGGGCGGCCCGCCGCGGCGATCGATCAAATCAATGGATGACGATGGTCTGGGGGATGACGTTCACGACGTCGGGGGCGATCAGCGCGGCGTTCACCGTATGGGGGCTGCCGTCCGACGAATCCAGCGGCGTCCGGGCTCGAAGGCTGGAGCCGACCTGGACCACCATGCGACGGAACGAGATCCCGTCGGGGTCGCCGGCGAAGCCGACGGACTCGGACACGGCGGGCGACACCTTCACGACCTGATACCAGAAGGCCCGCTGGGCCGGCAGGTTGTCGAACTTGCCGCCGTTCAGCGGGTTGAAATAGCCCGCGAATCGGCCGGTGGTCCCGTTATAGGCGATCGGCTGCCGTCGCTCGTAGGTCACGTCGCAGATCCAGTCGCCCCGCTTCACGATCGGGTCGGCCATCGAATCCGGCCAGCGGAGCAGCACGGTCCGATCGGCCGCGGCCCCGTACCCGACCGACCCGCCCCCCGCCACGGCGACGCTCGCGCTGTAGCCGTAGACCGCCTCCACGACCGTCTCCCCCTCGGGCCGGTAGTATGACGAGCCGTCGATCGGCCCCACCACCCGCTCCAGGCCGAACGGCCGATTCTCGAAGACGACCAGGTCCCCCTCGAAGGTCGAGCCGCTCGTCTGGCTGGCCAGGCGTCCGGTGAACATCCACGAATAGCGCCAATCGTTGACCGTCGCGCCCGTGAGGCTCATGTCCGGGAGCACCGGGCTGACGTTCAGCGGGTTGTTGGGCTCGTTCCAGACGATGTCCTCGGGCGAGACGAAGATCGAGAGCACGGCGCTCGAATTCTGCTGGACGAACGCCTTGTAGGGATCGCCGGCCGAATCGATCGCGTTATACTTCCGGCCGTTGAAATTGGTCAGCCGCTGAAGCCCGTGGGCGCTCGGCAATCCCCCCGAGGGGTCGTTGCGGACGAAGCCCAGCCCGGACCCGAAGCGGGCCTCCGGCACCGTGCTCCCGTCGTCGGCCGTGTCGTGCAGATAGATCCCGCGCCTCGTCGGGTCGCTGACGTCGTTCCCCGGCGCATACGCCTGGGCGCGCCAGAGCGGATCGTACGCGAACGGCAGGCCGGGATTGCCGCGAGACTGGGAGTAGAGCACGGGGATGAGGCTGAAGTTCGCGTTCGTGACGTCCAGCCCCGCGAGGTCGGTCGCCGCGGCGCTCGTATAGACGTCCCCCCCGTAGGACGCCGCGTCCTGGAGGAGCGGGTTGAAGCTCCCCTCCGGCGTCTGCGGCGTCACCATGCACGGATACCACCACGAGAGGCCGTAATACTTGTTGAACAGGTCCGCCATCACGAACGATTGCGCGTTGACCAGGGCGCGGGCGGACATGTCGGCCGCCGCCGACTCGTACAGCAGCGCCGACCTCGACTGCCGCTGGGCCTCGCGCAGGCGGAGGAGGCCCAGCGGGAACAGGGTGGCGACGGAGACCAAGCCGATGCCCATGATCATGATCCCGATCAGGATCTCCGTCAGGGTGATGCCCGATCGCACCCCGCGGCGGCCGACGACCATCATGGCGCATCCCCCTGCTCGCCGACCTGCGGCGCGTAGAACGGCCGGCCCGGGTTCGTCACGCTGAACAGCGGCCGATCGGTCGTGATCATGTTGCCCGTTCGGGTCGAGATCGTCAGCAGACGCATCTCCCCCTTCAAATACGGGAGGGTCGGGTTGTCGTTGACGAGGTCGACGTCGTACGCGTCGTAGGCGTCCCGGGGCATCGGCAGGTAGAACGCCGGGGCCGGGCTCGCCAGCAGCGGGCCGAGCGCCGTGGCCCTGCCGTCCACCGCGCCCCGGGTCGCGACCGTGGGCTCCGCGAGGTCGCTGCGCTCCGCGACCCAGATGTGATAGAACGACGACCCCATGCCGAACGACGTCGGGCTGGAATACTTCGTCGTCGGCACCACCCGCCCGCTCGGCTCGACCAGGATGTCGACCGTCCCCGAGTCCGGATCCACCGGGAGCCGCGATCGTTCCCGCACCGCGGGCCAGAGCGACGTCGTCAGGTCCACCACCACGCTGTCCGGCAGGACCGTCTCGCGCGAGCCGGCCGAGGGGACCGGCTGGCGGATGATGTTGTACGAGACCCCCGCGGCCTTATCGCCGACCACCGCCGTGCCCCCCGTGATCATGCCCGACGGCCAACTCTCCGGATCCGACCACTCGGCGAAATCGTCGATGGTCCCGTTCCCGTCGTTGTCGAGGCCGTCCATGCCGTTGTCGACGTAGCCGTCGCCGTCGTCGTCGACGCCGTTGGTGACGAACAGGATCTCCGGATAATAGACCCCCGTCCCGCTCGGATGCGGCAGCTCCAGCGGGAGTGCGGACGGGTCGACGTTGACGAAGTTCTCGGGATTGGGGGCGTGCACGGGCCCGACGACGGTGAAATAGGGGCCGATGTCGTTGATCTGGATCTTATCCCCCACCCGAATGTTCCAGTACCAGGACGTCGGTTCCTCCCGAGGGTAGAACGTGGTCGCGCCGACGGTCTGGGTGCGGAAATAGGCCTGGACGACGAGCAAGACTCGCTTATCCGTATACAGCCAATTCTCCTCGGCCGGCGTGAACAGGCCGGTATTGATGCCCAGGCGATTGATGAAGGAGCCGATTAAAGTGTTGGCCGGATCCAGGAAGACCTTGCCGTCGGAGTACGTCGGGGGCCGCTCGATCGGGATGAAGCGGTTGGACGCCAGGATCTTGCCCCGATCCAGGAAGCTCGTCGCCCCCTTCGTGAGGGGATCGGCCGTCTGGCCGTTGTACGTCGGGTCGGGCAGGAACCGGATGCCGTGGGGGGTGTTCGTCCTCAGCGCCGCGTCGCGGGCGGCGACCAGGCCCCCCTGGATGATCCGGGCCGTCTCGCTCACCTGGCGATGGCCGATCGCGGGGATGACGACGGGGAGCGTCACGGCGGCGATGATGCTGACGATCAGGAGGACCACCAGCAGCTCGACGAGCGTGAAGCCGGCCGGTCGCGGGATTCGGCGTTTCATGGGCTCAGCCTCCCGACCCGACGTTGGTCGTCACGTTATGATTGCTGATGTCGTCGCGGCCGGCGTCCAGCAGGAGCAAGGTATTGGGAAAGCCGTTCAGATACGACTCGGGCGAAGTGGCCGGTATGCCCCCGTCCGCGGGGGGCAGGGTCGACCACGACGCCTCCGCCGGCGTGAATTGCACCGCGTTGTTCTCGACGTAGATGAGATCGTTCACGGTCGGCGAGGGATACAAGAACACCCCCGGCTCCTGGTCCGGCCCGCCGGAGAGGATCAAGGGCTTGGAGAAGAACGCCCGCCGATAGCCCACCCCGGACTCCGAGGCCCCATCGCGGGCCCAGTACATCCAGTAGTCCGCGGCCGACGGGGAGCTCGCGCTGAAGGCCATCGGCTCGGTGATGCGGTGGAAGAAAAACTCGAACGCCGCGACCCCGCCGCTCTTGTAGGTCGGTGCCCCGGCCGCCGTCCCGAACGGATGGCCCGCATTCTGCCCGCCGGACCACCACGCGGAACTCATGAGGGTCGCATTGGGGTCGAGGGGGTCCTGCTCCCGGACCTCCCACTGCGAAGCGTAGGGCCTGATAAACTTCGGCGGGGCCCCGCCGGACGCATCCAAAGGATCCGGTCCGATGTTCTGCCCGCGCTGGGCGTCCGAATGGAACAGGACGGGCCACCGGAAGAACTGCAACGGCTTGCCCCAGGCGTCGACGAACTCGGGGAGGCCGTCCCCGTCCGTGTCCATGACCTCGCGATCGCTGAAGTCGTCGGCGTTGAAGGAGGAGCCCAGGGGGCCCTGGCCCTCGACGAGCAGGGCGTAGAGCATCTCCGACCTGGCCGTCTCGTGCTTGTGGCTCGAAAGCCGCGCCTGGACGTCCTCCCGGTTGCTGGCGTTCACCCCCTCCCCCCACTCGTCGATCAGCCCGTTGCCGTCGTTGTCGACCATGTCGTAGCCGGTCGGCAGGTATCCCAGGTTCTTGTAGACCGCCGAGGCGGCCGAATAGGAGGCCCCGTAGATGCCCCGCCCCGTCAGGCCGAGCTGGGGGTTCGAGGACGAGAAGAAGCCGGAGTCGATGTTGCCGTCGCCGTAGCCCGTCGCGTCCCAGCCCGTCGAGGTGATGAAGTTCCGGGGGCCGCGGACCCGGTGCCCGAGCGGCAGGATGTAGTTGGCGGCCGCGCCGAGGGAAGCGTCCGTCGGCGTCCCGGGGAAGGGACGCGACGCGAAGTCCAGCGGATAGGTGGCCCCGGCCGGCGTGGCGGCCAGCGCCGCCGGATTCACGACGAAGACGTCCGGCATCTCGCTCTTGAGATAGTCCGCCAGGGCGATGGCCTGGGCGCGGCCCGTCGTGCGGACCTTCGTGTCGGGGAAGCCCGACGGCAGCACGGCCCGCGGCATCATCAGCGGCAGTCCGTCCGTGTCGTTCAACGCGGCGTCCGGATAAATCCCGGCGAGGTAGCCGTGGCTGAAGTTGGGCTCGGGGCGGAGCTGCATGAGGGCGTCGAGCCGGTCGTTGAGGCCCGATTCCAGCTTGAGGATCAGGGCCTGGGTCGCCCGCAGCTCGGATTGGCGGACGCCGTCCCGGGCGGCGATCAGGATGAACGAGATGATGATCCCGATGATCGTCATGACGATGACCAGCTCGACGAGCGTGAACCCGCGCCGCGGCGCCGGGCCCCGAAGATCGAGCGTGGGTTTCGATGCAAGGTTCATCATCTTCGCATCCGTTATCGGCCGTCTCGGAGGGCGCGGGCCTCGCCCGCGCCCCGGGATGGGTCGCCCGCCGCCGCCGCGATCAGTCGAGCGTCCCGCCGTGGAAGTTGGTCAGGTTGTCCCGCTCGCGCTGCCGGAGGCTCGTCGAGGCGGCGGGGGTCGTCGTGTTCGCGTCGAACGGCAGCGCCCCGCTGTTGGCGTTCGGCTTGAACATGCCGCCGGGGCCGTACAGGCCGTCCATGCCCGACGAGATCAGCTGGTAGGTCTGCGGGTTCACGTAATTGACCGCGAGGGCCGTGGCCGCCACCGCCGTCGCCGCCCCGGTCGCCGTCGACGTATAGGGGTTCGGGGACGGCGACGCCGCGTGGTTCGGAGGGGTCGTCGCGTCGCCCGAGGACGTATAGACGGGGTAACGGACCTTGTACTTGTTCAGGACGACCGCCCCCGCGTCGTCGACCTCGGCCGCGAAGTTCACGTCGTTGGGGTCGTAGCCGTTGTTGCCGTAGGAGCTGAAATAGGCGATGAAGTTGACCTGCCCGCTCCCCAGCGTGTTCCCGAGGCTGTCGAGGTAGCCGGGGAACGCGACGTTATTGACCGTATCATCCTGGAGCCGATTGGCCGCGAACTCGAACAGCGGGACTTCGCGATTCTGGCTCACGAACGTCGGGCTCCCCGAGGGCGCGACGATCGGCGTGAACGGGTTCGTCGGGCTCTTGGCGAACCCCGTCATCGCATACCCCTCGTCGGTCTTCTGCGGCAACCCGCCCAGGAAGAAGACGAGGCACTGATGCCCCTGGAGGACGTAGGGCTGGGCGTCGAACACGCCGTTGCCGTTGAAGTCGTACCACTGCTTGCTGCCCGCGGGCCACACCGCGCCCGACGTGCTGAGCACGACCTTCGGGAAGAACTTCCGCAGGTACTGGAGCGTCCGCTGGGCGAGCTGGCCGCTCTGGACGTCGGACTGCCCGGACGCGGCCAAGGCCGTCGTGCCGCCGGTCTGGAAATATCCGTTCTCCCACAAGATCACCCGGCTCGGCGGGTAGTCGCCGTATTTCGACTTGAACGCCGCCAGGGCCTGGTCGAACTGCTTGAGGTTCGCCTGGGCGGCCGTGTTCTTGGCGGTCTTGACGGCCCCGTTGATCGCCGGCAGGAGCAGGGCGATCAGGATCGACAGGACGACGAAGACGACCAGCAGCTCCACCAGGGTGAAGCCGCCGCGGGGGCGGCCGGACGGGGCGGCGGTGCGGTGCGCGGGGCGGGTCATGGGTCCGGGCCTCCGGGGTCGGGACGGCGGGCGACGTCCCGGGGTCTGCTCACGTTTCGATGTACGACGGTTCTCGAATTTTTCAAGCGTCGACGCGGGTCCGCCCGCCCGACGCCCGGGGGCCGGGCGGCTCGCCCCGGCCCCCGCGGGGGCTCAGCCCGACAGCTTGGTGATCAGCGTGATCAGGGGCAGGAACAGGGCGATGACGATGAAGCCGACGATGCCGCCCAGGACGACGATCATGATCGGCTCCAGCAGGCTCACCAGCGACTCCACCGCCACCTCGACCTCCTCGTCGTAGTTGTCGGCGATCTTGTTGAGCATCGTGTCCAGGTCGCCCGTCTCCTCGCCGACGTCGATCATGTTGACGACGATGTCGTCCACGATCCGCGCCTCGCGCAAGGGCTGGGCGATCGTCTCGCCCTCGCGGATGCTGTCGTAGATCCGCGTGAACGCCCGCTCGAACACCGCGTTGCCGGCCGTCTCGCGGACGATCGACAGCGCCTCCAGGATCGGCACGCCCGACTGCACCAGCGTCCCCAGCGTCCGCATCGTCCGGGCCACCGTCGACTTCTCGGCGATCGTCCCCATGACCGGGATCATCAGCAGGATCCGGTCGCAGACGTAGGCCCCCGTCTTGTTGCGGTACAGGAGCTTGATGAACATCCAGAAGAACAGCGGCGTCAGGAAGACGATGTAGAAGTACTTGATCAGGAAGTGGCTGGCCGAGATCAGGATCTTGGTCATCTGCGGCAGCGGCACGCCGAAGTCGTTGAAGATCGCCTCGAACTTCGGGATGATGAAGTAGAGGATGAACCCGACGATCACGCACGCCACGAAGATGACGACGATCGGGTAGACCATCGCCCCCTTGATCTTCCGCTTGAGCGACTGCGCCTTCTCCTTGAAGTCGGCCAGGCGCTGGAGGATCGCCTCCAGGGCGCCGCCCGCCTCGCCCGCCTTGATCATGTTGCAGTACAGGCGGTCGAACGCCTTGGGGTGCTTGGCGAACGCCTCGGAGAGCGTCTGGCCGCTCTCGATGTCCTCGACGACGTCCCCCAGGGCGTTCTTCAGCACGCCCGGCTTGCACTGCCCCTCCAGGATCTTGAGGCTGCGGAGGATCGGCAGGCCGGCGTCCTGGAGCGTCGAGAGCTGGCGGGTGAACGTGCAGAGCTGCTTGGTGGAGATCCGGCCGATCGTGAACGACTTCTTCTTCCGCCGGCCCCCCTTCTTGGCGGCGGCCGCCTTGCGGGTCTTCTTGGCCTTCTCCGAGATCTTGGTGACGAAGAAGCCCTTCTGGCGGATGAGCTGCTGGGCCTCCTCCTGCGTGGCGGCGTCGATGGCGTCCTTCACCTCGCGCCCGGTGTGGTCCATCGCTTCGTACTGGTAGGTCGGCATCGGCGTCCTCCCGCCTCGGGCGTGGGTGCGTGGTCGGGTTCGATCGTGTGCGGAGATGTTCGGATGAAGGGCCTTCGATCGCGGCGGCTCAGACCTCGGTCATCGTCTCGCGGAGGACCTCTTCGACGCTCGTGCGGCCCTCGGAGACCGCCTCCAGGCCGACCTCCCGGAGGGTCTTCATGCCGTACTTGCGGCAGGCCTCGCGGAAGTCGTCCAGCGAGACCTCGGCGACGATCATGTCCCGCAGGATGTCGTTCATGACGATCAGCTCGTAGATCCCCTGCCGGCCCTTGTAGCCGGTGTTGTTGCAGCGGTCGCAGCCCTTGCCGTAGAACCACTTCTGGGCCGACGCCTGCTCCTGCGTCAGGCCCAGCTCCATGAGGACCTCGGCCGACGGCGTGAACTCGGTCTTGCAGTTCTGGCAGAGCCGCCGCACCAGCCGCTGGGCCAGCACCGCCTCGACCGTGGCCGTGATGAGGAACGTCGGCAGGCCCATGTCGCGGAGCCGGGTCACGGCCGACGGCGCGTCGTTGGTGTGCAGCGTCGTGAAGACGACGTGGCCGGTGAGCGACGCCTGGATCGAGATCTCGGCCGTCTCCAGGTCGCGGGTCTCCCCCACCAGGATCTTGTCCGGATCCTGCCGCAGGATGGCCCGCAGGCAGGCGGCGAACGTCACCCCGATCTCCGGGTTGATCGGCACCTGGATGAGGCCCTCGATCTCGTACTCGACCGGCTCCTCGGTCGTGATGATCTTGTCCTCGATCTTGTTCAGCTCGTTCAGCGTCGCGTAGAGCGTGGTCGTCTTCCCCGACGACGTCGGCCCCGTGACCAGGATGATCCCGTTCGGCTTGTGGATCACATCCATCCAGCGCGCCAGGGTGTCGCCGGGCATGCCCAGCTTCTTCAGGTCGAGCTGGACGACCGAGCGGTCGAGGATCCGCAGCACCACGCTCTCGCCGAACATCGTCGGCAGGGTGGAGACGCGGATGTCCACGCTGTTCCCCCCCAGCGCCAGCTGGATCTTGCCGTCCTGCGGCAGCCGACGCTCGGCGATGTCGAGGTTCGACATGACCTTGATGCGGCTGGAGATCGCCGGCGCCAGGTGCCGAGGCGGCGGCACCAGCTCGTACAGGATGCCGTCCACCCGGTACCGCATCTTGTACTCTTCTTCGAACGGCTCGAAGTGGATGTCCGACGCCTTGTCCTTGATCGCCAGCAGCAGCACCATGTTCAGGAGCTTGCGCACCGGCGCCGCCTCGGCCATCTCCTCGATCGCCTCCAGGTCGATCGTGTTGTCGTTCCGGCCGGCCATCTTCTGCAGGCCCTTGTCCTGCTCGATCTGCTTCACCACGTCCGAGATCGACTCGTGGTGGCCGGCGTAGATCCGCTCGATCGCCGCCGTCACGTCCGACTCCGACGCGATCACCCCCTTGACCGGCACCCCCAGGAACAGGCCCAGGTCCGACAGCGTCGCCGGGTTCTGGGGCTCGGCCATCGCGACCGTGACGCTCTTGTCCTTCTTCCCCTGCGAGATCGGCACGACCTTGAACGTCGTCGCCATGCTCTCGTTGACGATCTCCGTCATCTCGGCCGGGATCGTGGTGTCCGCCAGCTTGATCACCTTCATCCCCAGCTGCTCGCCCAGCGCCTTGAGGACGTGGTCCTCCTTCGCCAGCCCGAGCCGCACCAGCACCTTCCCCAGCAGCTCGCCGGCCCCCCGCTTCTGCTCCTCGAGGGCGCGCATCAGCCCCTCCTCGTCGAGGTAGCCCATGTCGACCATGATGGTGCCGAGCCGTCGCGCCATGCCTCGCCCCCGATCGCTCCACGCGCGGGACGCCCACGGGAAGGCCCGGGGCCCCCGTCCACGCCTCGTCGTCGGTCCGTTTCGTCGTGTGGTCGCTTGAGAGAAGATCGCGGCCGTCGCGAGGGGCGGCGCGCGGAGCTTGCCGGATCGATCCGCCCGGGGGCCGCCGAGGGGGGCGGCCTGGGAGGCCGCCCCGAACCCTCGCACCCGCCCGGACGCCTGCCAGGCCCAAGGGAGCTTGAACCTATTTCAACGTGTACAACTCAAATACTCGCCGCGGGACCGCGCGTGACGGCCGCCCGGCTCATTCCTCCTCCTCGCCCTCCTCTTCCTCCTCGAAGATCCCCTTCTTGGCGTTCTCGATCCGGTCCCGCAGGTCGTTGACCTTGCGCGCCTTGTAGAGGACCTCCTGCTCCTCGACCAGCCCCTGCTTCCACAGGTTGAACAGGCTGTCGTCCAGCAGGATCATGCCGTGCTTGCGGCCCGTCTGGATCGACGAGTCGATGCGGTACGTCTTGTTCTCGCGGATCAGGTTCGAGATGGCCGGCGTGACCACCAGCATCTCGTAGGCGGCCACCAGCCCCTTCGGCTTCCTCGGCAGCAGCGCCTGGGCCAGCACCCCGATGATCGCCACCGAGAGCTGCGTCCGGATCTGGTCCTGCTGCTCCTTCGGGAAGACGTCGATGATGCGGTTGACCGTCCCCTCGGCCGAGTTCGTGTGCAGCGTGCCGAAGACGATGTGCCCCGTCTCGGCGGCCGTGATCGCGGCCTGGATCGTCGCCAGGTCGCGCATCTCGCCCACGAGGATGATGTCCGGGTCCATGCGCAAGGCGCGGCGGATCGCCTCCGGGAAGTCCGGCACGTCGATGCCGATCTCGCGCTGGTTGACCAGCGACTTCTTGTGCTTGTGGAAGTATTCGATCGGGTCTTCGATGGTGATGATGTGACGGTCCATGTTGTCGTTGATCCAGTTGATCATCGACGCCAGGCTCGTCGTCTTGCCCGAGCCCGTCGGGCCCGTCACCAGGATGAGGCCGCGGGGCCGCTGGATCAGCTCCTCCATCACCGCCGGCAGCCCGAGCTGCTCGAACGTGAGGAACTCGTTCGGGATCCGCCGCAGCACCAGGCCGATGTTGCCGCGCTGCTTGAAGATGGCGACGCGGAACCGGGCCATCTCGCCGAAGGCGAACCCGAAGTCCGTCCCGCCGACCTCCTGCAACTCCTGCTGGCACCGCTCCGGCGTGATGCTCTTCATGAGCGCCGTGGTGTCCGGCGGCTCCAGCACCTTCGTCGCCAGCGGCCGCATGTGGCCGTGCAGCCGCAGCATCGGCTGGCTCCCGACCGTCAGGTGCAGGTCGCTCGCCCGCTGGGTGCACACCGTCTGGAGGAGCTTATCGATGAGGATCGTGCCCATGCCGTCGCTAACCTCCCCTGGGGTCCAACAAACACAACCGGTCTTCGGCTCGAATCGCGTCGGACTTGACTTCGTCCCGCAGACCAGGTGTCCATCGAATTCCTGAGGTCCGTGTTAGGGTTAGGCGAACGTGCCCTAATCCTCTCGGCCTGACTCATTATTTCGACCTGGCGGTGAGGGATCAAGCGCGCAAGTGCTTGGAAAACCAACGAGAACAAAGTGAGAGGCCCCGCTCGGGGGCCCTCGCGGGCCGACCATCGACCCCGGCCCCATGCCGGGCTCCGGTAAGATCGACTCGAATCACGCTGAAGTAGGCGACTTTGGAGCCCCCGCGGCCGGGACCGGCTGGGGCGCGACGGCGACATCATTCTTGGTGATGCGCAACACCTCTTCCAGGGTGGTGATCCCCTTGAGGGCCTTGATGATCCCGTCCTCGTAGAGCGTGCGCATCCCCTGCTTTCGGGCCACCTTGCGGATCGCCATGGTGGATTCGCCCTTGAACGCCATCTCGCGGACGGTGTTGGTCATGAGCATCAACTCGTAGATGCCCATCCGGCCGCGATACCCCTTCTTGTTGCAGTTGGAACACCCCTTCCCCTTCACGAAGTTCGCTTTCTTGGCCAACTCGGGCCGCAGGCCCAGCCCGGCCAGGACATGCGCCGGGGGCTCGATCCGGACCTTGCACTTGGGGCACACCTTGCGCACCAAGCGTTGAGCCAAGACTGCAAGCACGGAACTGGCGACGAGGAACGGTTGGATGCCCACATCGACCAGGCGTGTAATGGCGCTGGGCGCATCGTTCGTGTGGAGAGTACTGAAAACCAAGTGTCCCGTCAGCGAAGCCTGGATCGCCGTCTCGGCGGTCTCCAGATCGCGGATTTCCCCCACGAGGAGGATGTTCGGGTTCTGCCGGAGCATGGCTCGAATGATGCGTGCGAAGGTCATCCCGATCTTCGCCTTCACTTCACACTGGTTCACCCCCGGCAGGTAGTATTCGACCGGATCCTCGGCCGTGATGATCTTCACGTCGGGCCGGTTCAACTCGTTGAGGGCGGCGTAGAGGGTGGTCGTCTTCCCGGAGCCCGTCGGCCCGGTGACCAGGAGGATGCCGTTGGGCCGCCGGATGAGCTGCTTGAACTTGGCGTAGTCCTCCTCCGAGAATCCGAGATCTTGGAGGCTGACCTTGATGTTGTCGCGGTCCAGGATGCGCATGACCACCGACTGGCCGTGCGTGGTGGGGAGGATGCTGACGCGGAGGTCGATGTCCTTGCCGGCGACGAGGATCTTGATGCGGCCGTCCTGGGGCCGGCGCTTCTCGGCGATGTCGATCTGCCCCATGATCTTGAGGCGGCTGACCATGGCGCCCAGGAGCCGGCGGGGGGCCGAATCGCGCTCCATGAGCACGCCGTCGATCCGGTATCGGATCCGGACGCGCTCGGCGAAGGGCTCGATATGGATGTCCGAGGCCCGGTTGCGGACCGCCTCCTCGATGATGAGGTGGACGAGGCGGATGACCGGGGCGTCCCCTTCTTCGAGGGTGTTGGTCCGGGACGACTTGCCGCCGCCGTCCTCGTCCATGTAGTCCATCTGGGTGTCGGTGAACTCCCCGAGCATGGAGTCGACCGACTCGGTCTCGCCCGCCGCGCCGCCGTAATACTTGTTGATGGCCTCGATGATGGCCTCGCGGGGCGCGAGGGCCACCTCGATCTCGCGGTTCAGCACGAAGCGGAGCTTCTCGATGGTTTCGAAGCCCATCGGGTCGTGCATGATGACCTTGATGGACCCGTTCCCCTCGGCCATCGGCATCACGATGTTCTCGCGGGCGAGGGATTCGGGGACCTTGCCGATCACCGAGGCCGGGATCTCGACCTCGCGCAGCTCGACGTAGGCGAGGCCGTGCTGCTCCGCCTTGGCCTTGGTGACGTCGGTGGCGTCGGCGTAGCCGAGCTTGACGAGCGCGTCCTCGACGTCGCCGCCGGAGCGCTCGGCCTCCTTCAACTGATCCGGCCCGATCACGCCGCGGCGGATGAGGATTTCGGTCCAATCCCGGCTCTTGGCCATGACGAGGTAGCTCCCAGGGGGGTTGCCGAGAAGGCCCTGTGCGCGTGCATGCGCACGGCTCCACGCACCACCCGGCGAGGCGTCGGTCCGACGCGCCGTCCGGGGGGCGGGGCGCGATACTATGGCGTAACGTCAGGTACGAATGCAAGGACCACGACGTGACGGGCCGAGCGGCTTCGACCGTCCCGTCCGACGACCGGCGATGGGGGATGATCAAGGATCGATAATGTCGAACTCAACGTACCAGACCGATTTTCCGCCATCAAGCGATCCCTATGGAATTCGAGGTCGGCGGTATCGATCGTGCGGGCACCGGAGGGGGGCGACGACTTGACTTGGGCCCCCGCCCCCACGACTCTAGTTCACGACCGACGTCGACGCGGCCGGATCGGCGACGACGTCGGTCGACCCGAATCCAGAGCCGGAGGACGCGCCTTGCATCGCACCATGCAGATCACCAGCACCGCCGCACTCTTCGCCGCGACCGTCCTGGCCGCGGGGCCGGCCGTCGGCCAGGCCGTCGCCCTGCCGAAGGTCGAGACCCGCGTCGCCTACCCGAACCTCAAGTTCGATCGCCCCGTCGCGCTGGACTACCCGCGCGAGGACCCGAGCCGCTACTACGTCGCGGAGCAGCACCAGGCCAAGGTCTGGTCGTTCCCGTCGAGCCCGCGGGACACCTCGGAGAAGGCGCTGTTCCTCGAACTCCCCGACCCGATCAACCGGGGCAACGAGGAAGGGCTCCTCGGCTTGGCGTTCCATCCGAAGTACAAGGAGAACGGCCAGTTCTTCGTCTACTATTCCGCGAAGGACGCCGAGCGACGTTCGGTGGTCTCGCGGTTCAAGGTCTCCAAGGACGACCCGCTGAAGGCCGACCCGGCGAGCGAGGAGCGGATCTGGGTCTCGGACGTCGACCGCTGGGAGAACCACAACGGCGGGACGATCCGCTTCGGCCCCGACGGCTACCTCTATATTACGCTCGGCGACGGCGGCGCGGCGGACGACCCCCTGAGCACGGGCCAGAACCCGAAGGACTGGTTCGGCTCGATCCTGCGGATCGACGTCGACCACCCCGCCGACGGCAAGGCTTACGGCATCCCGGCGGACAACCCGGCCGCGGGCTCCAAGGCCCACAAGCACTGGGCCCCGGAGGTCTTCGCGATCGGCCTGCGGAACGTCTGGAAGTTCAGCTTCGACCGCGAGACGGGCGACCTGTGGGCCGGCGACGTCGGCCAGAACCTCTGGGAGTACGTCCACAAGGTCGACAACGGCGGCAACTACGGCTGGAGCATCCGCGAGGGCTTCCACCCGTTCCAGCCGAACCGTCGGCAGAAGGCCGATCCGGCCGGGCCGATCAAGCCCCCGTACGCCGAGTACCCCCATCAGCCGACGGCCGATCGGCCCGACTCGGGCCTGAGCATCACGGGCGGCTACGTCTACCGCGGCTCGGCCATCCCCGCGCTCAAGGGCTGGTACGTCTACGGCGACTACGACTCGGGCCGGATCTGGGCCCTGAAGCCCGAGGGGGGCAAGGCGGCGGCGTCGGGCGAGATCCTCAAGCTCACGCCCCAGAACAAGCTGAACATCACGTCGTTCGACGAGA
This sequence comes from Planctomycetales bacterium 71-10, assembly GCA_001898385.1. Classification (GTDB taxonomy): domain Bacteria; phylum Planctomycetota; class Planctomycetia; order Isosphaerales; family Isosphaeraceae; genus Paludisphaera. Next base: position 44,925 of record MKTT01000100.1, read on the forward strand.
CGCCCGACGGCGAGCTGCTGATCCTGGCCTTCGACGGCCGGATCCACGAGCTGGCCCCCGCGAAGTGACCGACCGACGCCCCGCCGAGACGAGGGACCGACCCAGATGGCGACCGCATCGCGAACGTGCCGGGCGGTCCTCCTCCGAGGGGACGACGACGTGGCCGTGGCCCCCGCCCCCATCCCGGCGGGGGCCCGGGTCGACGTCGCCGGCGCGACGGTCGAGGCGCTCGCGCCGGTGGCCCTCGGCCACAAGATCGCCGTCCGCGACGTCGCCGAAGGCGCCCCCGTGCGGAAGTACGGCCAGGTGATCGGCTTCGCCTCGAAGCCGATCCCGGTCGGCTCGCACGTCCACGTCCACAACCTCCGCGCCGACCTGTTCGAACGCGACTACGCCTTCGCCTCCGAGCGGCCCGAGCCCCGCGCGCCCGAGCCGCCCCGGACCTTCCGCGGCTACCTGCGCCCGGACGGGCGGGTCGGCACGCGGAACTACATCGCCGTCGTCAGCACGGTGAATTGCTCGGCCAGCACCTCACGGTTCATCTCCGAGCGGTTCCGGGGCCGCGACTTCCGCCGGTCGCATCCCAACGTCGACGGCGTGTTCGCCATCACCCACAAGGGGGGCTGCGGCCTTCCGTTCGAAGGGAAGGACCATCAGATCCTCGAACGGGTCCTGGCCGGGTTCGTCAACCACCCGAACGTCGCCGCGTACATCCTCGTCGGCCTGGGGTGCGAGGGGGCCTACGCCCAGCATTTGATCGAGTCGCAACACCTGCGGCTCGTCTCCCACGGCGACCCTGCGCCGCCCCCCCCGCCCCGCGTCTTCACCATCCAGGAGGAAGGGGGCATCGGCCGGACGGTCGAGGCGGCCGTGGCGGCCGTCGAGCGCCTGCTCCCCGCGGCCGACGCCTGGCGGCGGACGGAGCAGCCGGCTTCGAAGCTCTGCCTTGCCCTGGAATGCGGCGGATCGGACGGCAACTCGGGCGTGACGGCCAACCCGGCGCTCGGCGTGGCGGCCGACCTGGTCATCGCCCAGGGCGGGTCGGCCGTGCTGGGCGAGACCACGGAGATCTACGGCGCGGAACACCTGCTGACCCGCCGCGCGACCTCGGAGGCGGTGGGCCGGAAGCTCGTCGACCGCATCCGATGGTGGGAGTGGTACACCGGCGTCTTCGGTGCCGAGATCAACAACAACCCCTCGCCCGGCAACAAGGCGGGGGGGCTGTCGACGATCTACGAGAAGTCGCTAGGGGCGCTGGCGAAGGCCGGATCGACGCCGCTCGTCGACGTCGTCGACTTCGCCGAACCGGTGAAAAGCCCGGGGCTGACGTTCATGGACACGCCGGGATACGACCCCGTCTGCACGACGGGCCTGGTCGCGGGCGGGGCGAACGTCCTGGTCTTCACGACCGGGCGGGGCAGCGTGCTGGGCCTCAAGCCGACGCCCTGCATCAAGGTGGCGACGAACACGCCGATGTTCGAGAAGATGAAGGATGATATGGACCTGGACGCCGGGACGATCCTCGACGGCGAGCCCGTCGAGGCCGTGGGACGCCGCCTCTTCGACCTCATCCTGGGCGTCGCGAGCGGCGAGGCGACCCGGAGCGAGGGCTCCGGCCTCGGCGAGGAAGAGTTCGCCCCCTGGACCATCGGGCCGACCCTCTGACATGACGCGACAACCACGCCCCTCGTCGGCCCCTCCCGCAGCCCCCCCGTCGATCGGCCTCCTCGGGCGCAGCGGCTGGCCGCTGATCCTCCTGGCCCTCGCGGAGGCGGCCTGGCTCCTCTGGTTCCTGGTGGAGCCGCTGCCGAACGTCCCGCCGAGCCCCGGCGGTCGCGTGAGCCGGGGGATCTTGCTGCTGGACTCGGTCCCCGGCGTCGTCCCGGGCGTGACGTTCCACGACTCGCTGCTCGGCAAGGCCCTGGGCGAGCTGAGCGAGGTCGGCAACCTCCCCCAGCGCCTGCCGATCGTCGCGACGGCCGCGCTGATCGCCCTGGCGGCGATGGGGATCGGCGACTGGCTCCTGCGCCGGGCCCGGATGGACTCCGGCTGCGGCGTCGCCGCCCGGCTGGCGGTCGACTACCTCGCCGGGACGGTCGTCCTCGGCCTGGCGACCCTGATCGTGGGCCGGATCGGCCTGCCGAACCCCTGGATCGTCCGGGCCGCCCTCCTCGCGGCCGGCGCGGCGGGCGTGTACGCCGCGAAGCCCTGGCGATGGCCCCGCGGGCGGCTCGACGCGCACTCAACGATGGCCCTGGCGATCGTCGCGCCGTTCGTGGTGCTGATGCTGCTGGGGTCGATGCTGCCGGCGATCGACTTCGACGTGCTGGAATACCACCTCCAGGCGCCGAAGGAGTATTACCAGGCCGGGCGGATCGCGTTCCTGCCGCACAACGTCTACACGAACATGCCGTTCGGGGTGGAGATGCTCCACCTCCTGGGCATGGAGGTCATGGCCGACTGGTGGTGGGGGGGGCTGGCGGGCCAACTGCTCGTCGCGCTGTTCGGCCTGGCCGCAGGCGTGCTGATCGCCTCCACGGCGACGAAGCTCGGGAGTTGGAAGGCCGGCTGCCTGGCCGCGGTCGTCTACCTCACGACCCCCTGGATCTACCGGCTGGGGGTGATCGCGTACGTCGAGGGCCCCCTCTGCGGGTTCCAGGCCGCCCTGCTCTGGGCCTACGTCCGGGGCCGGACCGAGCCCGAACACGCCCCGGCGCGGCTCTGGGCCCTGATCGGCTTCCTCGCGGGCGGGGCGACGGCCTGCAAGTACACGGCGGTCCTGCCGTCGGTCCTCCCGTTCGGGGTCCTGAGCGTCGTGGATTCCTGGCGGGGCCGGTCGTGGCGGCCGGCGGCCGCGTACGTCCTGGGCTGGGCCGTCGTCATGACCCCCTGGATGGCGAAGAACGTCCTCGACACCGGCAACCCGGTCTACCCGCTGGCCTACGGGGTCTTCGGCGGTCGCGACTGGACCCCCGCGCGGGAGGTCCAGTGGGCCCGCGCGCACGGCCCTAGGCCCGTCACGGGCTACCTCTTCCGATACAATTTGATTGAGGTGCTGGGGCGATCCGACTGGCAATCGCCCCTGTACGCGGCGTTCGCGCCCCTGGCGTTCCTGAACCCCAGGGCGCGGCGGGCGGCGGGATGGCTGGGCGCCTACCTGGCCTGGATGTTCCTGTCGTGGTGGCTCCTGACGCACCGGCTCGATCGCTTCTGGCTGCCGATGCTGCCGGCGTTCGCCGTCATGGCCGGGCTGGGGGCCGACTGGTCGCGGTCGCTCGCCTGGCGGGTGGTCCGGGCGGGCGTGCTGGCCCTGGCCGTGGCGACGAACCTCGCCTACGCCTCGACCGCGCTGGCGGGGCTCAACGAGTGGACGGGCGACCTGGAATTCCTCCGGGCCGACATGCCGCGCCGGCTGAACGCGCCGCTCGCCGCGATCGACGCCGAGCTGCCGGCCGACGCGAAGGTCCTCCTCGTGGGTCAGGCGGCGGTGTACCACCTGCGGCATCCGATCCTCTACAACACCGTCTTCAACCCCGAGATCATCGAGACCCTCGCCGCCGGGCGGACCCCGGAGGAGTTCCACCGGATCCTCCGCGACCTCGGGATCACCCACGTCTACGTCGACTGGAAGGAGATCCGGCGACACCGCGACCCGGCGGGCTACGGCTTCACCGACTTCGTGACCCCGGGGCGGTTCGCCGCCTGGACCTCCGCCGGCGTCCTGTCCGGCCCGACGCCCATCGGCGTCGAGCAGGACTTGTACCAGGTCCGCCTCCCTTGAGGATGATGGCGACGAGGCCGCCTCGCCGCCCCCGCTCGATCAGAACATCGGGATCGGCCGGGGCTGGGGATGGGTGCTCCGGAGGTCGATGAGCCGGAGGACGACCGGTCGGCCCGAACCCGCCCGGAGGTTCGAGGGGTCGGGCGACAGCCAGTGGAAGCCGCGACGGTCCTCCAATTGGACGGGGCCCGGGGGGAGCGTCGTCATCCGGAATCGGCCGTCGGCATCGGTGCGGACCTCGACGTCCAACGGCGTCCCGGCGGGCCGGGCGTAGAGGGCCAGGTTGGGGATGGGCCAGCCGGTCACGGCCTCGACCACGCGCCCCTCCAGGACCTCGCCGCGCTCGGCGCGAAGCTCCAGGGTGGGGCCGCCCGGGATCAACGGCGCGACGATCGGCCGGAAGTCGGCCGCGAACGAGGCGACCAGGGTATAGCCCGACTCGCCTTCGGCCAGGTCGTCGACCGAGCAGCGGCCGTCGGCGTCGGTCTCGCCGAAGGGCCAGGAGTAGCGCCCGGTCGCGGAGCGTTGCAGCCACAACGTCAGGCGCGCCCCGGAGATCGGCCGGCCCCCCGGGTCGACGACGCGGACCGAGGCCCCCGCCTCCCGCGGCAGGCGAAGCTCGACCTCCTTCCGCGAGTCGCGCGGGGCGGCCCGGATCTCGTCGCTTCGGGTCACGGATCGTCCGTGCTCCACCACGATGCTCGTCCGGACGTTCAAGGGGAAGGCCGGGATTTCGAACCGGCCGTCGGCGTCGGTCGCGGCCTCCTCGGCGGCCCGGGCGAGGGGCGTCGGGAGGGATCGAAATCCGCCCTGCATCGGCTGCATCATCCGGGCGGCGTCCTCGGGGGCGGCCCCCATCGTCGGCGCCCCGGGCGGCCCCAGGGAGGACGCCACCCACTCGGGGTCGAGCGGAGCCTTGACCTTCATCCCCGCGCCGACGGGCGAGCCGTCGGGCCCCAGGACGCGGCCGGCGATCGAGCCCCCGGCGAAGATCCGGACGTCCAGCAACCGTTCGCCGTCCGGCCCGCCGCCGTGGATCTGGCCCGGGGAGGTCCAATATCCCGGGACGGCGTCCGACTCGAACCGGAACGATTCGCTCGACAGGCACCGGAACGTCGCCGCGTCATCGCGGATCTCCACCTGCCTCGTCACGTCCTGGTGCGCGCGCTCGGGGGGGGCGTTGGAGAGGTGCAGCGTCATCGAGCCGCGGATCGGCCGAATCGCCGGCTCCGCGAGGAACTGGAGGCGGATCGAACGCTCCGTCGGGGACGGCGTGGGGACGTCGACCCGGATCGGCTCCGCCGGGGGGGGCCAGGGGACGGGGATCGGTCGCCCGGCGACGAACAACTCCGTGTCGACCGATCCCCAGGCCGAATACTCGAAGCGGCCGTCCGGCCCGGCCCGGAAGGTGCGGTGGTATTGCAGCAGGCTCGTCGAGTCGGACATCAGTCCTCGGGCGGCGAACCCCGTGGGGACCGACCGCTTGATCATGACGTAGGAGGGCTCGCCCGCCACGTCCGGCGGCGCGATCCCCCGCACCGTGCGCATCGGCCGGAGCGTCACCTCGACCTCCCCGCCGCGGCGCCGCACGCCCGGGGCGAATCCCAGCGACTCCCCGGGGCCCTCCGCGCGGATCAGGTACGTCGAGTCCTCGTGCAGGGCCGGCAGCCGGAACCGCCCCCCCGAGTCCGATCGGCCCAGCACGATCCGATCGAGGATATGCGGGCAATGGACGTCCAGCCGTTCGTCCATCTCGTCCGCGACCAGCAGCACGACGTCCGCGACGGGACGGCCCTCCTCATCCAGCGCAACGCCGGACTTCGGCCCGCGGTCCAGGGCGATCGTCGTCGATCCCCCGGGCGAGACGTCCACGGTGGTCGCGTCGTCGGGGTATTTGAACGCGTGGACGGTGACCTCGAATTCGTATCGGCCTTCCGAGAGGTTCGGGAAGACGACGCGACCGTCTTCGTCCGTGCGAGGGGGATTGGGGAGCCTCTTCGCGCCACCATCGTAGACGAGGCAGGCCGCCACCTCCGCGCCCAGGATCGGCGTACCCTGGGCGTCGACCACCCTCACCTCGTGCGAGACCCCCGGCTCCAGCACGACCTCCACCGGCTCCGGGTCGCGGGAGGGGTCGTCGCGGACGACCCCATCCGGCCCCGCCTCGCCCTGGCCGAGGGGCCGGGCTTCCGACGGCATCGCCAGGCTGTAGGGCCCCATGACCTTCGGTGCATAACCCTCGGCGAAGACGAGGACGACGGACGGATCGAAGTCGACCGGGACGACGAACTGCGGGTTTTCCTGGTAGCTCGCGTTGGGGAAGGACCGCGACGCGATGGGATTCTCCTGATCGAACCCGAGCCGCTGCATCCTCCGGCGCGAGACCCCCAGCGTATATCGGCCGCGGAACAACTCCCCGTCGGGCGTCCTCACGGTCCCCCGGAGCTTCCCGACCCGGGGCGGCGTCGGCGCGAGCGGCGGCGGGGTCCGGACGATCGACCGATGGGGGCGAGCCGAGTCGAAGGTGCCCGCGGGGGCGGGGGTCCAGGCCCGCTGCACCGCGTCCATCACGCCGACGACGCGCTCGGGCCAGACCGTCACGGCGCCGGCGAAGCCCAGCAGGATCAGGGGCGCGGCCAGCAGCCCCGCCCAGAGGATCCGCGAATCCGACGAACCGGCCATCGCCCCACGCTCCTCGGCCTCGCGGCCGTCCCGGTCCCCAGCCGCGGGCGCGACGCCCGACCGGAATTCAGGATCCCGATTCCCCCCCCGGATCGCAAGGCCCGCGGCTCGTTTCTTGCTCCTGGCCTGTCCCGGGCCGAGCGCCCCGGGTACCATCGAACGCCGCGACGCGACCGCCCCGGACCCACACCCCATGAGCCAGCTCTCGCTCTTCGACGAACCGGGCGACGCCCCCCCGCGGGCCGCCTCCCTCGCCCCCAAGCTCCGCGCCCTGGCCGACCGCGGCCTCTTCTTCGGCACCTCCTCCTGGAAGTACGAGGGGTGGCTGGGGAGCCTCTACGACCCGGCCCTCTATCAGACCCGCGGCAAGCTCTCGATCAAGAAGTTCGAGTCCGAATGCCTCCGCGAATACGCCCACGTCTTCCCGGTCGTCGGCGGCGACTTCAGCTTCTACCAGTTCCCCTCGGCCGAGTCCTGGAAGGCCCTGTTCGACGGCTCGCCGGAGACGCTCCGATTCGGCCTCAAGGTCCCCGAGGAGGTCACGGTCCCGCGCTGGCCGAGGCACGCCCGCTACGGCGCCCGCGCCGGCCAGGACAACGAGGGCTTCCTAGATCCGAAGCTGTTCAAGGACCTGTTCGCCCGCCCCCTCTGGCGGCATCGCCACCGCGTCGCGGTCCTCATGTTCGAGTTCGGTACGATGTCGAGAGGCGTCATGTCGGGCGTCGACGAGTTCCGCAAGCGGCTCGGGGCCTTCCTCGACGACATGCCCCCCGGGTTCCGCTACGGCGTGGAGATCCGCAACCCGGAGTACCTGGGCGCCCCCTACTTCGAAACCCTCCGCGCCCGCAACGTCGCCCACGTCTTCAACGCCTGGACCCGCATGCCCGAGTTGATCGAGCAGGTCGACATGGACGGGGCCCACACCGCCGACTTCACCGTCGTCCGCGGCCTCCTGCGCCGGGGCCAGCCTTACGAGGACGCCGTCAAGGAGTTCAGCCCCTACCGCGAACTCCAGAAGCCCGCCCCCGCCGTCCGCGAGGCCCTGCGCATCCTCTCCGAGCTCGCCCTGTCGCGGGCCCAGCCCGCCTTCACGTTCATCAACAACCGCCTGGAAGGCAACGCTCCCGCGACCATTGAGGCCGTCGCCGACGCCCTCCTCGTCTGAGCCCGCTCTCGACCCAACTTTTCACGTCCATTTCGCAAAAACTTTTTACCGTCGACCGGGCAAGGTTTTGCGTCGCGTTTTCGCGAATTCTCCGCCTCTTCGCCCTCTCGACCTCGCATTCGTGTAGCACTACTTCACATGAAGGGACGCTGCGCAAGCCGACGATCCCAGCCCAGCCCTCGCAGCGACCGCGGCCGGGATGCATCGGCCGGGGACGACTTCCGGATCCGATATTCACCTCGACGTTCAAAGCCAAGGAGTTCAATCCTCAACCCCATAAACAATAACGACTTGCAAAATCGCCGCCGACCTGAAGCGACGACGAACGGACCCACCGCTCTCTCTTGATTTCGGATGTCCGACGGGTTGACCGTCGTGGCATAATGATAGGATTCCCCCGAGGCCGAGCCCCAGTCGACCGCCCCCACCCGAGACCCGATCGAACACCATGACGCTTGAGGCGATCGCCCCACCCCCCTGCTCCTCGCGGAACGAGGCCCCGACGCAACTGCCGGAGCTTCCGCTCGTCCAGATCGCCCGGCCCCACCTGCCGGCGAGCCGGGCCGAGATGCTCGCGCGCGGCTGGGACGCCGTCGACGTCGTGTTCGTGACGGGCGACGCCTACGTCGACCACCCGGCGTTCGCGATGGGGATCCTCGGCCGGGTCCTGGAGGCGGCCGGCTTCCGCGTGGCGATCCTCAGCCAGCCCGACTGGAAGAGCGCCGACGCCTGGCGGCAGTTCGGCCGCCCTCGCCTGTTCTTCGGCGTCAGCGCCGGGAACATGGACAGCATGATCAACCACTACACGGCCAACAAGAAGGTCCGCAACGACGACGCCTACAGCCCCGGCGGCCGCATCGGCCTGCGTCCCGACCGCGCCACCATCCCCTACTGCCATCGCGCCCGCGAGGCGTTCCCCGGCGTCCCGATCGTCGCCGGCGGCGTGGAGGCGTCGCTCCGGCGGCTCGCCCATTACGACTACTGGAGCGACACCGTCAAGCGCTCCATCATCCTCGACTCCAAGGCCGACCTCGTCGTCTTCGGCATGGGCGAGCAGCAGGTCGTCGAGATCGCCCGCCGCCTCCAGGCCGGGGAATCCATCAAGGACCTCCGCGACATGCGCGGGACGGCCTACGCGATGGGCGCCAGCGAGACCCCGCCGGCCGACGCCTTCCGCCTACCCACCTACGAGGAAGTGAAGGCCGACAAGGGGAAGTTCGCCGAGGCCACCAAGCGCATCCACCTGGAGACGAACCCGCTCAACGCCAAGCGCCTCGTCCAGTACCACGACCGCCAGGCCGTCGTCTGCAACCCCCCCGCCCTGCCGATCAGCCAGGAGGACATGGACCGCGCCTACGGCCTGCCGTACACCCGCCGCCCGCACCCGATGTACAAGGGCGAGCGGATCCCGGCGTTCGAGGTCGTGAAGGACTCGGTGACGATCATGCGCGGCTGCTTCGGCGGCTGCACCTTCTGCTCGATCACCGCCCACCAGGGCCGGATCATCCAGTCGCGGTCGCAGGAGTCGATCCTGGCCGAGTTGAAGGCGATGGGACGGGACCCGAAGTTCTCGGGCGTCGTCTCCGACATCGGCGGCCCCACCGCCAACATGTACCAGATGCGCTGCACCCGCCCCGAGGTCGAGGCGAAGTGCAAGCGGCTCTCGTGCGTGCATCCCACGGTCTGCAAGCTGCTGGGCACCGACCACGGCCCGCTGATCGACCTGATGAAGCAGAGCCGCGAGACGCCGGGGATCAAGAAGGTCCACGTCGCGTCCGGCATCCGGATGGACCTCGCCCAGAAGTCGCCCGAGTACCTGGAGGAGTTGGCGAAGCACCACGTCGGCGGCCACCTGAAGGTCGCCCCGGAGCACACCGACCCCAACGTCCTGAAGCTGATGAAGAAGCCGAACCAGGCCGACTACGACGGCTTCGCCGAGGCGTTCCAGGAGGCCAGCCGCAAGGCCGGCAAGAGGCAGTTCCTCGTCCCCTACTACATCGCCTCGCACCCGGGCAGCGACCTGAACGCGATGATCGACCTGGCCGTCTTCCTCAAGCGCAACGGCTACAAGCCCGACCAGGTCCAGGACTTCATCCCCGCCCCGTTCGACATCGCCACCTGCATGTACTACACCGGCAAGGACCCGTTCACGGGCGAGGAAGTTCATATCGCCAGGGGTTTACGCGACCGCAAGATGCAGCGGGCGTTGATGCAGTTCTTCAAGCCCGACAACTACTTCATGGTCCGCGAGGCGCTGCTCAAGGCGGGGAGGCCGGACCTGATCGGCCCGGGGTGCGACTGCCTGATCCCGTCCAACCCGCCGAAGGCCGCCATCGAGGCGCGACGGCGACGGGCGAACGACGCGGCCGAAGGCGACCACTATCATGCGATGACCAACCCGGACCAGGGAGAGCCGGTCGGCGAGCGCGGCCTGCCGAACCAGGGCTACCGTCCGGGGCGGAAGACGACGCGACGTCAGGACAAGAAAGGCCCCTGGCAAGGCCGTTGACCGCGCCCCACCGCCGGAAGCCGTTGTGCGGCCCGGACGAACACCCTCGGCGGCGAAGGCGTCGAGAGGGTGGACCCGCGGGTTACTCGACCTCGGCCGTCGGGAAGCGACGGCACCTCGACGGCGAGGGAGGCCCCCTCGGACCAGGGCGGTGCCCCGACCTCGAAGATCACGCCGAAACGAGCCTGTTCCTGGAGTCGGGGTGCTCGGCCCCCTCCCCAAAATCCGCGGCGGTCCGGATTTTCAGAGCAGCAGCACCCACTCTCCTCCCTTTTCTCCCACGGTTTCGACGACCTTTCGAGGATGTGTCACTGTATGACATGCGCCCGTGCTCGCCGGAGTGCGAGGGCCGAGACGAGCCCGATGCTGCATAATAGGGCAGACGAGGGTTCGGGGACGGGGCTGGCGAGGGGGGCGACCGTGCCGAAGCGTAAGTTATCGAACCCGGCGGCCGCGGGGCCGGATGGGTTGGCGATGCGCGTGAACGTGACGGTGTGAATCCCGGCACCCTCGAGTCGCCAGGTGGACACCTGCCGCCCATCCCCCCGAAGCACGGGGGGTACAGAGACCGTATCGACGACTTCCCCCGAGAATGATCGCGCGACGACCACGATCCCGTCCAGAAACGCGAGGGAGCTGACCAACCCAAGACTGTCGAACTCCACGTAGCTCGTGATGCCGGGCGCGAGGGGGTCGACCGGGTCGACGAACTCGAGGACGTGCGTGCTCCCCATAAGGGCGGCCCAGCTCGGCTTGCTCGGAATGATCAACCAGTTGTTGTATGTCACCGTGCGCGACTCGAAATCGTTGAAGCGAACCCCTTGCGAGATGTAGGTGTCGCCGATCATGGTCAGATTGGGCAGTGAGTCGAAATCGAGGAGGACGTCCCCCCTCGCGCCGGAGCCCTCGAACACGAGCACTACGGCGAGCGCAACGTTCAGAACCAAGAAACGCATGGGCTCTCCTCGCTATCGACGCCCCTGGTGTGCGAGTTGGATTTGAAACGAAGTAGGACCGCGCGGTTCACGGGCGCGACCCGGGTCGCGCCCGGCGCATGACGGCGACGCCGAGCAGGCCGATCGCGCCGCCGGCGAGGATCACGATGCCCGCGGGCTCGGGGACGATACGGATGCGAAAGGTCGTGTCGTATCCGGCCCCTTCGAACTCGCCGCCGAACGCGGCCGCGACCCGGATCGTGTGCTCGCCCACGGACGGTGGCAGCACAAGCAGGTAGTATCCCGCCGCGGCCGTGTCCGAGACCGTGCCCTCGGGCGCTCCCAGGATGTTGTCCGCCGGCACCGGGCCCCAGCTGAAGAGCGACGTCACGAACCGAAACGGCGTGATGTCCACCGGGACGCCGTCGATCTCGGCGAGGATCCCCGTCGCCTCGTCGAGGATCGCCTCGGAGTTCGCCCGCAGCGACGCCTCGTCGTCCCCGTGAAACGGCGGAGCTTCCCAGACCGACGACGACACACCGATGATCGGAACGAAAAGCGCGACCCCCTGCTGAATCGTGAGGTCGATGGTGAACGTGTCGCCCACCCGTCCCACCGGCCCCGCCAGGAGCGCGACGCCGTCGAATGTCCCGAGGCTGCCGCCCGAGAAATACGGATGGTCGCCGTCCACGATCGGGGTCGCGTAGGCCACCTGCCAAGAGAGCATCTGCCACTCGTCGTACGTGCGCCCGGCATACGTCCCGTCGGGAGCGAGGACGTCGGCCCGCGCGGGAGTCGACGCGCCTCCCAGCAGCACCGCCACGGCCAGTAACGAGGCTGTTGCGCGATACATTCGGATGTCTCCTCGGGGCCGTTCGGCCGCCTCGAAACCTCGGGACGCTCCTCGTGGGATCTCGTCGCCCATGCAAACGATTGAGCGACCACAGGCTGGAGGGCGGTGGGTTCGACAGTGGGCCGAAAGCTCGACCGAGAGAACACCGGAAGAGGGCCGCCCGCCGCCCGACGTCAACGCTGGGCCCGGCCCCGCCGCCTGTAGACCATCGAACCGAGGCCCGCAATGGCAAGCATCGTGAGGCTCGCGGGCTCGGGCACCACGGTGATGGTGTAGGTGGTGTCGATCGAGCTGCCCACCGCGTCATTGATGCCCCCGAAGTGGAGGGTGTGAGTCCCCACGCTGAGCGGCGTCAGCAGCAAGTAGTAGCCGGCGTCGACCGACAGCGACGTCGTACCTACGGGGGCGTTGAGGAGGTTGCCCGGGGGCAACGGCCCAAATGTGAACGACGGCGAGATGAATCGATACGAGGCGAGATCATCCACCGGGACGCCGTCGATCTCGGCGAACAGTCCCGTCGTCTCGTCCAGGAGCTTGACCGAATTCTCGCGGAGCGACTCGTCGTCATCCCCATGGAACGGGGGGTCCTCGTAGACCGAGGACTCGATGTTGACGATCGGGACGAAGATCGCCGTGTCGGCCGATATCGTCAGGTCGAGGTGCGCCCCGCCGCCGATCCCCGTCAGCAGCACCACGCCGTCGTATCGGCCAAGGCTCCCCCCGGAGAATAAGGGATGATCTCCGTCGACGATCGGGGCGGCGAACGCCGCCTGCCACCAGAGCACCTGCCAATCGTTGTAGGTGCGGCCTGCATAGCTGCCGCCGGGCGGGAGGATGTCGGCGCGAGCCTGCGACGTGACGGTCGCGAGTGGGAGTAGGAGTCCGCAGAGCAGCAGCGAAAGGTGACGCAGCATCGAAGTTGCCTCCTCAAGGGGGGAAAAGGCTCCGAGCGCCGGGCTCGCCGAATGCCCAATCCCGGCGGACCGGCCCGCCGAGACTCATCGGGATATGACCGGCGCATGGCTCGGCCGCCCCCGACTCGGAGGTCGACCGCCCAGCGATGGCGCCCGGTAGCCCCTCGTGACCACGGTGCGAACGAACATACGGGCGTCCCGGGGACCGCGACAGGGACGTTACCGGGAACTTCCGCGGTCCTCATCCCTCGCGCCTTCCGCCGGTAGCTCCATGACCCGGGCGAACTCCAGGGTGTCGTATTCGACGCGATGGTCGATCACACGGTCCCCGTCGAAGGTGTAAATCTGGACGCACCAGAGCCGGACGACCTCCCCGCTGGGCAGGTAGACGCCGCAAGGCCCCTCCAGGATGACCTTGTCGCCGAAGGCGTGAATCATCACCTCTTCGGGCTCGGTCACGGCGGTCCGGCAAGTGCCCCAGGCGGTCTCGTAGCCGACGCGGATCTCGTCGTGGCCGCGGAAGATCCCGTGGAACGGGATGACCGGCCCGCCCGGCAGGTGGAACGTGGCCCGCTCGTGATAGATCGCCAGGATGCCGTCCATATCGCGGGCGTCCCAGGCCGCCAGCCAGCGGAGCACCGCATCGCGGCGCGCCTGGCAGCCCGCATCCGGGGCTTCCCGCCGGACTAGGCGACCCATGGCCGTCTCCAGCGCGACGGCGAGCCGGTCCACGGTGCTCAAATCCAGCCGCCCCCCCCTCTCGGCCTTGCGGACCGTCTTGACGTCCAGGCCCGAGAGGTCGGAAAGCCCCTCCTGGGTCAGCCCGCGAAGGATGCGGACGGCCCGAAGGTTGTCGCCATCGACGCAGACTCCGCGCATGGTCGCCCCCCTCTTACCGACGAAGGGCCCGCCCTCGCCCTCTTTGATACACCTGGGATCGTCGGCGGTGCCGCCATGTCGACCTCGCGGGCGATCGACTCGTCCACCCTAAGCTCCGCCACCGCCCATGACGGGCCCGCTCGTTCACTAGACACGGGGCCCATCGTCCGCTCGGACGACCCCATGCCGCAAAGCCGCCGAAAGACGGCCCCCGTCGCAGGCTACGATCCGACGCCCCCCACGCGGCCCACGACGATGCCGCGCCCGACGCGAAGCGATCCGGCGTCCGAGGTGGAAACGGAAGTTCGCGGGCGATTTCCGTGCGACGGGTCGGGTTCCAGAATTGCAGCTCTCGGAACCTGCCGCAAGCACCATTCTCATCATTTCGCCGCCTAACCGATCATGCGGCGTGCGACCACGCTTCAAGTACGGCGTCGGCCTTTCTCGCGCCTCGATCTCCGGATATCCTGATCTACTATAGAATGGCATGCCCTCCGGCCCTTCTTGGGAAGCCTCAAGGTCCGCCCGACCGAGCCGTCGCTCGTGGGGGAAAGCCCCAGCATCCAATCGGTCGACGATGCGTCGAGGTCCACGGCCGAGGCCAAATCCATCGGCCGCCGTCTCCATCGCCGGATCGCCTGAACTCCAAGCCGCACCGATCGTCGAATCCATCACCGGCCCAGACCCCCGCCCCCTCCCCGAGACCGTCCTGACCATGGCCCGTAGCACCCCCCCACCTTCCCGTCGCGGCCCTTCTTCGAAGGGCTCGAAGCCCCGGCCGGTGCCGAAGCCGGCCGCGACGGATCGCCCCGCGCAACCGCAGCGACCGGTCCAGCGCACGCCGCGCGGCAAGACCATGCCCGCGCTGGCCGCGCTGATCTCGACCCTGGCGCCCAGGGTCGTCCGCGACGTCCTCGACCGCGGCAAGCGGCTGGAGTCGGCGATCGTCGACGCCCAGGGCGAGGACGCCAAGAAGCGGTCGACCCGATCCGACCGCCGGCTCGTCAACCAGTCGCTGGCGTCGCTGGTCCGCTGGTGGGGCTGGATCGAGCCGCTCCGGCTGGTGCAGGTGGAGGACCAACTCCTCCTGGCCTGGCTGCTCGATTCGACCGAATTGTCGGCCGTCCCCCGGATCTGGGCGAGCAAGGCGGCGAAGGACTACTCCCGCCTCTCCTGCGGCGGCGACGCGCCCAACTGGACGGCCCGCGCCGAGACCCTCAAGCGGTTCGTCGCCGGCCGCGCCGTCGCCGCCGATCCCTGGATGAACTTCCCCGCCTGGATCCGCGACGAACTCCCGCTCCCGCCGGGCGACGAGTCGCCGAAGATCCGCCGCCTCCAGTTCCTCCACGCCGTCCAGCAGCCCCCGAGCCTCTGGGTCGCCGTCCGCGGCGAGACCCCGAAGCCCGTCTGGGACGAGCTGCGCGAGGCCGGCCACAAGCCCTGGGTCCAGCGCCGCATCGAGTCGGCCGCTCGCCTGGAGCGCGACGCCGACCTCCGGCCGATAGAGGCGTTCACCCGCGGCGCCCTGATCGTGGAAGACCTGGCCTCGCAGGCCGTCGCCAAGGTCTGCGACCCGGATCCGGGCGAGCGCTGGTGGGACCTGGGCGAAGGGTCAAGCTTGCACGCGACCGCCCTGGCCGATGAGATGCGCGGCAAGGGGACCGTCGTCACCACCTTCGAGCACGAGCCCGCCCGCCGCGCCGCCGCCCTGAAGATCCGCAACAGCCCGTTCCGGAACATCGCCGCAAAGGCGTGGGACGGCCGCCACGCCCCCGGCAAGCCCGGGACCTTCGACGGCGTCCTCGTCGCGCCCCCCAACTCGGGCGTGGGCTCGTGGCGACGCCACCCGGAGATGCGCTGGATCGTCAAGAAGGAGCAGATCGCCGATTTCGCCGCCCGCCAGAGGCACGCCCTGGAGCTGGCCGCGACGGCCGTCCGCCCCGGCGGCACGATCGTCTACACCGTCGGCACGGCGACCCTCCGCGAGACCCAAACGCTCATCAACGAGTTCCTGCAAGCCCGCCCCGAGTTCCGCCTCGACCCCTTCCCCCACCCGTTGGAGGACGAGGAAACTTCGGGCACGGTCCAGCTCTGGCCCCAGATCCACGACTGCGAGGCCCGCTTCATCGCCCGCCTGATCCGGACGGCGAAGCCCGCCGCTGGGGCCGAATAACCCTTCGTCGACGCCCCCCCCACGGCCCCTGAGAAGGGCGATCTCGCCCCATGGCGGCGAGATCGCCCGCCCGCTCGCCCACGCCCGCGATCGGCCCGGAGGACGTTCCCCCATCCCCAACTCGATTGGGTTCGCCATCCTTCATCAGCCGAACGATCGACGGCCGATCGTCCCCTTGACCGAAGGACCGACGGCCACAAGCCTGGTTTCCCGAACACACCCCTTGACCCACGGCCGGCGACGACGATAATCCATCGCGAGGGGACGATCCGCGAATGATCGACGACGTTGACCGGCGAATCCTGAACATCCTTCAGTCCGACGCACGCATCTCCAACGCCGAGTTGGCTCGGCGCGTGGGTATGGCCCCGTCCGGCGTGCTGGAGCGAGTGAAGAAGCTGGAAGAACGCGGTTTCATCCGCGGGTACGAGGCGCGACTCGACGCCAGGCGGCTGGGGTGGGGGCTGGTGGCCTACACCTACGTCAAGTCGAACGACCCGGTCGGGGGCGTCGACACGGCGGAGACCCTGGCCGCGATCCCCGAGGTGCAGGAGGTCCACCACATCGCCGGCGAGGATTGCTACCTGATCAAGATCCGGGTGGCGGACGTCGAGGCGTTGGGGCGACTGCTGAGGGAGAAGATCGGGGTGATTCCGGCGATCCGGTCGACCCGCTCCACGATCGTCATGGAGACGCTCAAGGAGTCGGCGGCCGTCCAGGTTCCGGGGGGCGAGGGCGATGCGGTCTGAGCGGGAGAGGTGGTTGACCATCGGGGCGTTCGCGGTGGTCTACCTGGTGTGGGGCTCCACGTACTTCGCGATCGGCCTCGGCATCCGGTCGATCCCGCCGATGTTAATGGCGGGGTCGAGGTTCCTGGCGGCGGGCTGCATCCTCAGCCTCTGGGGCCTGGCCCGCGGGGCCGCCCTGCCCACGGCCGGCCAGTGGGCCCGCGCGGGCCTGGCGGGCTTCCTGATGCTCGTCCTGGGCAACGGCTGCGTGACCTGGGCCGTGCAGTACGTCCCATCCAGCATGGCGGCCCTGCTGGTGGCCTCGGAGCCGATGTGGCTGGTCCTGGCGGCCTGGACCTGCTTCGGCGGGAGCCGGCCGGGCCTGCGCACGTCGCTGGGCCTGGCGAGCGGCCTGCTGGGGGTCGGTCTCCTGGTCGCCCCCCAGGGGGGCGGGTTCAACGCCGGCGCGCTGGCCGGGTCGCTCGCGATCATCCTGGCGGCCGTGGCCTGGGCGGTAGGCTCGCTGTTCCTGAGGACCGCCGACCTCCCGTCGTCCCCCTCGCTCGCGACGGGCATGCAGATGCTCAGCGGCGGCGCCGTCCTGACGGCCCTGGGGCTCCTCCGCGGGGAAGCGGCCGCGCTCGACCTGGCCGCGGTCTCCACCACCTCGGCGCTGGCCTGGGTCTACCTGATCGTCTTCGGCTCCATGCTGGGCTTCAGCGCCTACGGCTACCTGATCACGGCGACGTCCCCGGCGCGGCTGAGCACCTACGCCTACGTCAACCCGGTCGTCGCCGTGCTGCTGGGCGGCCTCGTCGGCCGCGAGACGATCACGCCGACGGCCTGGGTCGCCATGCTGATCATCCTGGCGTCGGTCGTCCTGGTGACGGCCGAGGAAAGCGAGCCCTCCGCCGGGGCCGAGATCGCCGAAGCGGCCGCCCTCGCGCCCGAGGCGCTGGGCGAGCGGGCCTGACGATCCCTCGGCTCTTCGCGACCCGCGGTCTGGACGAAACCGGCCCCGGGACGTACTCTAGTCGTGTCTTTGACAATCGATGACCGGGTAGCTCAGTCGGTAGAGCAACGGACTTCAAGCGCGGCCCCGGGCCGCGAAATAGGAGCCTCGCGCGGGAAGAAGTCGAACCGCGACGAGTGGATGCCGCTATATGCTGGGACGCCCTGAGAGCCCTTCGCACCACAACGAGGCCGGCGACGGCGACCGTGAAGGTTCGAAAAGCGGAGGGATTGGGCCATCAGCAGGCAAGGCCGCCGGGGGATCCCCGGCGCCAGCCCCAGAGACTATACGCGGCACGCCTGCGACGGCGAAGAGATAGTCCAGACCTTCAACCCGCCCCTCCCCCGGAGGGCCGGCGGTCGGCGAAAGCCGATGAGGCAGGTTAATCCGTTGGTCCTGGGTTCGAACCCCAGCCCGGTCACTGAATAAAGAGAGTAAGTCCAAGGACTTACGGAATCGCAACGCATCCTCGGCCGTTGATCGGTCAAGTCCTCTGCATCGGATATCGTCGGGGGAATCCGGCGCGACTGTAGCCGAGGAGAGGGGCCGGGGCCAGCACCCGCCGCCGGGAGTCGACATCGTCGGCGAACGGCGAGCCCTTCGTCGGAAATGACGAGGCGGGCTCGCCCGCGCGATTCAAGGCCACCCTCCCGCCCCTCCGACAGACTTCCCCTCGGCTGCGCGGGGCTTTCCGAAGAAACGTCCCGCGGCCGCGGATGGATCGCGACCCCGACCTCGCCGTTGCGTAAGATCGCACGGGAGGTCCGGCCACATGCCGCCGGACGCGAAGGAGATCATCAATCTTTCCAAGGCCGAGTCCGCGATACGGCGCCGGGAACTCGCCGACGCCGCGCGGACTCGGCCTGCCATCCTCGCGAGGATGCGACTGTCTCGGGAGGGCCTCCGCGACGCTCGCGACGCATCGCGCCGGCGCCTCGCGGACACCTACCGGTGCCGACCCTTCGACCCGACGTAGCGGCTCGCCGAAAACTCCGAGGAATCCAAGCCTCACCGCCGTCACAGCGGGGCGCCGGGGATGGGGCGCCCGAGACCCCGGCGATCCAGGGTACAGCGGAGAACTGAACCGGCTCCACTGCGGACACCCGTCGGGCCACACGCCGCTTGCATGACGTCTCCTCGGGCGGCCCGCAGCCTCGAGTACTCCGGCGTCGGCGGCTCGGGGCCGCTGTGGAGTCGCCCGCCGTTCCCGTCGGCCTCGACCTCGTCCCGCCGGCGCCGGACTTCCGATTCCAGCCATTCCGGCACATGGAACGTCGCGGCCCATTTCGTCGGAGACTTCCTCCTGAAGACGCGCCACCCCGGCCCTCTCGTCATCCCTGGGCGCCTCTCCCGCGCGAACTCCTTCTCGATCAACCTTGACGCATTCTTTGCGCCCCAGGACGCGACTTTGACGCCCGTTTGACCCGCCTTTGGGTCTAATGAGCCCAGGTCATCGTGGACGGGGGACGGGTTATGGATATCGCCTGGTTGGTCGCAGTGGTGGCGTTCTTCGGGGCGTGCGGGCTGTCGATCCGCCTGATCGATCGACTTCGAGGGGAGGCTTGAACGTGGACTGGACGCAACTCGCGGCATCGGCGACGGCGGCATTCCTGGCGGGGTACCTCCTCGTCGCCCTCCTCAAACCGGAGTGGTTCTCATGACGACCTCCGGCCTGATCCAGATCGGCCTCTATCTCCTGGCGCTCGGGGCGTGCGCCCGGCCCCTCGGCCTCTTCATGGCGGGGGTCTACGAGGGGCGCATCCCCCGGATCGTCGCCTTCCTGCGACCGTTGGAACGGCTGATCTATCGGATCGCCGGGATCGCCCCGGAGGCCGAGATAGGCTGGCGACGGTACGCCACGGCCCTGCTGGGCTTCAGCCTGGTGAGCATCGTATCCGTCTACGCACTCCAGCGATTCCAGGGCGTCCTGCCGCTGAATCCCGAGGGCCTGCCCGCCGTCTCGGCCGACTCGGCGTTCAACACCGCCGTCAGCTTCGGCACCAACACGAACTGGCAGGGGTACGGCGGCGAGGCGACGATGAGTTACTTGACGCAGGCCCTCGCCCTGACGGTGCAGAACTTCGTCTCGGCGGCGGCGGGCATGGCGGTCTTGGCCGCCCTGATCCGGGGCTTCTCACGCCATGACTCGGACACCATCGGCAACTTCTGGGTCGACCTGACTCGCAGCACCCTCTACATCCTGCTGCCGCTGTCGCTCGTGCTCGCCCTCGTCCTCGTCTCGCAGGGCGTCGTCCAGACGTTCTCCCCCTATCGGGAGATCACGCTCGTCGAGCCCGGTCCGGGCGTCGACGGCAAGGAGACGAAGACCCAGCGGATCGCCGTCGGCCCGGCGGCCTCGCAGGTGGCGATCAAGCAACTGGGGACCAACGGCGGCGGCTTCTTCAACGCCAACTCGGCGCATCCCCTGGAGAACCCAACGCCGCTGTCGAATTCCCTGGAAATGCTGGCCCTGCTCCTCATCCCGGCGGCGCTCTGCCTGACCTTCGGCGAGATGATCGGCGACCGTCGGCAAGGGTGGGCCGTCCTCTCCGCCATGACGATCGTTTTCGTCGCCATGATCGGCCTGGCCGTCGTGGCGGAGGGTCGGGGCAACCCGGCCCTGGCGGCCTTGGGGGTGGATCAGGCCGGCGGCAACATGGAGGGCAAGGAGGTCCGCTTCGGTTCGGACATGTCGGCGCTCTGGGCGGTGGCGACGACGGCGGCGTCCAACGGCGCCGTCAACTCGATGCACGACTCGTTCACGCCGCTGGGCGGCCTGGCGGCGATGTGGCTGATGCAGCTCGGCGAGGTGATCTTCGGCGGCGTCGGCTCGGGGCTCTACGGCATGCTCGCCTTCGCCCTGGTGGCCGTCTTCCTCGCCGGGCTCATGGTGGGCCGGACGCCCGAGTATTTGGGTAAGAAGATCGGGGCCTTCGAGATGAAGATGGCCTCGCTCGTGATCCTGCTGCCGTGTGCGACGGTCCTCGTCGGCACGGCGGTCGCCGTGAGCCTGCCGCAGGGGAAGGCGGCCGTCGCCAACCCCGGCCCGCACGGGTTCAGCGAGATCCTCTACGCCCTCTCGTCGGCCTCGAACAACAACGGCAGCGCCTTCGCCGGATTGGGGGCCAACAACCCCTTCTACAACGGGCTCCTGGGCCTGGCGATGCTCGTCGGCCGCTTCGGCGTGATGATCCCCATCCTGGCGATCGCCGGGGCGCTGGCGGCCAAGAAGCGGACGCCCGTCGGCCCCGGCACGCTGCCCACCCACACGCCGCTGTTCGTCGCTCTGCTGGCGGCGGTGGTCGTCGTGGTGGGGGCCCTCTCCTTCTTCCCGGCCCTGGCGCTCGGGCCGATCGTCGAACATCTCATGCTGCCCGCATGACCGAGGTGGAATCCCCATGACTTCCCACGCACAGGCCCGCACGTTCGATCTCAAGGTGTTCGTCGCGGCGGTCCGGGACTCGCTCCTGAAGCTCGCGCCCCGACACCAGGTCAAGAACCCGGTGATGTTCGCCGTCTACCTGGGGAGCATCCTGACGACGGTCCTCTGGATCCGATCGCTGGGCGCCGCCGAAGGCGAATCGCCCGGCTTCATCCTCGGGGTCGGCGCCTGGCTCTGGTTCACGGTCCTCTTCGCCAACTTCGCCGAGGCGATCGCCGAGGGGCACGGCAAGGCCCAGGCGGCGAGCCTGCGGAATTCCCGCACCCAGGTCGTCGCCCGCCGGCTCGTGGACCGCCGGGCCGGCGTGTCCGAGGACGTCCCCGCGCCGGACCTCAAGGTGGACGACCTGGTGATCGTCCACGCCGGCGACGTCATCCCGGCCGACGGCGAGGTCGTCGAGGGGGCCGCCTCGGTGGACGAGAGCGCCATCACCGGCGAGAGCGCGCCGGTGGTCCGGGAGAGCGGCGGCGACCGCAGCGCCGTGACCGGCGGCACGAAGGTCATCTCCGACTGGCTGGTGATCCGGGTCACGACCCTCCCCGGCCGGAGCTTCCTCGACCGCATGATCGCGATGGTCGAGGGGGCGAAGCGGCAGAGGACGCCCAACGAGATCGCCCTGGCGATCCTGCTGGCGGCCCTGACCCTGATCTTCCTCCTCGTCGTCGCCACGCTCCTGCCCTATTCGCGATTCGGGGTCGAGGCGTCGGGCCAGGGCCGGCCGATCACCCTGACGGTGCTCGTCGCCCTCTTCGTCTGCCTCGCCCCGACGACCATCGGCGCGCTGCTGTCGGCGATCGGAATCGCCGGGATGAACCGCCTGAGCCGGGCGAACGTCGTCGCCATGTCGGGGCGGGCCGTCGAGGCGGCGGGGGACGTGGACGTCCTCCTGCTGGACAAGACGGGGACGATCACGCTGGGGAATCGCCAGGCGACGGCCTTCCACCCGGCGGAGGGGGTGTCGGAGCGGGAGCTGGCCGAGGCGGCCCAACTGGCCTCGATCGCCGACGAGACGCCCGAAGGGCGCAGCATCGTCGTCCTCGCCAAGGATCGGTTCGGCATCCGAGGGCACGAACTCCGGGGGGGCGGGCACCTGTTCGTGCCGTTCACCGCCCAGACCCGGATGAGCGGCGTGAACATCGACGGCCGGCTCGTCCGCAAGGGGGCCGCCGAGGCGGTCGCCCGCCACATCCAGTCCCTCGGGGGCGTCACGCCCGATTCGCTCGCCGAGCGGGTCCGGGAGATCGCCCGGTCGGGAGGGACGCCGCTGGTCGTCAGCCGCGACGCCCAGGCCCTCGGCGCGGTCGAGCTGAAGGATATCGTCAAGGGGGGCATCAAGGAGCGGTTCTCCGAGCTGCGCCGCATGGGGATCAAGACGGTGATGATCACCGGCGACAACCCCATGACCGCCGCCGCCATCGCCGCCGAGGCGGGGGTCGACGACTTCCTGGCCGAGGCGACCCCCGAGGCGAAATTGGCGCTGATCCGGGAGTACCAGAAGGGCGGCCGGTTGGTGGCGATGACCGGCGACGGCACCAACGACGCCCCGGCCCTGGCCCAGGCGGACGTGGCGGTCGCCATGAACACCGGGACCCAGGCGGCCAAGGAGGCCGGCAACATGGTGGACCTGGACAGCAACCCCACGAAGCTCATCGAGGTCGTCAACATCGGCAAGCAACTGCTGATGACCCGAGGGGCGCTGACGACCTTCAGCATCGCCAACGACGTGGCGAAGTACTTCGCCATCCTCCCCGCCGCCTTCGCCGCGACGTATCCGGTGCTCAAGTCGCTGGACGTGATGCGGCTCTCGTCGCCGGCCTCGGCCATCCTGTCGGCGGTGATCTTCAACGCCCTGATCATCATCGCCCTGGTGCCGCTGGCGTTGAAGGGCGTCCGCTACCGCCCGGTCGGTGCCGCCCAACTCCTGCGGGACAACCTGCTCGTCTACGGCCTGGGCGGCCTGATCGTCCCGTTCATCGGCATCAAGGCGATCGACCTGGTGCTGTCGGCGATCGGGGCCGTCTGACGGTCCATTGCTCCAAACGGAATCCATCCCATGAAAGAAGCGCTGCGCACCTCGGTCGTCATGCTGGCGATGTTGACCTTGCTGACGGGCGTGGCTTACCCGCTCGTCGTCACGGCGGTCGCCCAGGTCGCCTTCCCGGCCCAGGCGAACGGAAGCCTGATCGTTCGGGAAGGCAGGCCGGTCGGCTCCTCGCTGATCGGTCAGCCCTTCTCCGGCCCGAGATATTTCCGAGGGCGACCGTCGGCCACCTCGCCGGTCCCGTACAACGCCGCCTCGTCGGGCGGCTCCAACCTGGGCCCGCTCAACCCGGCGCTGAAGGACGGCGTGCAGGCCCGGATCGCCGACCTTCGGCGAGAGGCGCCCGGCCTGGAAGGCATCCCCGTAGACCTGGTCACCGCGTCGGGGAGCGGCCTGGACCCCCACATCAGCCCGGCGTCCGCCGAGGCCCAGGCGTCTCGTGTAGCGAAGGCTCGGGGCATGTCGGAAGATGAGGTGCGGGCGCTGATCGTCCGGCATTCCGAGGGGCGTCAATTCGGCATCCTCGGAGAGCCCCGGGTGAACGTCCTTCTGCTGAACCTTTCGCTCGATGAGGCGACCGAACGGCCATGATCGACCGCCGCCCCGACCCCGACGCCCTCCTCGGGCAAGTCCAGGCCGAAGAGGCCGGGCGGGGCCGGGGGATGCTCAAGGTCTTCTTCGGCTATGCGGCGGGCGTGGGCAAGACCTATGCCATGCTGGAAGCGGCCCGCCGGGCGGCGGCGGCGGGCCGTGAGGTCGTCGTCGGTTACGTCGAGCCGCACGGCAGGCCCGAAACTCAGGCGCTTCTGGAGGGACTGGAGACGATCCCGCCACGCCCGGTCGAATACCGTGGGGTGACGCTTCAGGAGTTCGACGTGGATGCGGCGCTCGCCCGTCGGCCGGAGCTGATCCTGGTCGACGAGCTGGCCCACAGCAACGCCGAGGGCTCCCGCCACGCGAAGCGATGGCAAGACGTGGAGGAGCTGCTGGGGGCGGGGATCCACGTCTGGACGACGCTCAACGTCCAGCACCTCGACAGCCTCAACGACGTGATCGGCGGCGTGACCGGCGTGACCGTGCGCGAGACGATCCCCGATCGAGTCTTCGAGCGGGCCGACGACCTGGAGCTGGTGGACGTCACGCCCGAGGAGTTGATCGAACGCCTACGGGCGGGCAAGGTCTACCTCCCGGAGCAGGCCGAGCGGGCGTTGGCGGGCTTCTTCCAGAAGTCGAACCTCGTGGCGCTGCGGGAATTCTCCCTGCGCCAGGCGGCACGCCGGGTCCAATCCGACGTGGAAGCCGCACGGCGGCGGCGGTCGGCCTCCGAGCCCTGGGCGACGGCCGACCGCCTGCTCGTCTGCATCGGCCCCAGCCCGTCCACGGCTCGAGTGATCCGCACCGCCAAGCGGATGGCGCAGGCCCTCGACGCCCCCTGGACGGCGGCGGCCGTCGAGCGGATCGACATGGCCGCCGACCCGGTCGTGCAGGCCCGCATGGCGGACCATCACCGCCTCGCCGAGCGGCTCGGGGCCGAGGTCGTCACGCTGTCGGGGCAGGAGGTCGCCCCCACGCTGATCGACTACGCCCGCTCCCGGAACGTCACCAAGATCCTCGTCGGCAAGACCGAGCGGCCCCGTTGGAGGCGGCTCCTGTTCGGCTCGATCGTGGATGAGCTGATCGAACGCAGCGGCGACATCGACGTCTACGTCGTCCGGGGCGAGGGCGACCCGGCCCGCTCGCCCCGGCCCCGGCCGCCCGCAGCCCCCGCCGACTGGCGGCCCTACCTCAAGGGGGCTGCGATCGTGGCGGCCGGCACGGCGGCGGCGGCCTTGGTCGATCGGATCGGGCTGCACTCGGCCAACGTCGCCATGGTGTTCCTCGCCGCCGTCGCCCTCGTGGCGGCCGTCTGCGGGCGAACGCCCTCGATCCTGGCGAGCGTCGTGGCCGTCCTGATGTTCGACATCGGGTTCGTCCCGCCCCGCTACACGTTCGCCGTGGCCGACACGGAATACCTCGTGACCTTCGGGGTCATGCTCGCCATCGCCCTGCTGATCAGCACGCTCACCGCCAGGCTCAGGGCGCAGGTCGAGGGCGGGAGGCTCCGGGAACGCCGCATCACGGCGCTCTACGAACTGGGCAAGCAGCTCAGCTCGATTTCGGGGGCGGCCTTCCTGGCGGCTGCGGCGGCCCGCAAGGTCGCCGAGCTGACGAACGGGGAGGTGGCGGTCTATCTCGGCGAGCCGGGCGGCGTGCCGGAGGTCGCCTTCGGCCGGGGCTCGGCCGTCGCCGCCCACCCGGTGAGCGAACCGACGGCCCGATGGGTCATGGAGCACGACCAGATGGCCGGATCGGGAACCGACACGCTCCCCAACGCCGTCGCCCTGTTCGTGCCGCTGACCGCCTCGCAGCAGACGGTCGGGGCGCTCGCCGTGAAGGCGGAGCCCAACGAAGGGCTCCTGGAGCCCGACCAGAAGCGTTTGCTGGAGGCGTGCGCCGGCCAGCTCGCCCTGGCGATCGAGCGGGACCGGATGTCGCTCGCCGCCTCGGAAGCCCTGGTCCAGGCCCAGGCCGAGCAGGTCCGCAACACCCTGCTGAGCGGCGTCTCCCACGACCTGCGAACGCCGCTCGCCGCAATCGCAGGGGCCAGCACCGGCCTGCTCCAGAACGACGCTTTCGACGAGCCGATTCGGCGTCAATTGCTGGAGACGATCGCCGACGAGGCGGGCCGCCTGAACCGACTCCTGGAGAACATCCTCCAGATGTCGAAGCTGGAAATGGGCGGGGCGACCGCCCGGATGCAATGGAACATCCTGGAGGAGGTCGTGGGCTCGGCGCTCGTCCGCACCCGACATGAGTTGGGCGATCGACGGGTCGAGGTGTCGATCCCCGCCGACCTGCCGCTGCTGCTGGTGGACGGCCTGCTGCTGGAGCAGTTGTTCGTCAACCTGCTGGAGAACGCCTCCCGCTACACGCCCCCGCAGGCGGTCGTCTCCATCTCGGCGAGGCCCGAGGCCGGTTGGGTGATCGTCGACGTCGCCGACGACGGCCCCGGCTTGTCTCCGGGCTCGGAGGAGCGGATCTTCGAGAAGTTCCACCGGGGCGACTCCCACGCCGACGCCGGTCGGGGCAGCGGGCTGGGCCTGGCGATCTGCCGAGCCGTGGCGAAAATTCACGGCGGGGAAATCACGGCGGCTAATCGGCCCGACGGCGGCGTACGTTTCACCCTGCGGCTCCCCCTCTCGCAAGATCCGCCGCATGTCGAAACCGAGACGAGTGGAGATTGATCGGAAGCGAGACGGAGGAGGACGCCCGTGCCCGAAGGCAGCCACCTGATCCTGATCGTCGACGACGAGCCGCCCATCCGGCGCTTCCTGCGAGCCTCCCTGGCCGCCGCAGGCTACAGGGTCGTCGAGGCCGAGTCGGGCGTGTCGGGCGTGAAGCTCGCCGCCCGGCAGCCGCCCGACCTCGTGATCCTCGACCTCGGGCTGCCCGACATCGACGGCCAGGAAGTCCTCGTCCGCCTGCGAGAGTGGCTCGCCGCCCCGATCCTCATCCTCTCGGCCAGGGACCAGGAGGCGCAGAAGGTCCGGGCGCTCGACGAGGGTGCCGACGACTACCTCACCAAGCCCTTCGGCGTCAGCGAGCTGCTCGCCCGCATCCGCACGGCGATGCGTCATTCCCGCCCCGGCCGGACGGAGTCCCCGGTCCTTTCGATCGGCGACCTCCGGGTCGACCTCTCGGCGAGGCGGGTCCTCGTGGGCGAGGAACGGATCGCCCTGACCCCCATCGAATACAAGCTGCTCGTCACGCTCATGAAGCACTCGGGCAAGGTGCTCACCCACCGCTTCCTGCTGCGGGAGGTCTGGGGGCCGCATGCGTCGCAGGAGACGCACTACCTCCGTGTCTTCGTGGCGGGCCTGCGGCGGAAGCTGGGCGACGACCCCGCCCGCTCCCGCTACATCGCCACCGAGCAGGGCGTCGGCTATCGATTCGCCGCGGAGTGAAAGCGTAGAACGTGGAAGCGACGGCGGCCCCGGCCTGGATCGCCAGGCCCTTCGTCGCGGCGATCCGCTCCGGCCGACGCTTCCGCCCGGAGCCCGGCCGGACCTCCTCGATCTTCGCCAGGCGCCGGTCGTTGGCCGCCTTGATCGCCCCGGATGCGGGCCGGCCTCGCGGCCAGCAGGTCGTACATCTCGCGGACCTCCGCCGCGGGTGCGCCCCCGTCGATGAGTTCCGACCGCGCCCGGTCCGGGGCGTGCTTCACGACGCGGCCTCCCCTCGATCGGCGACGATCCGCCGGCCCCGGGGATGTGGCCCGGCTCGACGCCTCAGAAGTAGAGCTGCATGCGGGCGATGAACAGGTCGTTCGTCTTGCTCCACTGCTGCACCCCGGAGAAGACGGGGTTGTTGAAGTCGGTGTGCTCCCAGTCGAACATGAACTTGAGATACTGGTTGATGTGCCAGTTGAATCCGACGTCCACCACGTTCAGCCGGTTCGCCCACAGGTTGGGGTCGGAGAGCCCGGCCGAGAAGACCTCCTGGCCGATGTCCAGGAGCTGATAGCGACCCGTCAGCTCCCAGGCACCGAGGCCGAACTTCTCGGCGCTCAGGTTGAAGGGGCGGAGGGGCTTGACCGTGCCCAGGCCGCTGCGGGTCTCGCCGGTGAGCAGGTAGCCGGCCTGCACGTAGAACGACTGGACGGGGACGTTGGTGCGATAGGCCGGCCGATTGGTCAGGGCGTAGTCCTGGAAGCCGCTGCCCCACTCGCCGATGACGGCGAGTTGCCGATAGAACCAGGCCGTGTGGAAGTCCCAGAAGGTCATCGGCCCGAGTTCGCGGACGTTGTTGTTGAAGCCCAGGAAGGGGACGCCGGCGACCGAATTGCCCGCGATCGGCACCACGGTCCGCAGGACCTGCGGGACGGGCGTCGTGTCGTTGGCCCCGCCGAAGACCGAGCCGCCGAGGTTGAAGTGCTGGAGCGGCGAATCCTCGACGTTGTTGAACGGCTTCCAGTTCACGAACGCGGAGATGAACTTGGAGTCGCTGTTGGCGACGTAGCCGTTGCGCGTGCCGTTGAAGACGCCCGCCGCGTAGTCGAACGTCTTGTCGAACAGCCGGCCGAACGCCATGACGCCGAGGTCGCGGTTGTGGCCGAAGTTGTTGAAGAAGATCGACCGCTCCGGCTGGATCAGGCCCTGGATCGGGTCGACGAGGAACTCGTAGGTGAACGGCGTCTTGAAGCGCCCGGTGCGGAGGCGGAACGCCGGGTTGATGTCGAAGTCGAGGAAGACGTCGAGCATGCTCACGTTGTCGAACCCGTGCGCGAACGAGACGAAGTAGCCGACGGGCTTCGTGATCCGTCCGCTGAACATCCACCACTGGCGAGGGATCAGGAAGCTGTCGCGCGCGGTGGCGTGGCCGCCCTGCTGATAGCCCCGATATTCAACCTGCGTCAGGTTGTGGAACTGGAAGATGTACTCGTCGTCGTCGCTGCGGAGTTCGAAGCCGGGGCCGAACTTCGCGTTGACCTTCTTACTCTCCAGCGGCGCGGGGACGTTGTACCGGGCCATCGGGGGCGGATTCGGCGGGAGCGACTGCCCCGGGGCCGCGACGCCGCCGGAGGCCGACGGGGCCGCGACCGCTGCCGGCGGGCCGACGTCCGGCGCCGCCGTCCCCGGCTGAT
>MKTT01000101.1 GCA_001898385.1 Planctomycetales bacterium 71-10
GTCCCGAGCAGGAGCCCCAGGGCCGCCAGGCCCGTCGAGATCCCCGGCGACATCCCTGACATTCGGCGAGGCGGCATCGAGACGAGACCTCCGAGGCGAATGCGCCGGCCTCCCTTCCGGAATCCGGGAAGCCGACGACGTGCATTCGAAGTGATCGTCATCCGGCGCGCGCGACTGAAGCGATTATCCGGGCTGGATCGATCGCCGGCGCCAATCCCACGAGGCGACGTCAGCGACCGGGATGGTCGTCGCCCGCGGCGGGCTCGTAATCCGCGCGTGCGAAGGCCGCGTCACGATCGCGACGGCCGTCCACCAGGTCGACGCCGAGGGACGTGGCGGGGGCGACGCTCCCCCGGGGAGCGGCCCGCAGGTCCCGACCGATCGTCGTCCCCTCGGCCTCGGGGCTCCAGGGGCGCGAACCTCGTCGCGATCCGTCGCGCCCGGCGCAGCCGACGCAGCATGCAAGGCACGCCGCGAAGACGAAGCGGGATGCGCGACCGCGTCGAGGAAGGTCGAGTCGAAACATGGCCGCCGCCTCGCGATTCGGGTCGCCGATCTCCCCAGGGCTCGTCCCCTTGGAGATCGACGCCGCGAGGGCGACGGCTTGACTCGGTCCTATTCGAGGGTCGACGTGGCGGCCATCAGCAGAAAGCCGGCCAGCAGCGCGACCGACAGCTTGAGCCGGTCGTGGGCGTGGAATTGCAGCTCCGGCAGGAGGTCCGAGAGCGAGATGCAGAGGAACGTCCCGGCCGAGAACGACAGCGCGGCGGCCGTCAACGATTCGGCGTTCGACGGGCCCAGGCGGTCGACGCCGACGAAGAAGAGCCCGGCCCCGACCGGGATCATGAGCGCGAACCCCAGGTTCACCAGGTGGGCCAGCCGCGGCGCGACCCCCGCGCGGAGCATCAGGGAGACCACGGTCATGGCGTCGGCCGGCTTGTGCAGGACGGTCGCCAGGAAGACGCCCCAGGCCATCCCCCCGACCCGCCCCTGCTCCTTGGCGTCGGCGACGACCGCGGTGGCCAGGGCGACGCCGCCGATCAGCGAGTGGACGGCCAGGCCGAACGTGGCCGTGCCCCAGGACAGGGCGGGCGCGAGGTGCTCCCCGGCCTCGTCATGGCCGTGATGATGATGGGCGACCTCGGCCGGCTCGTGCTGGTGATAGGCGAAGAATCGCTCCAGCAGGAAGAGCGCGAGCAGGCCCAGCGAGGCCCACTTCACCGTATCCGGCCCCCCCATGGCCACGGCCTCGGGGAGCATGTGGAAGAACGCCGCGCCGAGCATGGTGCCCGCGGCGAAGCTGAGGTAGACCTGGAGTCGCGTGTGCGAGAGGACCAGGGCGAGCGGGGCCAGCCCCCCCAGCAGGCTGACGGCGACGATCAGCGCGCAGTATGCCGTGAGGGTGACGGGGATGACCATCGTGGTCCGGGCTCTCGTCTGGGGAGAGGACGCGGGACTAAACGAAATCCCCGGCCGGGGGCCGGGGATGGCAAGACCGCGCTTCGGGGAGGAGCGGTCGGCTCACTTCGCGTCGGGGCGCTTCGGCCCGGACTGGCCGGGGGCCAGGCGGCGCGACTTGGTCTTCGGCAGGTTGTAGACCCCGTTCCCGTGGGTCCACTTCTCATCCTCCTGGAGCAGGGCCAGGCGCTCCGGGCGGGTCAGGACGTTGCGCTGACGGCCCAGGCCGCCCGCCTTCTTGAGACTCTTGTCCAGCGACATTCGATCGACTCCAACTCTGCTCTTGCCGTCCCGTGCTCTCGCTCCCCGGGATTTTGAATCGACGATTCTACTCGGTCCTCCCCCCGGAAACAAGGCCGCCTGTCTTTATGGGCCGCGGACGAGTTGCAATTCCCGCCGGAATCGGGATAATGGTCCTTTCGTCCCAGTTCGCGCCGAGCGCATTGAAGTCGGGAGATTCTGACGTGGCCGTACCGAAGAGACGCAAATCCAAGTCCGCCAAGGGGAAGCGACGGAGTCACGACGCCCTGACCCCGATCAACCTCACCGTCTGCCCCATGTGCAAGCAGTCGGTCCCCACGCACAAGGTGCACGAGGAATGCCTCGCCGAGCACCTCAAGAACGGCACCCCCGGCCGCATGGCGCTGGCCTGAGTCGACCTCGACACGCATTCGTTCGACGCGGATCCGCCGAGCCATATCCCGATGGTTCGGCGTCTTCGCGCGCCTCGCGCCGAAATCCTCGGGTCGCCCGTCGCCCTCGCCACGATCGGCGCATGACAAAGCCTCGCGCCGGCTTCCCGGGGCGAGGCTCGATCGCAATCAGCCCGCCGAACGCCGAAGGCGATCAGATCGGGTAGAGGTTCTTCAGATTGGCGCGGGCCTCGGCGCTCCCCTTGGACGCCTTGATGAGCGGGAAGGTCTGGACCTTGCCGTCGACCTCAAGGGTGAGCTGGCCGCTGCGGATGACCGAGGTGGCGACGCGGACCTGGGTCGTGGTGCCGTTCGGCAGCCAGACGCGGATCCACTGCAAATTGGGCTTGAAGGTGCGGCGGCTGATGCCGGTCGTCTTCTTGCCGACGCCGCCGAGGTACTTCGCCTTGCCGCGCTCGGTCTTGTGGTTGCCGAACGAGGTCTTCTTCCCGCTGACTTGGCACTCGCGGCCCATCGTTCCAACTCCTGCCCTGGCGACGCCCGGGGGCGCCGTCTGCTTTGCGATACCGTGGCTTGTAGAGGCTGCCGTCGCGGGTCCCGTTCCGGGCTGGCGTGTCGTCGGGCCGATCGCGAGGCCCGCGGGGCGATCCCGGCGACGAGGCGCATGGGACGACCGCGGGAAGAGTCTCATTATCCCGACATCGTCGCAACTTTCAAGCCCGACCTCGCCTTCGACTTGCCCGGGGCGGCCGGTCGGGCGTATCCTGCCGGCGTTCGGGAGGATCGAGCACCCAGGGATCGGGAACCCTCGCCATGTCGCCACGAGCGGAGTGCGCCGCATTCGGCGTCGTCCTGGCGGCGTGCATCGCCGCCTTCTTCCACGACGCCCTCCGCCCCGGCCGGGTCCTCAGCCCCGCGGACGTCCTGCTCGTCCAGGCGAGCTTCCGCGACCCCGACGCCGCGCCCTACGAGCCCGAGAACCGGCTCCTGATGGATCCGGTCCTCCAGTTCCAGCCATGGCTGGCCTTCGAGCGGGCCGAGGTCCGGGCCGGCCGGCTCCCCGCCTGGAACCCGTTCGCCGGCTGCGGAGCCCCGCTCATCGCCAACGGCCAGAGCGCGGTGTTCGACCCGTTCAACCTGATCGTGTTCCTGGGCCCGTGGCCCGCCGCGCTGGCGTGGACAGCCGCCGCCCGGCTGGGGTTCGCCGGCCTCGGCGCGTTCCTACTGGCGCGGTGCTGGGGGCTCGGCCCCTGGGGACGATGGTTCGCCGGGCTCGGCTTCCCGTTCTGCGGCTTCCTCGTCGTCTGGCTCCTCTACCCCGTGACGCCGGCCGCGATCTGGCTCCCCTGGCTGCTGCTCGCCGCCGACCGCGCCCTCTCGAAGCCGAGTTCGAGGTCCGCCGGCCTACTCGCGCTGGCCGTGGGGGGCGTGCTGGTCGCCGGGCACGTCCAGACGAGCGCCCATGTGCTGCTGGCGACGGGCCTGCTCGCGGCCTGGCGACTCGCCGGGGCGGCCGATCGCCGACGCCCCGCCCTGGCGTGGACGCTCGGGATCGCGCTGGGGATCGGGATCGCTTCGGCGCAGGTGATCGCCCTGGGCGATTACCTGACCAGGAGTCCGGTCTGGGGCGAGCGGCATCGCGAGCATCCGCCGTGGTGGCGGCTGAGCCGGCCGAGGGTCCTCGAATCCGCCTGCACGGCCCTACCCTACCTCTACGGCAGCCAGCGGAGGGGCCATCCCAACCTCGCGCGAGGGCTGGGGGTGAACAACCTGAACGAGTCGGCCGGGGGGTTCGCCGGGCTGGCCACGCTGGCCTGGCTGGCGCCGCTGGCGGCGACGGCGGCGAGGCGGAAGACCGAGACGCGGTTCCTCCTGCTGCTCCTGGGGGTCGGCTTCCTCGGCGCGTTCAAGGTCCCGCCGGTCGACAACCTCTTGCGGGCCCTGCCCGTCGTGGGCGTGACCGACAACCGTCGCCTGACGCTCTGGGTGGCGTTCGCCCTGACGTTCCTGGGGGCGATCGGGATCGACGCGATGACGCGAGGGGCGAGGCTCTCGCGACGCTGGTCCTGCGCCTGGGCCGCGGCGGGGATCCTCCTGCTGGGGGGAGCCGTCGCCGCGCCGATGGCCGCGCCGGCCATGAGGGCCCGGGCCGAGCGCCACTATCGCGACGCGGCCGTCCCGGCCGACCCGGGCGAGGCGTCGCGACGGGGGGACCGCCAGGTCCGGGCGATGCTGGACTTCACGCCCCGCTACCTCGCGACGGCCGGGGCGGCGTTCCTGGCGATGGTCGCGACGGCCGAGTTGGCGAGGCGTCGCGCCGGGGTCGCGCGGATCGCGCCGCCGCTGCTCCTGGCCGCGACGCTCGCCGACCTGTTCGCGTTCGGCGTCGGGCTCAACCCGGCGATCAATCGCGAGGTCCACGAGTTCCAGCCGCCGGTGGTCGCGCGGCTCCGCGAGATCCTGACCGAAGGCCGCCGCGCGATCGGCGTGGGCGAGGAGCTGCCGCCGAACACCCTGATGCGGTTCGGCCTCGGCGACGTCCGGAACTACGACTCGGTCGAACTATCGCGCAGCCTCGACTTCTTCGAGCCGCTCTACGAGGAGACGGACGAGGCCCGGAGCAGCCGGCGGACGGTCTCGTGGCGGACGGTCGGGCGGGCGCTGCCGAGGCTCCGCGAGGCGGCCGTGGGCGCGATCGTCGCCGCGACGCCGCCCCCCGACCCCTCGCAGTTCGTGGCCGTCGAGCGCGTCGGCGACGCCTGGATCGCCCACCTGGACTCCCCGGCCAGGATCGGGCTGGAGGGCCCCGGGCGCGCGACGATCACGCCGTCCTCGACGCCGTCCGCGATCCGCGTCGACGTCGACGCCGAGGGCCCCGCGACGCGGCTGGTGGTCCGCGAGACCTGGGACGCGGGATGGTCGGCGACGGTGGACGGCGAGCCCGCCGTCGTGGGGAAATACGCCGAGACTTTCATATCGATACAAGTCACGCCGGGAAGACACGATATCGCGTTGACGTATCGGCCGGCCCCCCTCCGCGCGGGGCTCGCGGCGTCGGCCGCGGCGCTCGCGACGGCGCTTCTCGCCTTGACACGACGCCCCCGATGCGGATTGATGGAAGGGGGCTTGGACGGAACCGAGCCCGCCGGTTAAGATCGAGCCAGATCGATCTGGGCCGGCCTCTCACCGGCGCGTGGCACTTGAGGATGAAACGCTGATGGTCCACTTCACGTGCGATCTCTGCGGCAAGGATATCACCTCCTCCGGCGAAGACCGCTTCGTGGTCAAGATGGAAGCCTATCCCGGCTTCGACCCGAACGAGATCAAGGAAGAAGACCTCGACGACGACCCGATGGAGGCCGTCGCCGACCTCATCCGCCGCGACGACGCCTTCGCCAGCCAGGACCCGGCGGACGACGCCTGCCGCCGCCGGTCCTTCCGCTTCGACCTCTGCCCCTGCTGCCACCGCCGGTTCGTCCGCAACCCGCTCGGCAAGTCGAGCGCCAACGTCCTCGACTTCAGCAAGAACTGACCGGGGGCCCCGGGCCGCCTTCGAACCGACGCGAGCCGCCCCATCCCGCGCGGGATGGGGCGGCTCGCGTCGGTTCGGGGCCTTCGCCCGCGCGTCACCGCGCCACGAGGAACAGCACGTTCGTCACCATCGAGAGCGCCAGCACGACCGCCAGCGCGGCGATGATC
This sequence comes from Planctomycetales bacterium 71-10, assembly GCA_001898385.1. Lineage (GTDB taxonomy): Bacteria > Planctomycetota > Planctomycetia > Isosphaerales > Isosphaeraceae > Paludisphaera. Next base: position 5,811 of record MKTT01000101.1, read on the forward strand.
TGGTTGCGGGCGTTGACGTAGGAGGCGATCTCGGCCATCCGTCCCTCGTCGACGGTCGTGGGGGCGTAGTCGTCGGCGTCGCCTTCCGCGAGGGCCTCCAGGCTGTCGGGCTTCTGGCCGGCGATCATCGGGCTGTCGCCCTGGAGCAGGCACTTGAAGTCGAGGATGAGGTCGTCGGGCGTGGTGTAGCGGTTCTCGCGGTTCTTGGCGAGCATGGTCTCGATCACCATGCCGAGGCCGCTGGAGATGTTGGTGTTGAGGTGGTCGGGCGGCACGAGGTCGACGCGGGGGTCGACGTGCTTGCGCATCACCTCGGCCGGGGTGTCGCCGCCGTAGGGGACCCGGCCGGTCACCATGTGATAGAGGGTGGCGCCCAGGCTGTAGACGTCGGCCCGGATGTCCACGTCGGTCTGCCCGCGCACCTGCTCGGGGCTGATGTAGTAGGGGGTGCCGATGGCCATGCCGGCCTCGGACAGGCCCCACGTCTCGTCGCCGGTGAGCCGGGCGAGGCCCAGGTCGGCGAGCTTCACGCCGCCGTCCTTCGTCAGGATGACGTTCTCGGGCTTCACGTCGCGATGGATCAGCCCGCGCTGGTTGGCGTGCTTCAGGGCCTCGGCGACGGCCATGGCGATCCGGACGGCGTCCTTCTCCTCGAACACCTTGTTCTTGTCGAGGAAGTCCTTGATCGTCGGCCCCTCGACGAACTCCATGACGAAGAAGTACCGGCCGCCGGCCTCCCCCGCGTCGATCGCGTTGACGATGTTGTTGTGCGACAACTTCGCCGCGATCTGGGCCTCGCGCTCGAACCGGCGGATGAACTCCTTGTTCTGGGCCAGGCCGTCGAGCAGGATCTTGATCGCGACGATCCGGTTGACGCTGTTCTGGCGGGCCTTGAAGACCACGCCCATCGACCCCTTCCCCAGCTTCTCCAGGATCGTGTAGCCGGGGATCTCCAGCTTCTTGGCCCCCGCCCCGCGCTCCTGGAGCAGGCGGGCCATCTGGCCCTTGGTCAGCACCTTGGCGCCGACCATGACGTCGAGGAGGCTCTGCGCCGGCGCGGGGGCGACGGCGTCCCCCGGGGCCTGGGCGGCGAGCTTGGCCCGGTACGCCTTGCACGCCTCGACCTCGGCCGGCGTGGCGAGCCCGCGACGGATGATCGACCGCTCCAGGTTCGACTCGTCGAGCGCCGAGAGCCCGCGGGCGTCGCGCGAGGAAGAAGACGCGGCGCCGGGGCTCGACCCGGCCGTGTTCGACGTGGTCGCGCCGGTCCTCTCGGCTTCGGTTGGTGCGGCCATGCAACGTCTCCGCGCCCGCGCCCGGAGCGTCTCCGCCGGCGGGGCGTTGTCTGGAAACCAACGGATCGATCGTGAAGGCTTCATCCATCCAGGACGGGGCCGAGACGTGAGCGGACCCCGACGGGATCCCGAAGACCCCAGATGAAGGATACCAGACTTTCCGCGGTTTGTGTCGCCCCTCCCGGCCGGCGTCGCCCGTTGACGGTCGGAGGCCCGCGAGCTTAACGTGAACTTTCCTGTCCGAGTCCCCGGGGATCGCCCCTCGGGCCGCCCCTCACCGGATTGAAGAAGGAGCCGCCGTGATCCCCCGAATGGTCTCCGCCCCCGTCGCGGTCGCCCTGATCGCGCTCGCCGCCCCGGCCGTCGCGCGCGAGGACGGCCGGACCGGCGACGCCGTCGTCAAGGAGATCGACGACGTCAAGCCCCCTCGGTTCGACCAGGACAAGCGCGAGGATCGCGCCTACATCGAAACCTACCTCGATGAGCTGCAGAAGGGTCGCAAGAAGCGCTCCGGCCTGATCCTGGAGCTGCTCAGGATCGACCCCAGGAACCCCCGCCTCCCCGGGCTCCTCCCCGAGCGCTGGCAGGCGATGTTCGAAGATCCGTTCGGGGGCGTGGACGAGCTGGACAAGGAGATCGAGGAGGCCGTCGAGAAGACCGGCGACGCCGGGCTGCGCGTCGAGGGGGCCTATATCAAGGCTCGGAACGCGATCCGGACCGTCTCGGACCCGGACGGGCTCGTCAAGGCCGTGGAAGCCTTCGCCGAGATCGCCCCGAGGGGGGACAGGCGGGTCGGCGGCCTCCTGTTCACCGCCTCCGAGCGCGTCGGCGACGGGGCCCGGAGGACGGCGCTGGAAGACCGCATCCTCAAGGACTTCCCCGACGTCGCCGGCCGCGTGAAGGCCGCCCGCCGCCAGCGCGAGGCGATCGGCAAGCCGTTCGAGCTGGAGTTCACCGACGCGACCACCGGCCGGGCGGTCCGCATGGCCGACCTCAAGGGGAAGGTCGTCGTCGTCGACTTCTGGGCCACCTGGTGCGGCCCCTGCGTCGCCGAGATGCCCAACATGAAGAAGCTCTACGCCGACTTCAAGGACAAGGGCGTCGAGTTCATCGGCGTCTCCCTCGACCAACCGGAGGAAGGCGGCAAGGGGCTGACCAAGCTCAAGGAGTTCGTCGCGAAGAATGAGATCGGCTGGCCTCAGTATTACCAGGGCAAGGGCTGGGACGGCGACTTCTCGCGCTCGTGGGGCATCAACGCGATCCCCCGCCTGTTCGTCGTCGGCCCCGACGGCAACCTGGCCTCCACCTCGGCCCGGGGCAAGCTGGAGGCCCTGATCCCCGAGTTGCTGTCCAGGGCGTCGGCCGGCGAGAAGGGCGGCGATTGACGCCCGCGCCGGCTTCCTTGTGACCGCCCCGGGCGTGCGGTATCATCGAGCGGGAACGGGCCGGCCGCGCGGCGAGTGCAGCCGAGCGGGACGGCCCTCCTCTTCTTTTCGAACCCATCGAAGCGTCTGGAGCGGCGATGTCCCTGCTGAAGATCGGCGTGATCCCCGGCGACGGCGTCGGGCCCGAGGTGACCGAGGTCGGCCTGAAGGTCCTGGAGAAGGTGGCCGCCCGCGACGGCCTGGCCTATGAGCTGACCCACTTCGACCTGGGCGGCGAGCGCTTCCTCAAGACGGGCGAGGTCCTCCCCGCCGGCGAGCAGGACCGCCTGCGCGGCTGCGACGTGATCCTCCTCGGCGCCGTGGGCCACCCGGGCGTGCCGCCGGGCGTGCTGGAGAAGGGCGTCCTCCTGAAGCTCCGGTTCGACTTCCACCAGTACATCAACCTCCGCCCCGTCCGGCTCTTCCCCGGCGCCCCCTGCCCCGTCACGGGCAAGGGCCCGGAGCAGATCGACATGGTGGTGGTCCGCGAGAACAACGAGGACCTGTACGTCGGCGCCGGCGGCTTCACCTACAAGGGGACACCCGAGGAGGTCGCGATCCAGACCTCCATGAACACCCGCGCCGGCGTCGAGCGCTGCATCCGATACGCCTTCGAGGCCGCCCGCCGTCGCGGCGAGAAGGGGGCGTTCGCCGGCCTGTCCGACGCCGACCGCGCCAGGGGCTACACGCGGCAGGTGACGCTCGTCGCCAAGACGAACGTCCTGACCTTCGCCCACGACCTCTGGCAGCGCGCGTTCAACGAGGTCGCGGCGGATTACCCCGACGTGAAGCCGTCGTACATGCACGTCGACGCCTGCTGCATGCGGATGGTGACGAACCCCGAGTGGTTCGACGTCATCGTCACGACCAACATGTTCGGCGACATCATCACCGACCTCGGCGCCGTCCTCCAGGGCGGGATGGGGCTGGCGGCGTCCGGGAACCTGAACCCGGACAAGACCGCCCCCAGCATGTTCGAGCCGGTCCACGGCTCGGCCCCGGACATCGCCGGCAAGGGGATCGCCAACCCGCTGGCCGCCGTCCTCTCCGTGGCGATGATGCTCGACCACGTCGGCGCATCGGCCTCCGGCGACCGCGTCCGGCAGGCGGTGGCCGCGGTCCTCGCCGCCGGCTCCCCCCGCACGCCCGACCTGGGCGGCAAGGCGACGACCCGCGAGGTCGGCGACGCCGTCCTGGCGGCCCTGGGCTGAAATCCGGCCGCGAGCCGGCCGGGACCTCCGCGGGCCCCGGCCGGCTCGAGCGTCACCAGAACGGCCAGTAGGACGGCGGGGCCGGGAACCCCCAGTAGGGCTGGGGCCTCGTGAACGCCTGGAGCACCGTCGGCACGCGGCGGGCGGGCTCCCATCCCATCGTGATCAGCAGGTGCAGGTCCTGGAGGACCGGCCGGGCGGCCGACCAGTAGCCGTGCCCCAGGATCTCCGTTTCCACCTGGGCCGCATCGATGTTGTCCAGATTCCGGAGGAATTGCGCCGAGTTCCCGGCCCTTCGCTCGCGCCCATGCCTGATGTAGGACGCCCAGAGGGCCTGGTCGTTGGGGTTGAAGTAGAGCGACACCCGCTCCGACCTCCGCTCGATGGTCGGTTGCAGTTGCGTGAAGTCCTCGATCGAGACGTCGGGCGCGGCGAGGACCACCTGCCCCATCGGCTTCGAGCCCGCCGGCAGCAGGGTATCCAGGATGGAGAAGGCTCGCATGGTCACGCGGTTACCCAGGCTGTGCGCGATGACGTGGATCTTGCCGCGGCGGTCGGCCGGCCTCGCCTCCTGCTCCTCGACGAGCGTCTTGAACACCCGGGCGAGCGCCCCATAGCTCCTCTCGGCGTTGGCCTCGTCCTGGGAGTAGTCGGACGGCCACGGGACGGCGACCTCGTGGGCGGGCCACGAGAAGACGACCGGCGTCCCCGCGAATTCCAGGTCCTCGACCACCTGGGCCATCCTCACCACGGCGAAGTCGAAGGCCGTGTTGAAGCCGTGGACGTAGACCAGGACGTCGCGCCCGGTGTCGGCCCCCCGGACCAGGCCGCGGAAGGCGGCGTCGTCCAGGAACCGCACGGTCTCCCCGAGGATGAGGAAGTGGCGCGAGGGATCCGCGGCCTCGCCGCGCCCCGGGAGGTCCAGGGTGCCCGGCTTCCTCTCGACCGGGACGTTCACCGTGCACGATCCATAACGCACCCCGTCCCCGACCTGATCGCCGAAGCGCTGCGAGGGAGTGCCTCCCAGGGCCACGAGATTCCGGTTGGTCGCGAAGTGGACCGGCCGCGTCTTCCAGGCCCGGAACGGCGAGGCGGGTGCCGCGAGCGGGGCCTGGGGGGCGGGAGCGGAACGGGGCGCGAACCCGACCTCCGGCGAGGGGGGAGCCATGGGCGCCGGCGCCGTCTTGGCGGGCGCCTGCGGGGCCGGCAACGTCTTAACGGGCACCTGCGGGGTCGGGAGGACGCGGGGCGTCTCGTCGAGGGGAGGCGTCGGCTCGGCGGGGGGGACCGGAGCGATTTCGACCTCCGCGGGGGGGGGCACGCGGAGCGCGGGGACGGGGATGGGTCGGGTGGAGGCGAAGAAGACGTCCTCCCTCCCGATGCGCCCCGACACCGTGTAGCGCATCATCCTCACGCCCGCGCCGGCCCGGATCGCGGAGTGAGGGATCCGGACGACGACCTCGACCAGGGCGTCGCCGCCCGGCCGGCTCGCCTTGGCGGTCGTCCGGAACGTCCCGTCGGCGGCCCTGTACGCATCCCCTTCGCCCTCAAGATACGAGACCCTCGGACGATCCGGAGCCGGTTCCGCATCGGCGGGGCTCGGCGAGTCGTCGACCGCCCGGATCTCCAGCTCGACCTCATCCGTGCCGGGACGGAGCAGGATCAGGGCCTCCAGCTCATCCACCGGCGGATCCTGGGGGGCGCCTGGGCGGACCTCCAGCCGCAGGAGCGAGGCGGCCGGCCCCTCCGCAACCGCCGTCGCGGCCTGCCCGAACCCGACACAGGCTAGCAGCGCGACGACCCCATGCATCAGCTTCATGACGACCTCTCGGGTGAGATTCCCTGGTGCCTGCGCGGGGCGGCCCGGCCCACCGACTCGCCGACCGCCACGATCCCAGAGACAGTACGCGGACGGGATCCGACCTTTACCACCGTGCATCGGGGAAGATCACGGCGAGGAGGGCGTCGATTTCACCGTTCTTCGACGACCGAGCGCGACTGGGGATCGGCCGAAAGCCCGGGGTCGTTCTCGCTCAATCCGGCTTCACGTCCCGGATCTCGACCGTCCGGAACGCGATGGTCCCGCCGTGGTTCTGCAAGCAGACGTAGCCGCGGAGGGGCTTGTCCTTGATCGCCGCGACCTCGCGCTGGTCGACGTCCTGGATCGTCTTGCCGTTCAGCACCACCCGGATGCGCGGGCCCTGGCACGTCACGTCGAGGGCGTTCCACTCTCCGGCCGGCTTCAGGGCGTTCTCGCGGGGCGCCACGTAGCGGTAGAGCGAGCCGCTGCTGTGGACGTCCGGGGCCTTGCCCACGTCGTCGATGAGCTGGATCTCATACGAGTAGAGCGAGGGCCGCGTCCCGCGCGAGTCGGCCGGGTCGAACGGGCGGGTCCGGACGCCGATGCCGCTGTTGCACTTCGGGGCCATGCGGAATTCGACGTGGAACGTGAAGTCGTCGAACTCGCGCTCCTTGTAGCGCAGGAATCCGAACCCCTTCCCCCGGCAGACGATCTGCCCGTCCTCGACGACCCACACCGGGGCCTTCGCGCCGTCGATCACCGTCTCCGACGCCCCTTCGGCCACCCAGCCGTCGAGGCTCTTGCCGTCGAACAGCGGCGTCGCCCCGTCCTCGGCCGCGACGCCGACCAGACCCATCGCGAGCAGCGCGATCCACATGGTCTCTCACCCCGAGACAGGAATCATCCGGAAGGGATCGGCCCGCCCCGGTTCTGCGGGCCGAGAGATGGCGAGGATCCTAGCACGACCCGCCGGCCCGATCGAGGGCCTACGCGTCGTCGCCGGGCCCTCGCCGCACGAGCCGGCGACGGCCGTCTTTTTTTCCGGATTCCTGAAATCGCGACGCGAGGCGCCGCGATCTTACGTCGATGATGGGCGTTCCGATCTTTGACAATTCGACGACGGAATGACGTGCGAGGACCGGTGCCGTCCGGCAGGACCGGCATGCGGAGTCGCCCCCGGGGCGAGGCCCCCGCGGGACCGATTCGCCTCAAGAGCACCAGATACGAGCATCGATCCAGGTCGCCCATGTCGTCCCCTCTGCCGCCGGGAGAGGGCGGCCGCGCAGCGGCGGGTGAGGGTCGCCGGGGCGCGGAGGGCATGCCGGGCGCGAAGGCCGAGCAAGCCGAACGACGACGGCCTTCTCCCTCAAGGGTGCTCCATCGAAAACATGCCGATGCGAGTCGAGCACGGTCTTCCCCCCTCGCGGGGGAAGATAGACGCCGAAGGCGTCAGATGAGGGGGACGCGCAGCACGGGCGCCGTCGGGATCCGAAGGCCCGCCCGACCGGCCCGGGATCCCGACGGCCGTCGTGCTCGTCCTCCCCCTCATCCGGCCCTTCGGGCCACCTTCCCCCGCCAGGGGGGAAGGCCGTTCATCGCTCTCATCCCGAGTGCCTTCGACGGAGCACCCTTGAGGGAGAAGGGCTCGATGGCGGCGCTTTTCCCGAACTCCGACGACCCTCACCCGGCCCTTCGGGCCACCCTCTCCCGGCGGGAGAGGGGACGTCGTTGGGGATCGGCGGAAGGCGGTCGGGCCGAACGTCGCGGCGATCAGCCCGGCGGGAGCGATGAAAATCGACGCTTCGAAAACGACGAGCGAACCCAGATTTTCAGCGACGCAAGATATTAAGCCTCAACACCTTGAACCGCATCCAAGGGAAGGACGATTCCTACGAACGGAGCCAAGGCGACGGGGCCCGTCAGGGCCGGGCGGTGCGTCGCGGGGAGTCGATGGGCTGGGGGGCGTCGCCGTAGGCGAGGACGGGGTCGTTGGGGGGCGGGGTGCGGCGGTCGGCCAGGAGGCCGCGGTGCCAGGAGCGCCAGGCGCGGTCCAGCTCGCGGACGTCGGAGAGGCCGTAGTGCTCGATGGTCGCCTCATCCCAGCCGGAGCGGAGGCCGTCGCGGACGAAGCGGAGGAAGCGCGGCCGGCCGCCGATCTCGATCAGGAACCGCGAGATGGAATAGCCCTGGCCGTAGAAGGCCATCAGGTCCTTGGGATACTCCTCGATGACGAACAGCTCGGCGAGGCCGATCTCGCCGCGGCGGGCGACGAGGTCGGCGGCGATCTGGTCGTGCCGCTTGCGCTCGCGCTCGTCCTCGCTCAGGAGCGAGGCCCCCTCGTCCGCCCAGCGCGGCATGGGGCCGCCGAAGAAGGCGGCGAAGACGGTGTGCGTGACCTCGTGCGGCAGCGACGAGGCCAGGATGCGGTCGAGCCGGCCCTCCACGACCATGCTCTGGTCGCTGACGTGGCCGTGGTCGAAGCCGAACGAGGTCAGGCCGCCGGCCTCGCCGCCGGTGAGCTTCACCTTGATCGGGCAGGGCTGGGCCCAGTCGGGCAGCTCGCGGCCGAGCCACGCCTTCGCGATCGCCCGTCGGCACTCCTCGGCGCGGTCGCCGACCTGCTGGGCGACCTCGCGGGTCGGGGCCTGGACCTCGAAGTTCGTCGTCCGGTACGAGGCGGCCCCGGACGGCAGCGTCGCGAGCGACAGGGCCAGGGCCGCGACGAGGCGAGACGACGACCGGGCGCAGTGAGCATCCATGCGGAGCACTCCTCCATGAGCGTTCGCGAGGGCCTCGATCCTTCGAGCCGGCGGCCGGGCCCGGGCGTCGCCCGGCCGACCGCGAAACTTTAGCAGAAATCCCCCTCCCTGTCGCGTCCCGTTTGCCGATGGGCGCAAGCCGTCTCGCGGCATGGAATTCGAGAGTGTCAGCCGCGCGGCGATCGGTTAGAATCCCAACGGATCGCGGGCGACTCCCGCCCCGACGCCCCGCCCCCCCATCCTCCAACAGGGAACCCGCCGGCTCGACATGGAGACGTCCCACTTCCTGATCATCGCCGGCCTGATCCTGGTCAACGCCTACTTCGTCGCCGCCGAATTCGCGCTGGTGAAGGTGAGGACCAGCCAGATCGAGCAGCTCGCCGAGCAGGGCAACTGGGCCGCCAAGCTCACCAGCAAGGCGCTCGACCGGCTGGACCTGTACCTGTCGGCCTCGCAGATCGGCATCACGGTCGCGAGCCTGGCGCTGGGGCGGACGATCGACGAGTGGATCAACCCGATCGTGGAGCGGGCGCTCGGCTGGATCGGCCTGCCCCACGCGCCGATCGCCGTCGGCGGGGTGTCGATCGCGGTGGTGCCGCTCCTCTCGCTGTCGTTCGTGACATTCCTGCACATGGCCCTGGGCGAGCAGGCGCCGAAGACGCTGGCGATCCGGGCGTCGCGGATCGTGGCCCTGGTCACGGCGCCGCCGCTGGTCCTGCTGGCCTACATCTTCTGGCCGCTGATCTGGCTGCTGAACGCGGCCAGCAACCTGACGCTCAAGCTGATGGGGCTGGGGGGGGCGAGCCACGAGGAGATCGCCCACACCGACGAGGAGATCCGCCACATCCTCGCCGAGAGCGTCGAGGGGGGCCACCTGTCGCGGTCGGAACGGATGATGATCGAGAACGTCCTGACCCTGGAGGACAAGACGGCCCGGCGGGTGATGATCCCCCGGCCGGACATCGTCTACCTCAGCCTCTCGCGGCCGATGGAGGAGAACCTCCGGCTCGCCCGCCAGGCCGGACACACCCGATATCCCCTCTGCGAGGACGACCTGACGACGGTGATCGGCATGATCCACGTCAAGGACGTCTTCCGCAGCGGCGGCTTCCAGTCCGGCCGCGTCGACTTCCGCCAGCTCGTCCGCAAGGCCCCGTACCTGCCGGTCACGCTCCCCCTCGACAAGCTGCTGCTGGAATTCCAGCGCAACAAGATCCACCTGGCGATCCTGCTGGACGAATTCGGCAGCGTCGTGGGGATGGTCACGCTGGAGAACGTCCTGGAGGAGCTGGTCGGGCCGATCCAGGACGAGTTCGACCGCGAGTCGCCCGACGTCGCCGACCAGGGGGGCGGCGTCTTCGAGGTCGAGGCGTCCTGCCCGCTCGACCGGCTGGAGGAGGCGATCGGCGTCAAGCTCCCGGAGACCGACGCCGAGACCACCGGCGGCCTGATCCTCGACCTCCTGGGCCGCCTCGCCCGCGCCGGGGATTATGTGGACGTGGAGGGCCACCGCTTCACCGTCCTGAAGGCCGACCCGACCCGGATCCGCAAGGTCCGCGTCGAGCCCATCCCCCCCGGCCCGCCGGCCGAGGGCCGCAACGGCGACCTCCACGGCGACGGCTGAACCGCGAGGGCCTGTTTGAAATATGGCATCCTGACGGCCTTCCCCCCTCGCGGGGGAAGGTGGCCCGAAGGGCCGGATGAGGGGGAGGACGCTCCAGACGGCCGTCGGATCGCAGGGGCGGATCCATCGGGCGGGCCTTCGAATCCCGACGGCGCCCCTGCTTCGCGTCCCCCTCATCTGACCGCTTCGCGGTCTGTCTTCCCCCGCGAGGGGGGAAGACGTCCGACGCGCTCCAAAGGCACGCCCGAACCGCGAGCCTCCCTGTCCCCTCCCCCGTCCGCGCGATAGAATCCAGCGGTCCGAGACCTGCGGGATGCGCGGTCGGCCTTACGGCCCGGCGTCGTAGCACCACCCTCCCGGCCGCCGCGGGTCCATCAGGGGTCGGTCATGCGCGTCTCGCTGTTCATCACCTGCTTCAACGACACCCTCTTCCCCGGCACCGGCAAGGCGATGGTCGCGCTCCTGGAACGGCTCGGCCACGAGGTCGAGTTCCCGATGGGGCAGACCTGCTGCGGGCAGATGCACTACAACTCCGGCTACCATCGCGAGAGCGTGCCGCTGGTCCGCCACTTCGTCGAGACCTTCCGCGGGGCCGAGGCCGTCGTCTCGCCGTCGGCCTCGTGCGTCAGCATGGTGCAGGAGATCTACCCCAAGGTCGCCGAGGAGTACGGCGACGAGGCCCTGCGGCGCGAGGTCGCCGAGCTGGCGCCGAGGGTCCACGAGCTGTCGATGTTCCTGGTGAACGTGCTGGGGGTGGAGGACGTCGGGGCCTACTTCCCGCACCGGGTCACCTTCCACACCACCTGCCACTCCATGCGGATGCTCCACATCGGCGACGCCCCCCAGCGCCTGCTGCGGAAGGTCCGCGGGATCGACCTGGTGGAGCTGCCGCGGTCGGACGAGTGCTGCGGCTTCGGCGGGACGTTCGCGGTCAAGAATGCGGATACGTCGATCGCCATGCTGTCCGACAAGGTCCGCTGCATCCTGGACACCCGGGCCGAGTACTGCGCCTCGGCCGACAACTCGTGCCTGATGCACATCGGCGGGTCGCTCCACCGCAACCGGACGGGCGTCAACCCGATCCACCTGGCCGAGATCCTGGCGACGACCGAGGAAGGCATGCCGGCCGGCGGGATCGCCGCGGCGGCGGCGGACGCCGAGAGGAACGACTGACGATGGCCCGACACGAACCGACGACCAACGCCGAGCTGATGTCCCGCGAGGTCGTCCCTCCCCTGCCCGTCGCGCGCCCGGCCATGCCGTTCCAGGACGCCGCGCGGCTCTCGCTGGCCGACACCCAGCTCCGCTTCAACATGGGCAAGGCCACGACCACGATCCGCGGCAAGCGCGTCAAGGCCGTGGCCGAGCTGCCCGATTGGCAGGACCTCCGCGAGGCCGGCCGCGCCATCAAGGACCGGACGCTCCGCCACCTGGACAAATACCTGGTCCAGTTCGAGGAGTCGGTGCAGCGGGTCGGCGGCAAGGTCCACTGGGCGGCCGACGCCGAGGACGCCAACCGGATCGTCGCCGGGATCGTCAAGTCCCACGGCGCGAACGAGGTCGTGAAGATCAAGTCGCTGACCACCGACGAGATCGGCCTGAACGAGGCGCTCGCCCATCAAGGGATCAAGGCGTATGAGACCGACCTCGCCGAGCTGATCATCCAGCTCGCCGACGAGCGGTCGTCGCACATCCTGGTCCCGGCCATCCACAAGAGCCGGGCCGAGATCCGCGAGATCTTCCGCCGCACCCTGGAGAACACCGAGGGCCTGAGCGACGACCCCAAGCAGCTCGCCGCCGCGGCGCGGGCCCACCTGCGGAAGAAGTTCCTCACCGTCCCCGTGGCCGTCAGCGGCGTGAACTTCGGCGTGGCCGAGACCGGCACCGTCTGCATCGTGGAGTCCGAGGGGAACGGCCGCATGTGCCTGACCCTCCCCAGGGTGCTCGTCTCGGTCATGGGGATCGAGAAGCTCGTCCCCACCTGGCGCGACCTGGAGGTCTACCTCCAGACCCTGCCGCGCTCCAGCACGGCCGAGCGGATGAACCCCTACACCTCGTTCTGGACGGGCCTGGCCCCGAAGCGGGACGGGCCGGACGAGTTCCACCTGATCCTGCTGGACGACGGCCGGACCAAGGTGCTCGGCGACCGCGTCGGCCGGCAGGCGTTGCAGTGCATCCGGTGCTCGGCCTGCCTCAACATCTGCCCCGTCTACGAGCGCACCGGCGGCCACGCCTACAACTCGGTCTACCCGGGGCCCATCGGCGCCATCCTCACGCCGCAACTCGTGGGGGTCGGGAACGCGGGGTCGCTCCCCTACGCCTCGTCGCTCTGCGGGGCGTGCTACGAGGTCTGCCCGGTGAAGATCAACATCCCCGAAGTCCTGATCCACCTCCGGGGCCAGGTCGTCCGCCACAAGCAGGAGAAGCTGACGGGCCGGCTCGCCCCCGAGAACGTGGCGATGCAGGCGCTCGGCAAGGTCTTCACCTCGCCCCGCCGCTACCGGGCGATGCAGAAGATCGGCCGTCAGGGCCAGAAGCTGATGGTCAGGAAGGGGGTGATCGAGCGGTTGCCGGGGTATCTCGGCGGCTGGACGGCCGTCCGCGACGTCTTCCCCATCGCCCCGCAGACGTTCCGCGAGTGGTGGGCCCAGCGCGAGCGCACCGTCCGCCCCAAGCAGCCCCCCCGCGAGGAGACCCGCCCGTGACGTCGTCGCGCGAGACCGTCCTGAACCGCATCCGGGCCGCCCTGAAGGACGTCCCCCCGACCGAGAAGCCCGACGACGTGGCCGTCGACCGCGGCTACCTGCACGTCGACGAGTCGCCCGAGCGGGAGCGGCTCGGACGCTTCATCGAGCGGGTCCGGGAGTACAAGGCGAAGGTCAAGATCGCCCGGCCCGACGGCCTGGCCGCCGCGATCGCCGAGTCGTGCGCGGCGCGCAAGGTCTCCCGGCTGGTGGTCCCCGCCGACCTCCCCGACGGCTGGGCCCCGCCGGGCGTCGAGCTGGTCCGCGAGCCGGGGCTCTCGAACGACCAGCTCGACCGCAGCGACGGCGTCCTGACGGCCTCGGCGCTGGGGATCGCCCAGACCGGGACCGTCGTCCTGGACAGCGGCCCCGGCCAGGGGCGGCGGGCGATCACGCTGGTCCCGGACTATCACCTCTGCGTGGTCTTCCAGGACCAGGTCGTCGGCCTGATCCCGGAAGCCGTCGCCAGGCTCCAGTCCGCGGCCGAGTCGCCCGACCGGCCCATCACGTTCATCTCGGGCCCGTCGGCCACCTCCGACATCGAGCTGAACCGCGTCGAGGGCGTCCACGGGCCGCGGACCCTGGAGGTCATCGTCGTCACCGACCTGGACGTCGAGTAGGCGTCAGGGGGCGGGGCGGGCGTCCGCGACCTTCGGCGGCTCCGGCCGCTTGAAGGTCAGGACGTCGGCGAGCGGCCCGTCGCCGGGCGTGAAGCCCTCGGGCCGAGACCCGTTGAACCCGCCGTTGCAGAGGACGAACGCGTCCCCTTCCAGCTTGTAGACCCCCTGGATCTCCGGGAGCGACTGGAACTCGCCGGCCGTGAAGCCGACCCAGTCCACCCGGCGCGGCGAGGTCGTCTCGTCCAGCTTGACCTCCCCTTTCGCGCGGATCGTCAGGCCCTGCGGGGTCTGGACGAGGACGGCCACGCGGCTCCCCTCGAACTCCATCGTCACCCGAAGCTCGCCGGCGACCCCCGCCCGGCCCTCCCACTTCCCCTGCAACCGCGAGACGTCGCCCGAAGCCGTCGCCTCGCCCGCCAGGCTCGCCGAGGCCCCCAGCACGACCAACCACCCCGCCGCCACGATCTTGCCGATGCCCTTCATCGTCATGCCCTCGCTTCGCACCGCACCGTATTCGATCCTTCCGAAGTCTCGCCCCTCCCTGCCGTCCGCTCTCGGCCGTTCAACGTCGACGACGCCTCATGTCATTCCCCCTCCGTCTTGAGCCAGGCTTCGAGGTCCTTCCTCAAGGCCGCGGCCGTCTCCGGATGCTGCGCCGCCAGGTCCCGGCGCTCCGCCGGGTCGCTCGCGACGTGGTAAAGCTCGGGCTTCCCCCCCCGGGTGACGACCAGCTTGAAATCCCCGCGGAGCGCCGCGGCCTGGTCCGCCCCCTCGTCGCCCCATCGCCAGAAGACCGTCCGATCCGGGACGCCGGAGCGCCCTTCCCACGCGGGGAGAACGTCCACCCCGTCGACCTTCCAGGCCGCATCGACCGCGACGCCGGCCGCCCCGGCGAAGGTCGGCAGCAGGTCGATCAGCGTGACCACCTCGTCCGACACCTTCCCCGCCGGGATCCGCCCCGGCCATCGGGCCAGCCCGGGGACGCGGACGCCGCCTTCCCACAACGTCCGCTTCTGGCCGCGGAACGGCCGGTTGCTGTCGAGCGCCGCGCTCACGCCGACGTTCCCGGCCTCGAAGGTCGCCCCGTTGTCGCTGGTGACGACGATCAGGGTGTCGTCGCGAAGCCCCAGGGCGTCGAGCCGATCCACGATCCGGCCGACGTTCGCGTCCAGCCGCGTGACCATCCCCGCATAGGCCGCCGACAGGTCCTTCCCGGCCTGGGGCTCGGGGAGTCGCCCCCGGCGCTTCGCGACCTCGTCCTCCGGCGCGGCGATCGTGAAGTGGGTGGCGACGTACGCCACATAGAGGAAGAACGGCCCCTCGCGACGGCGATCCAGAAAGTCGAGCGCGCGGTCGGTGAACAGGTCGTCGGCGTAGCCGGAGACGGCGACCTTCTCCCTCCCCTGCCACAACTGCTTCGGGAACTTCTCCCAGGCCGCCGTGGCGTCGGTGTAGCCGAAGAACTCGTCGAACCCCTGGTCGATCGGATGGACGTACTCCTTGGCACCGGCCGGGGGACGCCCGTGATGCCACTTGCCGAACAGGCCCGTGGCGTAACTCGCCGGCTTCAGGGCCTCGGCGATGGTCGTCTGCGCGGCCGGCAGGTCGTCGGTGTTCTTCGACACGCCCGAGTGGATCGGGTACTTGCCGGTCAGGAAGGCCCCCCGGCTCGGGGCGCAGATCGGGGCGGCCGTGTAGCAGCGGCGGAGCAACACCCCCTCCGACGCCAGCCGGTCGAGCCGGGGCGTCGACCACTCCGTCCGGCCGTTGAACCCGACATCGCCCCAGCCCAGGTCGTCCGCCACGATCAGCACGATGTTCGGGCGACGATCGGCCCCGGAGGCGAAGCCCGCCCCGAGGACCGTCATCGCCCACGCCATCGCCGCCGCGATCCCCTTGACTCGTCCGCTCATCCGACACCTCCCCGAAGCCCCCAGGGACTTCCCATCCCTTCATCGACCCCTCAGGCGGGGTGACGACAGACTATTTATAGTATACCTACAAAATAAGTCTAGAATCGGGTGTCAGGACGATGCCTTTTTGACTCGACGGCCGTCCGGGGGGTATATTGAGGCGGAGTCGGTCGGGCGGGGCGATCGATCTGCGCCCACGGGAGCGACGGCCCCGGATTCGCCGGTTCTCTTGGCTCGGAGCCCAGTTATGAAGATTCAACCGGCTTCGATCATCCTCGCGGCGGGGTCGCTGGGCGTCGGCTTGGGCGTCGGGTTCCAGGTCGGTCGCGGGGGCGGGGCGATTTCGGCCCAGGCCGCGGCGAGGGACGACGGCCCGGTGCAACTCGGGGCCCCGCAGGCCGGACGGGTGCAGGAGAGCGACGCGCGGGCCTACGACGAGCTGAAGCAGGAATATGAGCGCTTCAAGCACGTCGACCGGATGTTCGAGCTGGTCGCGCGGGCCGTCCGGCCGACGGTCGTCCACATCGTCACGCAGAAGACGAGCCGGCAGGAGGAGGGCCAGCGGGTCCGGAAGTTCGAGGAGACCGGCTCGGGCGTGATCGTCCGGAGCGACAAGGCGTCGGGCCTGTTCGTGCTGACGAACCATCACGTCGTGGAGGGGGGCAAGCCGAACCGGATCCGCGTCTTCCTTCACGACGGCCGGGCGCTCACCCCCGTGAAGATGTGGAGCGACGTGATGGCCGACGTCGCCGTCCTCAAGCTCGACCGGGACGACCTACCGTCGGCCCGGCTGGGGGACAGCGACGTCGTCCAGGTGGGGAGCTGGGTGCTGGCCCTGGGGAGCCCTTTCGGCCTGACTCACTCAGTCAGCCAGGGGATCATCAGCGCCCGCGGTCGCCACATGGACGAGCTGGCGGACGTCGAGAATCAGGACTTCCTCCAGACCGACGCCGCCATCAACCCGGGCAACTCCGGGGGGCCGCTCGTCAACATGCTGGGCGAGGTGGTCGGCGTGAACAACTCGATCGCCAGCAGCCACGGCGGCAACGAGGGGGTCGGGTTCAGCATCCCGATCAACCTCGCCCGCTGGATCATGGACGAGTTGATCGCCCACGGCCGCGTCCCCCGAGGTGGGCTGGGCGTCGTCCTGGACGACGACTTCCGCCCCGAGAAGGCCGCCGCCCGCGGCCTCGACCGGCCACAGGGGGCTTTGATCCATCGCGTCAATCCCGACACGCCGGCCGCCCGCGCCGGCCTGCGCGACGGCGACGTCGTCCTGCGCTTCGGCGGGACGCCCATCCAGGACCTGAACCACCTGATCAACACCGTGTCCATGTTCCCGATCGGCCAGCCGGCGGAACTCGTCATCTGGCGCGACGCCCGCGAGACCAAGCTCCAGGTGACCGTGGACGACCGCGAGAAGACCCTCGGGCCGCCGACCGAGCCCGAGTCCGAGCCTCGCGATGCGGAGAAGGCGACGGTCGCGATGGGCCTGGAATTGACCACGCTCGACGCCGAGTCGGCCGTCGGCCAGGGCTTCCCGAAATCGACCCGCGGCGCGCTGGTCGCGGCCGTCGACCCCCGGAGCCCGTTCGCCTCGATCTGCCAGGCGGGCGACGTGATCGCCTCGGTCAACGAGCAGCCGATCCAGGCGGCGGCCGAGGCGGCGCGGCTCCTGGCCCACGAGGACGCCGCCCCCCTGCTGATCACCATCGACCGCCCCGCCAACGGCCGCGTCGAGCGCCACATCTTCCGGGTCCCCTGAGCCATGCCGACCGACGCCTCCACTTCCTCCGCGCTCGCGAGCGCCATCGAGAACCTGGCCGCCGGCCGCCCCCTGGACGTGGAGTCGGCCCGGCTGGCCGTCGGGGCGATCCTCGACGGGACGGCGGGAGAGGTCGAGACGGCCGCCTTCCTCACCGCCCTGCACGTCAAGGGCGAGACCGGCGACGAGCTGCTCGGGGCGGTCCAGGCCATCCGGGAGCGGATGATCCCCTTCGACCCCGGCCGCGACGGCGGGATCGACACCTGCGGCACCGGCGGCGACCGCGCGGGGACCGTGAACATCTCGACCGGCGCGGCGGTCGTCGTCGCAGCCTGCGGCGTCCCGGTCGTCAAGCACGGCAACCGGGCGGCCTCGGGGAAATCCGGGAGTTCGGACGTCCTGCTGGAACTGGGAGTCGCGGTCGAGGCCGAGCCGGCGGTGCTGCGGCGCGGGCTCGATGAGCTGGGCGTCGCCTTCCTGTTCGCCCCGCGGTTCCATCCCGGCCTGCGCGGCGTGGCCCCGATCCGGAAGCGGCTCCCGTTCCGCACGGTGTTCAACCTGGTCGGGCCGCTGTGCAACCCGGCCTCGCCCCCGTACCAGCTCGTCGGCGTCCCCCGCGAGGCCCACGCGCGCCGGATGGCCGAGGTCCTCTCGCGGACCCCTTCGATCCGCCGCGCCGTCGTCGTCCGCGGGGCCGACGGCCTGGACGAGGTGTCGCTGGCCGGCGAGACCGAAGTCCTCCTCGTCGAGGGCGGTCGTATCGACCGCCTGACCTGGACCCCCGCCGACTTCGGCCTGCCCGAGACGCACGCGCGCGGCCTCGCCGTGGACGGCCCGGCCGAGAGCGCGGCGCTGCTCCGCAAGACGTTCCAGGGGGGCGACGGCCCGGCGCGGGCCTACATCCTCGCCAACGCGGCGGCGGCCGTCTGGACCGCCGAGGGGACGCCGCTCCGCGACGCCGTCGCCCGCGCGGCCGACGCCCTCGATTCGGGCCGGGCCGCCGACCTCCTCGCCCGCTGGGCCGAGGTGAGTCAGGAGGCGTCCTGACGGGGCCGATCGTCGGCCGACCGCCCGATCCACAACTCTTCCAGGACGGAATAGCCCGCGTCCGCCAGGCCGAGGGCCCGGTAGCTCTCGCGGGCCCGGTGGTTCTCGTGCTCGACGTAGAGCCGGATCCCGATCACGTCGCCCGCGGCGAGGGCCTCATCGCGGATGTGGCCGTAGAGGGCCTTGAAGACGCCCCGGCCGCGGTGGTCGGCGTGGACGTAGACGCTCTGGAGCCACCAGAGCCAGCCGTTACGCCAGTCGCTCCACTCGCGGGTGATCGCCGTCTGGCCGATCACCCGGCCCGCGGACTCGGCCACCCAGTAGCGCAGCCGGTCGGGATCGGCCAGGGCGCGGGCGACGCCCTCGCGGAGGACGTTCGGATCGAGCCGCTTCGACTCGGTCTCCGCGGCGAGCCGGCCGTTGTACTCGACGATCGCGTCGAGGTCGGCGGGGTCGGCGTCCCGGATCGCAAAAGGGAGAGGCGTCACAGGCGGTCGGCCCGCCGGTCGCGGGCGCGACGGCTGGCCTCCTGCAAGACCTTGCGCTCGTCCTCGGTGAGGCCGTCCCGGCCCTCGCGGGCGATCTTGGCGAGGACCTCGTCGAGCCTGGCGTCGAGCTGGTCTTCCGGGATCACGGAGATCGACGGCGTCATCGCGCCGACGGTCTCGCCGCGGTTCGACACGGGCGTGCGCGGCCGGGCCGGCTCGTAGCGCGGGGGGGACACGACCTTGAGGCGAGGGCGGCCGATCCGCCCCCCGACCAGCCGCGACCAGCGAAGGTCGAAGTGCTTGAAGGCCACGGCGAACGCCGCGCCCGCCAGGTGCGACTCCCAGGCGATCCGCCCCTCCTGGCCGACCTGCCCCCCTCGCCCCTCGCTGAGCAGGGGCCAGACCAGGTAGATCGTCAACAGCAGCCACATGGGGGTCGGGATGAACCCCATGAAGAGGATCTCCCGCTTGGGGTAATATAGCGTGTACAGCGTGACCACCCCGAGCACGGCCCCCGACGCGCCGATCATCCGGCCGCCGTGATCGAAGAAGGCGACGACGGCCCAGCAGAACGTGCTCACGATCCCGGCGGCGAGGTAGAAGGCCAGGAAGTCCTTCCCCCCGTAGAGCGCCTCCACCTCGCGGCCGATGAAGTAGAGGAACAGCATGTTCCCCGCGATGTGCCAGACGTGGTCCTGGTCGTGGAGGAAGGTGGCCGTGAGGAGTTGCCAGATCCTCCCCTGGCGGAAGATCCCTGCGGGCGAGGCGGCGAACCAGGAATAGAGGCTTTCCTGGTCGATCCGCAGCGCCCAGACCGCCACGAACACCGCCACGTTGATGACGATGAGGATGTTGCACCACGAGGACGTCAGGCCGGCCCAGGAAGGGCCGCCCCTCTCGCCACGGTAGTACTCGCGGTCGTAGATCCCCATCGGCTCCGCTCCCGGAAAGGAGACGCATGGCGGTCGGTCGGGCGTCGGCCGGGGCCGCCGGATCATCATCGGGACGGCGGCGGGGCCCGTCGACGGCCGGGGCGCAAGCTCGCTCCCCGCCGCGTCAGTCGAGGAGCAGGGCCTCGATCGCCTCGTTTCGGGTGTCGTAGATCGGCCAGACGATGTCGAGCGACGTCACCCGGAGCAGCTCCCGAGTCCTGGCGGTCACGCCCGAGATCGCCATCGAGCCCCCGTGCGCCGAGGCGAGCTTCCACGTCCGGATGAGCAGGGCCAGGAACATCGACCCGAAGTAGCTGACGCGGCTGAGGTCGAAGACGATCAGCGGGTTGTCCTGCTTCTTGATCGGGTCGAGGATGAGGTCGGCCGCCTGCTCCTCCAGCCGGAACGAGAGCTTCTCAAGCGCCGGGGTCGCCGTGATGACGGTCACGTCGCCGTGCCGCTCGATCGTGAAGGCTTCGTCGGTCGCGGTGTTCTTGGTGGCCATCGGGATGCTCGCTGCCTGAGGGGCCGAGACGGGAGGGGACGCCCTGCATGATTCCCCACCTAGCCTAGCGCCTCCGGGGCGCGTCGGCAAGGTCGAAGGAGCCCGCGTCGCTTTCCAACCTCACCCCCCGGGCGCGACGCCGCCCGCCGAGGTCTCGGCGGGCGGGGCGAGCGAGACGGCCATGAAGCCTCAGGCCGACGGCCGGCAGTTCGAGAACGCGCGGACGACTTCATAGAGGTCGGGGCTGACCAGCAGCTCGTCGTCCTCGAAGTCCCGCAGCCAGACGTAGTTGTCGCGGTACGCCTGGGCCAGCAGCGGATACAGGTCGCAAAGCCGGATCGGGATGGACGGGGCCTCGACTTCCTCGTGATCTTCCTCGGGGTAGGGGAAGAGTCGCAGCCGTGCGGTCGCCATCGTTCATCATCCTCCGTGCATTCCCGCGGGCCGGGCGCCGAGCGGTCCCGTGCCCTTCTTGATCCGCTCGAGGGCCGAGCACGAGCCCGAGGCGCGGCGGCGAGACGTGAACCCGACGCGCCCGGCTCTATCCTGACGCCGCAATCATCGGCCGCCGGCCCCGTCCCGCTCCAGGAAATCCGTACTCCCCGATCCGCCCGGACGAATCTGGCCCGATCCCCGGGCGCATGGTACAAGAGACATGAACGTTTGAATCACGGAACCGCACGGGAGGAACCGCGATGAGCACCGCCCGGCCCGGCCCCCTCGCGACGGCCTCGGGGACGCCCGATCCGCTCTACGTCGACCCCTTCGACCCCGAGTTCCCGCAGAGCGACGGCAAGCCCATGGCCGACAGCACCCTCCAGTATCAGTGGATCGCCACGATCAAGGAGGGCCTGGACGCCCTGTTCGCCGACCGCGCCGACGTCTTCATCGCCGCCGACCTGCTCTGGTACGCCGACAGGAGGGACAAGTCCGACGTCGTCGCGCCCGACGTCCTGGTCGCCTTCGGCCGACCGAAGGGGCACCGCCGGTCGTATCGCGAATGGGTCGAGGAGGGCGTCGTGCCTCAGGTGGTCTTCGAGATCGACTCGCCCAGCAACACCGCCGCGGAGATGGAGCGCAAGCTGGCGATCTACGATCGCCGCGGCGTCGAGGAATATTACTACTACGACCCCGAATCCGGGAGCCTGGAGGGCTGGCGTCGCGAGTCCGGCCGGCTCCTCCCCATCCCCGACGTGGAGGACTGGACGAGCCCCCGTCTCGGGATCTCGTTCGAGGCCCCGCCCTTCAAGGACGCTTTGGTGGTCCGCGGCCCCGACGGCCGGCGGTTCCGGACTTACGTCGAACTCTCGCGCGACGTCGAGGCCGCCGAACGCCTCGCCCGCCGCGAGACCAGGCTGCGACGCCGGGCCGAGCGCTCCGCGAAGCTCGAATCGCAGCGCGCCGACGAGGAGCGGAGGCTGCGCGAGGCCGCCGAGGCCGAGACCCGGGCCGCGCTGGAGCGGGCCGAGCGGATGGCGGCCCGGCTCCGCGAACTCGGCCTGGAGTCCGACTGAGCACCACCCGGACGACCGGGCGCATCCGCCGCGGCCTCCGGGCTTTCGCCGTTTCAGACTCTTCGCGCGGCGGGGCCCTCCGCATTATAGTCGAAGGATCGTCCCGGCGGGCCGACCGCCCCGTGAGCCCCCGCCCCGCCGGCGACGCCCTCGACTTCCCCCCCTGCACCACGAAAAGGCCCCCTCCGTGAAGGCTCCTCGCAGCGGAGTGAATCGTCGCGACCTGATGCGCCTCCGGCGCATGGGCTCGTCGGCCGCCCGTCAGCCTTCCGCCGTCCCCGACGCCGCCTCCGCGACGGACCTCCTGCGCGTCCATCGGCCGGGCATGGGCTCGTCGTTCGAGATCCGGCTGGGGGCCCGCCTCCCGGGGGCCGTCGAACTCGCGTCGCGCGCCCTGGATCGGGTCGAGGAGCTTGAAAAGCAGCTCACCATCTACAGCGACGATTCGGAAGTCTCCCGCCTCAACCGCACGGCCCACCCGGGGCCGGTGGCGGTCGAGGAGGGGCTGTTCCGGCTGCTGGAGCTGGGCCGGGCGATCTCCGAGTGGAGCGGCGGGGCCTACGACGTGACCTCGGGGGCGCTGTCGCTGGCCTGGGGCTTCGTCCGGGGCCCGCGCCGGGTGCCGACGGACGAAGAGCGTGCCGAAGCGCTCGCCCGGACCGGCTGGGGCAAGCTCCGCCTCGACCCGGCGACGCGGTCGGTTTCGTTCGACGTCCCGGCGATGGTGGTGAACTTCGGGAGCATCGGCAAGGGCTACGCGATCGACCGGGCCGTCGACGTGATCCGGGGCCACCTCCTGCCGACCTCGGCCCTGGTCCACGGCGGCCGATCGAGCCTTTACGCCCTGGGCTCGCCCCCGGGCCGGTTCGCCGACCGCTGGGAGGTCGCCCTGCGGAACCCGTTCGACGAGGCGTCCCCCCTGGGCGTCTTCCGGGTCCGGAACCGGGCGATCGGGACGTCCGGCGGGGCCTTCCAGAGCTTCACGACCGGCGGCCGGAGCTACGGGCACATCCTCGACCCCCGCACCGGGGAGCCCGCCGACGGGCCGGCGAGCGTGACCGTCCTCGCGCCGACGGCGGCCGAGGCCGACGCGCTCTCGACCGCCCTGTACGTCCTCGGGCCCGACGCCGCCCGCGACCTGGTCGCGCGCCGGCCCGACGTCGGGGTCGTCTTCGTGGAACAGGGGCCGCCCGACCGCGGCCCCCGCGTCGTCGCGATGGGGCTCGGCCCCGGCGACTTCGCGTCGTGTTGACCGCCACACGCCAGCAGCAGAGTGAAAGGAGGCGTCCCCTGAACGCCGCCAGACGTTTCCAGATCGGTTTCCTCGGGGCGACCTTCCTCGTCCTGCTCCGCATCGCCATCGGCTGGCACTTCCTGTACGAGGGGCTCGACAAGGTCCAGTCGGGCGTCCACGGCAAGCCGTTCTCCGCGGAGATCTACCTCCGCAACGCGAACGGCCCGTTCGCCCCCTACTTCCGCGGGATGCTCCCGGACCCCAACAGCCTGGAGATGCTCGACCCCGAGCGGCTCAAGAAGTCGTGGGCCGACATGGCCGCGAGGATCGAGACGTTCTACGGGTTCGACGAGGGCCAGCGGGCGAAGGTGAAGGACCTCCTGGCCAAGGCCGACCTCTGGGCCGACTACTGGTCCCACAACCCCACCAACGCCCCGGACGTCGCGAAGTACCTGCACGACCTCCGCGCGGCGATGCTCGTGGAGCGCGACCCGAACGCGATGTCGTTCGAGCTGGAGCGGGCCTACGAGGCCCGCAGGGCGCTGGAAGCGGACCGCAAGAAGCTCACCGAGCCCATCGTCGCCCAGACCGAGGCGCTGAAGGGGGCGATCGAGGAGTTGGCCTCGCCGGAGCGGAAAGCGAAGGGCGAATACCGCCCGCCGACGACCCCCCTGGACGTCGCCAACGTACTGACCATGTACGGGCTGATCGCCATGGGGGCCTGCCTGATCCTGGGCTTCCTCACGCCGTTCGCCGCCCTGTGCGCCGCGACGTTCCTGGCCATGATCTACCTGTCGATGCCGCCGTGGCCCGGCCTGCCGGACAACCCGAAGGTCGAGGGCCACTACTTCATCGTCAGCAAGAACCTGATCGAGCTGATCGCCTGCCTGCTGATCGCCGCCACGCCGAGCGCCCACTGGGTGGGGCTCGACGCCCTGTTCTTCGGGGCCCGTCGCCGTCGCCGCCTGGCCCGCCGCGAGGGCCTCGCCGGCGACGACGAGTACGCCGACGACCTCGACGCCCGCAAGGCCGCCGTCGCGACCCGATCCTGAGAGACGCCATCCCCCACCGAGAGGAATCCGGCATATGACGCACCTGACCGCCGAGCAGCGCCTCCTGGGCCGCGAGAACGCCAACCGGGCCCTGGGCATGAGCCGTCGCGACTGGCTGGCCGCCGCCGCCGCCGCCCCCGCGATGGGCGCCTTCTACTTCGGGTACAACAAGATGGGGGACAAGCCCCCCGTCAAGGCCGCGATCATCGGCACCGGCGACGAGGGCTGCCAGGCCATGATCCGGTTCCACAACCGCGACTACCTGAACTACGTCGGCTTCTGCGACATCCGCCCCTCCCAGCAGGAGCGCTGCCGCAAGGAGTTCGCGACCCACAAGCAGTACGGCGAGGCCGACGCCAAGGCCCTGAAGATGTACGCCAACAAGGAGGAGATGTACGCCGACCCGGACGTCGAGGTCGTCGTCATCGCCCTGCCCCTGTGGCTGCACGCCCCCGTCGCCATCGAGGCGATGAAGGCCGGCAAGCACGTCTTCACCGAGAAGCTGATGGCGCACTCGATCGCCGAGTGCAAGGAGATGTGCCGGGTCGCCCGCGAGACCAACCGCCTGCTGGCCGTCGGCCACCAGCGGCACTACTCGGCCCTCTACGACAACGCCAACTTCCTGCTCAACAGCGGCGCCCTGGGCGACGTCCGCCACATCCGGGCCCTCTGGCACCGCAACAACGCGCAGCCCATGGTCGAGCGAGACAAGGCCGGCAACCCGGTCTTCGACGACGCCACCGGCCTGCCGAAGTACCAGAAGGACGACAAGGGGAACATCGTCTACCAGGACTCCTGGAAGCGGCCCATCCCCGACGCCGACAAGGACGTCGACTACGCCGCCCACGGCTACAAGAGCCTGGACGAGCTGGTCCGCTGGCGGCTCTACAACCGCACCGGCGCCGGCCTCATGGCCGAGCTGGGGAGCCACCAGCTCGACGCCTGCTCGATCTTCCTCGGCAAGAAGCACCCCCTCGCCGTCACCGGCGTCGGCGGCAAGTTCTTCTATAAGGACGACCGCGAGGTCGACGACCACGTCTTCACGATGTTCGAGTTCCCCGGCGCCGAGGAGTCGGACCGGATCGTCGTCACCTATTCGTCCATCAACACCAACTCGTTCGACGGCTACGGCGAGCAGGTGATGGGCTCCAAGGGGACGATGATCGTCGCCGGCGAGAAGGAGATCCTCCTGTTCAAGGAGGCGGGCAACGCCACCCTCTCCAAGACCACCAGCGTCACCATGGAGACGCAGGGCAAGAAGCCCGTGCTGGAGACCAGCCCCAGCACCGCCGGCCCCAGCGCCGCGACGGCCATCGGCGGCCTGGCGACGGCCGACCCCTCGCGCGGCTACCGCGAGGAGCTGGAGCACTTCGCCTACTGCATCCGCCACGGCGACGCCTCGAACTTCCACGCCGACAAGGACCACCAGCCCCGCTGCAAGGGAGAGGTCGCCCTGGCCGACGCGGTCATCGCCCTGACGACCAACATCGCCATGCGCGAGAACCGCCGGATCGAGTTCGACCCCAAGTGGTTCGACTACGCCGACGACGCCACGCCCGACGGCTCGACCGTCATCGCGAAGCGAAGCTGACGGCCTCGCGGCGGGCGAGCCCACCCTCGCCCGCCGCCCCCTTCCGACGGCCCCCCCTCCCGAGCCGTCGCCGCGCACGCCCCCAACGACCCGCCCGATCTTCGGCACCTTTCGAGGGCCCCCATGCCTCCCACCACCGCCCCCGGCGCGGCCGAGGTCGCCCGCGTCCAGCTCCCCGGCGCCCACGCGGGGCTCCCCGGCTCGGAGATCGAACTCCCGGTCGTGATCGGCTCGGAGGACGAGCACGCCGTCGACGTCGGCCGGCTCCGCGACCGGAGCGGATACATCACGCTCGACCCCGGCTTCGGCAACACGGCCGCCTGCAAGAGCGCCATCACTTACATCGACGGCGAGGAGGGGATCCTCCGCTACCGCGGCTATCCCATCGAAGAACTGGCCGAGTCCAGCAGCTTCGTCGAGGTCGCCATGCTCCTCATCTTCGGCGAGCTTCCCTCGAAGGAGCGGCTGGAACGCTTCCGCGGCATGCTCACCGACGAGCAACTGCTCCACGAGGGGATGCGCTACCACTTCGAGGGCTTCCCCTCGCACGGCCACCCCATGGCCATGCTCTCCGCGATGATCAACGCCTGCGGGTGCTACCACCCCGAGCTGCTCTCCTCCGAGATGGACGAGGAGCGGCTGTTGCGGGCCACCGCGACCCTGATGAGCAAGGTCTGCACGATCGCGGCGTTCAGCTACAAGATGACGATGGGCCGCCGGATGGAATATCCCGACCCCTCGCTCAGCTACTGCCGCAACTTCCTGCACATGATGTTCTCGAAGCCGCACCGGCGCTACGAGCCGCCATTGCAGGTCGTCCGCGCCCTCACCAAGTTCCTGATCCTCCACGCCGACCACGAGCAGAACTGCTCGACCTCGACCGTGCGCATGGTCGGCTCGTCGGGTGCGAACGTCTTCGCCTCGGTCTCCTCGGGCGTCTGCGCCCTGTGGGGGCCCCTCCACGGCGGCGCGAACATGGCCGTCATCGAGATGCTCCAGCAGATCCACGCCGGCGGCGACGACCCGCGGACCGTCGTCGCCAAGGTGAAGGACAAGAAATTCCGGCTGATGGGCTTCGGCCACCGGGTCTACAAGAACTTCGACCCCCGGGCCAAGATCCTGGAGCAGACCTGCAGCGAGTTGCTCGACGTCCTGGGGGTCTCCGACCCCCTGCTGGACATCGCCCGCGAACTGGCCGGCATCGCGCTGACCGACGACTACTTCCTGGAGCGGAAGCTCTACCCCAACGTCGACTTCTACTCGGGCATCATCCTGCGGACGATCGGCATCCCGCTGAACATGTACACGGTGATGTTCTCGATCGGCCGCGTCCCGGGCTGGATCGCCCACTGGTACGAGCTGTTCCGCGACCCCGACCGCCGGATCGCCCGCCCCCGGCAGGTCTACGTCGGCTCCGGCAAGCGCCCCTACGTCCCGATGGACGCCCGGGGCTGAGCCGCGACCGGGGCCGCACCATGCCGAACGTCGTCGCGATCGTGACGTGCGGGGGGGCGAGCCGTCGCATGGGCCGCCCGAAGGCCGACCTCCCCTTCGGGCCGGAGACGCTGCTCGAACGCGCGGTCCGACAGCTCCTCGACGCCGTCGGTTCCGTCGTCGTCGCGGCGGCCCCGGCGCAGTCGCTCCCCGACTTCGACGCCCGGAGGGTCCGGATCGTCCGCGACCCGTCGCACCACCCAGGCCCCCTGGGCGCGCTGGGAGCGGCCCTCGCCGCCGTCCCCGAGCCGGCGGATTTCGCCTACCTGGCCGCGGTCGACGCGCCTTGTTTCTCGGCCGATTGGCTCCGGCTGCTGATCGACCGGATCGGGGACCGCGACGCGGCGGCGGCGGAGATCGACGGCCGTTGGCAGCCCTTCGCCGCGCTCTACCGCATCGGCCCGACCCGCGAGGCCGTCGCGCGGCTCCGGGCCGAGGGCGTCGAGCGGCTGACCTCCCTCCTCGACCGCCTGGCGACGCGGCGGATCGAGGGCCGGGAACTCGCGGCGATCGACCCTGCGGGCCTCCTGTTCCGGGACCTCGACCGGCCGGAGGACTACCTCCGCGCCTTGAGGGAATTGGCCGCCGAAGGCCCCGCCGGGCCCCGGGACGGGGGGGCGGGATGAGCGCCTCGGACCGCGACGACCTGGCCCGAAATCGCCGGGGAATTCGCTGGGAGGCGGGATGGGGGGTGGGTATAATCGCCGCTGGTTGGGAATGGATGCGTTCGCGACACCGATCCTAGTGGACCCTCTCGCCGACTCCCCCGCCCTTCCGCCCCCGGGTCGTTCCCGGCCCCTTTCGCCTCGGCCCAGAAAGTCAAACGCGGGCCGCCTACACGTCCAGGCTCAGGAGATTGTAAGTTGGGCAAGAAATTGTACGTCGGGAACCTGACCTACGGGGTCTCCAACACCGACCTCGAACAGCTCTTCTCCCAGTACGGGACGGTGCAGAGCGCCCAGGTGATCACGGATCGCGAGACGGGTCGCAGCAAGGGCTTCGGGTTCGTCGAGATGGACACCGACGCCGAGGCCCAGGAGGCCATCCGGGCCCTGCACGACCAGGACCACGGCGGCCGTCGGCTCACGGTCAATGAAGCCCGGCCTCGCGAGCCCCGTTCGGGCGGCGGCGGCTTCGGCGGTGGCGGCGGCTATGGCGGCGGCGGCGGCGGCTACGGCGGCGGTGGCGGCGGCTACGGCGGTGGCGGCGGCTCCCGCGGCGGTGGCGGCGGCTATGGCGGCGGCGGCGGCGGTTACGGTGGCGGCCGGGGCGGCCGCGACCGCTACTGATCGCTCCTCGGCCGGGACCACCCCCCGGTCGACCGGCGGATTCGGGGCCTCACCCAACCGATCGGGCCCCGAATCCGCCACCGCGAGACGAGCTTCGATCGGCCCCCTGGGCTGATCGGGAATGGAATCAAAAAGAGGGCCGCCCTGGGAGATCCCGGACGGCCCTCTTCGTTTCGAAGCCCGGCATCGGTCCGCGAATCAGCGGGCGGAGTCGCTGAAGTCCATCTCGAAGTCGCTGAGGTTGATCTGGGCGTCGCCCTCGTCGTCCGCCGGCTTGGAGAAGACCTTGGCCCAGCGGTGGGTATCGGTGTCCAGCGACCGGCCGTGCTGGCCCAGCCGCTCGTTCTCCCGCTGGCAGTCGATGCAGCTGTTCGTATACGGCAGGGCGTTGAGCCGTGGCTCCGAGATCTTGCCGCCGCAGAACTCGCACCGGCCGTAGACGCCGGCGGCGATGCGCTGGAGGGCGTGCTCGATCTGGCCCAGTTCGCGGCTCTCGATCTCCACCAGGCGCGAGCTGATCTCGTCGTTCGCCGAATCCACCGCGGCGTCGATATTGTCGCCCACGCCGCCGGCTTCGGAGAACTTACGGAAGGCGTCGAGGTCCCCGGACAGAGCCTTGCGGAGGGCGTCCCGGCGGGCGACCAGCCGAGAGGTCAGGCGAAGCAGAGCGTCTTTACGGGCCATCGTTACACCTCCAGGTGTCTACCTGCTGGATCGCTGGAACTCCGCCGTCGCGGATTGAAGCCCGCACCTCCGACGAGTGACAGCGGTTGTATGAAGCGGCTCGGATGCTGGGTCAAGAAGATGATAGCTCACCAAACGACTTTGGCCGTCCGGGCCGGCGGAATTCGGTGTGGGTTGATCGGCTCCACCCTCGCGACGGGCTCCTCATCACCCTTCCTAGCAAAGGATGCACCACCGACAAGGCTTCCAGGCCGGGCGTCTGCCGCGAGACGAGGGTATTACGTCGGTCGCGACCAAAGGTTTGACGAATTTTCTAGGATTTTGTTCCCGACCATCCGGTGTCGGTCGGGGCGCACTCCTGACCGCGTTTTCATCAACTCGATTCAATACGGCCGGAGAATGAGCCCCGCAGACGGAGATTCCCGGCGTCTTGAAGAGGAGGGCGAGGAGGCGGGAAAACGTCGCTATTTTGGGTCCAGATCCCCGAAAATCAACGAAAAAATCCCCGTGCCGGAGAAATTCTCGAAATTCGGGCTTGCGAGACGACGTCCTTCCGCACTCGAAATCAACGCGGGAGGAAGAAATCCGACACGACCCGCGGGCTCGTGTTGCCGGGGAGGTGGACGAAGTTCACATAGCGGCGCTGCTTCGGGCCGTCGAAGATCCATTGCAGCATGGTGCGCCCCTTGGTGGCCACCACGGCCTGGCTGTCCGGGCCGATCCCCAGGGACGACCGGACCTCGGCCGGCGTCTTGCCGCGGAGCCCCTGCCCTTCGTCGGAGGCGGGCGCCTCGGAGGCGACGGCCGCCGGAGCGTCCTTCACCCAATCGTCGCCCTCGCGACGGTAGCCTCGGATCTTGAACGCCTCCGCGACGAGGTCGGAGCCGGGGGCGACCTTCCAGGCGCGTTCGAGGAGCTGGCGGGCCGACTCCGCGTCGTTCAGGAGGGATTCGTACTGGCCGGCCAGCGCGACGGGGCCTTCGGCGTCGGCGTCGCTGAGGCGTTCGCGGCGATTCCGGAGCCAGTCCCGATACAGCTCGATCGCGGCGCCCGGGTCGCCCGCCCGGTCCCGCAACAGCTCGCCGACCGCCTTGACGTCGGCCAGCCGCAGCGAGCCGATCCCCTCCCGCGCGCGGGCGAGGGTCCTCTCGATCAGCGTCTTCGACACCTCGGGCCGGTCGGGGAGCAGCCGATTCGCCTCGTCGACCCCCTTCAGCGCCGACTGCACGTCCCCCGCAATCCGCGCCTCCAGCATCTTCTGCACGACGTCCGCCCAGAGCCGGCGGTCGAGGGCCTTGCGCTCCTCGGGCTTCGCCCCCCGGTACGCGGCGGCCGGATCCTGGTCGTACCGCTCCTGCAAAGCGCCGAACCCGACCCCGGCCGGGACGACGTCGGACGCGGCCGAGGGGAACAGCCCCTCGACCTCGCCCTTCAAGGTCTCCAGCGCCTCGGGCGTCGCGGCCGTCGCGAGCATGGCCCGGAACGCGCGATGCGCGAGGGCCGAGGGGGCGGGCTCGGCGACCCCCTGCTTGCGCCCCTGCCGGGCCAGGGACAGCCATTCCCGGGGGGCGTCGACCGTCGCCCGGCGGTCGTCGGCCTCGATCCTGAGGGCCTCGGCCTCGACGTCCTTGGCCCTGGCGGCGAGCGGCTCGTCGCCGAAATCCTTCGCCCGCCTGGCGGCCCATCGCGACCATTCCCGACGTTGTTCGTAGTCGCGGGCCGGGAGCGTGGCGACCGCCTCGTCGAGCCTCTTCAAATCCGGCGGCTGGAAGTCGAGCCTGGAGGCGTCGAGGTAGAGGCGCGAGCCCTCGCGCACCAGGCGCCCCGTCACGACGACGGCCGTGTTGCGCGGGGGCGAGTCGGGCCTCAACGACTCGGGCAATCGGATGGCGATGGGGGTGCGACGCAGGTACAGCTCGTCGTAGCCGACGCGGGGATGGTTCTGGAAGAACCGGATCCGGTCGTCGACGCTCACCAATTTCCCGACGAGGTCTTCCCGCTTGATGAGTTCGGCGGGCTCGACCGCGGTCGGGGCCTCCTGCGCCGAAGCCGCGGGGAGGCATGCCAGGGCCGCGGCGATCAGGGCGGCCGTCGCGCGCATCATGGTTCGGCTCCCGCTTCGGGCACGACGGACTGGTCGGACTCGGGCCACCCCAGGGCGTCGAGGGCCTTGTGGAACTGGACGAACAGGCCGCTCTTGGGTTCGAGCCGGACGACCCAGCCGCGGGCCTCGGAGTCGTACTCCAGGGCGGCGAGCCGGGCGCCGAAGACGACGTGATCGCCGGCCTTGGGCCCGGCGAGGTCGAACAGCTCGAAGCCCCGGAGGTCCACCTCGGCCGAGCGTTCGGGCCGGGCCCCCCCCGCCCGGAACGACCCGGCGTCCTCGGTGGGGAGGACGACGTATTCGACCTTGTACCGGCCCGCGGGATCGGCCGGCGTCGCCTGGATCTTGGTGTCGAACAGGACGCCGCGGCCCTTGTATCGGTCGTTGAATCGGCCGGCCCACTCCCTGGGCGTGGACGCCCTCGCCGCCTCGTCGAGCATATCCTCCAGGCCCTGCCCCGCGAGGTTGACGTAAAGCGCGGCCTCGTCGGCCGCCTGGCGGATGCGGTCGGCGTCCTCCACCTGGCCCCCCAGGGCGTCGACCGCCTGCTTCGCCGGGGCGAGGAGCTGGTGGGCCCGGTCGAAATCCCCGGCCTCCAGCGCCGGGATCCCCTCGACGCGGCCCAGCTCGGCCACCTGGGGGTATCCCTGGCGGACGTTCCGCCAGACGCGCAGGCCGACCGTCCCCGCGACCACCAGGGCGACGAGGCCGAAGACCCAGAGCGGGTTCCGGCCGGCCCGCTTGCGAGGACGCCCCTCGACCTCGACGACGGGCCGCCGAGGGCGGCCGCCGCGGCCCTCGCCCGGGGTCGCGGGCGGGGCCGAGGGCCCGCGATCGGGCCGCGCGGGGCGCGGCCGCCTGGGCTCGGACTTCGGCGCGGCCGCCTCGGCGACGGCCGGCGCGTCGACCTCGTCTTCCCAGGAAATCTCGGCGTCCGGCGCGGTCGCGCGGTCGACGACGTCGACGGTCGCCTCGACCGCCTCCTCCAACTCGACCGGCCCTTCCTCCACCCTCCTCGGCGCGACGAACGCCTCCGAGGCGCGCCTCGAAGCGGCCGACGCGACGCGAGGGCCGGGATCCGGCAGCGGGCTCGCGGGGAGGACGAAGACCCCCTCGCCGCAGGCCGGGCATCGCAGGGCCTGGTAGCCTTCGGTCCGCTGCCCCCGGACCCGATGGCCCAGCGGGCAGACGACGTTGTAGTACTGGACCGCGGCCTCCGGCGGCGTCGCCAGGCCCTTGATCAAGCTTTTGGCGCGGCCGAAGAACCCCAAAAGGCCACCTCTTCCCGGAGGATTCTCCCGAACTTCCGACGATCCGTCGGGCCGTGCCGGGACCACGACGAACGTAAGACAGGGAGCCGGGAATTATGAGGCCGGGCGGGGCCCAGGTCAACGTCGCTCCCGCCGGGGCGATGCGGGAGCGACGCCCCCCTCAGGCTCCGAGGCCCTTCGTCACGATCTCGAAGAACGCGTCGTCGCATTCGGCGAGGAAGCGGAGGCGCGTCAGGTAATCGCCGGATTCGGTCACGGACGCCTGGAGCACCTCGGCCCGGACGCAGCCGTGGTATTCGGGGGTCCCCGGCTTCAGCCACACGTCGTCCCCCTCCGCGAAGGGGAGCGGGGACAGGATGCGGGCACCGCCCCGGCTGACGTCCTCGACCCGCGCCGCGACGGTCGCGAACTGGCCCCCGGGGACCCACCCCCCGACCCAGATCCGATAGTCCACCGCGGGCCGGCGCGGGTGGATCCGCCTTTCGAGCGAGATGTGGGGGCCCCGCCGGCGCGTGGGCCCCGAGACCGCCTTCCGATGGGACGAGCGTTGCAGGTTCAATTCCTCGGCCTCCGGGACGCACGCGATGGATCGTCGCCGCCAAAGCAACGCTAGGCCGCGTCCCGGAGGGCGGGGGCCGTGTCGCCGAAAAACCTCGCGCCGGCGCGTCCGGGGCTCAGGCCCGCAGCAACTCCATCGACGACCTCAGGTCGCGATCCACGCCGAACAGGCGGTCGAGGTTCGAGGTCCGGAACACCTGCTGGAGGACGGGCGAGAGCTCGCAGAGCCGGAGCTTGCCGTGGGTGCCGTCGACCCGGCGCTGGAGCAGGATGAGCTTGCTGAGCAGGGTGCTGGAGATGAGCCCGACGTCGGTGAAGTCGAGGACCAGCCGGATCGGCTTGCCGTCGTTGGGGAGCTTGGCGGCGATCTGGTCGGCGACCTCCCGGACCGTGCGCTCGTCGAACAGCTGGCGGTCGAGGAAGCGGACGACCTTGACCCCGTCGACCTCCGAGATGGTGATCCGCTCTGCTGGGGGCATGGAGAGGGGTCCTGGCTGGGTCAGTCGGATTCGGGTCCGGATCGCTTGCGACGGAGGCGGCTGAGGCCGCCCGGCGTCGGCCCGGCCGGGCGCGGGGGGGCGGATTCGGGCTCGGCGGGGGCCGGGGCCTCGCCCCGCCGGACGGCGGCGGCGGCGGCGTCCCGATCGGCGACGAACTCGAAGAGCTTGTCGAGCTTGCTGGCCCGGAAGACCTCGGCCACCGTGGGATCGACGTGGCAGAACACCACGCGCCCCCCATTCTGCCTCGCGCTCCGCTGGAGTGCCACGAAATTCCCCAGCGCCGAGGAGCCGGCGAACCCCACCCCCCCCAGGTCGATCACCACGCAGGGGGCCCCGCCCTCCTTGACGTGGCGATCGTAGATCTCGCGCAGCTCCAGCGTGGGGGCCGGATCCAGGCGCAGGCAGTCCCAGAACTCGGCCAAAAGGTGGTCGTCGACCTTGTGGACCTGCACGGACGGCTTCAGCATCGCTCCAGCACCTGTGTCGAACCCGCCCCGGCGATCCTCGCCGCTCGCCCCGGCGGGGGGGCCGGGAGCCGACGACGAAGGGCATCGTAGCAGCGCACGACGGCCCCAACCAGGCGCGACCACCGCCCGGCGGCCGGCGCTTCCCGGAAAGGCGTCGTAAGCGGAATCCCCGCGGATCGTTCCGTGTTTTTCGCTCCACACCGCGGGGCGCGACGGCCGATCGACGTCGCCAGGGCCCGCGCCTCTAGGACGGCCCGCCCCCTCCCGCGGGCTCGACTCCGGGGTACAATGGGGGCGTCCGCAGGGATGCGACGGGAGCCTTCCCCACCCGCTCGGAGCCGCCGCGATGCGTTCGATGCGATATTACGGGTGCCTCACGGTCCTGATGCTGGCGGCCTCGCACCCGGCGGCCTTCGGCCAGGGGTATGAGTGGCTCGACGCGGCCCTCCCCGAACGGAGCTTCGACTTCGGGACCGTCGCCAGGGGCTCGCAGCTCCGGCACGCCTTCCCCGTCGTGAACCGCGGGACCCAGGACATCAAGATCCTGGAGTGGCGGACGAAATGCGGCTGCACCGACGTCAAGGCCGGGGCCAAGACGATCCCCCCCGGCACCCAGACGACCGTCGAGGTGACCGTCGACACCACGCGGTTCCTCGGCCACAAGCCGTC
Organism: Planctomycetales bacterium 71-10; assembly: GCA_001898385.1. Taxonomy (GTDB): domain Bacteria; phylum Planctomycetota; class Planctomycetia; order Isosphaerales; family Isosphaeraceae; genus Paludisphaera. Next base: position 40,366 of record MKTT01000101.1, read on the forward strand.
GGGGCTGACCCTGATCTTTGAAAGCCCGTCCTACGTCCAGGTGGACCTGAACACCTCGTGCTACATCCGGGGCGACATCGTCACCAGCCCCGGCCAGCTCGATTTCGGCATCGTCCGCCGCTCGTCCACGCCGCCGACGACCTCGCTGAACCTCACCTACGCCGGCGGCCGTCCCGACTGGGCCGTCACCGCGATGCACACCCAGACCGATCGCATCGAGGCCACGTTCCGGGAGGCCGGGCGATCCCCCGAGGGCCATCCCGTCTATACGCTCTCCGCGAGCCTCAAGTCGAGCGTCCCCAACGGCTACGTCAAGGACGAGGTGACGCTGGAGACCAACGAGGGGGAGAAGATCCCCATCTCCGTCGTCGCCAACGTCCAGGGCGCGGTGGCCGTAACCCCGGCGATCGTCAACTTCGGCCAGGTGAAGCCCGGCCAGAGCGTCACCAAGACGGTCCTCGTCCGGTCCGACAAGCCGTTCAGCATCACCAAGCTCGCCACGACGAAGGACGACCTCCAGACCGACGACCAGGCCAAGGGCCCCCAGGCCGTCCATCAGGTCAAGCTGACCCTCAAGGCCCCCGCCGACCCGGGCGCGTTCCACTCGGTGATGACCGTCAAGACCGACATCCCGGACGAGCCCGAGGCGGTCCTGAAGGCGTTCGCGACGGTCGGCCCATGACGTCGGGCCGCCTCGCGCTGGCCGTCGCCGACGTCAACTGGGCCACGACGGAGAGCCTGTTCCGGGAGCTGGACGAGGGGGCCGTCGAGACGCTGGCCCTCCGCTGCATGGACTACCGCAACGGCTGGCGCAAGGGGATCCGGCCGTGGTCCGCCTCGTGCCGGACGCGGGCCGCCGGGCCGAGGCGCTGGGCTCGCGACGTCCTGCTCCCCCCCGGCCTGTTGAAGCGGCTCCCCGCCCTCGGCATGAGGCCGATCGCGCTCGCCGTCCGCCGATTCTGGGCGGAGCGTCCGGACGCCCGACGCGGGCTGGTCGCCACCTACCCGTATTACGTCCGGCTGGCCGAGGCGATCCGGCCCGACGCCCTGCTCTACTACAACTTCGACGACTACGCCCTCTACTGGCCCGACCGCGCCGACGAGCTTCTCCGCCAGGAGGACGACTTGATCGGGCGATCCGACGCGACGGTCTGCACGGCGCTCGCGCAGGCGGAGGAGTTCCGCCGTCGCGTCCCGTCGGCCGCGACGCGGATCCATCACATACCCCATGGGACGCCGGCCGCGTTCCTGGCGAGCGGGCCGCGGCATCGGCCGGGCCCCGCGCCGGCGGACGTCACGAACCTCCCTCGCCCGCTGCTCGGATACGTCGGATCGCTGGAAGACCGCCTCGACTGGCCGCTGCTGGGGGCCGTCGCGGACGCCTTCCCGGGCGGGTCGGTCGTCGCGATCGGCCGCCCCCCCGATCCGGGTGCCGAGCCATGGCGGGCGGAATGCCGCGAGGTGCTGGGACGACCCAACGTCCACGTCCTGGGCTGGCGGCGGCAGGACGAGTTGCCCTCTTACTACCAGACCTTCGATGTGAACCTAATCCCCTACCTCGTCGACCATCCGTTCAACCGGGCCTGCTCGCCCACGAAGATCATGGACGGCATGGGGGCGACTCGGCCCATCGTCGCCACGGCGGTCCCGGAGTGCCGGCTCTACACGCACCTGTTCGACGTGGCCGAGACCCGGTCGGGGTTCGTCGAGGCGGTCGGCCGGATCGTCGCGGCGGGCTCGGACGACGGCCGGGCCGCGGCCCGATTCGACCACGCGGCGGCGAACACCTGCGCCAGGGTCGCCGCGCGGGTCGTCGCGACGATCGCCCCCGCGTAACCGCGCGCGAAGGCGACGGCCCGAGCGGGAACCATGTGGCGGCGCGACGTTTGCGCCGCTAGAGTCGTTGGCGAAACATCCTGACCGTCACGGATTTTAGATGGCTGCGACGAAGACGGTCTTCCCCCCTCGCGGGGGAAGACAGACGCCAAAGGCGTCAGATGAGGGGGACGCGGAGCACGCGAGCCGCCGGGATTTCGGAGGCCCGCATGATCGGCCCGGGATCCCGACGGCCGTCCGGCGCGTCGTCCCCCTCATCCGGCCCTTCGGGCCACCTTCCCCCGCCAGGGGGGAAGGTCGTCAGGATGGCCCCCAAAATCCGTGACGGTCAGGAAAGACCCCGCCGAAACCTCCCCTGCCGGCGAATGACGACCCCGATCGAAGGAGGGCCTCGATGAGCTTCGGCCTGCGTGCGCGCCTGTCGCTGATGATGTTCTTGCAGTATTTCGTGTGGGGCATCTGGCTGCCGATGCTCGCGCAACACCTCGGGCCCAACGGCCTGAAGCTCGGCGATCAGGCGACGGGCCGGATCCTGGGGGTCTATGGGATCGGCTCGATCCTCGGTCCGTTCATCCTCGGCCAGCTCGCGGACCGTTTCTTCGCCACCGAGCGCGTGCTGGCCTTCGCGCACTTCGTGGGCGGGCTGCTGCTGATCGCGACGGCCTACGCGACCTCGTTCTGGCCGATCTTCCTGCTGATGGTCCTCTACTGCAACCTGTACATGCCGACGATCGGCCTGACCAACTCGCTGTCGTTCCGCAGCCTGGGCGAGGAGAACCAGTCGTACTTCCCGTCGATCCGCGTCTGGGGGACGGTGGGCTGGATCGCGGCCGGCCTCTTCTTCGCCGCGTACATGGAATACAACGACCTAAACTTCTACGGCTCGCTGTTCGAGGCCGTGGGGCTCTCGGGCCTGTTCGCGGGCTTCCTCTCGTTCTGGCAGGCGTCGATCGTGCCGCTGTGGAAGTCGCTGTTCGCCCTGCCGTTCGTGGGCGAGCCGACGTTCAAGGACTGCCTCCGCGTCTCCGGGTTCTTCTCGCTCCTGTACGGCCTCTACTGCCTCACCCTGCCCCACACGCCCCCGACGCCCGCGAAGGAGTCGGACCCCATCGACAAGAAGTCGGCGATCCTGGAGTCGCTGGAGCTGATGAAGTTCCGCTCGTTCGCGGTCCTCATCGTGGTGGCGGCGCTGATCGGGATCATGCTGGCGTTCTACTTCGCCTGCGAGAACTACTTCCTCGAATCCGTGGGCGTCGAGCCGAAGCAGATCGGGGCGTTCATGACGATCTCGCAGTTCGCCGAGGCCGCGGTCGTCCTGCTGATCCCCTGGTCGGTCGCCCGGCTGGGCTTCAAGACGACGATGCTCATCGGCATGGCGGCCTGGGCGGCGCGGTTCGGCCTCTCGGCGATCGGGTATCCCAAGGGGCTCATGATCGGCACGCTGGGCCTGCACGGCTTCGCGTTCGGGTTCTTCTTCATCGTGGCCCAGATGTTCGTCGACCGGGCCGCGAGCAAGGACATCAAGGCGTCGGCCCAGTCGCTGCTGATCTTCGTGATCTACGGCCTGGGGACGGTGGCCGGCAGCTTCGTCGCCGGCGAGGTCCTCGCCCACTTCACCACCGGGCAGGGCGCCGCCGGCCATGACTGGCGCGCCATCTGGATGGGCCCCTTCATCCTGACCCTGGTCTGCATGGGCCTGTTCGCCTTGCTGTTCAAGGAAGGCCAGATCGGCCAGATCCGCGACGAGGCCGACGCCCACGCCGAGCCCGGCGTCGCGGCCCACTGACCTCGCGACCGCGCGGCGGCGGGGACCTCCCCCGCCGCCGTCGCGTAGAATAGGAGGACGCTGCGAGGCCATCCGGGTGATCTTGAAACCCTGGAGGCCGTCCCGCCGCCGTCGCGTAGAATAGGAGGACGCTGCGAGGGCGCGTCGCCGGGAACGTCGAGGCGGGGCCCCGCGGGCGGCGGGCGGGAGACGAATCGTCGTGAGCCACCTCCTCCGGGCCCTGGCCCTCCTCGCCTCCCTGGCGCAGTCGCCGGCCCTCGACGACGAGACGGCGCAATACATCGCCTCCATGAAGGAGCGGCTGGACGACCGCTCGATCGATCTCGACGCCCGCGAGTCCCTGGCGCTGGAGACCGCCGCCACGCTCGACCGCGCCGCCCGCGCCGAGCCCTCGCTCGCCGGCAAGCTCGCGCGATGGGACGTCGCGGTCGAGCTGCTGGACGACTTCGACCGCAAGGACGAGGATCACCCCCGCCGCCGCGAGTTCGGCCTGCAAGCGGCCGTCTACCGCTGGGCCCAGGCCAGGGCGTGGAACGACCGCCGCGCCGTCCGCCCCGCCGAGGTCCCGAACACCGAGCGCGAGGCCGCGGCCCTGGACGACTCCATCGCCCGGCTGCGCCGGATCGTCGGCGGCGAGCCCGGCCCGGTCACCGACAACATCCGCTTCCGACTGGCCTGGGCCCTCACGGACCGCGCGGCGCTCGAAGCCGCGGGCTCCCCCTCCGCGACGCTCCGCCGCGACGAGGCCGCCGGTCTGCTGAAAGACCCGCCGACCGAGGCCAGCCTCTCCGGCTTCCACGCCCTCCTGAAGGCCGAACTCCTGCGCGAGGCCGGCAAGATCGAGGAGGCCGCGGTGCAGGTGGCCGTCGCCGCCCGGTCCCAGGCGCCCCCCCCGGAGGCGGAGATCCTCGACGTCCTCCTGCCCATCCTCGTCGATCGCCGCGCCTTCGCCGAGGCCCGCAAGGCGATCGACGCCATGGGCCTGCCGGCCCCGGCCAAGGACCTCCAGCGCGTGCGGGTCGACCTGGGCGAGTGGAAGGCGGCCGAGCCGGGTCCCCCCGGCGCGGCCCGCCGCCGGGCGATGGAGGACGACGCCCTCGATCGGATCCGCGAGTTGAAGGCGGCCGGCGCGCCCGAACTCCGCGTCGTCCTGTCCGAACTCGCGGCGTCCGGCCTCGCGTTCGAGGCCGACGCCCCGCGCGAGTTCTGGGACGCGGTCGCCGAGGGCTTCGAGGTCCGGGGCGACCCGGTCGCGGCCTCGGCCACGAGCGAGAAGGCGGCGGCGCGGGCCGAGCGCGACGGCCGTCGCGCCGAGGCGGCCGAGTCGCGGCTCCGCGCCGCCGGCTTCCTCTTCCAGGCGGGCCGCTTCGGCGAGGCCGATTCGCTGCTGGACAAGGTCGTGTCCGACCCGCAGGCCGGCCCGTCGCGCCCCCGGGCGAGCCTCCTCCAGGCGCTCGCGCGGGGCCGCGAGGCGGCCGGCGAGACCGACGCCCGCGCCGACCGCTACGGGCAGGCCCTCGCCCGCCACCTCCAGGAGTTCCCCGACGACCCCACGTCGATCGAGGCCCGCTGGATGCTCGGGACGTTGGAGCAGGCGCGCGGGCGCCGCGACAAGGCCCTGGAGCTGTGGAAAGCCGTGCCGCCCGAGTCCCCCCGCTGGATCCAGGCCCGCATCGCCGCCTGCGAGGCCCTCCGCCGCGCGCTGGAGGATCGCGTCGCCGCGGAGGAACGCGAGGGCCTGGAGGCCGAGGCCGAGGCCGCGAGGGCCTTCCTGGACGAGTCGGTCCAGCTCGCGCGGCAGCGGTCGGACTCCGACCGGGCCGAGCTGCTGATCGCCCAGGCCCGCCTCAACCTGACGCCGATCGTCGGCCGGCCCGCCCTGGCCCGCGAGGCCGCCGAACAATGCCTGGCCATGAACCTGACCCCCTCGCAACGCTATCGCGCGAAGCTGGCCCGGATGGCGGCGATGGCGGCGGGGGGTCGCTACATCGAGGCCGAGCGCGAGGCCCAGCAGCATCCGAGCTGGTCCGTCCCCGAGGACCGCGCCGCGCTCCTGGACGCGGTCCGCCAGCTCGACCTCTCCGCCGCCGCCGCGGAGACCGACCTCCCCCAGCGCCGGTTCGCCCAGGTCGCGAAGGCCCTGATCGCCCCCCTGCTCCAGGATCCCGCCCTCCCGGACGCCCTCCGCAACGAGCTGACCTTCCGCCTCGCCCGCGCGCAGTTGTTCCAGGGCGACGCCCAGGGGGCCCAGGCGACGCTCCACAACTGGGCGCCGTCGACCGACAGGGCCGACGACCGCTACCTCCGCGACCTGGCCGACGCCTACTCCCGCCTCGACGCGAACGAGCTGGCGATCGACGTCCAGCGGCTCCGGATCGAGAAGCTCAACTCCGGGTCGCGGCCCTGGTTCGACGCCCGTTACGGGCTCGCCCTGGCCTACTACCGGATGGGCCGCAAGCGGGACGCCGCGCAGCTCATCGAGGCGACCTCGATCCTGCACCCGGACCTGGGCGGCGGCCGGCTCCGCGAGAAGTTCATCCGGCTCCGTCAACGCCTCGGCTCGTCCCCGTGAGGCCGAACGCGCGCCGCAGGGCGGTCGCCACCTCGTCGACCGCGCGACGCCCCTCGTCGAAGAACGGATACCGGCGCAGGAATCCGTGGATCATCCCCGGGTATCGCGAGAGGGTCGTCGGCACGCCCTCGGCGTGCAGCCGCCCGGCGTAGCGCTCGCCCTCGTCGCGGAGGACGTCGTGGCCGGCCGTGATGACCAGCGCCGGCGGCAGGCCGGCCAGGCTCTCGGCGCGCAGCGGCGAGGCGTAGGGGCGGGCGCGATCGGCGCGATCGGGGAGGTACTGGTCCCAGTACCACATCATCTCGTCGCGGCTCAGGAGATGGCCCTCGGCGAAGCGGCGGTACGACTCGGTCTCGAAGTCGCAGTCGAGCGCCGGGTAGGCGAGCGCCTGGAGCGTCGGCCCGGGGACGCCGCGGTCCCGCGCCATCAGGCAGACGACGGCCGCCAGGTTGCCCCCCGCGCTGTCCCCGCAGGCGGCGACCCGGGACGGGTCGCCGCCCACCTCGCCCGCGCGGGACGCGAACCACGAGTACGCGGCGAAGGCGTCGTCCGCGGCGGCCGGGAACGGGTGCTCCGGCGCGAGCCGGTAGCCCACCGAGGCGACGATCGCACCGGAGGCGTTCGCCAGCGCCCGGCACAGGCCCTCGTGCGAGGCCAGGTCGCCGACGACCCAGCCGCCGCCGTGGAAGTAGACGACGACCGGGAGCGGCCCCTCGTCGGGGCGGATCGGCCGCACCACGCGGATCGGGATCGGCCCCCCTGGCCCGTCGATCTTCACGTCCCGCACCTCGGAGACGCGCGGCGGCCTCCCCAGGAACCTCGCGGAGACCTCCATCTGGGCGCGGGCCTGGGCCGGCGTCAGCTTGTCCACGGTCGGCAGCGAGGCCGCGTTCAGACGGTCCAGGAAATCCCGCGCCTGGGGGTCGACGGGCCCGGTCGGCAGGTCTTCAAGCATGAGCATTCGTTGCGGGATGGTGGAGTCGGTAGGTCTTGTAGCCGCCCCCCAGATTGTACGCCTCCCGGCCGGCTTCCCGCAGGATCAAACCGGCCATGTATCCGCGCATGCCCACCTGGCAATGGACCACGACCAGCCGGCCGCGCGGGACCTCGTCCAGCCGCTCCCGAAGCTCGTCGATCGGCACGTTCACGGCGCCCGGGATCGAGCCCCCGGCGAATTCCGACGGCGTGCGGACGTCGATCAGCAGCGCGTCGCGAAGCCGGCCGGACTCCAGGTCCTCGACGTGGACCTGCCTGTCCTGGCCGTCCAGGACGTTCGACGCCACGAAGCCCGCCATGTTCACCGGATCCTTCGCCGACCCGAACTGCGGGGCGTAGGCCAACTCCAGCTGCGTAAGGTCGCGCACCGTCATCCCCGCCTGGAGCGCCGTGGCCAGGACGTTGATCCGATTCGCCACCCCCTCCGAGCCGGCGACCTGGGCCCCGAGGAGCCGGCCCGAGCCCGGCTCGAACAGCACCTTGATCGACATCGGCTTCGCGCCGGGGTAGTAGCCGGCGTGGTGGTTGGCGTGGATATAGACCTTCGCGTGGTCGACCCCCTCGCCCCGGAGCGCCTTCTCCGTCTTGCCGGTGGTCGCGAGCGTGTGTTCGAAGAACCCGACGATCGCCGTGGCCTGCACGCCGCGGAAGCTCGCCTCCCGGCCGAAGATCGCGTCGGCGGCGATCCTCCCCTGGCGGTTGGCCGGCCCGGCGAGCGGGACCTGCGTCGGCCGGCCCGACGGGAACTCGCGCGTCTCGACCGCGTCGCCCACGGCGTAGATCGACGGGTCGCTCGTGCACATCGTCGCGTCGACGCGGATCCCCCCGCGGGGCCCGATCTCCAGGCCGGCGTCCGCCGCGAGCCGATTCTCGGGCCGCACCCCGACGCCCAGGACGATCAGGTCCGCGGACAGCGTCGCGCCCGACTTCAACGCCAGCGCGAGGCCGCCGTCGATCGCCCGGATGGACTCGACCGAATCGCGGAGGTGCAGCGTGGCCCCCCGCGCCGCCATGGCCTCGACGAGCGGCGTGGCCATCTCGCGGTCGACGACGGGGATGATCTGGTCCTGAAGCTCGACGACGTCGGTGCGCAGCCCCCTGCGCAGGAAGTTCTCGACGAGTTCCACGCCGATGAACCCGGCCCCCACCACCGCCGCGCGGGTCGCCCCGCCGTCCACGGCGGCCTTGATCGCGTCGACGTCCTGCAGGTTCCGGAGCGTGAAGACGCCGGGCAGCCCGGCCCCGTCGATGGGCGGGACCCACGGGGCCGCGCCGGGGGCCAGGATGAGGACGTCGTAGGATTCTCGCGTCTCGGAGCCGTCGCGCAGGTCGCGGGCCGTCACGACCTTCGCGGACCGATCGACGGCCACGACCTCGGTCCGGGTCCGGACGTCGATGCGGTAGCGCCCGCGGAGGAGTGAGGGCTTCGTCACCAGGAGCTTGTCGCGCTCCTGGATTTCATTGCCGATGTAGTACGGGAGTCCGCAGTTGGCGAACGAGACGTCGGGCCCTCGCTCGAACATCACGATCTCGGCCGATCCCGACAGCCTGCGCGCCCTCGCCGCCGCCGAGGCCCCGCCGGCGACGCCCCCCACGATGACCAGCTTCATCGCTGACCTCCTCGGCGACCCGATGCCGGCCCCCCTCGGGAAGAGGACGAATGCAGGGCGATGCAGCCAGGTCCGCCGTGGGCATGTTAGGCCCCGCGTGCGAGGATTTCCACGAGTCGGGACGCTTCGCAGGCGGATTCGGAATCGTCGGTCGCCGACGTCGGAAGGTGAACTTCGGCCTTCGAAATGACGGAGGCCGGCCGCCGCGAGACGCATAGGACTCGCAGCAACCGGCCCGAGCGATCCGACGCCTCGCCCGGGGGCGAGGCGTCGGTCGAGGATCATCGACTTCACCGGGGCTGGACGGCGGCCGGGGTCGGGGCCGTGCCGGTCGCCGCGGCGGGCGTGTTCTCGATGGCGTTCTTCACCTGATTGGGGATCGAGTTGGCCGGTTCGGGGACCTGGAGGTTCCGCACCTCGCTGACCAGGATCCGCACGCCCGACTGCAACTCCTCGCGCGAGAGCTGGCCGTCGTTGTTGGCGTCCATGACGCGGAAGACGACGTGCGCCGGGTTCACGACGGCCTTCTCGAACTCCTCGCGGCTGACCGCGCCGTTCTTGTCCAGGTCGGCGGTCTGGAACGCGGCCTGGAGGCCCGCCCGGCCGACTTCCACGGCCGCGCCGTTCAGCTCGGCGGGCGAGATCTGGCCGTCGCCGTTGCGGTCGGCCGTGAGGAACAGGCTCTGGACGCCCGTGTTGACCGCCTGGCGCAGCTCGGTGGCGTCGAGCGAGCCGTCGCGGTTGGTGTCGACGGCCGCCATGATGTTGCGGCCGGCCTGGTCGATCTCGGGCTTCGTCCCCTGGGCGGCCGTCTCCTGCTCGGCCCGCTGGAAGATGAACCGCAGGATGGGCCGCTGGTTGAGGAGGTTCTCGCGAGCCTGGTCGCCCTCCTCCTTCGTCAGCTTGCCGTCGCCGTTCGCGTCGGCCCGGAAGAAGAACCCGCCGACGATCAGGTTGCCGGCGTCGACGGCCTCCTTCTGCGAGATGAGCCCGTCGTTGTTCGTGTCGGCGGCCTTGAAGAGCATCTTGGCCGTATCCTGGATGTCGCCCAGGCTGTCGATCGGGCCGGGGACCGGATCGTTCTTGTCCTTGTCGTCGGCGCGGGCCGCCCCCAGGGAGGCGGCGGCGATCATGCTGGCGGAGAGGCAGGCGAGGGTCCGTCGACGCATCAGAATATCTCCTTGTTTCGGTCTCTGCGTTCGAGTCTCTTCCTGAACCTTCATGTCAGGCGGTCTTCGCATCCAGCCACGGTCCGGCGGTTCGAGTTCCGTGACCACCTACGATGGGCATGGTGTCTTCGCAATCGGGATACCAACGGGGCCGTATTCTCGGGCCCCAGGCCCGTCGACCCCCGAAACCCCTGGAGAATTCGCGGATTGAAGCGGACGAGAAATCGACGGGCGACGTGCGGAGTGGGCCGACGACGCCCCGGGGGCGGGGGGCCGCGCGAGACCTCGCCCCGGACGCGAAGCGCCTTTCCTCACGGCCGGGAAGCGACCCGCCCTGGGAGGCACGATGCGCCTGACCACCGGCGGTATGAGCTTTGCTTCATCGGGCCTCCCGTGCGAGGCGATCGCCCTCGGCTTTCGAATTGGATCGGACGCCCGGCCCGAAGCGCCGGGCGGCGGGAGGCGTCATGGCGGAGAGCAATGTTGCCCCTTCGAACTCGACGGGGCGGGGCGAGCTTGCGCGGAGGCTGCGGGCGCAATTCGGGTTCCGCTCGTTCCGGCCCGGCCAGGAGCGGGCGGTCCGCGCGGCGATGGACGGCCGCGACACGCTGGTCGTCATGCCCACCGGCTCGGGCAAGAGCCTTTGCTTCCAGCTCCCCGCGCTGGAATTGCCCGGGGCCACGATCGTCGTGAGCCCCCTGATCGCGCTGATGAAGGACCAGACCGAGGCGCTCCGCGAGCGCGGGTTCGAGGCGCTCGCCATCAACAGCACCCTCTCCGCCGCCGCCCGGAGCGAGGCCGAGGCCCGCATCCGCGACGGCTTCTCGGGGTTCATCTACACGACCCCGGAGCAGCTCGCCGACCCGGCGTTCCGCGCGCTCCTGAAGGGGGCGACGATCGACCTGTTCGTCGTCGACGAGGCCCATTGCGTGAGCCAGTGGGGCCACGACTTCCGGCCGGAGTACCTGGCGCTGGGCTCGGTGATCGAGGACCTCGGCCGTCCCACGGTCCTCGCCCTGACGGCCACCGCCACGGCCGAGGTCGTCGAGGACGTCCTCAGGCAACTCGGCGTCCCCGACGCCGAGGTCGTCCACACCGGGTTTTTCAGACCGAATCTCCATCTCGCCGTGCAGGCCGCGCCGGATGAGGAGAAGGTCGACCGGCTGGCCGGGTTCCTCCTCCGGGAGGGGGGCGGGCCGGCCATCGTGTACTCGGCGACCGTGAAGGGCGTGGAGCAGATCGCCGCCCGTCTGGCCGAGAAGGGCCTGGTCGTGACCTCGTACCACGGCCGGATGAAGCGGGCGGATCGCGACGCCAACCAGGACCGCTTCATGAGCGGCGAGGCCCCGATCATGGTCGCGACCAACGCCTTCGGCATGGGCATCGACAAGCCCGACGTCCGCTTCGTGGTCCACGTCCACCCGCCCGGGAACATCGAGTCCTTCTATCAGGAATTCGGCCGGGCCGGGAGGGACGGCGGGCCGGCGCATTGCCTCCTGCTCCACGACGAGGGCGACTGGAAGCTCCAGAACTTCTTCCAGGGCGGGCGCTACCCGTCCGGCGAAGACCTCGTCAACGCCCACCACGCGCTCAAGCGATTCGGCTCGGCCCCCCCTTCGTTCGACCAACTGGCCGAGGTCGCCCCCCTGCCCCGCACGAAGCTGAAGGCGGCCCTGAATTTCTTCCGCGGCCGGCAGGTCGTCAAGGAAGACCTGGCCGGGCGGTTCCTCCTGCTGCGCGACGACCTGGACCGCGAGGACATCACGCGCCTGGCCCGCTCCTACGAGGAGAAGGACGAGCGCGATCGCATGAACCTCCAGCGGCTCATCGACTATTCCACGATGCGAGGCTGCCGCTGGGCCGCCCTCCTCGATTATTTCGGCGACGAGACGACCCTCGACGAGTGCGGCCTCTGCGACAACTGCCGCCCGGCCTCGCCGCGCGTCCCGCTTCCCCCCCGCGAGCAGACCGCCGACGCCCTCGCCTGACGCCCGCTCGGCGTCTCGCTCCCATAGAGCCGGGGGGGGCGAGGTCACACGATCTCGCCCCCCCCGAGACGTTTGCGCAAGGACCGGCGGCAAGAAGTCCCGGGCCTTCGAAACGCCCAGGCCCGCCGCCCCTCGCGCGAGGCGAGGGGCGGCGGGGCCGTACACGATGACGTCTGGAGGCCTCAGCGGCGGTCGGGGTCGTTGCGGTGATCCCGCACCTCGACGTCGCCGTGCTTGTCGACCTTGAGCTGCTCCTTGCGGACGGTCCCGGAAGCCTGCTCGGTCCCCTGCACCTTCCGCTTGCCGACGCTGATCTCGTCGGTCACGACGGCTTCCTTCTCGATCTCGATCTCCTCGCGGCGCACGGGGACCCGGATCTCCTCCGCGCCCGAGTCCGAGATGGAGCCCGCGGCGGCCCGGCCCGAGGCCGGCCGGCGCTCGATCACGATCTCCTCGCGCTCGACGGGGACCGTGACGGTCTTGTTCTCGGTGACGACCTCCTTGCGGATGTCGACCTCGCCCGCCTCGACGGGGCGCTTGTTGACCTTCAGGCGCTCCTCGCGGAGCTGGATGGTCCTGTCGTAGGCGTCGCGCACGGCGTCCCTGGCCTTGTCCCAGGTCAGGGAGGCGGCGTGCTTGGTCTTGCCCCAGCCGGCCTTCAGGTCGTGCTCGACCTCGGCGAAGGGCTTGCCGCCGTGGCGATCATAAGCCTCGCCGGCGTAGCGGTGGGCGCCGCGGTAGTCGAACACGTCCTTCACGGCGTGCTTGGCCTTGTCCCAGCCCAGGCCGGCGGCGTGCTTGGTCTCGCCCCAGCCCGCCTTCAGCTCGCTCTCGACGTCGTGGTAGGGCCGGCCCTCGCACTTCGTCTCGCACTCACGGGCGTAGCCGTAGGCCGGCTCGTACGTCTCGTAGGTCGCGCCTTTAGCGTAGGTGCGCGAGGGGAACGACTCGCGCAGCCAGTTGTCCTCGGTGGTCGGGTCGATCATCTCGCCGACCCCCTTCCCGGCCAGCCCCCCCGCGATCGCCCCCAGCGCCGCGCCGACGGCCGTGCCGACCGGCCCGGCCACCGAGCCGATGGCGGCCCCGGTCGCGACGCCGCCCACCGCGGCGCCGATGCCCGTCTCGATCGGGTGCGATCCCGGGGCGTCGGTGATCGGATCCGGGTTGCGGCTGCCGGTCGGCGGGAGGTCGACGGACTTCTCGGGATCCTTGCGCGTCGCCATGATGTGTTCTCCCTTGGATATTTTCGGACCCGAACGGGTCGTAAGGGGCGGCGGGGGTTCCAGGGTGCTGCTCGTTCGGAGCGTCGGCCCGCCGCGACGGACGGCGAGGAATCATCGCAAACCGAATGCCACGGGCGACGACTTCGATCGCCCTCCGGCCTTCGTGGTAGGGCCCCTCACGGCATGAACGTTGCCTCGGCCGACATCGACGACATTGAGGCATGATGCATTGAACATGGCCTACGATCGGCCGGGCTCGGCCGAGGGGGGGACGGGCGTGGCGTCCGATTCCGATGGATCGATGAAGTTGCCGGCCTACGCCGGGATGATGGCCGACTATCATCGCGCCTTCGACCCCGAGTTGCGGGGGGTGGTGGCGGCGCTCCGGGTCCGTCCCGGGGACCTCGTCGTGGACGTGGCGTCCGGCGACGGCTCCTACTCGCGATGGCTGGCCGAGCGCGTCGGCCCCGCCGGCAAGGTCCTCGCCGTGGACGTCTCGCCCGCCTTCCTCGACCTCGCCCAACGCAAGATCGGCTCGGCCTCCGTCGCCGATCGCATCCGGTTCGTCCGCATGAACCTAGACCGTCCCGCGCTGGTCGAGGCCGCGGCGGATCTCGCGTGGTGCGCCCAGAGCCTGTACAGCCTCCCCGACCCCGTCCGGGCCGTGCGCCGCATGGCACGGCTCGTCCGGGACGGCGGACGCATCGCGGTGTTCGAAAGCGACGAACTTCATCATGTGAGCCTTCCCTGGCCCGTCGACGTCGAGCTGGCGCTGCGACGGGCGGAGTTGGAGGCGTTCGAGGCGCGATCCGATCGGCCGGCGAAATTCTACATCGCCCGCGACCTCCCGCGCATCTTCCGCGAGGCCGGCCTCCCAGGCTGCGACGTCCAGAGCTTCGCGTTCTGCCGCCGAGCCCCATTCGACGCCCCCACCCGGGGCTTCCTGTCGGCCTACCTCGCCGACCTCCGCGAACGCACAGCCCCCCGCCTGAGCGTCGCCATGCGAAGCCGCGTCGATGAGCTGGCCGACCCCGGCTCGCCGCTTTACCTCCTGGACGACCCGGACTCGCTGGCGGTCTGCGTCGACCACTTGGCCGTCTCGCCCGTCCGACGCGCATGAAAGGGGGCCGCGGCGAGGCGCGGCCCCCGATCGTTCGGCGTGAAGGGGATCGACCCGATCGCGTCAGCGAGTCAGGGCCTTGTACTTGATGCGATGCGGCTGGTCGGCCTCGCCCCCCAGCCGCTCGCGGCGCTGGGATTCGTAGGTCTCGAAGTTGCCGTCGCACCAGACGACCTTGCTGTCCCCCTCGAACGCGAGGATGTGGGTCGCGACGCGGTCGAGGAACCAGCGGTCGTGGCTGATCACGACGGCGCAGCCGCCGAAATCGAGCAGGGCCTCCTCCAGCGCCCGGAGCATCTCGACGTCGAGGTCGTTGGTCGGCTCGTCCAGCAGCAGCAGGTTGCCGCCGCTCTTGAGCAGCTTGGCCAGGTGGACCCGGTTCCGCTCGCCGCCCGAGAGCTTGCCGACCAGCTTCTCCTGGTCCGGCCCCTTGAAGTTGAACGCCGCGACGTAGGCCCGCGACGGCATCTTGCGACGACCGAGCGTCACCTGATCGAGCCCGCCGGTGATCTCCTGGAAGATCGTGTTCTCCGCGTTCAGCGAGTCGCGGCTCTGGTCGACGTACGATGGGACGACCGAGTCGCCCACCCGAAGCGCGCCGGAGTCGGGCTTCTCCTGGCCCATGATCATCCGGAACAGGGTCGTCTTCCCCGCCCCGTTCGCGCCGATGACGCCGATGATCCCGCCGGGTGGGAGTCGGAACGACATGTCCTCGAACAGGAGCCGGTCGCCGAAGCCCTTCGCGACCCCCTCCGCCTCCACCACCAGCGAGCCCAGGTGCGGGCCGGGGGGGATCTGGAGGACGACCGCCTCATCCCGCTTCTCGTAGTCCTGGGCGGCGAGTTGCTCGTAGCGCTGCAACCGCGCGCGATTCTTGGCGACCCTCGCCCGCGGCGACATCCGCACCCACTCAAGCTCGCGTGCGAGATTCTTGCGCCGGGTGCTCTCCTGCTTCTCCTCCAGGGCGAGCCGCTGCTGCTTCTGCTCCAGCCAGGAGGAGTAGTTCCCCTCCCACGGGATGCCCTGGCCGCGGTCGAGTTCCAGGATCCACTTCACGACGTTGTCGAGGAAGTAGCGATCGTGGGTGACGAGGATGACCGTCCCCGGATGCTCGGAGAGGTGCCGCTCCAGCCAGGCGACGCTCTCCGCGTCCAGGTGGTTGGTGGGCTCGTCGAGCAGCAGGATGTCGTGGCGCTCCAGGAGGATCTTGCAGAGCGCCACGCGACGCCGCTCGCCGCCGGAGAGCGTGGAGACGTCCGCGTCCCCAGGGGGGAGCCGCATGGCGTCCATGGCGATCTCCAGCTTCCGGTCGAGGTCCCAACCGCCCGCGGCCTCGATGGAGTCCTGGACCTTCTCCAGTTCGGCCAGCAGGGCGTCCATCTCGTCGGCGTCCGGACCCTCGCCGAGCCGGGCGTTGATGGCGTCGAACCGATGGAGCAGGTCCCGGATCGGCTTCACCGCCAGCTCCACGTTCCCGCGCACGTCATACGACGGATCGAGCGTCGGCTCCTGGGGGAGGTAGCCGATCGAGATCCCCGACGCGGGCCGGGCCGTCCCCACGAAATCCTTGTCCAGCCCGGCCATGATCCGGAGCAAGGTGCTCTTGCCCGAACCGTTCCCGCCGATGACGCCGATCTTCGCGCCCGGGTAGAACGAGAGCCAGATGTTCTTCAGAACTTCTTTCTTACCATGAGCTTTGGACAGTTTTTCGATCTGGAAGATGTATTGCGGAGGCATGGGCGCGGTGGTTCCCGAAGTCGGCCGTGGATGGTGAAGGGTCGCGGTCCGAGGCCGGGCCTCGCGCAGGCGGGAGGCTCTCCCCTTGAACCGGACCCGGCGGTCTGATATCTTGATTATCCTCCAGGCGACGCAAGGGGACAAGACGACCCCTCGCGACCACCTTGGCCGGGGTAGCTCAGTTGGTCAGAGCGGCGGTCTCATAATCCGCAGGTCTGGGGTTCGAGTCCCCACCCCGGTAGTTCCCTTCCTCCTCCGCTCTCCGGATGCGCGGAGGCTCCTCCTCCGAACGGATGTTGAAGCCGATCTCAACAACCCCGGAAGCAGCATTACAAAGCGACATCCTCTTTGGGTTTGAACGGATTCAAACGCTCGCCGCTTTGCAAAACCACCTTAAAATGCATCCAACCCGTCCTGCTTAAATTAATGGGCCGGTTCGGCGCTGGACCTGCTGAAGTGGCCGAGCATGTCAGCCGCCAGCGTCTCGGTGCAGCCCGCTTCTCGCGAGAATCCCGCCATTTTCAGGGATTTGAGAGGTCGACGTCGATTCAGTTCCCAGAGACTGTATGGATCGGATCGGGGGAGTGTTCCCGGAAATCAACGTCACAGGGGCCTAGACCCATCTCGGACCAAGTTCGCTAACGAGAGGCTTGACTCGCAGCGTCGTGATTCGTTAGCTTACGTCCCTTGTTCGGAAACGCAGGTCGAATCGTTCTCGTTCCGACCGACCACCACGGGCAGAGCAAAAGGAGAATTTGAGTGTCCAAGCTTCACCGCATCTTGTTGGCCGGTGCCATGGTCGCCCTGGCCTCGTCCACCTCGCAGGCCGGCACCCTCGGCCCGGGCGGACTCGTCGGCTCCGCCATCAGCGTGACCACGCTGGATACCTCCGACCTCTCGACCGCCACGACCTTCACCACCGACTACGCCTTCTTCGGGGGTGTTGATTCGCTGGCCGGTGTGAGCGGCATCGCCTCGGGCGTCACGCTCGACCTCTCGACCCCCGGCTCCTTCGTGATCCAGGTCGGCGACTTCAAGTTCTACAACGCCGTCGTGACGGACACCAGCTCCGATACGACCCCGACCGGCACCAAGGTCCGCTCGTTCACCCTGACCGGTTGGGCCGACCTGGGCACCAGCCCGGTCGACACCAACACGAGCACCCTGATCATCTCCTTCAACCAGGCGCAGGGCGCCCCGATTTCGTCCAGCATCTCCATCGCCGTCCCGGCCGTCATCCCCGAGCCCAGCTCGGTCGCCCTGGCCGGCATCGGCCTGGCCGCCGCTGGCCTCTTCGGCCTCCGGAAGCGCGTCGCCAAGTGATTGCTTCGGACGCTCGTACGACCTGAAAATCCGAGAGCGTCCGGTCCCACGGGACCGGACGCTTAATTTTTTATTGGGGCGAGCGATGCCGTCGCCGGAGGCTCATCCCATAACCTCTCTTTCAAACCCACCGACGCTGTCTGGGCCGAGATCCTGTGACCGCGAAACTCCCCGACTCGGTGCGCAGGCTGGCTTCCACATTCGATTCCTGCGATCCATGATTCGTCCCACCTTGCCGCCGCCGAACGGCTCGGCCCGCTGCCCCTTCGAGTGCGGACGTCGCGCCGGCCACAGCTAGCTTTAGACTGCGAATTCACGACGAGATCGCCTCCAGCTCGATTCACGACTGCCATGAAGAGATCGACCTGGAAATCGAGGAGAACGGCCTGGATATCTGTTTTCGCACCACTCGTCTCAACTCTAGCTCCGATCCGCGGATTCCATGAATTTTGAGCCACATCGAAACACAACCTGTATATCAGCTTCGACTTGGGGATTAAGACAGAGTTTCACGGGTGAAAAATCCCGGGCGGAGCGAATTTCTCCCCGCCTGCGACGCCTGAGGGATTCGCCGGGCGTCACCGGGGTCGTGACGGCGCGTGATGATTCCACGCAGCATGCTCGCAAGGTCGCGAAGATCCTTGTATAGTTCAACGTTCTTGCGGTCTCCTCATCAGGTAGGAACCGTCCTCACGAGCCAGGAAGCCCACCTATGATTCATCCCGCCGGCGTTCGTAGAAAGATCCTGGCGATGGTCGTTCTTCTGGCGGGGGCGGTGGGAGCAAGGCCGGTCTATGGCGATCCCATCTTCCAGGAAGGCGTGACGGTCGACGGGACGCTGGTAGGGACGTTCACGGTCGATACCTATGAGGAGTTCTCGGTCGTCGGGACCTCGTTCGGGATCGCGATCCAGGGGGGGTTCAACCCTTCGTCCTACGCACTCCCGCCGGGCTATGAGTATCGTTGGATCCAGACCGTCGCCACGACCCTGCCCGCCTACTCGTGGCAATCCCCCGGGGGGACCTACGTCGATCGCACTCGCGTCGACGACGGCAGCGGAGAATTCATCCTGGCCCGCTCTCACACGCCCTTCTATAACGACGGCATCGTGACACCCGACGGGTTGTACGAGCTTCCTTTCGCCGACAATCCTTCAAGGGTCGAGGGCCCGACCGCGTTCCACGGGACGTGGAGCCTCTCGCTCGTCGCGGTCCAGGCCCGGACCGACCTCGGGGACTTCAATCAGCCCGAGCCGGGCGTCACACGCGCGATCTATCAGCTCGCGACGTTCGTCTGGGGTTTCGACCTCGACGCCCAGTTGCGAGCCGTCCCTCGCACACCGATCGTGCAGGTCGCGCCCGATCCCCTGGCCCTCGCGCAGATCCTGGCGGACGACCCGGACGTAGCCACCTTCGGCAACAACGCGTGGGACATCCGGGCTGGCCTGCCCAGCTCGCCCGGCGTCATCCCCGAGCCGTCGTCGTACCTGCTCGCGGCCTCCGCCCTCGTCGCCGTCGGCGTGCCGACGGCCCTGCGGCGATGCCGGCCTCGGGCCGCTTGACCGTCCCGCACGACCCGGTCTGGGCTCCCTGGCGGCCGCCCCGAAGCTCGGGTAGGATCGCGGTGCGGATCCCGGCCGACCGGGGCCCTCCCGCCCGGGTCGGATTCACCCGGTCGACCGATGCAGGAGCGACCCATGTTCGATCCCTCGTCCATCCAGGGGAGCTTGCGCGAATTCGGCTTCGACGGCTGGCTGCTCTATGACTTCCGCGGCTCGAACGTCCCGGCCCGGCGACTGCTCGGCCTCGGCGAGAAGCCGGGATCCCGTCGATTCTTCTACATGATCCCGGCGTCCGGCGAGCCGTCCAAGCTCGTCCACGCGATCGAGCCCAACGCCCTGGAACACCTGCCGGGCCCTCGCACCATCTACCGCTCGTGGCAGGGCCTCCAGGAAGGTGTCGCAGCGCTCGTCGGGGATGCGAAACGGGTGGCGATGGAATACGCGCCGGGGCTTTCCAACCCGTACATCTCGCGCGTGGACGCCGGCACGATCGAGTTCGTGCGCAAACTTGGGATCGACGTCGTTTCCTCGGGCGACCTGATCCAACTCTATGAATCGGCCTGGGACGACGAGCAATGGGCCATGCACCGTGCGGCCGATCGCGTCACGACCACGGCCTTCGACGTCGCGTGGCGATTCATCGCCGACCGCACCCGCG
The DNA here is from genome assembly GCA_001898385.1 of Planctomycetales bacterium 71-10. Classification (GTDB taxonomy): domain Bacteria; phylum Planctomycetota; class Planctomycetia; order Isosphaerales; family Isosphaeraceae; genus Paludisphaera. The sequence continues at coordinate 59,945 of MKTT01000101.1, forward strand.
ACGGGGGCTCCGTCCGCGAGACCGAAGTCCAGGCGACCATCCTCCACCACTTCGAGGAGAACGATCTCACGACCTACAGCCCTCCCAACGTCTCGGCCGGCCCGCACAGCGGCGACCCGCACTACGAACCCGTCGCTGGGGGCGACGCCGAGATCCGCGCCGGGGATTTCGTGCTGATCGACCTCTGGGGCAAGCTGAAGCGCCCTCGATCGGTCTACAGCGACCTCACCCGCGTGGGCTTCGTCGGGGACGCCGTGCCCGAGAAGTATGAATCGATCTTCCGGGTCGTGGCCGACGCGCGAGACGCGGCGATCGACCTAGTGCGCGAGCGCTTCCGCGCCGGTCGCCCGCTCCGCGGCTACGAGGTCGACGACGCGGCCCGCGACGTGATCCGCCGCGCCGGCCATGAATCACGCTTCACCCATCGGACGGGCCACAACATCGGCCAGGAGGTCCACGGCAACGGTGCCAACATGGACAACCTGGAGACCCACGACGAACGCCTGGTCCTCCCCCGCACCTGCTTCTCGATCGAGCCGGGCATCTACTTCGAGGAGTTCGGCGTGCGGTCCGAGGTCGACGTCTTCGTGGACGCGGCCGGGACGGTCCATGTGACGGGGGGGCTCCAGGAGTCCGTGGTGCCGATCCTGGCGTGACGGGCCGGGACGCGGGCCCGATCTCGGAGTGGTGTCCCGGCCCCTCGGCCGGCTATACTCGGAACCGACCAGGGATGGAGCCGTCGCGGGCGACGTGACGGACGCCGCGACCGCCGGTGCGGGCGAACCATTCGACCTCGCGAAGGACAGCCCCGCCGGGCCCGGAGGAGCGACGTGGCCGAGGCCGTCGAGGACATCGAATTCCGACTGCTGCTGGAGGCGGTCTTCCGGAAATATCACTACGACTTCCGCGGCTACTCCACGGCCTCGCTCAAGCGCCGGCTGCGCCAGGCCCGCGAGCGGATGAACTGCTCGTCCTTCTCGCAGCTCCAGGACCGCGTGCTGCACGACCCTTCCGCCTTCCCCGAGCTGATCTCATTCCTGACGGTCCAGGTGAGCGAGCTGTTCCGCGACCCGGCCTACTTCCGGGCGATCCGCGAGCGGGTGGTCCCCTACTTGCGGACTTACCCCTCGCTGAAGGTCTGGGTGGCGGGCTGCAGCGCCGGGGAGGAGGTCTACTCCCTGGCCATCCTCTTCCGCGAGGAGGGGCTGGAGGACCGGACGATGCTCTACGGCACCGACATCAACCCCGAGGCGCTGCGCCGCGCCGAGGCGGGGGTCTACGAGCTGGACCGGATCCCCTCCTTCACGGAGAACCATCGCCTCTCGGGGGGAAAGTCGTCGCTGTCGGACTACTACACGGCGGCCTACGGCGGGGCCGTCTTCGACAAGAGCTTGCGACGCCGGGCCGTGTTCTCCGACCACAGCCTCGCGGCCGACCAGGTCTTCGCCGAGGTCCAGCTCGTCTCCTGCCGGAACGTGCTGATCTACTTCGACCGACCCCTCCAGGACCGGGCCATCGGGCTGTTCAAGGACTCCCTGTCGCGCAAGGGGTTCCTGGGCCTGGGGGCGAAGGAGAGCCTGCGGTTCTCCTCCCATGCCGACGGTTTCGAGACCTTCGACCAGGCCGAGCGGATCTACAGGAAGCGAGGCGACGCATGACCCCGGGACGCGCCGAGGCGGTGGCCGTGGGCGCGTCGGCCGGGGCGCTGGAGGCGCTCTCGGCCATCCTGCCCGGGCTCCCCGCCGACTATCCCCTGCCCGTCTTCGTGGTCGTCCACCTGCCCCCGGATCGGGAGAGCCTGATGGCGAGGCTCTTGCAAGACTCCTGCCGCATCAAGATCCGCGAGGCCGAGGACAAGGAGGCGATCGAGCCGGGCACGGTGTACGTCGCCCCGCCCGATTACCACCTGCTGATCGAGCCCGACCGGCGGCTCTCCCTGTCGAGCGAGGAGCCCGTCCTGTTCTCCCGCCCCTCGATCGACGTCATGTTCGAGACCGCGGCCGAGGCCTACGGCCCGGGGCTGGTGGGGGTCGTCCTGACCGGCGCGAACAGCGACGGGGCCCGAGGGCTGCGGGCGATCCGCGCGGCCGGCGGGTCCGGGCTGGTGCAGCGGCCCGACGCCGCCACGGCCTCGGCGATGCCCCGCGCGGCGCTGGAAGCCTGCCCCGACGCCCTCGCCTTGACGTTGCAGGAGATCGCCGAACATCTTCGTGGTATGGTAGCCTCCCGATGAGCGACGCGACCCATGAGCCCGTCTACTTCCTGATGGTCGACGACCGTGAGGAGAACCTCGTGGCGCAGGAGGCCCTCCTGCGCCGCGACGGCCTCGTCCTCCTGCGGGCGCGCTCCGGCCCGGACGCCCTGGAGCTGCTGCTCAAGCACGAGGTCGCCCTGGCCCTGGTCGACGTGCAGATGCCGGGGATGGACGGCTTCGAGCTGGCCGAGCTGATGCGGGGGTCCGAGCGCACCCGCCGCGTGCCGATCATCTTCCTCACCGCCGGCGGGGCCGACCAGTCGCGCCGGTTCCGCGGCTACGGTGCCGGCGCGGTCGACTTCCTGAACAAGCCGCTGGAGCCGGACGTCCTGCGCAGCAAGGTCGACGTCTTCTTCGAGCTGGCCCGCCAGCGCGACGAGCTGAAGGCGGCCCTCGCCGAGAACGCCCGGCTGCTGGAGGAGAGCCGCCGTCACGCCGCCGTCCTGCGCGAAGCCGACCGCTTCAAGGACGAGTTCCTGGCGATGCTCGCCCACGAGCTTCGGAACCCCCTCGCGGTCGTCTCCAACGCCATCCAGGTCTGGAAGCGGAGCGACCGCCCCGAGCACCAGGGCTGGGCGAAGCAGGTCATCGAGAACCAGTTGACGACGCTCTCGCGGCTGATCGACGACCTCCTGGACGTCTCGCGGATCACCCACGGCAAGATCCGCATCAAGAAGCAGGTGCTCGACCCCGGCGCGATCCTCAACCAGGCCGTCGAGGCCGTCTCCCCGCTCATCGAGGAGCGCAAGCACGAGCTGACGGTCGATCTCGGCCACGGCTCCGCCCGCATCGACGTCGACCCGACCCGGCTCGAACAGGTCGTCGTCAACCTCCTGGCCAACGCCGCGAAATACTCGGGCGACTCCTCCAGGATCCGGCTGGCCAGCCGGGTCGAGGGCGACCGGCTGGTCGTCTCCGTCGAGGACGAGGGGGTCGGCATCGCGCCCGAGCAGCTCCCCCGGATGTTCGAGCTGTTCGCCCAGGGCGAACGCTCGATCGCCCGCTCGGAAGGGGGGCTCGGGATCGGCTTGACCCTGGTCAAGTCGCTCGTGGAACTCCACGGCGGCACGATCGACGCCCGGAGCGAGGGCCTGGGGCGCGGCAGCACGTTCACCGTCCGCCTGCCCCTCGCGGACGCCCCCGCGGCCGAGGCGGCCGACGCCGCCTCCCGGGATCGGGCCGCCCCCGCGCGACGGCTCCGCGTCCTCGTCGTCGACGACAACGCGGACACCGCCTGGGGCCTCTCGCGGCTGCTCCAGCTCCACGGGCACGACGTCGCGATCGCCCACGACGGCCCGGCCGCCGTCGCCTCGGCGCGCGAGAGCCGCCCCGACGCCGTGCTACTCGACATCGGCCTGCCCGGCATGACCGGGTACGAGGTCGCCCGCAAGATCCGCGAAGAGCCCGGCTGCCGCGACGCCCGGCTGATCGCCGTCACCGGCTACGCCCAGGACAAGGATCGCGCCCGGACCCGCGAGGCGGGCTTCGACGACCACATGGCCAAGCCCGTCGACCTCGACGCCCTGCTCGCCAAGCTGGAGGAGCCGCGGCCGTGAACGCGAAGGGGTGAGGAGCTACCCGGCCTGGATTCGAACCAGGAAAAACAGGACCAAAACCTGTTGTGATACCGTTTCACCACCGGGTAAGCGTCACGGCATTCTATCCGCGCCGGCGTCGCTCGGGAAGGCGAGTCATCCCGCCCACGACACGCCGTCGACCGAGCCCTGCACCTTGTAGGCCAGGTTCTCCAGCTGGATGCTCAGGTCCACGGCCGTCACGCTGACGTGCGGCGGCGTGGCCAGCGGCACCGGCGCGAAGTTCAGGATCCCCCGGATCCCCGCCGCGATCATCTGCTCCGCCACCCGCTGCGCCGACTCCGCCGGCACGCAGAGCAGCGCCAGGCTCGTCTTGTGCGCGGCCACGCTCTTCCTCAACGCCTCCAGCGGCTCCACCGTGACGCCGTGGTACGTCTGGCCGACCTTCTTCGGGTCGACGTCGAAGATCGCCACGACGTGGAACCGTCGCGACTGGAACCCGCGATAACGCAGCAGCGCCCGGCCCAGGTTCCCCAGCCCCACCAGGATCAGCGGCCAATCCTTGTCCACCCCCAGGATCCGCCGCAGCACGACGATCAGGTCGTTGATGTCGTAGCCGATCCCGGGCCGGCCGAACTGGCCGAAGCACGCCAGGTCCTTCCGGACCTGCGCGTTCTTGATGCCGAACGGCTCGCCGAGCTGGTCGCTCGACGTCTTGGAGAGCCCCTGGCGTTGCAGGGATTCGAGCTGGCGGAGGTACAGGCTGACCCGGCCCACGACGGCCTTGGGGACCGGCTTCGCGTTGGGATGCCCGCGTCGCGAGGAGTCCACGAGGTCCACCTCCGAAGGAGAGCGCCGGCAGGGCAAAATCCATGCCGCCGTCAACGAGGATTCTAGGGGTGACGGGCGTCCCGGGTCAAGACGGGTCGCCGCCGAGGTCGATCAACTCGCGGAGCCCGTCGCGCCAGGCGGAAGGGACTTCCCCCTGGATCCGGACGTCGCGCCCCCCGACGAGGGTGCGGCGCACGTCCTCCAGCCGCGCGGCCCGCGCCATCAGGGGCCGCCCCGCCCCGCGCACGGGGGTCCGCGGGTGGTCCCCCCCCTCGATCAGCGGGGCGACGTAGGCGTCGACCTCGTCGACCTCCCCGGCGTCGAAGAACGAGCCCAGGACGAGCCCGCCCCCTTCCACGAGGACGTTCGTGAAGGTGCGCCGGCCCATCTCCTCCAGGAGGGCGAGGATCCGCGCCCGGCCGTCGCCCCGGAGCGGCCAGACCTGGCAGCCCGCCCGTTCGAGGCGCCCGACGGCCTCGGCCGGCGCGGAGTCCCCCGCGACGACGATCGTCGGGATTTCGCCCGCGGTCCGGACGAGTTGCGAATCGAGCGGCAGCCTGGCGCGGGCGTCCAGGATGAACCGGGAAGGCGAGCGCGGCCCGGGGGGGCGGGCGGTCAGCAGGGGGTCGTCGGCCAGGGCGGTCCCGATCCCCGCGACGATCGCGTCCATCCGGCCGCGGGTTTCGTGCACGAGGGCGCGCGACTCGGGCGAGGAGATCCACCGGCTGTCGCCGCCGGCCACGGCCGTCTTGCCGTCGAGCGTCATCGCCCACTTGGCCGTGACGTAGGGCCGCCCGGTCGAGAGCCGCTTCAAGTACGGGGCGTTGAGGGCCGCGGCCTCCCCGGCGAGCACCCCCGCCGTCACGTCGACTCCGGCCTCGCGGAGCCGGGCGAAGCCCCCCCCGGCGACCCTCGGGAACGGATCGCGATGGGCCGCGACGACCCGCGCGACGCCGGCCCGGAGCACGGCGTCGACGCACGGCGGGGTCTTGCCGTGGTGGCTGCACGGTTCGAGCGTGACGTAGAGCGTCGCCCCGCGCGCGGCCTCGCCGGCCGCCGCCAGGGCGACGACCTCGGCGTGCGGCCCGCCGAACCGGCCGTGATGGCCGAGCGCGACCAGCGCGCCGTCCCGCACGACCGCCGCGCCGACCATCGGGTTCGGCTCGACGGCCCCGCGCCCCCTGGCGGCCTCGTCGAGGGCCATCCTCATCCATCGCGCGTCGCGATCGTCCATGTCCGGCGGCTCCGCGGGTCAGAAGGGGGCCGCGGGGGCCGTGGGCCTGGGGGCCGGCGCGGGGGCCGCGGGCTTCGCGGCGGGGGCCGTCGGCGTCGGGGCGGGCGGGGCCGCGGGCCGGAACTCCTCAGGGTGGGGATAGAGCAGGCGGTACACCACGCCCAGGCGGTGGCGGGCCTCGTCGCCGGGGAACGCGCTGAAGGTCGATTGGATCCAGGGCGGGATCGCGCCGAAGAACTGTTCGAGCCGCCCCGGGTCCACAGGATGGTCGAGCTTGTGCTCCTCCACATAGAGATTCTCGGCCAGCCGCCGCACGAACGGCCGGACGCGGGGGGGGGCGTCGGGGGCGTTCGCGCCGTTCTGCTCGAACTTCGCCTCGATCTTGGAGAGCCAGTCGCGCGGCCCGGCGGCCGTGGCGCGGAGGTCGCGGATCCGGGCCTCGACCTCCTCCGCCCAGCGGGCCTCGTCGTAATCGGGCGGCCGGATCTCGCGGGGGATCTTCTGTTCGCGACCGCGGCGGGCCAACTCGTCCTTGCGCCTCCCGACCTCCAGGCCGTCCACCGCCTTGCGGTCGGCGGGCGAGAGCGCGAGCCACGCCTTGCAGAGGGCGGCCAGTTCGAACGTCCCGGTCCCCCCGATCTGGAGGAAGTCCATCGACGACGTCGGCCGCCAGTCGGGCGGCGGATACTTGGCCGCCAGCTCCTGGATCCGCTTCAACCGCCGGTCGGGGGGCTCGGCGAGCACCCCGTCGCGCAGGCGTTCGGGGAGCTGATGCAGCCAGTTGTGATAGCGGCGGAGGACCGCCAGGTATTCGTCCCGCTCGTCCTGGGGCATGGCGTTGAGGCGGGCGTCGATGTCCCGCACCGCGCCCTGCTCCTGGGCGTTCAGCCGCATGTCGAACCGGCGCAACGCCTCGCGAAGCTGCTCGCGGTCGGCCTGAGACTTCTGGAAGAACCGGGCCCGCCCGGCATCGAGCGTCGCCGCGCCGGCGAGCGCCACGCCGGCGAGGCCCAGGCCCAGGGCGAAGGCCCGCGTCCGCATCGATCTGTCCCGCAGGAGGCCGATCATGTTGTGGACCTTACGGGCGACTGGGGCCGAATTCGGGGGATCGCTTCAGCGCGTCGAGCAGGTCGAAGCCGCCGACTTCCTGGTATTCCTCCAGGTGCTCGGCCAGGGACAACTCCCGGATGAGCCGCTCGTCGGCGTCGGGCCAGAGCCCCCACGCGGCGAGATATCCGCCCGCGCCGACGCCCCCGACGATCAGCGCGCAGGCGACGAACTTCCAGGCCGTGGCCGCCGCGGCCGCCACGGGCGCCAGTCGCTTCCCCTTCCCCAGCTCGATCGACCGGATGTAGGTGAGCGTCCGGTCGTGGAACTGCTCGGAGACCTGGGGCCTGGGGAGTTTCTCCAGGACGTCCCACGTCCGCTTGAGCAGGTCCACCTCCCGACGCGCCGTCGCGCTGTGGGTGATCTTGGTGGTCAACGCGCGGGACTCGGCCTCCGTAAGCTCGCCGTCGACGTAAGCGACGAGGTTGGCGCGGTCCTCGGGTCGAAGCCTCTGATGGTCGGGGCCGGCGGACATGCGGATCATCCCAGGTGGCGTGGCGGATACAGCGAGGCGGCCCGGCCGGGCGCGTCCCCGGGACCGGGCCGAGGAGGCCTCTGTTCACATCATCCCCATGCCGCCCATGCCACCCATGCCGCCCATACCCATGCCACCCATGCCGCCCATGCCACCGCCCATCCCCCCCATCCCGCGACGTCCGGCACCACCCACTCGACGCGCCCCGGAGGCGACGTTGGCGTTCGGCCCGCGTCCCTGGCGCAGCGTGGGGAAGTATTGCGAGGCGCGACCGTAGTAGGCCGCGGGGCCGGTGCCGGTGGAATTGGACGGGTCGAGGGAGTAGCGGTAGGGGTTCGCGGAGCGTTCCTTGCCCTGCTGGCGAGCATAGGGGCGCAGGGGGTCGAAAGGCTCGGCGGTATAGGGGGAGATCGGGTCGTAGAGCCGCGGCTTCTCCATCTGGGCGTAATACTGCCGCTGCTGGACGGCCTGGTTGATGGCGTCGTCCGGCCGGGGCCGCATGGCCTGGATCTGCTGGTTCGGGAGGTAATAGGCGTAGTAGAACGAGAACGGGTCGGACGCGATGTCGCCGAGGCCGGTCTGGGCGGATGCGGCGGTCGGGAGCGAGCCGAGGCCCAGGAGCGCGAGCAGGAGTGCGAATGCGCGGCGACGGCGGATCATGGGACTCCCCCTGTTCCTCGGAAAAGCGACGTGCGGGACTTCCTCTCCCTGAAGGACCGTAATCGGCCCGGGGCGGGGCGGGGCCGCAATCGAAACGGGCGGCGGCGGGGATGGGCCCCCCCGCACGCTCCCCCTTCTAGTATAATCGTCGCGCCCGGCCGGACAAGCGGTCGAGGCGCGGGCGGGATGGGGGTTTCCAGCGCGGGAAGGGGGCGGGCCGTGGTCGGAGGCGGGCTGATCGTCGGGGGTTCCTGGCCGCTGGCCGCGCGGGTCGACGCGCCCCCGTATTACTACCTCGGGCTGGCCGCGCTGGTGGCGGCGATGATCTGGGGCGGCGTCCTCGCCTACCGATCCTGGGAGGAGGCCACCGAGGAACTCGACCCCGCCACGAAGGACGAGCTGCTGGAGGCGTTCCGGCAGGCGAAGCTCGAAGGCGAGCTGGACGAGAAGGAGTTCGAGCGCGTCCGCCGCCGCATCGAGGACGACGAACGCGCCCGCGTCCGGCGAGGGGCGGGCGACGAGGGCTGAGCCGCGGGGCCGCCCCGGTCAGTGGACGTCGTAATTCTCGCGCTCGCTCGACCGGGCCGGGTTGATCCCGATCCGCGAGGCCCGGATGAACTCGACGAACTCGTGGACCTCGGCGACCTCGCCGAAATCCGCCGCGATCCGGTCGAGCGCCGCCGAGATCGGCCGCCCTTCCCGGTAGAGGATCCGGAACGCCTGGCGCAGCGCGGCCACGGCCTGGTTCGAGAGCCCCGCGCGGCGCATCCCCACCAGGTTCAGGCCGGTCACGCAGTTGTAGCCCTGCTGGAGGATGAACGGGGGGATGTCCTTCGACGAGGCGCCCATCCCGCCCAGCATCGCCAGCCGGCCCACGCGGACGCGCTGCTGGACGGCCGTGTTGCCGGAGAGGATGCAGCCGTCGTCCAGGACGACGTGGCCGGCCGCCAGGGCGTTGTTGACGATCGTGCAGCCGTCGCCGACGCGGGCGTCGTGGCCCAGGTGGGAGTTGCACATGAAGAGGTTGCCGTCGCCGATGACCGTCTCGCCGAGGCCCTGGACGGTCCCGCGATGCACCGTCACGAACTCGCGGAAGACGTTGTCGTCGCCGATCCGGACCCCCGTCGGCTCGTCGCGGTAGCCGCGATGCTGCGGGCTCTTGCCCAGGACCGCCCCGTGGCCGACGAGGTTGTTCCGCCCCAGGGTGAGCGGCCCGCACAGGCAGGCGTGGGCCTCGATCACGCAGCCGGGGCCGACGTGCACGGGGCCCTCTATGATCGCATACGGCCCGACCTGGACGTCCGGGGCGAGGACGGCTTCGGGGTCGATGATGGCCGTCGCGTGCACGGTTTCCGAAAAGATCAGCGCCATGCCCCTCCTCCTCACCTTCGGCGTCCCACCGTCAAGCCGCGTAGCCCGTCCGACCGTGTTCATCGGTCGACGCGGATTTGCGGCTTGAGATAAACGCGCCGTGCGCGACGACCCGATCGCGACCGGCCGGGGCGAAACTATCCGACGGGGCCGAGGCCGGGAATGCGGAATTCTCCGCGGAATCCGCATGTCCCCCGCCGCCGACGGTCGCTATGCTCGCGCGGGGGCGGCCCGCTCGCGCCGCCCGGCCGTGGGGCGATGGAGGGCGACGACGATGAATGTGTCCCGCCGGCGACGACGGCTCGCGAGCCTCGCGCTCGCAAGCGCCTCGACCTTCCTCGCGGCCTACCTGGCGATCTGCTGGATCACGGCCGAGCGCCTGACGCGGGCCACGAACCACCCCCTGCCGGTCGACCCCTGCCGCCTCAGCCCCGACGCCGAGCCCTGGTCCGCGCGCACGGCCGACGGCCTCACCTTGCGCGGCTGGCGGCTGGCCTCCGGCGAGCCTCACCCGCTGGTGGTGCTGGTCCACGGCATGTGGAGTTCCTGGCTGGAGATGGCCTCGCTGGGGCGGGACCTGCACGCGAAGGGCTTCGACGTGCTCCTGTTCGACCTCCGCGGCCACGGCCAGAGCGACCCCTCGCGGCTCTCCCTCGGCGGCCGGGAGCGCGAGGACATCCGCACCGTCCAGGCGTGGGCCCGGGACGAAGGCTACGGCGACCGCGTCGGCTGGCTGGGCTACTCGATGGGCGGGGCGACCCTGATCCTCGAAGCCGCCCGGAACCCCTCGATCCGCGCCGCGGTGATCGACAGCCCCTACGGCGACATGCCGGAGCTGCTGGAGTCCCAGCTCAGCAAGCACAGCCGGCTGCCGTCGTGGTTCAACCCGGGCATCCTGGCGTGCGCCCGGCTCCTCTACGGGCTTCGGACGGAGGAGCTCGTCCCCATCGCCGCCGCGGCCTCGTGGGGCGATCGTCCCATGCTCCTGATCCACGGCGAGGACGACTCCACGGTCCCCGTCCGCCAGGCCAGATCCCTGGCGAAGGCCGTCGGGGCCGCCTGCCTCACGTCGATCCTCCCGGGCGTCGAGCACGTCGAGGCTTATCGATCCGACCCCAAAGGCTACGTCGCCCTGATCTCGCGGTTCTTCGACGACAGCCTGGGGCCGTGACGCCTCAGCGCCCCGCGGCCCAGGCGTCGTGGGCGGCCTTCTGGAGCGGGTTGGAGCCGTCGGGGAGGCGGTCGCCGTCGATCTGCCAGAAGAAGACGCCGCGCAGGCCCCTGGACATCGCCCATTCGGTCTTGGCCTTCATCGACTCGGCGTCGTCGTAGCCGGCGACCTTGGTCTTGTCCGGGGAGATCAGCCAGGGGACCTTCGTCTCGTCGTCCCAGACGCGGGCCCAGCCCTCGTCCAGCATCTTGCCGACGCCCTTGAAGTTCAGGTTGAACGGCTTCGAGCCCCTGGGGAGCGGGGCGTAGGGCTCGGGCACGGGGAAGCCGCGGCCGTAGAGCGGCAGGCCGAGGGCCAGGCGGTCGGCCGGGAGCTTCCGCTTCTCCAGCAGGTACTCGATCGTCCGGGCGCTCGACCGCCCGTTCGGCCCCTCCTTCGACGACGCGAACAGGGGCGAGTTGTGCCCCGCCCGCGCCGACCACGCCCCCGCGAAGTCGTAGGTCATGACGTTGATCCAGTCCATCGTCTCCAGCAGGAACGCCGTGTCCAGGTGGTCCAGCGTCTCGTAATTGGAGGCCGACGCCATCGTCACGAACATGGGCCTGTCCTTCGCCGCGCCGATGGCGTCCAGTCGCTTGCGGAACGTCCGCGTCAGCCGCTCGAAGCCGGGGACCTCGGCGTCGGAGTCGGGGTATTCCCAGTCCAGGTCGATCCCGTCGTAGTCGTACTCCTCGACCATCTTCGCGACGGCCTCGACGTACCGGGCCTCGGCCTCGGGGTCGGCGACGATGGCGCGGAACTGGTCGTCCCAGCCCCAGCCGCCGAGCGAGATCAGCACCTTCACGCCGGCCTTGTGGGCGTCGGCGGTCAATTCGCGGCTGGGGACGCTCCGGTTCGGGTTGAGCTTGCCGTCGGGCCCGGCGGTGACGAAGGCGTGGCAGAGGTGGGTGTAGAGCTTGTAGTCCACGGCCTTCGGCAAGCCGTACAGGTAGCCGACGAACACCTTGGGCCGGGCCGGCTCCTCGGCGCGGGCCGGGGCCGACGGGGCCAGGGCGAGCGCCAGCACGATCGAGAGGACGCGGAAGGTTCGTGACATCGGGCGGGGCCTCCGGTCATTTCATTGCAGGTGGGGCAGGAACGCGGCGAAGCTCGCGGCGAGGACGACGAGCGACAGCGCCAGCAGGACGCGGCCGACGGCGGGCCGCGCGGAGACGCGGCCGGGGTCCAGGATGACGGGGCGGAGCACAGCCCCCAGCGCGAGGCCCGCGACGAGGCCGCCGAGGTGGGCGGAATTCGAGACGAACGGGGTCATCAGCCCGGTGATCAGCATGAACGCCGACCAGCCCGCCAGCACCAACCCCAGGCGGGCGTCGCGCAGCTCCAGGTCGCGGCGGCGCACGAAGGCCATGCCGATCGTCGCGCCGACCAGGCCGAAGATCGCGCCGGAGGCCCCGACGGTGGGGACGTCGCTCGCGGCCATGGCCAGGGCGTTCCCCGCGATCCCGGCGGCCGTGTAGAGGAACAGGTAGCGGCCCAGCCCGAAGGCGTGCTCGCAGGCCATGCCCAGGATGTAGAGCATGACCATGTTCCCGATCAGGTGGACGCCGTCGCCGTGCAGGAACGCCCCGGAGACCAGCCGCCACCACTCGCCGTCGAGCACGGCGTCGCGCTGGAGGGCCCCGGTCTCGACGACCCGCTCGACGTCGTCGAGGCCACCGACCATCGCCTGCCGGGCGAAGACCGCGGCGCAGGCGAGGATGATCGCGATCGTCGCCCGCGGCACCGGGCTCATCCCGGCCTCCAGGTCGACGCGGTCCCGATGGATCATCGCCTCGCCGATGGTCAGGACCTCGTCGTCGTCCCCCGGCCCTTCGCCCGGCAGGACGTCCGGCGGGTCGGCGTCCGTCGTCATGTCGGGGCCTCCGATCAGCGGCGTTCGCCCGTGTCCAGCAGCACGCCCAGGGCCACGGCGACGCGGCGGTCGATCCGCGGGGGCCTATCGCGCGAGAGGTCCAGGACGTAGCTGTCCACGAGCGTGAACTTGCGGTTGAACTCGCCGCGGATCGGCTCGTCGCCGGACTCCGACGGCAGCACGAAGATGAAGTTGGTCCGCATGAAGTCCTGGAGCACGGGGACGAACCGTCGCATCAGCGAGAAGATCAGCGAATCCTCGCGCGCGATGAACAGCGGATGCCCGTCGGCGTCGGCCACGGACCACTTCTTCCGGAAGATGTTGGAGAACTGGTTCTTGGAGATGTAGGCCAGGACCCGGCCGTCGGGCCGGATCACGGTGAACGAGGTCGTCAGCACCTCGTTCTTGCGGTCCTGCAAGACGTCGAGCACCGGCTCGGACTTCGCCTCGTCG
>MKTT01000102.1:0-43655 GCA_001898385.1 Planctomycetales bacterium 71-10
AGCTGGTGCTCGTAGGCGCTCCCCACCGCCGGCTGCGGCAGCGGAGCCGGGTCGATCCCCACCGGCGGGTTCACGATGATCGTGAGCGGCGTGGTGACGGACGCCCCCTCGCCGTCGGTGGCCGTGACCGTGACGGTGAACGGCGAGCCGATCCCGCTGGTGACGGTCCCGGTGATGAGGCCGGTGGCCGGGTCGATCGACAGGCCCGGCGGCAGGCCGGTCGCGGTGAAGGTGTAGCCCGAGCCCGAGCCCCCTTCCACCTCGACCTGGTGGCTGTACGCGCTCCCCTCGGCGGCCTCGGCCGGCGTGGTCGTCGCGATGACGACGGCCGGGTTGACGGCGAGCGTGTAGGTGACGGAGCGGCTCGCCCCCTCGCCGTCGGTCGCGGTGATCGTCACGCCGAAGATCGTGCCGACGGGCGAGACGATCGTGCCGGTGATGATCCCGGTGGCCGGGTCGATGGACAGGCCGGTCGGCAGGCCGACGGCCGTGAAGGTGAAGTCCTCGCCCGAGCCCCCCTCCACGCCGACCTGGTGGGAGTAGACGCTCCCCACCGCGGGCGACGGCAGCCGCTCGTCGACGAAGGTGATCTCCGGGTTGACGACCAGGGTGATCGTCGCGGTGGCCGTGTTCTCCTCGTCGTCGACGACCGTCACCTCGATGGTGTAGGTCCCCGGCGTCGTGGGCGTGCCGGTGATGAGGCCGGCCTCGCTGATGGAGAGGCCGTCGGGCAGGCCGGTCGCCGTGAACTCATAGCCCGAGCCCGAGCCGCCGCCGACCGGGACCTGCTGCGAATACTCGCTGCCGACCGCCGGGCTGGGCATGACCTCGCCGATCGCCAGCGGGCCGCGGACGGTCAGCGACAGCTCCACGCTCCGGGCGGCCCCCTGGCCGTCCATGACGGTGATCGTCGCCGTGAACGGCGAGCCCACGACGGTCGTCGGCGTACCGGTGATGAGGCCGTCGGGGCTGATCGACAGGCCCGGCGGCAGCCCGGTCGCGGTGAAGAAGTAGTCCTCGCCCGAGCCGCCCGCCACGCCGACCTGGTAGCTGTACTCCTCGCCCAGCTCGGGGCGCGGCGCCGTGGTCGCGTCGATGACGATCTCGGGGTTGATCGTCATCGTGTAGGTGGCGGTCTTGGACGATCCCTCGGAGTCGGTGACGGTGACGGTGACGGTGTAGGGCGAGCCCGAGGCGTCCGTGGGCGTGCCGGTGATGAGGCCGGCCTCGCTCATGGAGAGGCCGGCGGGCAGGCCGGTCGCCGTGAAGGTGTAGCCCGAGCCCGAACCGCCGACCGCCGACAGGGGATTGCTGTACTCGCTGCCGACGGCCGGCGCGAGGAGGGAGCCGCCCAGCACGAGCGGCTGATTGAGGGTGATGTAGATGTAGGTCGTGCCGGTCGCGCCGTCGCCGTCGGTGACCCGGATCGGCAGCATGAGCGGGAGCGGGTAGCCCAGGAGCGGGTAGGGGTTCGACGCGGTCCCCGTGATGAGGCCGTCGGCCCCGAGCGTCAGGCCGAGCATCGAGAGGCCGGCCGGCGGATCCTCGTCGTCGAACGTATAGCCCGAGCCCGAGCCGCCGGAGCCGACGAGCTGGTAGCTGTAGGCGCTCCCCTCGGCCACGCCCGGGATGGTCGTCACGACGAGCCCGATCGCCTGACGGACCGTGAGGGCGATCTCCTGGGACTTCGAGGAGCCCTCGCCGTCGGTGACGGTGACGGTGACGGCGTAGGGCGAGCCCGAGGCGTCGGCCGGCGTGCCGGTGATCGCCCCGGTGTCCGGGTCGATCGAGAGGCCGGCGGGCAGGCCGGTCGCCGCGAACGTGTAGCCCGAGCCCGAGCCGCCGGAGACGGAGACCTGCCCGCTGTAGGCGCTGCCGGCCGTGGCCGGCGCGAGCGGGGTCGCGCCGACGACGATGGCCGGGTTGACCGCCAGGCTGTAGCCGTGCACCTCCATCGAGCCGCCGTCGTAGACGGTGACCCACACCATGTAGGGCGAGCCCGAGGCGTCCGTGGGCGTGCCGGTGATGAGGCCGGCCTCGCTGATGGAGAGGCCGTCGGGCAGGCCGGTCGCGGAGAACGTCCGGTCGCCCGTGCCGCCGGTCACCTCGATCTGGTGCGAATAGGCGGCGCCGACGGCCGGAGCCGGCAGGGGCGACTCGTCGAACGCGAGGCCCTTGTAGACGACCAGCGAGACGACGACCTCGCGCGAGGCGCCGTCGCCGTCGGTGATCGTCACGGTCACGTCGAAGGGCGTGGGGTAGGAGGGGATGTTCGGCGTGCCGAGGACGAGGCCCTCGGGGGTGATCCCCAGGCCCTCGGGGAGGCCGGTCGCGGAGTAGGTGTAGCCGGAGCCCGACCCGCCTTCCCCGACGAGCTGGTAGGTGTAGGGGTTCCCGTTGCTCGCGCCGGGCAGCGCGGCCGCCGTCACGCCGAGCGCGGGCCGGACGGCCAGGGTGAACTCCTGCGACTTCTCGGCGCCCTGCCAGTCCGTCGCGGTGACGGTGAAGGTGTAGGGCGAGCCGGAGGCGTCGGCCGGCGTGCCGGTGATGAGGCCGGTGTCCGGGTCGATCGACAGGCCCGGCGGCAGGCCGACGGCCGCGTAGGTGTACTCGCCGGAGCCGCCCGCGACTTCGATCTGGTGGCTGTATGCGACGCCGGCGGTCGCCGTCGGCGGCTGGACGTCCACGTCGAAGACCAGGGCCGGGTTGACCATCATCCCGAAGGTGTAGGTCGCCGTGGAGCCGCCGTCGTGCACCGTGACCGTCACGGTCGCGGGGAGGCCGGCCGGGCCGGTCGCCGTGCCGGTGATGAGGCCGGCCTCGCTGATGGAGAGGCCGGCGGGCAGGCCGGTCGCCGTGAACGTGTAGCCCGAGCCCGAACCGCCCGTCACGACCATCTGGTGGCTGTACGGGCTGCCGATCGCCGGCTCGTGGATCGGGCCCTCGTCGAAGGCGAGGGCGTCGTAGATCGTGATCGGGACGGTGACGGTCCGCGACGCCCCCTCGCCGTCGGTGATCGTGACCTGCGTCTGGAACAGGAGGGGCGTGTACGACGTCAGGCCGACCGTGCCGGTGATGAGGCCGTCGGGGCTGATCGACAGGCCGTCGGGCAGGTCGGTCGCGGAGAAGGTGTAGCCCGACCCCGAGCCCCCCTCGCCGACGAGCTGGTGGCTGTAGGCGTCGCCCACGGAGCCCGACGGCAGCGTCGCCACGGTCACGCCCAGCGCCGGGGCGACGGCGAGCTGGACCTCGAACGACGCCGAGGCCCCCTCGGAATCGGTCGCCGTGATCGTGACCGTGAAGGGGGAGCCGACGGCGCCGGCGGGGACGCCGGTGATGAGCCCGGTGGCCGGGTCGATGGACAGGCCGGTCGGCAGGCCGGCGGCCGCGTACGTGAAGCCCCCCGCGCCGCCGGTCGCCGAGACGCCCCCGGAGTAGGCCGTCAGGGCCGTGCCGCCGGGGAGCGGGGCCGGGTCGAGGGCGATCGCGCCGTGGACGAGGAACTCGACCTGCACCGTCGCCGCGCGGCCCTGGCCGTCGGTGACGACGATCGCGAAGTCGGTCGCGCCCAGCGCGGCCGTGGGCGTGCCGGTGATGAGCCCGTCCGCGGTCATCGAGAGGCCGGCCGGCAGCGAGGCCGCGGCGAAGGTGTAGCCGGAGCCCGACCCGCCGGTCCCGACGAGCTGGAAGGAGTAGACGCTCCCCACCGCCGGCCGGGGCGGCGTGGCGTCGGCGAGCGAGACCGGGGCGTGCGCGATCAGGACGAACGTCGCGTCGCCCTGGTTCCCGTGCTCGTCCCGCGCCGTGACGGTGAACGTGAACGGCGATCCGGAGAAGTCCGTGGGGGTCCCGGACAGGACGCCGTCGCTGGACAGCTCCATCCCCGCGGGGAGGTCCAGCGAGAAGAACGTGAATTCATCCCCCTCGACCGGCCCCGTCGCCGAGAACTGGACGCTGTACTCGTCGGGCGCGAACAGCTCCGGCAGCGAGCCGGGGGCGATCGTGATCGCCGACCGGACCGTCATGTCGTAAGCGTAGGTCCGTACGTTGCCGACCAGGTCCGTGATGGTCACGGTCGTCGTGTAGGCGGTCCCGGCCGGGGCGGTCGGCGTCCCGGTGATCAGGCCGTTCGCGTCCATCGACAGGCCGTCGGGCAGGCCGACGGCCGCGTACTGGTACGCGTTCTCACCGTTGCCGCCGTCGGCGACCAGCTGGAAGCTGTACGCCGCCCCCTCGGTCGGGGCCAGGGGCGTCGTGAGGGTCAGCTCGGGGAGCAGGAACAGGTAGAGGGTCTCGTCGGAGTAGGTGCCTCCCTCGTAGTCGCTCCGCACCTCGATGACCAGCGGGACCGAGACGCCGCCGTTGTTCGTCGTGGGCGTGCCGCTCAGCGTGAGGGTGCCGTCGCCGTTGTCGACGAGGGTCAGGCCGGGCGGGAGCGAGCCGTGACTGTCCAGGACGGGCGTGGGCGAGCCGGTGAGCGTGATCGTGTACGACCGCGCGGAGCCCTGGGCGAAGTAGAGGAAGCCCGGGGCGACGACGTCCGGGGGCGAGGCGTCCGGCTGGACCTCGAGCGCGCCGATGTCCAGCGCGCCGTTGTAGACGCGGGCCTTGCCGCGCTGGTCGGTCGACAGCGCGTTCCCGGCGGTGTCGCCGGCGTCGATGGCCGGGCTGTCGGCCGCCGGGGCCATGGTCATCGTGGGGCCGCCGTTGTCGGCCAGCGCGGTGAGCTTGGTGTCGCCGAAGATCGTGTTCTGGGCGTTGAAGCCGTTGGTGTAGGAGACCAGGTTGTGGGTGCCCGTGGAGGTGTTCGTCCCGCCGTCGTTGTTGACGTCGCCGCGGAACTGGTAGTCCCAGCCGGAGGTGCCCAGGATCGAGTCGTCGACATGGGCCGTGGCGACCTTGCCGGCCCCGTCGCCCAGGTTCACGATCCCCGGCCCCTCCGCGCCGGTGTTGCCGGCGATGGTCGAGCTGACGACGGTCAGGTCGCCGTTGCGGTTGAAGATCGCGCCGCCGTAGCCCTGGCCGGCGGTGGCGTTGCCGCCGATCCCCGCCGCTCCCCCGACGGCGACGTTGGACGTGAAGGTGGAGTTCTCGATGAGGACGGTGCCTTCATTGTTGAATACGGCGCCGCCCAGGCCGGCGCCGCCGCCGCCGGGGTTGGAGTAGCCGGCGTTGGAGGAGCCGGAGCCGCCGCCGAAGCCGCCCTGGCCCCCGGGCCCGTTGTACGCGCCGCCGCCGCCGCCGCCGAAGCCGCCGTCGCCGCCGATCCCCATGGAAGAGCCGCCGCCGCCGCCGCCGAAGCCGCCGTCGCCGCCGCCGGGCGTGTTGTAGGTGTCGCCCATCATGTCGTCGGCGCTGGTGTTGCCGGCCCCGCCGCCGCCGCCGAAGCCGCCGCTGCTCAGGGCCGCGCCGGAGCCCCCCTCGACCCCGGGATAGCCCATGCTCCCGCCTGCGCCGCCGCCGCCGGCCGTGCCGGCCGCCCCGGCGCCCGCGGCCTGCTGGCCCGACTCGTTCGCCCCGCCGACGCCGTTGCCGCCGGAGCCCCCGACGCCGCCGCCGCCGGTGAGCGAGTTGCCGCCCGGGTTGTCCCCGCCGTCCCCGCCCACGGCGCCGCCGCCCGTCGCGGCGGTCGAGTTCGCGGTGGCCGGCGCGTCCCCGCCGCGGCCCCCGACGGCCGAGTTGCCGTACAACGTCGAATTCCTGACGACCAGGGTCCCCTGGTAGACGTAGACCGCCCCGCCCATCCCCGCGCCGCCGCCGCCCGTGGCCGCGCCCCCCGCGGAATCGCCGCCGCGGCCCCCCTGGGCCAGGCCGTCGGTCAGGGTGATGTTCTGGAGCGTCAGCTTGGCGCCGGCTCCCACGGCGAAGATCCGACGCTCGTCGTTGCCGCCGATCTCCAGCAGCCGGGCCGCGGCGCCGTCGATGGTCACGTCGTCGTCCACGATCGTCAGCGCGGTCGGGCCGAAGGCGGTGTTGGCGCTGTTCGAAGTCAGCGCGATCTTCTGGCCGGCGAGCGACGGGGCGAAGTCGATCGTGTCCGCCTCCTCGTTCGCCGCCGCCAGGGCGATCGCGGCCCGGAGCGACCCCGCCCCGGAGTCGTCCGTGGTGGTGACGGTGAAGGTGGCCGGGACGGCCCGCTCCTCCAGGATGTCGATGAAGGGGCGACGGCCTCGCTTCGGTGCGCCTCGGCGGGGCTTGGGGTTGGAACGATCGCGGCGCGGCTGGCTCATGGTTCGTCCTCGACGGATGCGACGCTGCCGGGACCCTTCCCCGATCCTCGGCCATCGATGGAACCAATAAGCCGTCGCGGCGACGGATGAGAACGACTCGGGACGAATCGCCGCCGATTCCCGTGAACAAACGTGTCGGGCGCGACGTGGAAAGTCGGCGGGCGCGGCGAGCCGCGCCGATCATGTCGTTGGGGGCCGGCCGCCGCGTCGTTGACAGCCGGCCGCCGAGATGATGCACTGGCGGTCCCTTCGCGCCCGAAGTCGAAGCGACGTCCCGGCGTTGTGCTAGACTTCGGGCGGGTGCGGGCGCCCGAAATGCGCGGCGATCGCCGGAACTTTTCGCCGCCGCCCCGCATCGAAGGGAATGAAGGCGGGCGGCCCGGGGACGACCGCCGGCCCCCGCCCGTCCGCCGCACCGATCCCCGACCCAGCGAACCGAAACCGAAGACTTGATTGCACGATACGACGGGCGGCCCGGCCCCGGCGGGGCCGCCCGCACGCTCGACGCGAGTCACCCGTAGAGGAGTGCCACCTCAATGGCGAAGATCCAGTCCGTCTGGGCGATCGACATCGGCCAGGCCGCGCTGAAGGCGCTCAAGCTGGCCCCCGGGGCGGACGCCGAGCACGTCGTCGCCGAGGCGTTCGACTTCATCGAGTATCCCAAGCTCCTCAGCCAGCCCGACGCCGAGCCCGAGGAGCTGGTGCGCGAGGCCCTCGCCACCTTCACCGACCGCAACGACGTGAAGGGGTGCCGGGTCGCCATCGCCGTCCCCGGCCAGGCCGGCCTCGTCAAGTTCATCAAGCTGCCCCCCGTCGAGAAGAAGCGCGTCCCCGACATCGTCAAGTTCGAGGCCAAGCAGCAGATCCCCTTCGCCTTGGAGGAGGTCGTCTGGGCCTACCAGCAGATCGGCGACGACGAGGAGGAGGGGGGCGACGACGAGTTCACCATGGCCGAGGTCGGCCTCTTCGCGATGAAGCGCGACCAGATCGCCCGCGCCATCCTGCCGCTGACCGTCGCCGGCATCGAGGTCGACGTCGTCCAGATGGCCCCGATCGCGCTGTTCAACTACATCACCTACGACCAGATCAAGGGGAGCGGGTCCAAGGACTCCGTCGTCCTGCTGGACATCGGCGTCGACAACACCGACCTCATCATCACCGACGGCGTCCGGATCTGGCAGCGCAACGTCCCCATCGGCGGCAACCACTTCACCCGCGCGCTCACGAAGGAGCTGAAGCTCACCTTCGCCAAGGCCGAGCACCTGAAGCGGAACGCCACCAAGGCCCCCGACCCCCGCGCCATCTTCACCGCCATGCGCGGCGTCTTCAACGACTTCGCCGGCGAGATCAACCGCTCCATCGGCTTCTATTCGAGCATCAACCGCACGGCCAAGATCCGCAAGGTCGTCGGCCTGGGGAACGGCTTCAAGCTCCCCGGCCTCCAGAAGTTCCTCCAGCAGAACCTCAACCACGAGGTCGAGAAGGTCGACGCCTTCCAGCGCCTGGAAGGGGACGAGGTCAAGGGCTCGCCCCAGTTCCAGGACAACATCTCCTCGTTCGCCGTCGCCTACGGGCTGGCGCTGCAGGGGGCGGGGCGGTCGGCCCTGCGGACCAACCTCCTGCCGCCGGAGATCGAGCGCGTCCGGATGATCCGCGCCAAGAAGCCGTGGGCCCTGGCCGCCTCGGCCCTGGTCATGCTCGGCCTCGGCTCGCTGTTCGTCCTGGGCGACTATCGGGCCTTCGCCCGCATCTCCACGCCCCAGTACAAGGCGGCCGTCGACCAGGCCACCGGCGTCTCCAAGAACGGCGCCCAGATCAAGAGCGGCCTGGAGTCGGCCCAGGGCGCCTGGAAGTCGAAGTTCGAAGAGGGGAAGGCCCTCATCATCGATCCGTCCAACAAGGGGATGTGGCCGGCGTTCCTCAAGACCCTGAGCAACTACCTCCCCAACCCCACCGTCGACTACGGCCTCAGCCCCGACGACCCCAAGAACGAGTACCTGATCGAGAAGCTGAAGATCCACGTCGACAAGATCATGCCCGTCTATCGGCTCGACCTGGCCGTCGACTGGTTCGACGAGATCGAGCCCGCGTTCAAGCGGCTGCTCCACCCCTACGACGCCGCCAACCCGCCCAGCGGCGAGGGCTGGATCGTCCAGCTCGTCGGCCACCACTACAACCCGTATCCGGCCGCCGAGCAGATCCGGATCCCGATCGACGACCCCCGCCGCGTCGACTTCGGGCCCTACGAATTCCTGGTCCGCAAGGTCCTCCCGAAGCTCAACTCCTACTCGCTCCGCCTCTACGGCGTCAGCCACGTCGACGTCACCTGGTACAACGTCGACAAGGAATGGACCAGCGACAAGGGGAACGCCAACAACAACCTCGCCAGCCGCACCGTCCCCCTCCTCGACCGCGCCGCCCCCCCCGAAGACGCCGAGGCCGGCGGCATGGGGATGGGCATGGAAGGCATGATGGGGATGTACATGGGCGGCGGCCCGATGAGCAAGATGGGTAGGATGGGCGGCATGGGCATGGAAGGCATGGGCATGGAAGGCATGATGGGGATGTACTCCGGCATGCGGGGCATGCGGGGCATGGGCGGCCCGATGGGCAAGGATTCGGAGAAGGACATCCGCAAGCTCACCCGCACCGACTTCCTCATCCAGTTCGTCTGGGTCCCCCCCGCCCCCAGCGACGAGGACAAGGCCAAGACCCCGGAGGAGCTGCTGGAGGCCCGCAAGGCCCAGCTCGAAGAGATCAAGACCAAGATGCAGGAGGCGGAGAAGGCCAAGGCCGGCTCCATCACCGTCCCCGCCGAGGCCGACCTCGAGAAGGCGTCCAGCAAGCAGTCCGACGAGATCGACAACGCCATCAACAAGGCCCTCAGCGCGCCGGCCCCGGGTGCCACGCCGGCCCCGGGCGGGGCCCCCGCCAAGGGAGCCGCGCCGGCCGACAAGGCCGCCCCGGCCCAGCCGCCGGCCGAGGCGCCCAAGTCCTGATCGATCCGCCGAGACCCCGCCGGCCGCAGGGCGACCCCCTCGGCCGGCGGGCCGAACTTCCACCCCCCCGCTCATCGCGAACGAGGTCTCCGCCATGGATCAAGTCAAACAATTCCTCTGGCAGGTCGCCCGATATCGCTTCTGGATCTCGGTCTGCGTGGCGGCCCTGCTCTCCGCCGGGGCCTACGTCCTGGGCTCCGGGCCCGTCCAGAAGGCCACCGACGACGAGGCCGGCAAGATCAGCTCGGCCTACAAGGACGTCCAGCAATATGCGTCCAGCTCCGTCCCCACGGCCGACTTCGCCCCCATCGTCCAGGCCAAGACCGAGGTGCTGACTAAGGACGTCGACGCCGCCTGGAAGTCGTGCTACGAGCGCCAGGCCCCGCTCCTCACCTGGCCCGAGACCGTCGCCGATCGGTTCACCAAGTGGGGCCGCAAGTGGCCCGAGGACGTCGCCGACACCGCCGTCAACATCGCCATCATCGACTACATCGAGGCCTACCCGGGCTACGTCGACGGCGTCTTCAAGGTCTTCCGCCCCTTCGACTACGAGACCGGCGAGGGGGTCGTCGCCTCCGCCCCGAAGGATCAACTCCTCCGCGTCGTCGCCTTCGACGTCAACAAGCCCCCCAAGCTGAATGAGGTCTGGTCCGCCCAGGAACGCCTGTGGGTCCAGCGCACCGTCCTGGAGGTCATCGCCGACGTCAACCGCAACGCCAAGGACTGGGACACCGCCCTCGTCAAGGAGATCAAGGCCCTGGAAGTCGGCAGCTCCGTCGCCCAGGACCAGCGCTCGCTCGCCAAGGGCGAGGAGCTGGAAGAGGCCGAGCCCATCGTCGCCCCGGACGAGCCCGAAGAGGAGGAAGAGGCCGCCGGGGGCATGGAAGGCATGATGGGGATGATGAGCGGCATGATGGGCAAAATGGGAGGCCCCGGCGGTGCCGCGGGGGCCGGCGGCAAGATCGAGACCGCCGAGAGCGTCTTCTATCTCAAGCCCGAGAATGCCACCCAGTACAAGATCCTCCCCGTCATGGTCACCGTCCTGGTCGACCAGGATCACGTCCCCGACCTGCTCGTCGCCTTCGAGAACTCCCCGATGTCGATCGAGGTCCGCGACTTCGAGCTGCAACGCCCGACCGACAAGGTCGTCAAGCCCGAGAAGGGCGACGAGTTCATGGGGGGCTACGGCGGCATGATGGGCATGGGCATGATGATGCCCGGCATGCGCGGCGGTCGCATGGGCTACGGCGGCATGTCCAGCGCCATGATGGCTCAGGGCCGCATGATGGGAGAAATGGGGGGCATGGAAATGGGCATGATGATGCCCGGCATGAACTCCGGGATGATGCGTGGCATGGGCAACATGGGCGGTATGACCCAGCGCAAGGGGACCGACAAGCGCAGCGTCGACCGCGCCGAGAAGCGCAAGGAGGCCGAGAAGGCCCTGGAAGCCAACAAGCGCGAGCCGACCTTCGACGCCTATTACAACATCGTCGAGGTGACCGTCTACGGCCAGGCCCGCTTCTACAACGAGCCTACGCCCGAGGCCGCCGAGGAAGCCTCGCCCGGCGAAGCGTCCGCCGAGGCCGGTGCCGAGGAAGCCAAGCCGGCCGAGGAGCCCAAGGCCGACGCCGCCGAGGCCTCCAAGGCCGAGGCCGGTGCCGAGGAGCCCAAGGCCGAGGAGCCCAAGCCGGCCGAGGAGCCCAAGGTCGACGCCGAGGCTCCCAAGCCTGAGGAGGCCAAGCCTGAGGAGGCCAAGCCGGCCGAGGAGCCCAAGGCCGACTCCGCCGAAGCTCCGAAGGCCGAGGAGCCCAAGGCCGAAGAACCGAAGGCCGAGGCCCCCACGCAACCCTGACACGCCCCCCGGCGGAGCGAGAACACCGGACCCAACGACCCCCCGCGACGCGGGGGGCTTCTTCCGACGGAGACCGTCGCATGGCCAACGCCGCTGTGGACAAGCTCAAGAACTTCGGCCTGCGATTCGGGGACAAGATCGCCGTGGCCCTGGCCTCGGTCATCTTCTTCCTGTGCCTGTTCAAGGCGGTGTCGCGGCCCACGATCGACGTCCAGCCCGAGCAGATCAAGAAGGCCGCCGAGCAGTCCGACTCGAACCTGCGCCGCAAGGTGCCGACCGAGGAGATCGTGAATACCCTGGTCGAACAGGGCATCAAGACGTCCGACTTCGCCAAGGAGGCCGAGGAATCGGCCAAGATGGTCCTCGTCGCCGCCGACTTCAAGCCCCGCCAGGAATGGGTGATGCCCGAGCCCGGCGCCGGCCTGATCCGCGACCAGCCCACCCTGATCGCGGTAGACGACGTCTACGCCTACCCCGGCCGCGGCGCCGCCCTCGTCTACGCGCTCGACGCCGAGGGGAAGCGGATCGTCGAGACCGAGCCCAAGGAGCCCCCGAAGTCCCAGACCTTCAGCCGGGGCAAGAAGCGCCGCCGCGGATCGGGCTCCATGATGGGGTCGATGATGGGCATGGGCATGGGCATGGGCATGGAAGGCGGCATGGGGGGCGTCCCCCAGACGCCCGAGGAGAAGAAGAAGGCCCAGGCCGAGCTCGAACGCCGTCGGAAGGAGTTGCAGGCCCGCCTCACCGGCAAGGACGACCCCAACGCCAAGGACGAGGAGCCCGAAGACCCCGCCAACAAGCCCCAGGGCCCGCCGGCCAAGGAGATCACCAAGGGCCTGCGCTGGGTCGCCATCACCGGGACGCTCGACCACGAGTTGCTGAAGGAGAACTACCGCAAGGCCCTGAAGAACGTCTCGATCGCCCACCCCAATTATCGCCGGCTGGACGTCCAGCGCCAGGTGAAGCAGGCCGACGGCTCGTGGGGCGATTGGGCCGACGTCGACGCCCAACGCAACCTGGAGGTGCTGGACAACCTCCCGATGGAGGACGAGGAACTCGCCCCCAAGGAGGTCATCCCCGAGAACCTCGTCGACCCGCTCCCGTTCCTGACGAGCGGCCTGTGGGAGAAGGTCCACATCGCCAGCCTCGTCCCCAAGGAACTCAAGGAGATCCCCGACCCCACCCAGGCGCCCGGCGGCATGGGCGGCTATCCCGGCATGATGGGCCGCGGCAGCATGATGCCCGGCATGATGGGCGGCGGTTACCCCGGCATGATGGGCGAGATGGGCATGGACGGGCCGGGTAGCCGCGGCAGCTCCATGATGGGCGGCATGATGGGTATGATGGGCATGATGGGTGAAATGGGCGGCATGATGGGCGGTGGGGCCACGGAGACGCTCGCCAACTTCTGGAGGACGGAAGAGAAGAAGGTGATGGTCCGGGCGCTGGACTTCACCGCCCAGCCGGACGAGAGCTATCGGTATCGCATCCGGATCGTGGTCTACAACCCGAACCTGAACCGCGAGGACGTCTCGCCGGGCGTGGACAACAAGTCCGAGGAGCTGGGCGGCCCTTGGAGCGAGCCGACGGACGAGGTCCATATGCCGCCGGACGTCACGGCCTATGCGATGGGCGTGCTCCCCGCGGGCGCGAAGTCGGACGTGAAGGCGACGTTCCAGGTGGTGAAGTTCAACCCCGAGGACGGCCAGACGCTGCCGAGGAACATCGACGCCGCGGCCGGCGAGTTCGTCGGCATGGGGCCGCCGCTCTCCACGGCGGTCCCGACGTCGGACGGCACCGGGCAGAAGAACCAGCGGGTCGACTTCAACAGCCGGATGATGGTCGTGGACGTCCAGGGGGGCTTCAAGCCGCTCCCGGCCGATTTCCCGGGCAACGTCATCCCCCGGCCGGCCGCCACGCTCCTCCTCCGCCCCGACGGGGCGGTCGAGCTCCGCGACGAGGCCGACGACCGACTCGACGAGGTCCGGAAGGACGTCGAGAGCAACTACAAGCGCGAGCTGAAGGAGTCGGACAAGGTCCGATCCAACTCCATGGGGAGCGGCTACGAGATGATGATGGGCGGCATGGAAGGCATGATGGGCGGCGGCATGATGGGCGGCCGCCGCTGATCCGGCCCTCGCCACACTTGTGGGCCCCACCGGACGCCTCCCCCCGCGGGGAGGCGTTTTTTCTTGCGCCGTCGGCGCGCGCGGAATTTTCCGCGCCGGCGGAGTTTCGTGAAAAGTCGGCCCCCCGCCTTGACCGAAACTCCTGTTAGAGGTACACACCGCCGCATCTTCCCCCGATCCCGACGCGCGATCCTTGCCCCCGCGAGGGGCGCCTCGATGCGACGCGACGGGGAGGGTGGGCGGAAGCCTCAACAGAAGGTTCGAAGAAGACCCGCCCCGGTGTACCGGGCGGATTTCGGTCGCAGCTGCCGCAAAATCGTGTCTCGCCGTGAGGACTCGAACGAAGGCCGCTCTCAGGGATGTCGGCGGTCGTCCGCGTGGCGGCGAAAGGAGGTCGCGTTGAGAAGGCTCAGAACGCTCACTGTCACCATGATCCTCGGCGCAGTGGGGGGGGCGTCCACGGAAGGAGCAGCCCCCGACGACGCGGCCGTTTCGCCGTCGACGACGACGGCCCGCAAGCCGGCGCCGGCCCCGCCGATCAAGTATCTCGAGGCGGGCTCGCGGCTGTTCAACAGCGGGCAATTCGACCTGGCCGCGAAGTATCTCGACGCGGCCCAGATGTATCGCGATCAGCTCGAGCCCGAGCACCAGAAGCTCCTGGACGACTACGCCCGCGAGCTGAAGCGGGTCAAGGGCGCGGCCCCGGCCGCGACGCCCGCCGTCGCCGCGGACAGGGGCGCGGCCCCGGCCGTCGTGACGGCCTCCCCCTCGTCGCCGCCGGTGGCCTCGCGGACCGGGACGGCCCAGGGCGAGGAGCCGGACCTGAAGCAGAAGGGCCGATGGCTCCTCCAGGAGTCCGGCGAGCTGATCATCAAGGGCGAGTACGACGCCGCCGAGGCGAAGATCGCCGAGGCGGAGGCCCTGGACGTCAAGTGGGGCCTGTTCGACTCCACCCCGGCCAAGGCCCGCCAGGCCCTCGCCAAGGCCCGCCCCAAGGCGGCCCCGGGGGCGGCCGGCAAGCCGACGCAGGTCGCCGACCACAAGTCGGCCAAGTCCAAGCTCGCGGAGGCCCGCGCCGCGCTGTCCAACCGCCAGTTCGAGGTGGCCGAGGCCATCGCCCTGGAGGTCAAGGGCTGGAACCTGTCCTACGGCATGTTCGAGGACAACCCGGACAAGGTCGCCGCCGCCGCCCGCGCCCTGCGGAAGCGCGACGCCATCCGCGGCACGGACCCCAAGAACCAGGCCAGCCCCGGCGTCTATGACGTGCTGGTCCAGGAGTCCCGCCAGCTCGTCAAGGTCGGCAAGCTCGCCGAGGCCGAGGCCAAGGCCCGCCAGGCCCAGAGCATGAACGTCGTGCCCGCCCTGACGGCCGACCGGGCCGAGGCGGTCCTGCACGAGATCGCCATGATCCAGGAGGCCCAGGCGGCCCCGGCCGGCGCCGTCGCCGCGGCGAGCGCCACCGTCGAGTCGGCCGCCGACGCCGTCGAGCGCGAGGCCGACGCCCTGCTCGCGAAGAACGACCAGGCCGCCGCCGCCGCCAAGTTCGCCGAGGCGGAGCGGATCCGCTCCGCCGAGGCCGGCGTCCCGACGCCGACCCTGGACCCCGCGGTCGTCAAGAGCGGCGCCGACGCGCCCGACCTCGACGCCCCCGCGCCGGCCCCCGGCGACGAGCCCGAGGCCGACGCCCCCGCGCCGGTCGCCGAGCTGGAGCTCGACCCCATGCCCGCCGTCGCGGCCGACGCCCCCGCCGGCCCCGGCGACGCGGCCATCGGCCAGGCCAAGGCCCTCTACGCCGAGGGGAACTACGACGCCGCCCGCCAGGCCGCCGAGAAGGCCAAGGCCGACGGCGCCGGCCCCGCGGCCGACGAACTGACCGCCCAGATCGACCTGGCCGAGCAGGGCGGCGCCCTGAGCCTCTACGAGGCCGCCCTCGCCGCCATGCGGGGGGGCGACAAGGACCGCGCCCGCACCCTGCTGACCGAGGTCGCCTCGGCCGGGCCCGTCCTGGACGAGAACCTCCAGGCCAAGGTCCAGGAGCTGCTCAAGTCCCTGACCACCGACCAGATCGGCGACCCCGCCGGCCGCGCCGTGGTCAACGACCGCATGGCCTCCGCCGACGACGGCGACTCGATCGCCGCCCAGAAGCTCAACGCCGAGGTCGGCGCCAAGATCGCCGAGGCCCGCCGCCTCCAGGAGGTCGACCCGGAGAAGGCCCTCGCCATCTACGAGACGACCCTCAAGGCCGTGAAGGCCTCCGAGGTCGCCCCCAACCTCCAGAAGCCCATGGTCCGCCGCCTGGAGGTGGCCGTCGAGCTGGCCAAGAAGGACAAGGTCCTCTTCGACGAGAAGATGAAGGAGAAGGGCTACAAGGAGGAGATCGAGCGCAAGCGGCTCCGGATCCTCGAGGCCGACTCCGCCAAGAAGGGCCGCTACAAGGACCTGATGGACAAGGCCCAGGCCGCCTACGCCGACGGCGAGTTCCCCGTGGCCGAGAAGTACGCCAAGCAGGCCATGGAGGTCGACCCGACCGAGGTCGCCGCCCCCATGCTGGTCTTCAAGGCCAAGGCCGAGGGCCGCTACAAGACCGACCTGAAGAACAAGTCCGACAAGGAGGCCGGGTTCGTCGCGGCGATGCAGGACGTCGACGCCACCGCCGTGATCGACTCCGAGGTCGTCGCCCGCGACATCAAGTTCCCGACCTCGTTCAAGGAGCTGACCAACAGCCGCCGCGAGATGGTCCGCCGGCTGGAGCCCCAGAAGGGCGCCAAGACCCTGGCCGTGGAGGCCAAGCTCCGCGAGCCCATCAGCGTCAACTTCGACAAGCAGCCGCTGGGCGAGGCCATGGCCTTCATCAGCAACTACACCGGCGTCAACGTCACGCTGGACCCGAAGGCCCTGGGCGACGAGGGCCTGACCTCCTCCACCCCCGTCACGCTGAACCTCCAGAACGTCGCGCTGAAGACCGTCCTCAAGCTGATGCTCAGCCCCCTGGGCCTGAGCTACACGATCGAGGAGGAGGTCCTGGTCGTCACCAACAAGCAGGCGACCAGCCAGGACACGTTCTTCCACACCTACTACGTGGGCGACCTGATCAAGGTCAAGACGGTCGACCCCCTGAAGGGCCCCCACTCGCCCCTGCGAGAGGGGCCGGCCGCGCCGCTCGACCCCCACGGCCAGCCGATCCTCGGGGCGAGCCCGGACGCGAACGGGACCTCGGTGACGAAGGGCGACAAGCCCGAGATCGGCAACGAGGACCTGGCCCCGCTGATCCAGCTCATCACCTCGTCGATCGCCCCGGGGACCTGGCAGGTCAAGGACGGCGACGGCCAGGACCTCTCCTCGGCCTACGGCCTGGGCGGCGCCTTCGGCGGCGGCGGGGCGGGCGGCGACATCGACGAGGGGCGGCCCCCCGGCTCGATCACGCCGTTCTTCCTCAGCATCAGCCTGATCATCCGCCACACGGCCGAGGTGCATGAGCAGATCGCCGACCTGCTCCGCCAGCTCCGCCGCCTCCAGGACCTCCAGGTCTCCATCGAGGTCCGGTTCATCACCGTCACCGACTCGTTCTTCGAGCAGATCGGCGTCGACTTCGACTTCGCCATCAACTCCAAGAGCGTCGGCAAGCACAGC
Source organism: Planctomycetales bacterium 71-10 (assembly GCA_001898385.1). GTDB lineage: Bacteria > Planctomycetota > Planctomycetia > Isosphaerales > Isosphaeraceae > Paludisphaera. The sequence continues at coordinate 16,844 of MKTT01000102.1, forward strand.
ACCTGGGCCTTCCCCACCAACTCCGTGACCGGCGCCACCACCGGCGGCGGCGCGACCGCGGGCACGACCGGCGGCGGCGGCCTCGGCGGGACGACCGGCGGGACGACCGGCGGGACGACCGGCGGGACGACCGGCGGCGGCATCGGCGGCGGCGGCGGCCTCGGCGGCGGCGGCGGCGGCGGCCTCGGCGGGGCCGGCAGCGGCATCGGCGGCGGCGGCATCGGCGGCGGCGGCGTCACGACGGCCGGCGGCACCGGCGGCACGACCGGCGGCGGCACCACCAGCTCGCCCGCCTACCTCATCAACCCGATCCGCGACTACTCCAACTACCTGCCCAACGGCGGCGGGCAGCCGGTGGTGGCGGGCACCCAGGGGGGCGGCCTCTACAACTTCTCCCAGAACCTCGCCATCCCCTTCACCAACACGACCGGGAGCCTGATCGCCCCGTTCAACGCCGTCACCGGCGCCGGCGCCTCGCTCGGCCTGGCGTTCCTGAGCGACCTGGAAGTCTACTTCTTCCTCACCGCCGCCCAGGGCGACACCCGCAACAACATCCTCCAGGCGCCCAAGATCACCACCTTCAACGGCGCCTCCGCGCTCCTCTACAACGGCGACGTGCAGTATTACATCTCCCAGCTGACGCCGATCATCGGACCCGGCTCGGTCGCCTTCATGCCGACCCCTACCCCGTTGAACAACGGCGTCTCCCTCCAGGTCACGCCCGTCGTCACGGCCGACCGCCGCTACGTCCGGCTCAGCCTCTCGCCGAACTTCACGGTGATCAACGGCTTCACCTCCATCCAGGTCCCCGCGGGCGTCGGCGGCGCCGGCCTGGGCGGCGCCTCGGCGGCCATCAACGCCACGCTCCAGCTGCCGAACTTCACCACCACCACGGTCAGCACGACCGTCACCGTCCCCGACGGCGGCACCGTCCTGCTCGGCGGCGTCAAGCAGCTCCAGGAGCAGCGGCTCGAATACGGCGTCCCGGTCCTGTCCAAGACGCCCTGGATCGACCGCCTGTTCCGCAACGTCGGCATCGGCCGCACCACCTCCAGCCTCATGCTGATGGTCACCCCGCGGATCATCATCCTTGAGGAGGAGGAGGAGAAGCTGGGCATCCCCTCGGTCGCCTACTGACCGGGCCGGCCTGAGCGAGCCTTCCGACGCGACCCCAGGGCCGCCGGGATGATCCCGGCGGCCCCTTTCCGTTCGAACCCCGCCCGCCGCGGCTTGCACGCCCCGCGGCCGGGGGTCATGCTGGGGGACGCCGGCGCGGCGGGGGGCGGGCCCCCTCCCGACGGCCGAGGAGCCCCGCCATGACCCACCTGATCCTCTCCGCCGCGTGCCTCGCCGCCCTCGGATGGCAGGCCCCCGGCGACGAGCCGGCCGAGCCCCCCCCCGTCTTCAAGCCCGAGCCGGGCTGGAAGCCCCTGGCCCGCAACCTCTGGCTGGACGCCGCCTCCTCGCCGCGGCGGCTCGTCCTCCGAGCCCGCGTCGTCTTCCGCGAGGGGCCCCTGGAGCACCTCCTCTGCTCGCGAGGGACCAAGGAGCACGAGGCCGTCCTCGCCACCGACGCCCCCCCCACCCAGATCCACGCCGGCCTCCTCCTCACCGGCGTCGAGCCCGGCGGGCCCGTCCGCTTCAAGCCCGAGTACAGGCCCCCCCACGGGCCCCCCATCGCCGTCACGCTCCGCTGGAAGGAGGGGGACGACGTCCGCGAGGCCGACGCCCGCTCCTGGATCCGCGACGACAAGACCGGCAAGGCCCTCGACGTCGACTGGGTGTTCGCCGGCAGCCTCCTCTACGAAGACCCCGTCACCAAGAAGACGACCTACGCCGCCGAGGACGGCGACCTCGTCACCGTCGCCAACTTCGCCAGCTCCATCCTCGACCTCCCCGTCGTCAGCTCGGCCGACGACGCCGACCGCTCCTTCGTCGCCTTCACCGACCGCATCCCCCCCCTCGGCACCGAGGTCCAGATCGTCCTGGCCCCCCGGCCCCGCGAGGCCGCGGCGAAGGCGAAGGCGAAGGCCCGCTGAGGCGCCGCTACTCCACCAGCCTCAGCGCGCACCAGACCCCGAACGGGTGGTACTGGGCGTCGATCGGCCTCACGTCCAGCCGCTCCCATTCCTCCGCCGACCAGATCAGCAGCCGCGCCGGATGGCCGTTGATCCGCCACCCGGCCATGGCTTGCAGGCCATAGACGTCCATCATGCCGCCGTATCCCCCTCGCGCGGGGCCGACGCTCCGACCGAAGTGATCCATTGCCGGGCTCCTCTGGCCCCCGGGGCTTCATTGACCGCACGGGCGCCTGCGGGGTATCGTCCACCTCGGGAGCGTCGCCGCGGACTCCGGGCGGCCGGGCTTCGTCGCCCGCCCGCCGTCCCGCCGATTTCGGAGGCCCCGCCCCGCGCCCGCCCCCGTCGAACGCCGAGGAGGCGTCCGGTCGATCGCGGCGTCCGATGGTCGTGCGGTCGAGCGGGCGGGCTGGAGGTGCTGCGCTTGAGGTCTCCCTATTGTGCGCCTAATAAAACGGAAAGGCAAGTCTCTGCGAGGATTGTTCCGTGTTTTCACGGTTGAATGAGTGGGTGATTGGTTTGATGTGTGATTGATTTTGCAGGGGCGTCCCGAGGGATTCGGAACCGTTGAGCCTCATTCCACCGCATCCGCCGGCGTTGATCGTGTCGGACGGCCTGACCAAGGCTTATGGGCCGCACTACGCCCTGCGCGAGCTGAGCCTTGAGGTCCGCCGGGGGGAGGTCTTCGGCCTCCTGGGGCCCAACGGGTCGGGCAAGACGACGACGATCCGCCTCTGGCTGGGCCTGATGAGGCCGACCCGCGGCAAGGCGACGGTCTTCGGCTTCGACTGCTGGTCCGGCGGCCTCCAGGTGCGCCGGCTGGTCTCCTACCTGCCGGGCGAGCTGCGGATGCCCGGCTCGCTGACCGGCCTGGGCGTCCTGAAATTCCTCAGCGGCCTGCGCGACGGCGAGGGCCTGGACCGCGCCGAGGCGATCGCCGACCGCGTGATGAAGCTGGACCTGGGGCGCAAGGTCCGCAAGTATTCGACGGGCATGAAGCAGAAGCTCGCGCTGGCGCAGGCGTTCGCCGACCCGGTGGACGTCCTGATCCTGGACGAGCCCACCTCGGCGCTCGACCCGTCGGCCCGGCTCGACGTCCTGAACCTGGTCCGGGAGGCGAAGGCCGCGGGCCAGACGGTCGTCTTCTCCGGCCACGTCCTCTCGGAGGTCGAGGCCATCTGCGACCGCGTGGCCATCCTCCGCCGCGGCCGGCTCGTCCACGTCGAGGACATGCACGCCCGCCGCAGCCTCCGGATGATCCTGGTGCGCTTCGAGGGCGACGCCCCTCCCCCCTTCCCCGAGGAGCTGGGCCTGACGCTCCGCCGGATGCGCGGGCCCGCCTTCCTGCTGGAGCATCGCGGCGAGTTGGGCCCCCTGCTCCGATGGCTGGCGACCGTCCCCGTGGCCGACGTCGCGATCGGGACGGAGGATCTCCACGCGCTTTATGATGAGTATCACGGCCCCGACGCGCTCGACGACGACGGCGAGGACCCCGAGCGATGAAGCCCTTCTGGACCCTCGTCCGCAAGAACCTGCACGACGCGCGCTGGCCGCTGTTCCTCTCGTCGTCGCTCCTGGCCTTCCTGGGCTGGCTGCTGGTCTACGTCGCGTCCCGCAACGAGACGCGGATCCGCCAGTCCCTGGCCGAGGGCAAGGCGGGCAACTGGATCCGCCAGATGGGCCTGGAAGCCGACCCGCCGTCGGTCGAGATCATGATGACGTTCTGGGCCAACCCGCCGTTCATCATGCTGCTGGTCTCCATGTTCGCCCTCGGCCGGGGCGCGAACGCCGTCGGCGCCGAGATCGAGCGCGGGACGCTGGACATGGTGATGTCCCGCCCCGTGTCGCGGTCGGCCTACCTGGGGGCTCAGGTGCTCGCGACGATCCTGGGCCTGCTGGCGATCACCGGGTCGCTGGCGATCGGGACCTATGCGGCGACCTTCTACAACGTCCTGAAGTCGCCGCCGACCTTCGGGCTGCTGCTGGAGCCCGCGTTCAACCTGGCGGCGCTGGCGTTCCCGATGTACGGCTACACGCTCCTGTTCTCGTCGATGGACATCGTCCGCTGGCGGCCGTTGACGGCGGGCTCGTCGCTGACCCTGGCCGGGTTCATCTCGCGGGTGATCTCCATGATCCCGGTGTTCAAGGACTCGTGGTGGCGGCCCTGGGCCGAACATGCGTCGGTGTTCAGCCTCTACAATCCCGTGGACGCGGTCTCGGGCCGCGGCCACAGCGGGCAGGACGTGGCGATCCTGCTGGGGGCGGGGGCGGCGTTCATCGTGCTGGCGTTCCTGGCCTTCGCCCATCGCGACCTGCCCGCGAACGCCTGAACCGCGACCCCCGCGCCCGCCCCAGGAGCCCCGCCGTGAACCCGACCCTCGTCACGGTCGACGCATTCACCGACCGCCCGTTCGCCGGCAATCCGGCCGCCGTCTGCGTCCTGGACGCCCCCGCGCCCGACGCCTGGATGCAACTGGTGGCCCGCGAGATGAACCTCTCGGAGACCGCGTTCCTGCACCCGATCGACGGCGGCCCGCGCTGGCGGCTGCGCTGGTTCACCCCCGCCGTGGAGGTGGACCTCTGCGGCCACGCGACCCTCGCCACGGCCCACGTCCTCTGGGAAGAAGGCCGGCTCGCGCCCGACTCTCCCGCCGAGTTCGAGACCCGCAGCGGCCTCCTCACCGCCCGCCGCCTCGACGACTGGATCGAGCTGGACTTCCCGACGAAGCCGATCGAGCGCCCCGTCTCCGACCCCGCCGAGCTGGCCGTTTTCTCCGAGGCCCTGGGCGTCCCGATCCTCTCCGCCGGCCGCAGCCGGTTCGACGCCCTCGTGGAGCTGGCCGACGAGCAAACCGTGCGGGACCTCGTCCCCGACTTCGGCCGGATCAAGGCGATCCCCGCGCGCGGGGTGATCGCGACGGCCCCGTCGAGCGACCCGGCGTTCGACTTCGTCTCGCGTTTCTTCGCCCCGGCGGTGGGCGTGGACGAGGACCCCGTCTGCGGCTCGGCCCACTGCGTCCTGGGCCCGTTCTGGTCCGACCGCCTGGGCCGACGCTCCCTCAACGCCCGCCAGGCCTCCCCCCGTGGCGGCGTCCTCCGCCTCCGCGTCTCCCCCGACCGCGTCGCCATCGCCGGCCAGGCCGTCACCACCTTCCGCGGCCAACTCCAGGGCGCGGCCGGATCCCACGAGGATTAGGGCGAGTTGCGACCTCCCGACGCGACCTCGCAGGGCCGCTCGAGTCGGGTGCGTACGAGGCGTGGAAGGTCAGGCGTCAGGCGTCCCGGCGGCGCGGCCGAGGCCGAAGAACCGCTCGCGCCTCGACTCCTCGTCAAGTAGCCGGCCGCGAGCCTTGAGGAGGTCGCCGAGCGAGACGACGCCGACCAGATGCTCGGGGTCGTCGGGGGCCACGACCGGCAGCCGCTTGACGCCGGCCTCGGCCATCCGCTCGGCGGCCGCGCGGCACGTCTCGCCGGGGGTCGCCGTGACCGCCCGACGGTCGATCAGGTCGTAGGCGATGATCGGTCCGGGCCCGGTCGGGTCGCGGCCGTCGAGGAGGGCGGCGGCCCAGTGCCCCAGGAAATTCGACTGGGTGATCACGCCGACCAGTCGGCCGGCGCGGTCGACGACCGGATAGCCGGTGTGCCGCCTCTCCCCGCCTCCGAAGAAATAGCGGGTCATCACGTCGCGCACCGGCAGGGAGGCCGGGATGCTCGCCACGTCGGCCGACATGACGTCGGCGACGCTCAGCCGCTCAAGCGGGTCGGTGGCGTATTCGCGGCTGATGTGGAAGCCTCGCCGCGCGACCTTCTCCGTCAGGATCGAACGCTTCATCACCAGCACGGTGAACCCGTGCGCCATCGTCGAGGCGATCAGCAGGGCCAGCAGGCTATTGGTGTCGTGGGTGAGCTCCAGGGCGAAGACGACGCTGGTCAGCGGCGACCGCATCGTCCCGCCGAGGGCCGCGGCCATGCTCACCAGCGGCCAGAGCGCGCGGTCGCCGCCGGGGAGGAACGTCGACTCGATCGCCCCGAGCGCCCCGCCCATGATCAGGAGCGGCGCGAGCACGCCGCCGGACGTCCCCGAGCCCAGCGCGATCGCCCAGATCAGCCCCTTGACCAGGACCAGCGGGGCCAGCGAGGCCGCGTCGTAGCGGCCGTCGAGCAGCTCGCCGATGATGTCGTAGCCGACCCCCAGCGCCCTCGGCTGGAACAGGCCGCCGATCCCGACCGCCAGGCCGCCGATCGTCGGCCACCACATCCAGTGGATGGGCAGCCGGTGGAACACGTCCTCGGCCGCGTAGACCGCCATCGTCAGCACCAGGGCCAGCAGCCCCGCGATCAGCCCGACGCCCGCCGCGCACAGCAGGTCGGCCGTCGGCAGGACGTCGTGGCCCGCGACCGGGAACATCGGCCCCGAGCCCAGCAGGAAGGGCCGCAGCAGCGCGGCGACGGCGCTCGACAGCGCCACCGGGATCAAGCTCCTCGGCTTCCACTCGAACAGGAGCAGCTCGACGGCCAGGAGCACGGCCGCCATCGGCGTGTTGAACGTCGCCGACATGCCGCCCGCCGCGCCGGCCACCAGCAGCGTCTTGCGCTCCGCGGCCGTGAGGTGGAAGGCCTGGGCGACGATCGACCCGATCGAGCCGCCGGTCATGATGATCGGCCCCTCGGCCCCGAACGGCCCGCCCGAGCCGATCGAGACGGCCGACGAAATCGGCTTGAGCGCCGCCACCTTGGGTGACATCCGGCTCCGGCCGATCAGGATCGCCTCCATCGCTTCGGGGATCCCGTGCCCTCGGATCCGCTCCGAGCCGTACCGCGCCATCAGCCCGATGATCAGGCCGCCGACCGCCGGGACCAGCAGGGCCGCCCACCCGAGGGTGTTCGAAGCCGGCATCCGGGACTCCAGGCTGAGCTGCTGAAAGTAGAAGAGGTTCGTGAACAGGTCGATCATCCGGAGCAGCGCGACCGCGACTACCGCGCAGACCGCCCCGATCGCCACCGCCGCCGCCGAGATCCCGATCAGCCGGAACTCCGCCGTGAAATCGCCGCTCTCCCCCACCGTCCGTCCCATGCAATCCCCCTCCGCAGGCCCCGGCGATTGTTAACAAGTCTCAATTGTACCACGCCGCGCCGGTCCTCGGTCGCCCGGGGGCGAAGCTGATGGGGCGACCGAATCCGGATCGCCCTCGATCCGAGGCCCGACCCCGGCCGGATACCATCGGGTGCCTTAGGGGAGCCATGCCGCCGTGCGCCGGCTCTCGTTTCGACTCACGCGAACTCAATCGCCTGGGCGAAGTCCGCCCACAGGTCGTCGACGTCTTCCAGGCCGACGGAGACGCGGATCAGGCCGGGGGTGACGCCCGTGCGTCGCAGGGCGTCGGGGTCCTGGCCGCGGTGGCTGGTGGTGCAGGGGTGGCTGACGGTGGTCTGGGCGTCGCCCAGGCTGGGGGCGAAGGGGATGGTGCGGAGGCCCCGGATCAGGCGGTCGGCGCGCTCGCGGGCCTCGACGTCGAAGGCGATCATCGCGCCGTAGCGGTCGCCGAACATCCGACGCGCCAGGGCGTGGTCCGGGTGCGAGGGGAGCCCGGGGTAGGACGCCCGCGCGACCTTCGGGTGCGCTTCCAGCCGCCGCGCCAGCTCCAGCGCCGTGGCCGACGACCGCTCGACGCGCAGGGGCAGCGTGACGGCCCCGCGCATCGCCAACCAGGCGTCGAAGGCGTTGCCGATCTGCCCGAACGTCGAGCCCACCGCCCGGATCCGGGCGATCAAATCGCGAGGGCCGACCACCGCGCCCAGGGTCACGTCGGCATGCCCGCTGATGAGCTTGGTGAGCGAGTGCGCCACCAGCGTCACGCCCATCGCGATCGGCTTGCAGAGCAGCGGGGCGAAGGTGTGATCCACCAGCAGCGGCACGCCCGCCGCGTTGGCGACGGCCGCCGTCCCCTCCAGGTCGCAGGCCCGGAGGAGCGGGTTGGAGAGGGTCTCGGCGACGACGAGGCTCGCGTCGGGGGCCTCGCCCAGCGCCTCGCGGAGCGATTCGGGCCGGGTCGGGTCGAAGAAGCCGTGCTCGACGCCGAAGCGGGCCAGCTCGCGGGCGACCAGGGTGGTCGTCTTGCCGTACAGCCCCTCGGAGAGGAGGACGCGGCCCCCCCGCTCCGTCGTCGCCAGCACGGTCGCGGCGATCGCCCCCATGCCCGAGGCGCAGATCAGGCCGGCCTCGGCCCCCTCCAGCTTGGCGAGCTTGTCGGCGAGCTGGGCGGCGTTGGGGTGGCCGTCGCGGGCGTAGAAGAAGCCGTCGGCCCGGCCGTCGAACAGGGCGTCGACCTCGTCCAGCCCGGCGACGCGGTAGACCGACGCGAGTTGGATCGGGGGCGAGAGGGGCTCGGTGATCGAGCGGGGCGGCTCGGGCGCGCGGGCGCAGCGGGTGGCGTCGGAGGCGGGATCGTGGGGCATCGCGCGGTCTATCCGTTCGATACGGTGGTCAGGTGGCGACTTGCTTGCGATGGAACCGCCCGGCCTGGCCGAGCATGGAGGCCATCTCGCCGATCTCGCGGAGGACGATCCGGCGGCGGCCGGCGGCCTGCGCCTCCTGGAGCTTGCGGCGGTGCTCCGAGAGCCTGGGCCAGTCGACCCCCCAGGCCTGGGAGATGGCGGCCTCGCGCACGTCCTCGACCAGCCGGCCCAGATCGTCGAGCAGCTTGTCGTCGATGGGGCACTCGCACGACCGGTAGCGGTGCTCGTCCTCGGGGGCGAGGGGCTGGAGCGGCTTGGGGCCGGTGAACCGCTCGATCAGCCGGTCCTTCCAGGAGCGCGTCGCGCCGTTGGAGGGCCGGCCCTTCTTGGCGGAAGGGTCCTGGTGGTCGATCTCGCCGGACTCGGGGTCGACCCAGGGGCCGATGCGGGCCATGACGACGGTGATGTTGTCCAACCCGCCGCGGAGGTTGGCCAGGTGGACGAGGTAGCGGCACGCCTCGCGGGGGTGGAAGTGGGCGGCGAAGGCCCCCAGCTCCGGGTCGGCGACCGGACCGGACAGGCCGTCGGAGCAGAGCAGGTAGACGTCCCCTTCGTGCACCGCCAGCGGGCCCTCCAGGTCGACCTCGACCTCGGCCGGGCCCAGGCTGCGGGTGATGACGTTCTTGGGGATGGAGACGTTGGCCTGCTCCGGCGTCAGGTGGTTGCGCCGGACCAGCTCCCAGACCAGGCTGTGGTCGAACGAGAGCTGGTCGATGCGACCGTCCCGGATCCGGTAGACCCGCGAGTCGCCGACGTGGGCGACGAGCGCCCCCTCGGGGAGCAGCAGCAGCGACGAGCAGGTGGTCCCCATGCCGTCGAAGTCGCGGTTGGCGGCGGCGCGGACGTGGATCTGGGAGCTGACGTCCCGGAACGCCTTGGCGATGGCCTCCCCGGGCGCGCCGGCCTTGGCCTTCATGTAGCTGTGCGGGATCAGGTCGCACGCCATCTTGCTGGCCAGCTCGCCGGCGGCGTGGGCCCCCATGCCGTCGGCCACCATGAACAGGTGGCCCCGCCGCTTCCAGGTGTCGCGGTTGGCCGCCCGGACCGTCGCGTGGCTGTCCTGGTTGTTCTGGCGACGCATCCCGGTGTCGGAGGCCGAGGCGTCGATGATGATGTCGTCCCAGTTCACGGCCCGACCTTCTGCAAGAATATCGGCGGATCGCCCGGCCGCCGGTCGAGGGCCCGGCGCGGACGGCTTCCAGATCCCGGGTTGCGATCGTGCTTGGTTCGGAGCCGGCGCGAGGGCGGCCGTGCGCCTGGGTCGATTCTAACGCCATGCCCCGCCCGGCCCCAGGCCCATCCCTATTTTACATCGTCGCGGGGCCGGCCGCGAATCTTACAAATTTAGGCCGCGCGCCGCCGTGCGGGCGAGGTCCGCCGGGAGGTATTACACCCGTCGCGAGGGCCTTGTGACCGGCCATCGGCCCGGCCGTTGGCCTGCCCGGACGGGTTCGTTGACGCTAAACTGCGCCCGGCGCGCCTCCACGTTCGGCGGCGTCCCCTTGTCGTCCCCGAGATGCGAGCCCCGCGCGATGAGCGAGCCGATCACGCCCCCGCCGTTCGATTTCCGCAAGCAGACGCTCGCCAACGGCCTCGACGTGATCGCCGTGCGCCGGCCCGGCCCCCCCACCGCCGCCGTCAACCTCTGGTATCACGTCGGCTCCAAGGACGAGGAGCGCAACCAGCGAGGGTACGCCCACCTCTTCGAGCACATCATGTTCGAAGGCTCGGAGCACTACCCCGGCGACTTCTTCAAGCACCTCCAGCCGCTGGGCGCCAGCATCAACGGCTCGACCTCCACCGACCGCACCAACTACTTCACCGACGTCCCCGCCGCGCACGTCGAGCGGGTGCTGGCGATGGAGTCCGACCGCATGGGCTGGCTGGTCCCGGCCCTGGACGCCAGGAAGCTGGACGTCCAGCGCGACGTGGTCAAGAACGAGTACCGCCAGACCCACGCCAACCGCCCCTACGGCCAGGCGTGGCGGATCCTCGCCGAGGCCATGTACCCGCCCCAGCACCCGTACTCGTGGCTGACGATCGGCGTCATGGAGGACCTGGACGCCGCCTCGGTCGACGACGTCGCCGCCTTCTTCCGGCGGTTCTACGTCCCGGCCAACGCCAGCCTGGCCGTCGTCGGCGACGTCCCCGAGGACGAGGTCTTCGCGATGGCCGAGCGCTACTTCGGCCCCATCCCCGGCGGCTCGAAGGCCCTGCGCCCGTGGACGCCGCCGGTCGGCCTCGACGGCTGGAAGACGATGGAGGTGAACGACCGCGTCGAGCTGGACCGCATCTACAACGTCTGGCACACCGTCCCCCAGTTCGACTACTGGGACGCCCCGCTCTCCCTCCTGGCCGACGTCCTCGGCAAGGGCCGCTCCAGCCGGCTCTATCGCCAGATGGTCGTCGAGGAGCAGTGGGCCCAGGACGTGGCCGTCTACCACTCGGCCCGCGAGCTGGCCGGGACCTTCGGCGTGATCGTCACCCTCCGCCCCGGCGCCGACGTCGCCAGGGTCTGCCAGGCCGTCTACGACGCGATCGACTCGGTCGTCGAGGAGGGCGTGAAGGAGGAGGAGCTGGAGCGCGTGAAGACCATGAAGGCGTCGTCCTTCCTCTTCGCGCTCGAGCACGCCGGCGGCTTCGGCGGCGTGGCCGACCGGCTCAACGCCTACAACACCTACTGCGGCGACCCCTCGCGGATCACCACCGACCTGCGACGGTTCATGGAGGTGACGACCGAGGACCTGCACGACGCGGCCGTCGACTACCTGTACACCCGCAAGAAGCCCGCCGCCCGCCTGACGATCCGGGGCCGCAAGCCGGCCGTCGGCATCGCCAAGCTCGACCGCGCCACGCCCCCGCCGGCGCGCACCCCCGCCCCGTTCCGCGCGCCGAAGCCCGAGGTGCTGGCCCTGTCCAACGGCATGCCCGTCTGGGTCCTCCCCAAGCGCGACCTGCCGACGGTCGTCGCCGGCGTGGCGGTGCGCGGCGGCGGCGGGATCCAGCCGGTCGACCGCCCGGGGCTGGCCCAGGTCGTCGCGTCGATGCTGGACGAGGGGACGAGGACCCGGTCGGCCGAGCAGATCGCCGCCGAGGTCGAGTCGATGGGCGCGTCGCTGTCGGCCTCGTGCGGGTGGGACGGGATGTACGTCTCGATCCGTTGCCTCAAGCCCGTGCTCGACAGGACGCTCGACCTGGCCGCCGACGTCCTCCGCGAGGCCGCCTTCCCCGCCGCCGAGTGGGAGCGCATCCGCGGCCAGAGCGCCGCCGCGTTGCGCTCCGAGCGCGACTCGGCCGACGCCCGCTGCCACCGGGCCTTGATGAAGGCCCTGTATCCCGAGGGCCACGCCTACCGCCACCCCCTCGACGGCGACGAATCGGTCGTCGCCGGCCTGGACCGCGCCGAGGCCCTCGCGTTCCGCGACCGGGCGCTGTCGCCGTCGCGGGCGGCCGTCGTCGTGGCCGGCGACGTCGACCCGGAGGAGGTCGTCAAGCTCCTCGAATCCCGCCTGGGCGACTGGCGCGGCGAGGACGCGGAGCCGCCGGCCATCGAGCCCCCGGCGCGGGCGTCACGATCCCGCATCCTGCTCCTGAACCGCCCCGGGGCGCCCCAGGCCGTGGTGAAGTTCGGCCACGTCGGCATCGCCCGTCACGACGCCGACCACGACCCGCTCATGCTGTTCAACCAGGTCCTCGGCGGCCAGTTCACCTCGCGGCTCAACGAGAAGCTCCGCGAGGAGCGCGGGTTCACCTACGGCGTCCGCAGCGGCTTCGACGGCCGCCGCGGCGCGGGGCCGTTCGCCATCTCCGCGTCGTTGCAGGCCGACAAGCTGGCCGTCGCCTTCGACGACGTCCGCCGCGAGCTGCTCGACGCCCTCGGCGACCGGCCCCCGAGCCAGACCGAGATCGACGAGGCCCGCCGCTCGCTGATCGAGGGCCAGGCGCGGCACTTCGAGACCCCTTCGGCCCTGGTGAACCGCTACGCCAGCGTCTTCATCCACGGCCTGCCGATCGACTACCTGGCGACCTTCCCCGCGCGCATCGCCGACGTCGACCTGGCTTCCATCGCCGCCGCCTCCCGCCGCCACGTCCTGCCCGACTCCCTCGTCGCCGTCGTCGTCGCCGACGCCGAACACGTCCGCGACCAACTCGCGTCGATCCCCTGGGCGGACCTGGAGACGGTCGAGGATTGAGGGCCGTTGCAGGCGGCGGGGCGGCCCTCCCCGAGAGGGCTCCCCGTCGCAAACCTGGGAATGCGAGCAGGAATCCCCCTTCTCCCCTCGTGGGAGAAGGTGCCCCGGAGGGGCGGATGAGGGGGGCGCGACCGGGGGCCGGGGACTTCCAATCCCCGTAGGCTGGGTCGCGACCCAGCCCGGATGAGGCGTCGCGTATCCCGGGCTGGGTCGCGACCCAGCCTACGGGGAGGGGATCCGGGAAATCCGAAGGCGGGTCGTCCCCCGTCTTTTCGACGGGGCGAGGCGGCCTCTCACTCGGGCGCGGCCTCGCCGGCGAGATCGACGTTGTGGTAGATCTCCTGCACGTCGTCGCAATCGTTGAGCATGCCGAGCAGCTTCTCGAAGACGGCCAGGTCGTCGCCTTCGAGCGTCTTGTTCGACTGCGGGAGGAAGGTGATCTCCTGGACTTCCAGCTCCAGGCCGGGGAACGCTTCCAGGAGGGCCATCTTCGCTTTGTAGAAATCGGTGGGCTGCGCGAAGATGGTGATCTGGCCGTCCTTGCCCTCGACCTCCTCGACGGCGACGTCCGCGGCGAACATCGCCTCGATCACCTTCTCCTCGTCGTCGCCTGCGAAGGAGAGCACCGCCATGTGGTCGAACGACATGACCACGGAGCCGTTGGCGGACAGCTTGCACCCCGTCTTGCTGAAGCAGTTGCGGACGTCGGAGATCGTGCGCGTGTTGTTATCGGTCAGGCAATCGACGATGAGCAGGGAGCCGGCGGGGCCGAACCCCTCATAACGCGCGGGCTGGAAGTCCTCGCCCCCCGCGCCGGCCGCCTTCTGGATCGCCTTCTCGATCACATGACTGGCCACGTTGTCGCGCTTGGCCTTCTCGACGAGCGCGCGCAGGGCCGGGTTGGCTTCCGGGTCGGGGACTCCATTCCTGGCGGCCATGTACAACTGCCTGCCGTACTTGGAAAAGAGCTTGGATTTCTGGGCGGAGGTTTTGAAGATCGAAGCCTTACGCTTCTCGAAGATCCGTCCCATGCGAATCCTGCCTTTACTTTGGTGACCAAGGGGGGAGACGAGAGGCCGCAATGCCCATCTGAAGCGGAGGCCGTTCGCCGTGATTGTACCGGAACTCGCGCCCGGCCGGGTACGTCGCAACTCAAGTCGGGTGGGCCTTCGTGCCTTTGGATTTCGGCGGATCGCACGGGGGGCGACGTGACGTCGTAACGGACTCCCCGCGCCAGGGGGAGGCGTCGCCAGGATCGCCAGGCGGCCTGCGAGAGCCGACTCTGTCGCCTGTAGGCTGGGCTGAGACTCAACTTTCGCGAGCCACCTCCTCCTCCCGGCTGGGCCTCGACCCAGTCCGCCGCTCCTTGTTCGTCCGCGAGAGATCAGGCGTCCGGCGGGCCGAACCGTTCGCGCAACCGGGCCGCTCCGTAGTCCCCGCCGACGCAGAACTTGCAGGTGCAGGATGGCTTCTTTCCCTTGGCGGCGGGATAGTACCGCCATCCCACGACCTGGGGAAGGGATCGGATCCGGTGGATCTCCTTGGCCGCGATGCGGCGCGGGATGATGACCTCCCAACCTTCGCGATTCCCCGGCCCCGAGAACGTCGCCGCGGCGACCGCCGCGGTCATTTCCTGATGGGACTGGCCGTAGTGTCCGGCCCAAACGGATTCGCCGTCGCCGATGCGGAAGTAGACTCCGACGATCGCGCCCTGGCCGCGACGCTTCAACTCCCGGAGCCACTGGTGCGAAACGTAGAAGTCGCGGGTGACGGGCACCGCGAAGATGCCGCCGGGATGTGCGCCCTGCGGGTTTCGAAGGCGGCTGATGCCGTTACGCCGGATCATGGCCGCCCGCGACTCCGGGGCGAGATGCACGAACATCGGCATCGCGAGCGATCTCCTCTTGTACGTCGACGGCGATGATCGTCGCTCACGACGGACTCACCGCGGCTTCAGGTGCTCGTCGAAGAACCCCACGACCAGGCCCGTCAGGTCGCGCCCCTTGGTGTGCAGGGCGAAGCTGTGCGGGGCGCCCTCGATGATCTCCAGCTTGTGCGGCACGCCGACCTCCTCCAGCCGGGCGGCGAGACGCCTGGAGTGGTCGACCGGCGTGGTCGCGTCGGCCGTGCCGTGGAGGAGGAGCATGGGCGGGTCGTCCTTGGTGACGTGCGCGATGGGCGCGGCGAGGCGATAAAGCTCCGGGTCGTCCTTCAGGCGGGAGGCGAACATGGGGTGGTCGCCTTCGAAGCCGGCGGCCATGTGGGCGTACATCGGCACGGCGGCCCGGATGCGGGTCGAGATCCCGACGTCCTCGGCCGGCTCGAAGCCGTCGTCGGGGCCGGTCACGGCGAGCATGGCCGTCAGGTGCCCCCCCGCCGAGCCGCCGATGGCCCCGATGCGGTCAGGGTCGACGTGCAGCTCGTCGGCGTGCTTGCGGAGCCAGCGCACGGCGCGCTTGCAGTCCTTGAGATTCTCGGGCCAGGTCGGCTTGCCGGGCTTCGCCAGGACGTAGTCGATGCTCATCGCGACGTAGCCGTGCTTCGCCAGGGTCGTGCCGATCTCGATCTCCCGCCTCGCGCGTTTCTCGCCGCCGGTCCAGCCGCCGCCGTGGATGATGACCACCGCCGGCCGACGCTCGCCGGCCTTCGGCCCCTCGGCGGGGAGGTACAGGTCGGCCGTCTCCTCCCGGCCGGCGTCGAGGTACGGGACGTCGTGGCGGACTTGCACGTCGTCGGCCCAGGCCGGGGCGACGAGCGCGAGCAGCAGGATCGTGGGAGTCATGCGCGGAAATTTCCCCCGGCCGGCCGAATCTTGAAATCCCGGCGACTCCGACGCGGATCATCCCGGGAGACGGTGGATTCTTTGACAACTCGTCAGGATCAGGCCCAGGGCCCCGAAGGGCGGGCCCTCCGGCCGATACTGTTCGGCACGACTCGCATGGGGAAGCGACGGGGCGAGCCCGACGTCCCCTCTCCCGCCGGGTGAGGGTCGTGGGATTCCAAGGTTGGTATCGCGATCGACGCCTTCTCCCCTTGAGGTGCTCCGTCGAAAACATGGGAGGATGGTGATGACAAGCATCCTTCTCCCCTCGTGGGAGAAGGTGGCCGAAGGCCGGATGAGGGGGCAACCGCCGTCGCATCCCCGGGCCGACGCCGGTTTTGAATCCCATGGCTCGCGGTCGCGCCCCCCTCATCCGCCCCTCCGGGGCACCTTCTCCCACGAGGGGAGAAGAGGGGATTCTGCTCCCACTCCCATGCTTTCGACGGAGCAAGAAGGATGCTCGGCGTCGTCTCTCCCGGATATCGCGCGGCCGGCATGCCCTCCGCGCTCCCGCGACCCTCACCCGCCGCTTCGCGGCCGCCCTCTCCCGGCGGGAGAGGGGACGGATGGACGCGAAAAACCACACGCATTTCGACGATCAAACCCAAAAAATCGGGCCCATGAATCGTTGTAAGATGTTTTGTGTCAAGGTGAAACGAGTCCTGGTCTTTGCGGCGTCCGCGGGCGAACGAACCCCAGACGGACCGACCCGCGGGGGGCGGTTCAGAACAACTCCTCGATGGGCCGGCCGCCGTCGGCGACGATGAACTGGGGGCGGCCGTTGGCGTCCTGATAGTAGGCGTCGAGCGGGACGCCCATGTGGCGGTAGATGGTGGCGGCGAGGTCGCTGGGGGTGACGGGGCGGTCCTTGATGTGGCCGCCGTCGGCCTCGGTGGAGCCGATCACCTGGCCGTGCCGCAGGCCGCCGCCGGCCAGGCACATCGACATCACCGCGTTCCAGTGGTCGCGGCCGTCGGTGCTCCCCTGCGTCCCCATGCGCGGGGTGCGGCCGAACTCCCCCATGGCGATCACCAGCACGTCGTCCAGCATCCCGCGCTCGGCCAGGTCGGAGACCAGCGTGGTGACGAGGTGGTCGAAGATCGGCAGCAGCGGCTTGAGGCCCTTGCTGATGCCGCCATACGGCGGGATGTTGTCGCCGTGGTTGTCCCAGGTGCCCGACGCCGGGTGGTAGCTCAGGTCGAGCGTGACGAACGCCGCGCCGGCCTCCACCAGCCGGCGGGCCAGCAGCGCCTGCTGGTGCCAGACGTGCTTGCCGTAGCGGTCGCGGACGGCCTGGGGCTCGCGCTCGATGTCGAACGCCTCCTGGGCGCGACGGCCCACCAGCAGCTCGACCGCCTCGCGGCCGTAGCGGTCCATCGCGGCCACGTCGGCCGAGTGGTCCAGCCTCGTCCGCAGGGCGTCCAAATCCTCCAGCAGCGCCCGGCGCGAGTGGAGCCGCTCCTGGGACATGCCGCCGGGGAGCTTGAAGAAGCCCGCGGGCGAGGTCTTGCCGGTCTCCTGGCCGACGTAGTCGACCACCGGCAGCTTGCTCGCCTGGTTGGCGATGAACGGGTCGAACCGCTTCCCCAGGTGCCCCGCGTAGGCGACGTGCGTCCGCGACGTCTGGAACGCGACGTACGGCGGGATCCCCGGCGCGTTGGCCCCGTGGTGCTTCGCCACGATCGATCCGATGGCCGGGTACAGGTCCTTGCTCGGCCCCTGCCGCGGCTCGGCGTCCAGGTTCGCGGTCTGGAAGACCTTGTTGGGCTCGTGGTTGCTGTGGCGGGCGTCGACCGACCGGATGATCGTGAACCTGTCGAGCATCGCGGCCTGCTTCGGCAGGTGCTCGCAGATGCGGACCCCCGGCAGCGCGGTGGCGATCGTCCCGAACGGCCCGCGGTTCTCCAGCGGCCGGCCCGGCTTGGGATCCCAGGTGTCGATCTGGCTGGGCCCGCCCGCCATCCAGAGGAGGATGACCGCCTTCGACCCCGGCGGACGGACGCCCTCGGCCGTCGCGGTCGACCTCAGCCGCAGCAGGTCCGGTAGCGACAGCCCGGCCAGCCCGGCCAGCCCGGCCTTGAGCATCCCCCGACGGCTTGCGACCACCAGGCCCTCGCGCTCTCTCGCGTGGAAATCGCCGAACGCGTGGGCGTGGCCGTGGGCCGGTCCGCTCATGGGAAGTCCTCCGTGGGAGAGGGAGGATGTTGGATGAAGGTTGAACGTCGGCTTCCAGGATACTCGGGCGGGCCGTCCGATCCCACCCGAACCCGGTGGATGCGAGGGGTTTCGGCGAGCCGGCGGCGATTGACAGGGTCCGCGCGACCGTTAGAATCCTCGAATGGCCGCCACCAGGATGAGCGCCCCACCGGAGGGAGACCCCCCGATGCCCCGCCTTCGCCCGACGTCCCTCCGGCTGCTCGCGGCCTGCGCCTGCCTCGTCGCGACGGCCCGCGCGCAGGAGCCGTCGGCCCCCCCCGCCCCGACACCCGCCGCGGTCGCGGCCGAGGCCACGAAGGTCGATCCGACCCCGGCGGCCCCCGAGATCACGCCGGCCGCGAAGCCGGCGGCCGACGGCAAGCCGGGCGTCGACCGCAATACGATGCGGCGGCTGCTCTTGACGGCGAACCCGATGCTCTGGCCGCTGGCGTTCTGCTCGATCCTGACGGTCGGGTTCGCGCTGGAACGGTTCCTGGCGCTGCGTCGCGGGCGGGTCGCGCCGGCGGACTTCGTCGACCGCTTCCTGGAGCGGCTGGCCGCGGGGAAGCTCGACCGCGACCGGGCGCTGGAGCTGTGCAAGGCCCACGACTGCGTCGCCGGCCGGGTCTTCGGCCACGCCGTCCGCGCCTGGGGCCGGCCGGGGGCGGAGATCCGCCAGATCGTCGCGTCCGACTCGGCGGGCGAGGTCGTGGAGATGAAGCGGAACCTCCGCGTCCTCAACGCGATGGCGACGCTCGGCCCGCTGCTCGGCCTGCTGGGGACGGTCGTCGGCATCATCCAGTCGTTCGACGCCCTGGGCGGGCGCGCCGGCCCCCAGCGCGGCGAGATGCTGGCCCAGGGGATCAGCCTGGCGTTGATCGCCACGGCGTTCGGCCTGGCCATCGCCATCGTCGCGGTCTCGTCCTACTACTTCCTCCTGAATCGGGTGGACGTCCTCACCCGCGAGATCGACGAGCACGCCCGGGAGGTCGTCGACATGGTCGCCGTCGACTTCGTCCGGCACCCGGGCGTCGAGCGCCGGATCCCCCTCGGCCCTCCCCCCGACGCCGCCCGCCCCCAGGGATCGCCGATCGCCTGACCGTCCCGGCCCGTGGAGGATCCGCCATGCTGTGCAGCAGCCGCCAGGCCCAGGACGAGTCGCCGTTCATCAACATGACGCCGATGGTGGACGTCATCCTCTGCCTGTTGGTGTTCTTCATGGCGGCCACCCGCCTGTATGATTGGGACGAGAGCGAGTTCGCGGTGAAGGTCCCCGAGGTCGCCGACGCCGCCCCCCTCACCGCCGCCCCCGACGACGTCGTCGTGAACGTGGTCGCGCCCGGGAAGGTCGCGATCGGGGAGGCGTCGTACGACCTCGACGGCCTGTCCGCCCTGCTCCGACGGGCCCGCGCGCGGTACGCCAACCAGGGCGTAATGATCCGCGGCGGGGCCTCGCTCGCCTACCAGGACCTGGCCGACGTGCTGTCGGCCTGCGACTCGGCCGGGATCCGCAACGTCCGCCTCCCCGTCCGCTCGCGCGACGAATCGAAGCAAGCCGGGGGCCCGGACGCCCCCTGACGAAGGATCGCCCTACCCCGCCCCCTTGGAGCCGATGATGGACCTCGTCCAGCAGTTGTTCGACTTCGTGATCCACTTCAGCCCCGCGTCGCTCAACACGCTCGCGAACGCGGTGGGGGGGACGTGGCTGTACGTCATCCTCTTCGCGATCATCTTCGCGGAGACGGGCCTGGTGGTCACGCCGTTCCTGCCGGGCGACTCGCTGCTGTTCGCCGCGGGGGCGGTCGCCGCCCACCCGGAGGCCCCGATCCGGATCGTGCCGCTGACCGCGCTGCTGATCGTCGCGGCCATCCTGGGCGACGCGGTGAACTACGCGATCGGCTGGTACGTCGGGCCCAAGGTGTTCTCGCGCGAGGACTCGCGGCTGCTCAACCGCGACCACCTGATGCAGGCGCACGAGTTCTACGAGAAGTACGGCGCGAAGACGATCATCCTGGCGAGGTTCCTGCCGATCGTCCGGACGTTCGCCCCGTTCGTGGCCGGGATCGGCCGGATGAACTACGGCCGGTTCGCCCTCTACAACGTGACCGGCGGGATCGCCTGGGTGGCGATGTTCCTGATCGGCGGGAAGGTCTTCGCGGGGAGCGAGATCGTCGAGAAGAACTTCAAGCTGGTGATGGTGGCGATCATCGTGGTCTCGGTCCTGCCGGCCGTCGTCGAGTTCGCGCGGGCGAAGATGAGGGCTCGCAAGGCGGCCGGGCCGGAGACGACGGCCGAGCCGGTCCAGGCGGCCGACGCCGAGTGATCGGGGAGGGGCCGCGGGGCGGGTCCGTCACTCGCCCCGGCGGTCGAGGGCGCGCTCCAGGTCGTCGAGCGGGACCGAGCCGAGGTCGCCCCCGAGCAGCGCGGTGAGCTGGAGCCCGACGAGGGCCTCGCTGGACCTCCGCCCCCCCTGGATCATGTTCAGGTAGGGCTCGGCCCCGATCAGCACGGCGCGGGGCTTGCCGTGGACGGTGAGGACGTAGCGGACCTGGTCGTTCTCCAGCTCGCGCAGGATGCCCGGCAGGTTCTGGTGCAGCTCCCGGCTGCCGATGATGCGAACGGGAGAGTCCGAGGTCTTTTCCGCCATGAACCGGGCCTCCGCCTGGCTTTCGGATGGTGCGACGCCCCCGATCCTCGGGGGGCCTCCGGCCGCGGAACGCCCCCGCCCTCCGCGAAACCTCGCGAGGATGCGGCCCGACGCTTGCGACGATGTCCGACTGTTCGTATGAAGATTCGTGCTACGGATGAGGGCGACGTTCCGCCCGATCGATGTCCATCAACGCAGGCCGGAGGGCCCGACGGCTCCCCGACTGCGGCGGCCGAGACGTGCATCCCGCGCGACGCGGTCCGACTATTTTACTAGGCCACGTCGCCCTTGCAAGTGTCCAAGCCGTCGCGGGGGCGTTTTGGGCCGTCCTCGGCCTCTCGTCGGGGCCGGGGCGTCTTGGTACAATCGGCGGCATGGATACGCGAACCGACGCCGCCCATTTCATGGATCGTGTCCTCGACCCCCTTGCCGGTTCCCTCAACGTCGAGGCGGCGCGGCGGATCCTCGCCCTGGACATCGATCCCGAGGTTCAGGCTCGCGTCGCGATCCTGGCCGAGTTGGCCAACGAGGGAGAGCTCACCCCGGACGAGCGGGACGAATACCTGAGCTACGTCGAGGCGGCCGATATGCTGGCCATCTTCCAGCTCAAGGCGGAGCGACGTCTCCAGGGCGGGGAGCGGTGATGGAGCCGGGGACCCGTGATCTCGTCCGGTCCCGCTCGGGCGGCCGATGCGAATACTGCCTCATCCGACAGGAAAACCTCAAGCTGGCCCACCACGTCGAGCACATCATCGCGCGGAAGCATGGCGGGGGCGACGAGGAATCCAACCTGTGCCTCGCCTGCGAGCGCTGCAACCTCTTCAAGGGATCGGACCTGTCGGGGGTTGACCCGGAGAGCGGTGAGGTCGTCCGGCTCTTCCACCCGAGGGTGCAGAGCTGGGCCGAGCACTTCGAGTTGCGCGGGCCGTTCATCGCGGGCCTCACCCCATGCGGCCGGGCCACCGTCCGGGTCCTTTCGATGAACGCGGGCCAGAGACTCCAGTTCCGCGCCGCCCTGATCGCCAGGGGGCGTTACCCTTGATCCATGGCCCGAATCCCCCGGAGGTGCGGGCATGCGCTCGGCGAACTGCGCGTCGGTCGTCGGTCTCTTCCTGCTCTCGTCCCTCGCCGCGGCCGTCGAGCCCGCGCCGACCTTCCGCGCCGGCGTCGCCTCGTGCGACGTCACCCCCGCGGGGCCGACCCCCATGTGGGGCTACGCGGCGCGGCATGACGCCCTGTCGAACGGCGTCCACGACCCCCTGATCGCGAAGGTGCTGGTGGTCGAGGCGGGCGGGACGAAGCTGGCGATCGTCGGCATGGACCTGGGCCGCGGGCCGACCCCCGCGATGATGGCGACGATCCGCGCGGCGCTCGCCCCGCGCGGGTTCGCCGGGGTCATGATCTGCGGCAGCCACACCCACCACGGGCCGGTGATCGAGCTGACCGACGAGCCCGGCCGCGGCCGGGGGAAGTTCGACGCGGCCGTCGCCTACGCCCGCGAGCTGCCCGAGACGATCGCCCGCGCCGTCGCCGAGGCCGACGACCGCCTGGAACCGGCGACGATCCGCGCCGCGGCGAAGGACGTCCCGCTGAACCGCAACCGGCACTCGAAGCGCTCGCCGAAGTCGACCGACCCGCGGCTGACCGTGATCCGCGTCGACCGCGCCGACGGGTCGCCGCTGACCCTGCTGGTCAACTTCGCCGCCCACCCGGTCATGCGGCCCTCGGGCGACCTGACGTTCTCCGCCGACTACCCCGGCGCGATGCGGGCCGCGATCGAGGAGGGCCTGAAGGCCCCGGCGATGTTCCTCCAGGGGGCCGGCGGCGACATGAGCCCGAACTCGCCCCCCGACGTGAAGGGCCCGGACGAGTTCGGCCGCGCCCTGGGCCTGGAGGCCCTGACGCTGGCCGAGGCCGCGAAGGCCGCCGAGCCCGTCCGGCCGGCGATCGCCGTGACGACGGAATCCCACGAGTTCGGGACGCGACTCGACCTGGCCAACCCGCTGAACAAGATCCTCTACGGCCGGGCCTTCTTCCCCGAGCTGGTCGAGAACGTCGTCTCCGAGTATGCCGGCGGCATGCGGCCCGAGACGACCACGGCGCTCCTGGGCGATTCCATCGGCCTCGTCGGCCTCCCCGGCGAGCCGTTCCACGCCCACGCGACTCGGCTCCGCGAGCGGGCGGATCTGCCGCACGCCCTGGTGCTCGGGTACTGCAACGGCCACTTCCTCTACTTCCCGACCATCGAGGCCACCTCCGAAGGGGGCTACGGCGCGGACCCCCGCATGTCGCCGATCGCCCTGGGCGCGGGCGAGCGGATGCTCGACCGCGCCCTGATCGCCCTCTATCGGATGCGCGGGAAGTTCCCGGGCGAGAAGTGACTCAGCGCGTCCCGCCGTTGGGGGCGGGCGCGGTGCGGGGCGTCGAGGACCGGGATCGGGAGACGGCGTTCTTGTAGCCTTCGACCTTGCCGCGGAACTCGGGCGGCGGGGCGAAGCGGACGCCTTCCTGGTTGTCTCGGATCTGGTCCTGGGGGATGTCGCCGCGGTCCTTGAGGGCGCGGGTGGAGATCGAGTGGTTGCCCAGGCCGGGCAGGTCCGCCGAGGCGCGGGCGTCCTCGCCGGAGGCCCCGGGCTGGACCTCGATCTCGCGGCCCTCGCCGGCCGGGGCCGACTTGACCTTCTCGTACTGCTTCACGAACTGCTCCATCTCGGCCCGGCTCATGCCGGTGGCGGCCTCCAGGTCGGAGGTGTCCGCCTGCTTGTCGAGCAGGTCGCGGACGGTGCGGAGGACGAGTTCCGACTGCGGCTGGTCGCGCGGGGCGACGGTCTCCTCGCCCGCGGCGTCGCGTTCCGGGGTGGGGGCCATCGGCTCGTCGGGCTGGTCGGGGAAGACCTGCGGCGGGGGGCCGCCGCCCGGCCCGCCGCCTCCGGTGGGGCTGGAGTCGGGCGTCCCCGCGCCGGCCTGGCCCGGCTGGCCCTGGCCCTGGCCGCCGCCCTGCGGCTGCTGACCCGGCTGGCCCTGGCCCTGGCCGGGTTGGTTCCCCTGGGCGCCGGGCTGGTTCCCCTGGCCGGGCTGGTTCCCCTGGCCTTGCGCCTCGCCTTGGTTCTTGCCCTGCTGCCCCTCGGCCTGGCCCTGGCCGCGACCCTTCGGGGCCGCCTGGCCCTCGCCGCGGCCTTTCTCCTGGCCCTCGCCCGGGCGACGTCCTTCGCCCGCGCCGGGCTCGCGACCTTCGCCCTCGCCCTGGCCGCGACCGGGCTCGCGCCCTTCCCCGCGGCCCTGGGCGGACTGCGGGTCGCGACCCTGGCCCTGGCCGGGTTGAGCGCCCTGACCCTGGTTCGGCTGACCCTGGCCCGGCTGCTGGCTTTCGCCCTGACCTGGGCCCTGCCCCGGTTGCTTGCCCTGACCCGGGCTCTGGCCCGGCCCCCGGCCTTCGCCCTGCTTCTCTCCCTGGCCCCCCTGCCCTTGACCCTGTTCCTGGCCCTGACCCTGGCCCGGGCTTTGTCCTTGGCCCTGTTCCTGGCCCTGCTGCCCGGGCTGCTGACCCTGGCCCTGCTGGCCCTGGTCGGCCTTCCGCCCCTGGGCCGCCTGCTGGGACTGGGCGTCGGACTGCGATGGGCTCTGGGGCTGCCCGGTTCGGGCGTCCTGGGCCTGGTTCTGGGCGGGCTGACCTTCGCGGCCGGCGGTGGGGTTGCCCGAGGGGGACGGCGTGGACGGGTCGGAGGGAGTCCGCGCGGAGTCGGGACGCGGCGTGGCCTGGGGCTCGTCGCTCGGCGAAGGCTCCTCGATGGGCTGGTCTTCCGGCTTCGCCGGCTTCTCGGCAGGCTTCTTGGGATCCTTGGGATCCGGCGAGCGGTGCTTGGGGTACTGCTCGTCCTTCTTGGCGTCGTCCTTCTTGGCGTCGTCCTTCTTGGCGTCGTCCTTCTTGGCGGCCGGCTCGCCGGCGTCGGTGCGGGACTTCGGATCCTTGGGATTCGCCTTGGGCTGGGCGTCCTTCCGTTCGGGCTGGTCGGCGCGGTCGGGCTGCTCGGCCGACTCGCGGGCGTCGTCGGACCGCGCGGCCTTCTCGGAGCCGTCGGGGCGGGTGTTCGGATCCTGCATGCGTTCGTCGGCCCGGGCGTTCGGATCGGCCTTCCGGACTTCGGCGGGGTCGCCCTCGCCTAGCTTCGGCTTGCCGGCGTCATCTTTCCGGGGCTCGTCCTTCTTCGCGTTCGGATCGCCGGGGCGACGCTCCCCGGGCCGAGGCTGGGCGTCGGGCTTCTCGCCCTCGGCGCTGGGCTTGTCGCCGGGCCGAGGTTGGGCGTCGGCCTTCTCACCCTGGGCCCGAGCGTCGGGCGACGAGGGGTCGCCCGCTTGCGGGTTGCGCGGAGCCTGACCGGCCTGGGGGCGGGAGCCGTCGGGGCGAGGCTTCTCGCGACCCTGCGGCCCGGCGTCCGGCTTCGGCGTCCCCTGCTGGGGCTGGCGGCCGGCGTCGGGGCGGCCGGGCTGCTCGGGCTTCGCGCCGGGCTGCGAGGGGTTGGCGCGGTCGCCCGCGGTCGCCTGATCGGGACGAGCCGGGTTCGCCCCGTCGTCCGGCGCGTTCGGGTCGCGCGGTCGGCCCTGGGCCGGGTCGCTGGGCTTGGTGCCCGGACGGCCGGCGTCGGACTCCGAAGGCTGCGGAGCCGTCGACGGTTCGCCCGGCTTCCGGCCGCCCTCGTTTTCACGAGACATGCCGGTCGGCTGATCCTGCCGCCCCTGGCCCTGCTGCTTCTGACTGGTTTGGCCTTGCTGATTCTGGCCGGACTGGCCCTGCGGGCTCTGGGATTGGGACCCTTCTTCGCTGCGAGACTGGGGATCGACCTGGCCGGGCTGAGTCCGTCCGGCCTGCTTCTGGGCCCCCTGTCCGGGCTTGCCGCCGCGATCCTGCCCCTGTCCGGGCTGGGGCGAATCGTTCTTTTCGTCGCCGGGCTCGCCGACTTGACCTTGCGACGTCGACGAATCCGGTTCACCCGCCTGTCCGGGCTGGCGACGCCCCTTCGAGGCGTCCTGTTCGCCCGCCTGCCCGGGCTGCTTTCGCTCGCTGGACGGGACCCGTTCGTCGGGGCGTCCCTGAGACGCGGAGGGGTCACGGTCATCGGGCTGGCTGCGGTCCTTCGACGGATCGCCCTGGCCGGCGCGGCCGGGCTGACGGTCGTTGGCGTTCGGCTGGTCGGGGGCGTCGGATCGGCCGTCGTTCGTCCGGCCGGCCTGGCCCTGCTCCGGCTGACCGGACGGCTGCCGATCCCCGGGCCGGCCGGAGGGCTGGGCGTCGTCCCGGCCTTCGGCGGAATCGGACCGGCCCGCGTCCGAGGCGTCGCCCGGCTTGCGGCCGTCCGGGGACGAGGCTTCGCCCTGGCGGTCGCGGCCCTGGCTGGCATCCCTGGAGGTCTCCCGGTCGCCGGGTTCGCCCTCGCGGGCTTTCGGATCGCGGCCCTGCGCTTCGGCCTCGCCGGGATGTCCGCCCGGCTGGTCGGCGTCGGACGGCTTGCGGCCACCCTGCTTCGGGTCCGCCTGGCCTCCCTCGGGCTGGTTCTTGGGGGTCCCCTCGCCGGCCTGGCTCGCCTCATCTCCGGGCCTGGGCTTGCCCTGGGCGTCCTTCGCGGCCTCGCGATCGCGACCGCCGGCCTGGCCCGGATTCTCCCGATCGCGGGCGTCCTGCGATTCGGCTGGATTTCGCCCGGCCTGGCCCTGCTCCGGGGCCTGGGCCTGGCCGGGCTGGCCTTGCGGATCCCGGCCGGGCTGGCCCTGACGCCCCTGGGGCGGCGGGTTCGTGCCCGCCTCGCCCTGGCGCGTCTGGGGCTGCTGGTCCTGGTCCCGGCCCGCCGCATCCTGCGCGTCCTGGGCCGGGCCGGCGTTGGGGTCGCGCTCGCCCGGCTTGACCTCGTTCCCGGGGTCGTTCGCGCCGGCGGGGCGAGGCTGCTGCGGGGGCCGGGCGCCGGCGGCGTCGGGCGGGTTCATGCGGGGGCGTTCGCCGGCGGCGCCGTCGGACTGGGCGGCGGGCGGATTGGTCGCGTCGGGCCGTCCCGGTTCGCCAGGGCGGTCGGCGGTGGGCTTGTCGAGGAGGCCCTTCTTGCGCAGAACATCTTCCATCCGTCGCATGCGGGGGTCGGCGGCGGGGTCGGCGGGCTGGCCGGGCTGCTGGGCGTCGGCCTGCTGCTGTTCGTCGGGACGGGCGTCGCCGGGTTGGGGGGCGGCGCCGGGGTCCCGAGGCTGGGGGGCGGACGAGGACTCGCCGCGGTCGGGGCCCTGGCGGCCCTGGGGTTGGGCCTCTCCCTGAGGCTGGCTCTCGCCCTGGGAGGGCTCGTCGGCCTGCTGGGTCGGGGGCTGGTCGGCCGGCGGCTGG
>MKTT01000102.1:43666-80515 GCA_001898385.1 Planctomycetales bacterium 71-10
GTCGGCGGGGGCCCGACGGGCCTCCTCCTCGCGGCGAGCCTGCTCCTCGGCCCGCTCCTGCTCGATCTCCTTCTTCTCCTCCTCGGCGACGGGGTCGCCGACCTCCAGCGTCCAGCGCGGGGTCTCGACGCGGTTGGTGGTGGGCTCGCGGTTGTCGCGGACGGCCAGCCAGTAGGTGAGGGTGGAGCCGGGCGGGACCTTGAGCTTCTCCAGGTCCAGCGTCTCGACGGCATCGAAGGTCCGCTGCACGGGGCGGCCGTCCAGGACGTTCTTCGTCAGCAGCGACTCGTCGCCGAGCTGGACGTGGAGGGTGGCGTCCTTGACGCCGTGGTCGTCCTCGCCCGCGGCGGCCAGGTCGACCGGGACGTTCGACGGCACCTTCACGCCCGAGCGTTCGGGCCGGACGAACCGCGCCGAGGGGGCGCGGTCGGGGAGGGCGAGGATGTCGTAGACGACCGGGTTGGGGTTGAGCTGGCCGCCGGTGGTCCGGAAGTTGATCGTGTAGGTGCCGGCCTTCTCGACCTTGAACTTGCCCGTCAGCGCCCGGGCGTCGGCGTCGTCGACCGTCATCCCGGCCGACGCCCCCGCGGCCAGGTTCAGCGACCCGGCCCGCGCCGGCTCGTTGGTCCGGGCGCGGACGGTGACGATGGTCCCCTCGATGGCCTCCACGTTGCCGCCGTCCACGTTGGCCCGGGGCGGCAGGCCGGTGTAGCGGGGGAATTCGTAGTCGACCGAGACCGACTCGACCATCGGCGCCGGCAGCACCTTCAGGTCGTAGTGCAGCGACTCGGCGTCATTCCCGGTGACGTAGTAGTCCAGGCTCTGCTGGAGGTTCGTCAGGGTGATCGACCAGGGATCGTAGTAGTTCTTCCCCGGTTCGAACTCCTTGACCGCGTAGAACTTGCCGCCGTCGACGCTGTAGTGCAGGCGGACCTTCTCGGGGCGGACGCCCTGGACGTCGACGGAGAATGCGACGTGGGTGCCGGCGACGACCTCGGCCAGCGCGGGGTCGTCCCCCGGCTTGATGTTCACGAGCTTGGTGTTGGTCGGCCGGACGACGTCGGCGAGGAACGCGCGCTTGGTGGAGTCGAGGATGCTCTTGGGGGTGAAGGCGGCGTAGAGGCAGAAGGCGACGATCACGCCGCAGAGGGCGTAGGCCGTCTGCATCGCCCGCCGCTGGTCGACCACGTCGTCGACCTCGACGTGGGCCAGGTCGGCCACCGCGCGAGACTCCAGCGCGGCCAGGACCTTCTTGGAGACGCGCTCGGGGTCGCGGCTGATCTCCAGGTAGTTGATCAGGCTGTTCTTGATCGCGGGGTCGGCCCCCTCGATCGTCTTCGCCGCGTACATGCCGTTGATCGACATCAGCAGCGGCCGGACGATCCGCATCATGACGAACCCGATCGCCGCGACCGTCCCGCCGATCAGGATGATCTGGCGGACGAACGCCGGCAGGCCGAAGGCGTGGTCGAGGATCACCTCCACCAGCAGCGTCGCCGCGAGGCCGACCGCCAGGATCAGGACGGCCGTGACCAGGTCGGTGAGCTTGATCCGCCGTCGAGTGACGGCGATCTGGTGCTCGATGAACTCCTTGTAGTCCAGGAGCTTGCCCTGCGTCCGCGTCTGGGCGCCGACCGTCATGACGTCCGTCCCCCTGGTCGATCCTGGATGTGCGCACCGCCCCCGAGATAGGTCCGTCTATTATACGTGTCCGAGGGCCCGGCGGTGCGAACTGTTTCCCCGAATCGTTTCGGGAGCCTTGTTTTTCGGGGGGAGCCCGTAGGCTGGGTCGAGACCCAGCCGGAGCGAGGCCCGGCCTCCTCAGGGCTGGGTCTCGACCCAGCCTACGACGGCCACCCGAAATTTCGGCCGTGAAAACCCTAGGGTCGCGGCTTCGCCCTTCGCGCCCGGACGTGATCCTGCTGCAGCCGCTTCGTGTAGTCCGCCAGGCTCTGCCCCGTCTCGATCCAGAACAGTTCGCGCTTGCTCACGTAGTCGCCGCATCCGCAGCAGAACGACTTGTCGCCGTACAGGAAGGGATCGGCCAGGTAGCTGCGGATGATCTCTTCCGGCATGCCCGTGACGACCCCGCACTTCGGATGCCGGTAGTTTTGGGGGACTTCCTCCAGCGACCCGGCATACCGCCGCGTCGGCCGGAGGGTGACGTGCTCGTTCATCTGGCCGTCGGCGCGGAGCGCCGTGTGCTTGCTCCGGTGGCGTCCGAAAAACGGCCACAGGACCAGCTTGTGACAGTACGGGCAGCGGACGAACATCGTGAATTCACTCCGGGCGCCTGACGCCGCGATCCGGCCCGCCGAACCCAGCCCGCGAGGACGAAGCGAGGAGCCCAGCCAGCCGCCGCGCCCGGTTCGATCACGCCCATTCGACCTCGCGATTCCCCGGGACCACCTCGCCGATGATCCAGGCGGGGATCTGGGCCTTGCGGGTCAGGTGGCGGACGATCGAGTCGGCGTAGTAGTCGGCCGCGACGATCACCATCCCGACGCCCATGTTGAAGACGCGGAACATCTCGTCCTCGGCCACGTTCCCCAGCCGCTGGAGCCAGGTGAAGACCGGCGGGACGTCCCACGAGCCCTTCGTCAGCCGCATCCCCAGGCCCTCGGGGAGGATGCGCGGGGGGTTGTCGATCAGCCCGCCGCCGGTGATGTGGGCGATGCCGTGGATGATCCGCTTGACCCGGTAATGGCGGTACACTTCCTTCAAGGGGCGGGTGTAGAGCCGCGTGGGGGTCAGCAACTCGTCGGCGACCGTCTTGCCCAGCTCCTCGACCCGGTCGTCCAGCTTCAGGCCGGCGTGGTCGAGGACGATCTTCCGGGCCAGGCTGTAGCCGTTGGAGTGGAGGCCCGAGGAGGCCA
Organism: Planctomycetales bacterium 71-10; assembly: GCA_001898385.1. GTDB lineage: Bacteria > Planctomycetota > Planctomycetia > Isosphaerales > Isosphaeraceae > Paludisphaera. The sequence continues at coordinate 46,543 of MKTT01000102.1, forward strand.
GGCCGATGATCTTGTCGCCGGCGCGGATCTCCTCGCCCTTGAGCAGGTGCTTGCGGTCGACGACGCCCAGGCAGAAGCCGGCCAGGTCGTACTCGCCGGGCTGGTAGAAGTCCGGCAAGATGGCGGTCTCACCGCCGATGAGGGAGCACTCGGCCTCGATGCAACCGTCGCTGATCCCCTGGATGATCTGGGCGGTCAGGTTGGTGTCGTCCTTCGACATCGCGACGTAGTCGAGGAAGATGAGCGGCTCGGCCCCGGCGCAGAGGCAGTCGTTGACGGACATCGCCACCAGGTCGATGCCGACGGTGTCGTGGCGGCCGGTGGCCACGGCGAGCTTCAGCTTGGTGCCGACGCCGTCGGTGGAGGCGACGAGGATCGGGTCGCGGTAGGTGCGCGAGAGGAGGCCGATCTTGTCGTCGAGCCGGAAGAGGCCGGCGAAGCCGTCCTTCCATTCCATGACCCGGGGCGAGAACGTCCGGCGCATGAGCGGCGGGAGGCGGGCCATGGTCTCGTCATAGGTGGTCAGGTCCACGCCCGCCGATCGGTAGTCCAGTGGCTCGCTCATGTCCGTCCGGAAGCTGGGGCAAAGGGGGAGGCCGACCCGAAGCCGACACGCCGCGATCAAACCGTGAATCATCGTCGAGATCGGGCCGCCGCGGCAAGCCGTCTCCGCCGCGCCGCGGGGCCGCCGTCCTTGATCGAGTCGCCCGCGAGGTATAGATTAAGGTTCCCCGGGCCGATCGGCGAGGTTTCGCCCGGACCGCCGCACCCACCCCTTTTTTCGGCCCCCGCGGCTCCCCTTGTCCCCGCCTCCAGAAGGAGAACCGTCACATGATGCGCAAGTGGATCACCCTGGCCGCCAGCCTGACGATCGGCCTCGGCCTCGGCCTGTCCGCCACGGCCTTCTCCGGCTCGGCCGACGAGGAGTCGGAGCTGGGCAAGATCATGGAGAAGGTCCAGAAGAACAAGGCCGTCCTCACCAAGGGGACGCGCAACGTCGCCGCCTACAAGAAGGCCCAGAAGGAGATCAAGGAGGCGGCCGACGAGTGGGCGAAGCTCGCCAAGGAGACCAAGACCCACAACGATCCCGTCAAGGCCGCCAAGAACGTCGCCGAGCCCCAGAAGAAGTGGGACGAGCTGTGCGACGCCTGGGAGAAGGAGGCCAAGAAGCTCGCCGAGATCGCCGACAAGGCCGACTCCACCCAGAAGGACGCCAAGGACCAGCTCAACACCGTCAACAAGAGCTGCACCGAATGCCACCAGGTCTTCCGCGTCGACGCCGAGGACGAGAAGTTCTGAGGCGGCCCGAGCCCGACGGAAGGGCGCGCGTCCCCTCTCCCGCCGGGAGGGGGGCCTGCGCGGCTTCGTCGGCCCTTAGTCTGAAGCCCCATGCCCCCCACCGACCCCGAACTCCTCACCCTCCCGACCATCTACGACAACCTCGCGTTCGACGAGGCGATCCTCGTCGAGGCCGACGAGAACGGCCTGGGGCCCACCCTAAGGCTCTGGGAGCAGCCGGATTACGCGGTGGTCCTGGGCTCCTCGCGGCGGCTCCGCGAGGAGGTCCACGTCGACCGCTGCGCCGAGGATGGCGTGCCGATCGCGCGGCGGGCCAGCGGCGGCGGCACGGTCGTCGTCGGGCCGGGGGCGCTGAACATGACGGTCGTGCTGCCGACGGATTACGCGCCCGAACTCGTCACGGTGGACGGCGCGCAGGCGTACGTCCTGGGCCGGGTCGCGGAGGCGCTGCGCGGGCCTGCGCCCGGCGTGGAGGTGAGGGGGTCGGGGGACCTGACGATCGGGGGCCGGAAATTCTCCGGCAGCGCCCAGAGACGCCTCCGGCGTCGGCTGATGGTGCATGCCACGATCATGCATGGTCTTGCGATCGGGAAGATCGCCCGATATCTGCAAACGCCGGCCCGCCAGCCGGCGTACAGGGAGGGGCGGACGCACGAGGAGTTCTTGATGAATATCCCGTTGCGTCGTAGAATTTTGATCGAATCGATCCGCTCGGCGTGGCCCCACTCCACTCTTCTCACTGCGGCGTCGGATGTCCCACCAGATCGCTTCGAAACACTGCGTGCCGAGAGGTTCGCGGACCGATCTTGGATCGAGCGACTATGACGCCATGGCGATGGAGTCGCCTGCGTTGATGCGACCGGGGCGGAGCGACGGAGCTTCCGGGGCGTGCGGCACGCCTCGTCGGCCCGTGCGCGCGCCCCGACGGGCATGGCCGAACCCCCGAACCCGGCGGGCCTCCCTATCGAGCGGGGCGGACCTCTCCCCCGGTTTCGTCCAACCAACGTCAAGTCCGCGGCCCCCCCGAAGGCCCAGGCGCCCGGGGCGGCCAGGAGATCCTTTTCGATGACACGCACGTCGGCGGTGAGCCGGGCGAACCTGGACCTTGTCGAAGAGTACCAGCGCCTCTGGCGCGACGACCCGAACTCGGTGGACGAGTCGTGGCGCCACTTCTTCGAGGGGTACGACCTCGGCGCCGAGTCGTTGAGCCCGGAGGCGGCCCGCTACGGCGACGCCTCGCCGCCGGCCCAGCAGGCGGTCAAGGCCGTCACCCGCCTGGTCGACGCCTACCGCGAGATGGGCCACAACCTGGCCGACCTGGACCCCCTGAAGCTCTCGCCCCGCCGCCAGACCGACGAGCAGCTGGAGCTGGCCAACTTCGGGCTCTCCGACGCGGACCTCGACCGCGACTTCTACAGCAAGCTCGGCCAGGAGCACCACGGCTCCCTGCGCGAGATCCTCGGCGTCCTCCGCGAGACATACTGCCGGACGATCGGCGTCGAGTTCATGCACATCCGCGACTTGGAGATCCGCCGCTGGCTCTTCGAGCGGATGGAGCCGGTCCGGAACCACCCCCGCTTCGACATCAAGAAGAAGCGCCGGATCATCTACAAGCTCAACGAAGCCGAGCTGTTCGAGACGTTCCTGCACAAGAACTTCGTGGGCCAGAAGCGGTTCTCGCTGGAAGGCGGCGAGATGCTCATCCCGTTGCTGGACGGGATCATCGAGCGAGCCGGCGGGCTGGGGGTGCAGGAGATCGTCATGGGCATGCCCCACCGGGGCCGGCTCAACGTCCTGGCGAACATCCTGCACAAGCCGTACGGGCTGATCTTCAGCGAGTTCGAGGGGAACATGCCCGAGACGGTCGCCGGCGACGGTGACGTCAAGTACCACCTGGGCTTCTCCGCCGACCACGTCACCCAGGACCGGCAGACCGTCCACCTGACGCTGACGCCCAACCCCAGCCACCTGGAGGCCGTGAACCCGGTCGTCGAGGGCCGGATGCGGGCCAAGCAGCGGCAGGCGAAGGACGCCCTGCGGAAGATGGGCGCGGCCATCCTGATCCACGGCGACGCCGCGTTCGCCGGCCAGGGCCTCGTCGCCGAGACCCTGAACCTCTCGCAGCTCCCCGGCTACCGGACCGGCGGCACGATCCACATCGTCGTGAACAACCAGATCGGCTTCACGACCTCGCCGGTCGACGGCCGGTCGACCCGCTACTGCACCGACGTCGCCAAGATGATCGAGGTGCCGATCTTCCACGTCAACGGCGAGGACCCCGAGGCGGTCGTCTTCGTCGGCGAGCTGGCCATGGACTTCCGCCAGCAGTTCGGCCGCGACGTGGTCATCGACATGGTCTGCTACCGCCGCCACGGCCACAACGAGGGGGACGAGCCGGGGTTCACCCAGCCCCTGATGTACGACAACATCAAGAACCGGATCAGCATCCGGGAGATGTACACCGAGCAGCTCGTCACCTCCGGCGAGATGTCCGGCCAGGAGGCCGAGACCATCGCCGAGACCTTCGCCGACAAGCTCGGCCAGGTCCTCGCCGAGGTCAAGCGCGAGGGGGTCGAGGCCCGCACCACCTCCCCCGGCTACTCCACCGGCCCCTGGGCCGAGCTGACCCCGAACTACTCGTTCGAGCCGGCCGAGACCGGCGTCCCGTACGAGATGCTGAGGGAGATCACGGCGGTCGCCGCCAACCCGCCCGCCGGCTTCACCCCCAACCACAAGCTGACCCGCATCTTCCAGGCCCGCGTGAAGGCGGTCGAGGAGAAGGGCTCGCTCGACTGGGCCCACGCCGAGGCCCTGGCGTTCGGCTCGCTGCTGAAGGAGGGGACGCCGGTCCGCCTCAGCGGCCAGGACAGCCGCCGCGGCACGTTCAGCCAGCGCCACGCCGTCCTGATCGACCAGCTCACCGCCCAGCCCTGGATCCCGCTGAACAACCTCGGCGCCGGCCAGGCCCAGTTCTGCGTCTACGACAGCCTGCTGTCCGAGGCCGCGGTGCTCGGGTTCGACTACGGCTACTCCCTCGACGAGCCCAACATGCTCATCATGTGGGAGGCCCAGTTCGGCGACTTCGCCAACGGCGCCCAGGTCATCGTCGACCAGTTCATCGCCTCGGCGGAATCCAAGTGGGGCCGCGGCAGCGGCATCGTCATGCTGCTGCCGCACGGCTACGAGGGCCAGGGGCCGGAGCACTCCAGCGCCCGGCTGGAGCGGTTCCTCCAGCTCTGCGCCGAGGACAACATCCAGGTCTGCGTCCCCTCCACCCCCGCGCAGTATTTCCACATGCTGCGGCGGCAGGTCCGGCGGAACTTCCGCAAGCCCTTGATCGTGATGACCCCCAAGAGCCTCCTCCGCCGCAAGGAGTGCGTCTCGCCGGTCGACGCCCTGACCGTCGGCGGCTTCAAGGACGTCCTCGACGACCCGACCGCCCCGAAGGGCGCCACCCGGCTCCTCCTCTGCTCCGGCAAGGTCTACTTCGACCTGGCGGCCCGGCGGGCGGAGGTCGGCAAGGAGAAGGACGTCGCGATCGTCCGCCTGGAGCAGCCCTACCCGTTCCCGGCCGAGGAGCTGAAGAAGGTGCTCCTGGGCTATCCCGAGGTCCGGGACTGGGTCTGGGTGCAGGAAGAGTCGCAGAACATGGGCGGCTGGACGTTCGTCGCGCCTCGGCTGGAGGAGCTGATGGGCTCCCCGTTCCAGTACGTCGGCCGGGACGCCAGCGCCAGCCCGGCGACCGGCTCGAAGCTGGTCCACGACCGCGAGCAGGCCGAGCTGGTCGACGCGGCCGTCGGCGCCGCGGTGCCGCACCTCGTGTCCGCAACCCCCGTCCGCGCCCTGGCCGCCGCCGGGTCGCGGGAAGGAGCCCGTTGAACGATGTCCGCCGTCCCGATCAGCGTCCCCGGCGTGGGTGAATCGATCTCCGAGGGGATCCTCGCGAAGTGGCTCGCCGCCGACGGTTCCGCCGTCAAGGCGGGCGACCCGCTCTTCGAGCTGGAGACCGACAAGGCGACCAACGTCGTCCCCGCGCCGGCGTCGGGCGTGCTGAAGGTCCAGGCCGCCGAGGGGGACACCGTCGCCATCGGCGCGACCGTCGGCGTCATCGACCCGTCCGCCGCCCCGGCGGCCAAGGCCAAGCCCGCCGCCCCCGCCCCCGAGAAGGCCGAGGCCAAGCCCGCCGCCCCCGCGGCGACGCCCAACGGCGGCTCCGAGCACCTCTCCCCCGCCGTCCGCCGGATCGTCGCCGAGGAGGGGGTCGACCCCTCCCAGGTCGAGGGGACCGGCAAGGGGGGGCGGGTCACCAAGGGTGACGTGATCGCCCACGTCGAGGGGGGCGCGTCCGCCAAGGCCGCCCCGGCCCCCGAGGTCAAGGCCCCGGCCCCCGCGCCGGCCGCCCCGAAGCCGACGGCCCCGAAGGGGGGCGAGCGCCGCGAGCGCATGAGCGGCCTGCGGCAGCGGATCGCCCAGCGCCTCGTGGAGGCCCAGCGCACGGCCGCCATCCTGACGACCTTCAACGAGGTCGACCTGACCCGCGTCATGGCGACCCGATCGAAGTACAAGGAGGCGTTCCAGAAGGCCCACGGCGTCGGCCTGGGCTTCATGTCCTTCTTCGTGAAGGCGACGATCGAGGCGCTGAAGGCGTTCCCCGCCGTCAACGGCCGGATCGAGGGGAACGAGGTCGTCTACAACGACTTCTACAACATCGGCGTCGCCGTCAGCACCGACCGCGGCCTGATGGTCCCCGTGATCCGCGACGCCGACCAGCTCTCGTTCGCCGGCATCGAGAAGGCCATCGCCGCCTACGCCGACAAGGCCCGCAAGGGGACGATCGGCGTGGACGACCTCCAGGGGGGCACCTTCACGATCACCAACGGCGGCGTCTTCGGCTCGCTGGTCTCCACGCCGATCCTCAACCCGCCCCAGAGCGGCATCCTGGGGATGCACGCGATCAAGAAGCGCCCCGTCGTCGTCGACGACCAGATCGTCATCCGCCCGATGATGTACCTGGCCCTCTCCTACGACCACCGCCTCATCGACGGCCGCGAGGCCGTCAGCTCCCTCGTCCGCATCAAGGACTGCCTCGAAGACCCCGAGCGCCTGCTCCTGGAGATCTGACGAGGACGGCGACCGCCCAGGGCCCCGGACCGGACCTGCGTCGGCCGTCCGGGGCCTTTGCACATTCATTTCAAGTCCGGCGAGGCTGCGGGAGCCTGGAGGCTGTCGATGTGCATGATGGTCTACGTCGCATCCGACCATCCGTTGCCTACCTCGGCTTGGGACGAGGCCCGGCCCGGCTTCCACGTCGAGGAGTTGTCGAAAAGGGACGAGGCCGTCCGTAAGCAGTTCTCCAAACCTTGCATCTATTACGTCGGTTCGCACGAGGGCTGCGGCTGCGGATTCCAATACGGCCAGTATGAGGAGTTGGAGCAAGATCGCGAGGAATCGGCCGCCGTCGAGGAATCGAGGCGACACCTGTCGGAGTTCTTGGCGTCGGCCGCCGTCGAGGAATCGAGGCGACACCTGTCGGAGTTCTTGGCGACGGCCTTGCAGGGCCAGGCCGAGGTCGAATTGTTCGCTTGCTGGGATGGCGATCAAGCGGCCACACCGGAGCACCGCGGTCGGATGAGCCCGTCCGACCTGCTCCGGGACCACGCCCATTTCCGCGAAAAGGAACTGCTGGTCGTGAGCGAAGCGGCCCGCTAACCGCGCCGCCACCGCGGTGCCTTCTCTGCTATCATGAACGTCTCGGCGGCGGAGGCGTCGATGATCTTACTAGACCCGCTGAACCATCCGATTCTCCGGGGGTGCATCGATGGGCCCTGCGACCGAACAACTGCTCCAGGCGGCGTTGGCCTTGCCGGAGGAGGAACGCCTGGAACTGGTTGAGGCGTTGCTGGACTCCCACGCCTCATCGGATGAATTGCCGTTCGATCCCGCGTGGTTGGAAGAGGTCCGACGGCGTTCCGCCGAGGTCGAGGCGGGCGGAGTCCATCTGGACTCGTGGCAGGTCGTTCGCGAGCGGGTCCGGCGGCGGCTTGAAGGCCGGGCTCGTGGCTGAGGTCTCGATCCATCCGGAGGCCGAGGCCGAGTACGAACAGGCCCTCGGCTGGTATCTCGACCGGAGCCAGCAGGCTGCGGCGCGATTCGAGGCGGCGTTCGACGAGGCCGTCGAAGCGATCCGATCTCATCCGGCGATGTTCCCTCGTTGCGATGAGGCCCATCGGTATGTATCGCTGAGGCGGTTTCCTTACAGCCTGATTTACCGGGTCGAAGGAGATGCTGCGACGATCCTCGCGGTGGCCCATTCCCGGCGGCGTCCGGGCTACTGGTCGGGTCGAGTGTAGCACCGGTTGCTTCGATTCGGGGCCAAGCATAAGGTTGTCGTCATGAACGCCGTCGATGAGATCGAGGACGCCATCCGCAAGCTTCCCGACGAGGATCAGGCCACGCTCCGCGCCTGGTTCGCCGAGTTCGACGCCGCGACATGGGACCGTCAGTTCGAGCGGGACGTCGCCGACGGCCGGCTGGACGCTCTGGCCGACGAGGCACTCCGTGATCGTCGAGAGGGGTGTCGCCTCCCCTCGCCATGGATTCGGAAGCATGCCGCCGTGACCGACGCCGCCCGGTACATCAAGCTGGTGGAGTGGTCGGAGGAGGACGGGGCCTTCGTGGGCCAGTGCCCCGGGATCATCGGCCCTTGCTGCCACGGGTCGGATGAGGTCGAGGTCTACCGCGAATTGTGCGAGATCGTCGAGGAGTGGATCGAGATCGCGCGTCGCGAGGGCCGTCCCCTGCCCCCGGCGACGGCGGGGACCGGTTTCGCCCGGCCGATGGCCTGACGCGGCGTTCCAAAGGGCTCGGCCCGGCGCGATGGTTCGTGCTACGATCGGATGTCGCTTCGGCGGGGCGTCCGCCGGGCCTGGTCGCTAGCTAGAAACGAGGAACCCTCGGTGGCGGAACGGTTCGACCTGGTCGTGATCGGGGCGGGGCCCGGCGGGTATGTGGCGGCGATCCGGGCGGCGCAGCTCGGGATGAAGGTCGCCTGCGTGGAGAAGGCGGCGGCCCTGGGGGGGACCTGCCTGCGGGTTGGCTGCATCCCCAGCAAGGCCCTGCTGGATTCCAGCGAGTTCTACCACCTGGCGGAAGCCAAGTTCGCCCGGCACGGCATCAAGGTCGGCGGCCTCGAAATCGACCTGCCGACCATGCACAAGCGCAAGGACGGCGTGGTCAAGGGGCTGACCGACGGCGTCGCCTACCTGTTCAAGAAGAACAAGATCACGCCCGTCTTCGGCACGGCCACGCTCACCTCGCCGACCGCCGTGAAGGTCGCCGGCAACGACGGCAAGTCCGTCGACCTGGAGGCCGGCCACATCCTCCTGGCCACCGGCTCCGAGCCGATCAACCTCCCGTTCATGCCGTTCGACGGCAACACCATCGTCAGCTCCACCGAGGCCCTGTGCTTCGACAAGGTCCCGAACCACCTGCTCGTCGTCGGCGGCGGCGCGATCGGCCTGGAGCTGGGGTCGGTCTGGCGAAGGCTCGGGTCCAAGGTCACGGTCGTCGAGTTCCTCCCCCGGATCGTCCCCTCCTCCGACTTCGAGGTCGGCGACATCCTCCGCAAGAGCCTGACGAAGCAGGGGCTCGAAATCCTCACCGAGACCCGGGTCTCCGGCGCGGAGATCACCCCGAACGGCGGGGCCAAGGTCACGGCGCAGGACAAGGAGAACAAGACGCTCACCTTCGCTTGCGACAAGGTGCTGGTCTCCGTCGGCCGTCGGGCGTACTCCGAGGGCCTGGGGCTGGCCGAGGCCGGCGTGACGGCCGATCCGAAGTCGGGCAAGGTGCCGGTCGACAAGCACTTCCGCACCAACGTCCCCACCATCTCCGCCATCGGCGACCTGATCGCCGGGCCGATGCTCGCCCACAAGGCCGAGGACGAGGGGGTCGCCTTCGCCGAGATCCTGGCCGGCAAGCCGGGCCACGTCGACTACGACACGATCCCCAACGTCGTCTACACCTGGCCCGAGCTGGCGAGCGTCGGCCAGACCGAGGAGCAGCTTAAGGAGAAGGGCGTCGCGTACAAGGTCGGCAAGTCGTCGTTCATGGCCAACGGCCGCGCGAAGGCGATGGACGAGACCGAGGGGCTCGTCAAGCTCCTCGCCGACGCCAAGACCGACCGACTCCTGGGCGCCCACATCGTCGGCCCTCGCGCCAGCGACCTGATCGCGGAGATGGTGACCGTGATGGAGTTCGGCGGCTCGTCCGAGGACGTCGCCCGCACCTGCCACGCCCATCCCACGCTCAGCGAGGCCGTGAAGGAGGCCGCCCTGGCCGTCGACAAGCGCTCCATCAGCGCCTGAACCCATCCGCCTTCCGCCGAAGCCGCCGGACGAGCGAACCTCATCGCTCCGGCGGCTTCGCGACGGCGTCCAGGACCGTCAGGTTGTCGAGGAGGACGGAATCGGGTCGCGAGAAGAGCCACATCTGGGCGGCGAGTCCGCCCATGAGCAGGATCCAGGTGAGCGCGAACGCCAGCGTCGACTGGATCGTCCGGTGGGGGCCGAACGACAGGCACGACGTCGCGGGGTCGGCGGGATCATGCCTGACGGCGACGGTCCTGGCTTCGGCGAGCTTGCGGTGAATCCTCGCGTGGGCGTCGCGCCCGCTCGTGGGGATGTAGCCGAAGGCCAGCCGGGAGCCCTCGTGCTCGACCCCGCCCACCCTGTAGGTGTATCGCACCTTGACCTCGAAATCCTCTCCTTCGGAGCTGACCGAACGATCCAGCTCCAGGTGAGTGATCGCGCCCGGGACGATCGGCCATCCGACGGCCCTCATCGACCGCCGAAGGTCATACAGGCCAGCCCCCAGCAGGCCGACCCCCGCGAAGCACAGGCCGAGGAACACCAGGGCGATCATCCTCACGACCCGACCCCCCCGATTCCCCCGCATCACGGGTCGGCATACCGGCGACGGGGCCGAAGACCGCCCCTCTCCGGCACGCCCTCCGCGCATCCTACCGCGACCGTCGCCCCGGAGCGAGGACGCGAATCGGCAAGCTCTGGAAATTTTGAGATCGTCGTAAGTCTTGTTTCTTGAGGACGATCGCGCGATCGTTCCGAGGCGGAATCGTGGTTCGTGTTTTCGAAAGCCGTTTTGTGTGGCACTACAGGATAGGGACGACTCTGTCCCGCCTCTTTGGCAATCCGAACGAAGGACGGAAGAGACCCCCTCGCCGGGCCGCGATCCGATCCCGGGCGCTTCGGCCGAGGGCGGCCCACGGGCCGCGAGGCCGGCGTGAGGGAGGCGGGCGGGATGACTCTCCTTGCATGGCGTCGAGCGGCGGTTGAGGTGGGGGAGGGCCCTCCAGAAACCACTTCGAAAACGACGGACGAACCCACGATAAAATGTGTCGAAAATCCCTGTATTATAATAGGTTGCGCCGTTCGTCTGGGAAGCGTCCTTCCCTCGATCGAACCCATTTCCGGCCCCCTCTTCCGCGGTCGACTCGGGATCGTTATTCTGTTCGAATGTGCAGATGGCTGCGAGGCGTGGGGAGGGAGCGGAGATGTGGGAAGCCCTCTGCGAAGTCGGGCCGGGGCTGCGGCCTTCGGAGCGGACGGTGGCCGTGCCGGACGTCTACGGGCGTCGGCACCACCTGCGGGTGGAGGCGGGCTTCATCGGCGAGGCCGACGGCAAGCACTACCTGCCGGTGGGGCTGATCGGCGTGGACGAGGCGAAGCGGCTCGCGCTGGTGGAGCTGCCCCACGAGTCCGACGGCGGCACGAACCGGCTGTGGGTCTGGCAGGACAACCTGCACCGGATCGAGGCCCCGCCCGCGAGGCCCGCGCCGTGATCCTCTCCGACCGGGAGATCGCGACGGCCCTGGAGCGGGGCCAGGTCCGGATCACGCCGTCGCCCGGCGACCTCTCGGCCGACGCCTGGTCGTCGACCGCCCTGGACCTCCGCCTGGACGCCCGGCTCCAGGTCTGGCGGCCCCCCGGCCCGACCGCCCCTCGGCTGGTCGTGGACCCCTGCGACGTCGACTTCAGCGCGACCGAGCTGGCCTCGTCCCACGCGGCCGAGGAAGACTGCACCGACGGCTTCGAGGTCGAGCCCGGGATGTTCCTGCTGGGCTGGACGGTCGAGAAGCTGCAACTCCCCCACGCCGCCCGCATCGCCGCGCGCGTGGAAGGCAAGAGCAGCCTGGCGCGGATCGGCCTGGGCGTCCACGTCACCGCGCCCACGATCCACGCCGGCTTCGGCTTCCGCCCCGAGGACCCCGACTTCGTCGGCAACCCGATCCAGCTCGAAATCTGGAACGCCGGCCCGCTCACCGTCCGGCTGGTCCGGGGCCTGCGCATCTGCCAGGTCATCTTCGAGGAAGTCTCCGGCGTCCCCAGCCGAGGCTACCAGGGCGTCTTCTCCATCCAGGGCCCCGACGTCCCGCCCCCAGATTCTAGGTAATTGGACGATAAGGGGTTACGTCCGGCCTCAAAAAAACGCGACGATCGGCGTTGAACTCGGAGGGGCGTCCCGGTAATATCTCTCCTGTGACGTGCAGACGCGAGCCGATAAGGAAAGCGTCGCCGTCATCCCAGGCAGAAAACACGGGGGATTAGCTCAGCTGGGAGAGCGCTTGCATGGCATGCAAGAGGTCAGGGGTTCAAATCCCCTATCCTCCACTCCTCAAATTGCATCGACGATGATCGCGTCGATCCTCTCCGCCGCCACCATCGACCTGCCTCATCGGCCCGATCGAATCACACCGCAGAAGATACGCTGAAGTCGACTTGCTCGCGATCGAGGTTGATCGCTGGGAGCATCGCCAAACTCTCCAGGATTCCGACGCTTCTCCTGATGGGGCGTCGCCACGAAGGGATTCTTTCCGGCGAGGGAGTCGCCGATATGGAGATGTCCCCGATGCGGATGTCGAGTCGTGCGCAGGATCGTCGGCCGATCGATTTCATCCGGGCTCGCGTGTTCGTCGTGAGCCTGCCGGGCATGAGCTGCCAGCGCGAGCGGCTGTTCATCAACCATTGCCGCCGGCTCGCCACCGCCGCCAGGTCCGCGGGCGTCCCGCTCGCCGTCGCCTGGAACCTCCTGGCCCAGCGCATCGACCGCCTCGTCCCGCGACTCCGCACCGAGCACGAGCGCGAGACGTTCGTCGCCATCATGCACCGCCTCCGCGCCGAGCTGTTCCAGGACGTCGTTGTCGCGCCCCGGTGAGCCGGGCGAAGGTGATGATATACATTCTCTCCCGCCGGCCCGGAGGGCCGGGTGAGGGTCGCCGGACTGTAAGCATGGCTCCGGTCCGGCGACCTGGAGCCCGTCATGCCCTCCGCGCCTCCGACGACCCTCACCCGCCGCTGCGCGGCTACCCTCTCCCGGCGGGAGAGGGGATTTCAGCTTCTTTCGCCTCCCACGCGCCGGTTTCCAGATACTCGTGGATCGAGGCCGCGGCCTTGCGGCCGGCACCCATGGCGAGGATCACCGTCGCGCCGCCGGTGACGATGTCGCCGCCGGCGAAGACGCCGCGCTTGGAGGTGCGCAGGGTCTCCGGGTCGGCCGCGATGTACCCCTTGCGGGTCGTCGCCAGGTCGGGCGTGGTCGACTGCACGAGCGGGTTGGCCGAGGTCCCCAGGGCGATCACCGCCATCTGGATCGACGTTTCGAACTCGGAGCCGGGGACCACGACCGGCGAGCGGCGGCCGGAGGCGTCGGGCTCGCCCAGTTCCATGCGCACGCAGCGCATGGCGTTCACGAAGCCGTCGGCGTCGCCCAGGAACTCGACGGGGTTCGTCAGGGCCATGACGGTCACGCCCTCTTCCTTGGCGTGCTTCAACTCCTCGGCGCGGGCGGGCATCTCGGCCTCGGAGCGGCGGTAGACAAGGTAGCTGGTCCGGGCGCCCAGGCGGCACGCGGTGCGCACGGCGTCCATCGCCGTGTTGCCGCCGCCGACGACCGCCACGTCCCTGCCGCGGCAGTCGTAGACCGGCTCGTCGCTCTCGGGGAAGGCGTCGGCGCGCATCAGGTTGACGCGGGTCAGGAACTCGTTCGCCGAGTACACGCCGTTGAGGTGTTCGCCCGGCGCGCCCAGGAACTTCGGCAGCCCCGCGCCGGTGGCGACGAACACGGCGTCGTAGCCCTCCTCGGCCATCAGGTCGTCGATGGTCGCCGTGCGGCCGATGACGACGTTGGTCTGGAAGTCGACGCCCATCGCGCGCATGGCGTCGACCTCGTGGCGGACGATCGCCTTGGGGAGTCGGAACTCTGGGATGCCGTAGACGAGCACGCCGCCGATCTCGTGCAGGGCTTCGAACACCGTGACGGCGTGGCCCATCCGGACCAGGTCCCCCGCGGCGCTCAGGCCGGCGGGGCCGCTGCCGACGATCGCCACCTTCTTGCCGGTCGGAGGGGCGATGGCGGGGAGCCCGATGCGGCCGGTCTCGCGCTCGTAGTCGGCGACGAACCGTTCCAGGTAGCCGATGCCCAGGGGCTCGAACTTGTTCCCCAGGATGCAGCACCCTTCGCACTGGGTCTCCTGCGGGCAGACGCGGCCGGTGATCGCCGGCAGGATGTTGTCCTCGCGGATCTTGGCCGCCGCGCCCAGGAAGTCGCCGACGGCGATCAGGTCGACGAAGTCCTTGACCTTCACGCCGACGGGGCAGCCGTGCGTACACTTGGGGTCGCCGCATTCCAGGCAGCGCAGGGCTTCGGTCGCCGCGCCCAGGATGGTGAGGCCCTGATTGACCTCCTCGAAGTTCGTCCGCCGCCGCGCGGGGTCCTGCTCCGGCATGGGCTGGCGAGGGATCTTCATGCGGTCCTTCTTCGAGGGCCGCGGCTGCGGGGCGAAGTCGTTGGCGTCGGTGTTCATGATCGGCCGGCCTCGCAACGGGCCTCGGGGTGCCGCTGTTCGAGGCGGCAGGACTCGCGGACCTTCTCCAACTCGGCCTCGGGATGTTCGAGGAACCGCCGGAGCGAGTCGGCCTCGTCCTTCAGGTAGGTGCGGTTGCGGCGGACCAGGGTCTCGAAGTCGACCTCGTGGGCGTCGAACTCGGGGCCGTCGACGCAGGCGAACCGGGCCCCGGCGTTGGTCAGGACGCGGCAGCCGCCGCACATGCCGGTGCCGTCGACCATCAGCGAGTTCAGGCTCACGACCGTCTTGATCCCTCGCGGCCGGGTCGTCTCGGCCACGGCCTGCATCATCCGGGGCGGGCCGATGGCCAGCACCAGGTCGATCGGCCCGCCCGACTCCATCCGGTCGCGGAGGACGTCGGTGACGAACCCCCTGCGGCCGTAGGAGCCGTCGTCGGTGGCGATGAGGAGTTCGTCGCTGATCGCGGCGATTTCCTCCTCAAGGATCACCAGTTCCTTGTTCCGGGCCCCGACGATCGCGACGACATGGTTGCCGGCCTCCTTCATGGCCTTCGCCGTGGGGTAGGCGATGGCCGCCCCCAGCCCGCCGCCGATGACGACGACCGTGCCGAACCGCTCGACGTGCGACGGCGTCCCCAGCGGGCCGACGAGGTCGAGGATGGCGTCGCCGGTGCCGAGCATGTTCAGCAGCTTGGTCGTCTTGCCGACCCCCTGGACGATGATGGTGATCGTGCCGCGCCCGGGGTCGGAGTCGGCGATGGTCAGCGGGATCCGCTCGCCGCGGTCGTGCAGCCGGAGGATGACGAACTGGCCGGCCTTGCGCTTCCGCGCCACGCGCGGGGCCTCGACGACGAGGCGCTTGACGTCGGGGGCCAGGAACTCGGCCTCGACGATGGGGAACATGGGAGGGTCCTCGTGGCTCGCGGACCGCCTACGGTCCGTGGGATGGACGCCGGGCAGCCGCTCGCCGCGATCCGCGCGGACGGCGACGGCCGCGATCCTCGCCCCGCTCGCGGCGGGAGGAGGACGCTCGGCGTGGGCTCGATCCGGGATGGCCCGGGGTCTTGCCCGCCCGGTGTGGTGTCGGCGGGCGGCGGGGCGAGCCGAGGCGTCGCGAAGGGACCTCTTCGACGCCGCGGGCGTCGCCTCCTGGATCGATTATGACGCGCCCGGGGCGGCGAGCCCAGCCCCGACTTTACAAATCGACGGAAATGACGGGAACAACGATCTGTTTCGTCGTGACGCGATGGTCGCCCGCGAGGCGGGCCGGCTCGTCGACTCGGCGGGCCGAAGGTTAAGATGGTAGGAAGACCCTCCCGACTCTCCCCTGGTCTCGACCCGCGATGACGACTCCCCTGCCCCTGCCGCGCCGCTACCTCGTCGGATTCGACCCGCGCGAGCTTCCCCACCATTTCGCGGACGTCGTGATCGTCGGCGGCGGGATCGCCGGGCTGCGCGCGGCGCTGGGGATGCCGGAGTCGGCCCGGGTGCTGGTGGTGACGAAGGACGAGGTCCGCGAGAGCAACAGCAGCTATGCGCAGGGGGGGATCGCCGGGGTGATGGACCCCGAGGACCGGGTCGAGGACCACATCGCCGACACGCTGGCCGCGGGCAAGGGGCTCTGCGACCCCGAGATCGTCGACGTCGTTGTCCGCGAGGCCCCGGAGCGGATCCGCGAGCTGATGGAGCTGGGCGCCCGGTTCGACACCGTCGACGGCCACGTCGCGCTGGGGCGCGAGGGGGGCCACTCGCACGCCCGGATCGTCCACGCGCTGGGCGACGAGACCGGCCGCGAGATCATGCGGGCCATCATCGCCCAGGCTCGCGCCCGCAAGAACATCCGCATCTGGCAGAACTGCCCCACCATCGACCTGCTGACGCTCGACGGCCGCTGTCGCGGCGTGCTGGTCTGGGACAAGCGCCGGGGGTTCGCGCTGGTGTGGGCCCGCGCGGTCGTGCTGGCGGCCGGCGGCGCGGGGCAACTGTTCCGCGAGACGACGAACCCCTCGATCGCCACGGCCGACGGCCACGCCATGGCCTACCGCGCCGGCGTCGAGGTCCGCGACATGGAGTTCATGCAGTTCCACCCGACGGTGCTGTACATGGCCGGCTCGGCGCGGCACCTGCTGACCGAGGCCCTGCGCGGCGAGGGGGCGTACCTCCGCGACTGCGACGGCCGTCGCTTCATGCCCGACTACAACCCCCGCGCCGAGTTGGCCCCGCGCGACGCCGTCTCGCAAGCGATCGCGGCGCAGATGACCAAGACGCGGCACCCGAACGTCTACCTGGACCTGACCCACCTGGACGCCGAGTTCATCCGCCGCCGCTTCCCGGGCATCGACCGCATCTGCCGCGGCTTCGACCTGGACATCACGCGCGACCTCATCCCGGTCTGCCCCGGGGCCCATTACATGATCGGCGGCGTGACGGTGGACGACCGCGGCCGAAGCTCGCTGGACGGCCTCTGGGCGGCCGGCGAGGTCTCCAGCACGGGCCTCCACGGCGCGAACCGGCTGGCGTCGAACAGCCTGCTGGAAGGGCTGGTCTTCGGTGCCCGCGTGGCCGAGGACGTCGCCGAGCGGCTGGACGCGGCCGGCCCCTGGCGGCTGGAGGTCCCCCCCATCGCCGGCGAGGCCCCCGGCGAGCGCCGGCCGCTGATCGACCTGGACGACCTGCGGAAGTCGCTGCGGGCGCTGATGTGGCGCAACATGGGCATCACCCGAGACGCCGCCGGCCTGGCCGACGCCGCCCGCCAGGTCGACCGCTGGTGCCGCTACGTCCTGCCGCACGTCTTCGACGACCCCGCCGGCTGGGCCATCCAGAACATGCTCACCACCGCCCGCCTGATGATCGAGGCCGCCGCCGAGCGCACCGAGTCCCGCGGCGTCCACTACCGCTCCGACCATCCCGAGACCGACCCCGCCTGGGCCCGCCACATCCCCCTGCGGGCCGCCGAGGCGCGGTGACGCCGATCCGCCCGGCCGGTCGCCTCCGCAATCCCTGGCTCCGTCGGACGATCCGTCGGGACGTCCCGAAGGACGCGTGGGGCGTCGCGTCGGATGAATCCATGGTTGCGAATTTGGCCGATAAATTCGCGGCTCGCGGGAGAATTTCGGGAGAGTCTCAAGGGGCCGGGCGGAATCGCCGATAAATGCTCTGGTACTCCTGAACCACCTCTAGTAAAAGGGGCTCACCGCGGTGGACGCGACCCCCTCCGATCGCCGTATCCCTCGGGCGGGACGCCCGGGGTGGACGAGAGACAGGGAGGATGCGAACCCCGCGGGACTGTCGGCCGGACGGCTCTGGTCGTCGGGCTCGTCCCGTCGTCGACGGGATGGGGCCTTGATCGATCGAATCGACCCGGACGGCGGGACGCGGGCGGCCATGAGGGTCGACCGCGGGGCCGATCTCGCGAGGCCCGCCGCCCAAGGAAGGTCCGGGGGAATCCCCCGGCACATCGCTCGCCACCTCGAATTCCACCCTCTTCTTTCGGCACCGCCGCCCCCAGCCACGGGCGCGGATCGTGCGCGCCGGACGCCCCCCCAGGCGATGGGGCCGGGCCCCGGACGGACGACGCGGCAAGCCCCCTCGCGACGCTCGGCCCGGACGCTCGCAACGGCTTCGGCCGGCGTGCGCGTCGCGCTGCTGGTCCCGGGGCCGGCCCGCCTTCGCGCGGCCCGGCCGGACGGACGCCCCCGAGGGAAAGGAGTCCTTGCGGCATGAAACTCGCACCTGCGCTGCTCCTGCTCGTCAGCGTCGCCCAGGCCGCGGCGGGGGAGACCCAGCCCGTCCTTCTCGACTTCCACGCCGATTGGTGCGGCCCCTGCCGCCAGATGCGCCCCGCCGTCGAGGCCCTGATCGACAAGGGCTATCCGGTCAAGTCGATCGACTATGACAAGTCGCCCAATTACGTCGCCAAATACAAGATCGAGAACGTCCCCACGTTCATCGTCGTGGACGCGAACGGCGAGGAGATCGATCGCACATCCGGCGCCCAGCCGGCCAAGCAACTCGCGGAGTTCTACCTCAAGGCCCGCGACCAGGCCGCGGCGCGGCAGTCCGACCGCGGCGGCGACGACGCCGAGGAGGACGATCGGCTCGTCGAGGCCGAAGCCGCCCCGGCCGAGGAGCTGACCGAACGCGAGATCGCCCAGCAGAAGGCCCGCGCCAGGGCGATCAACCCGAGGCCCTGGGAGACCGTGGTCCGCATCAAGGTCTACAACGGCAACTCCGTCGGCTTCGGCTCCGGGACGATCATCTACAGCACGCCGGAGCAGTCGCTGATCCTCACCTGCGCGCACATCTTCAAGACCGACGGCGGCCGGAACTACCCGCCGTCGAAGTTCCCGAACAAGATCACGATCGACCTGTTCGACGGCAAGCTCAAGGGGCCCAAGCAGGACCAACTCTCCTGCACCGAGGAGGGGATCCCGGGCAAGGCCGTCGACTACGACTTCGGCACCGACGTCGGCCTGATCGTCTTCAAGCCCGGCCGCCGGCTGCCGGCCTCGCGGGTGGCTCCGCCCCACTTCGACCCGCAGAAGCGCATGCACATGTACACGGTCGGCTGCTCGGAAGGGGCCGACGCGACCATGTGGGAGACGGTCATCACCAAGCCCCCCACGCGGATGCTCAAGGGGAACGACGAGCACCTGGCGATCGAGTGTGCCCGGGCCCCCAAGCAGGGCCGCTCCGGCGGCGGGCTGTATACCGACAACGGGTTCCTCGCCGGCGTGTGCAACTTCGCCGAGCCGCAGGGGAACCGCGGCCTCTACGCGGCCCCCGAGTCGATCTACCGGCTGCTCGATCGCAACAAGCTGGCCACTCTCTATGCGCCGCCGTCGCTGGACGGCTCGGGCACGCTGATGGCGGACGCCTCGCGGCCGGGCCGGAGCATCCGCGGCCAGTCGCCCGACCGCGAGGAGCGGCCCCGCGCCCGCCGCACCGGCGACGTGTCGCTGCCCGACGCGCCGATCCTCGGCGCCACGCTCGACCCGATCGCGCCGGCCGGCGGCCGACGGCCCCAGGTGCAGGCGGCCAGCAGCCGCACCGACGGCGAGCGCTACGCCTGGGCCGCGCCGCGGTCGTCCCGCCCCGCCGAGCCGCTCGACGAGGGGGACGCCGAGCCGACCGACCTCGACCTGGGCCGCGAGGCCGACAATTCCCACTTCCCGCCGCCGGCCTACGAGGACGACGACACCCGGTCGGTCAACGACGAGGACGTCGCCCCCGCCCCCCGCAAGCCGGCCGCCGCGGCGACCGGCAAGGCCCCGGGCTGGCGTCCCGCCGGCTCCGGCCGCTGACATCGCCCGCCGACGGACATCGACGTCGAGGCCGACGCCTCCCTCGCGGGGACGTCGGCCTCGACGCGCGCCGGTCTTGTATTTCGGCGGCCGGCCTGATCGATTGGAGGGCCTGGATTCGTCGTCGGTCCCGCGACGCACGGGCGCGGTAGGCTCGGACGTCGGGGGGCCCAAGGCCGACCCGTCATGAACCGCCTGGCCCCGCTCGCCCTCGCCCTCGCCGCTCTCTTCCTCCCGCTCACCTCCTCCGCGGCCGACCCCGTCGTCCCCGCCGGCCAGGCGCTGATCTTCACGTCGTTCCGCGGCAACGGCGACGACGGCCTGCACCTGGCGACCAGCCGCGACGGCTACGCCTGGACGCCCCTGAACGGCGATCGCCCCGTCTTCCGGCCCAAGGTCGGCGGCGGCCTGGTGCGCGACCCGAACATCGTGCAGGGGCCCGACGGCACGTTCCACATGGTCTGGACGACCGGCTGGACGCACCCGGCCGTCGGCTACGCCTCGTCGAAGGACCTGCTCCACTGGTCCGACGCCCGGCAGGTCGAGGTCATGCAGGGCGAGAAGCCCCGCAACGTCTGGGCGCCCGAACTCTTCTACGACGACAAGGAGGGGCGGTTCCTGATCTTCTGGGCCTCCACCATCCCCGGGCGGTTCCCGGAGGGCGAGAAGACCGGCGACGACGGCTACAACCACCGGACGTATTTCACGACCACGAAGGATTTTCTCACCTTCACGCCGTCGAAACTCTTCTACGATCCGGGGTTCAACTCGATCGACTCGACCATCGTCCGCGACGGCGACCGCTACGCCATGTTCATCAAGGACGAGACCCGGACGCCCCCCGCGAAGAACATCCGGGTGGCGTTCGCCGACGCCCCGGCCGGCCCGTACGGCCCGCCGTCGCCGCCGATCACCGGGGCCTACTGGGCGGAAGGGCCGTCGGCGATCAAGCTGGGCGACCGCTGGTTCGTCTACTTCGACAAGTACATGGACCACCGCTACGGCCTCGTCACCTCGCCCGACCTCGTGGACTGGACCGACGAGTCCGACCGCGTCTCCTTCCCGCCCGACTTCCGCCACGGCACCGTCCTCCTGGTCTCCGATTCGATCCTCGCCGGCCTGGAGTCGGCCGGACGGTGACTCTTTAAGGCGGGGGGCTTGCCTCGGCCCCACCTCGTAGGCTGGGTCGAGATCCAGCCCGGAATACGCCACGGCCCGCGAGGGCTGGGTCTCGACCCAGCCTGCAAGACCGACCCAAGGACCCCTGCATGAAGCGTCCGACGCTGCTCGCCCCCGCCCTGCTCATCCCGGCCGCCGCCTCGGCGCAGGCACCCGCCGAGGCCCCTTCGCTCGACCCGCCGCCGGCCGCGGTGCAATCCATCACCGGCCGGGAGATCGCCGGACACCTGCGATTCCTGGCGTCGGACCTGCTCCGGGGCCGCGAGGCCGGCACGGCCGACGCCAGGCTGGCCGCCGAGTACCTGGCCTCCAACCTCACGGCGATCGGCGCCGAGCCGATGGGCGAGACCGGCCGCGACGGGAAGCGGTCGTACTTCCAGCGCTTCATGCTGGAGGCCGCCACGCCGCAGGCCGAGGGGGCCGCCCTGACCCTGACGATCACCTACGGCCAGAGCCGGCGGAAGATCGCCTGCGCGCTGGGCTCCGACTACGCCTACGGGCCCACCGGCGTCGTCGTCGGCGAGATCGACGCCCCCGCGATCTTCGTCGGCTTCGGCCGCGTCGACGCCGAGAAGGGGGTCGACGACTACGCCGGGAAGTTCGCGAAGGGGAGCTTCGTCCTGGCCTATCGCGGCGACCCGGGCGAGAATGCCGCCAAGGTCCGCGCCGCGGCCGAGCGCGGGGCGCTCGGCGTGCTGCTGATCGCCCCGCCGGGGGGCTCGCCCCCGCCGACCCCGTCGCCGCGCGACCTGGGCTTCGGCCGCCCCCGCGTCACGCTCGGGCCGGCCCCCGCCGAGATCCCGGCGTTCACGCTGGCCGCGCCGATCGGCGAGTCGCTCGCCGCCGCGCTCGGCCTCACCGCCCCGGACGTCTCCCCGCCCGAAGCCGACCGCAACACCAAACTGGGCGTCCACTTCGCGCACGCCGTCCGCCGCGAGCCGCGAGAAGACCGCAACGTCGTCGGCTTCTTCCCGGGCTCGGACCCGGAGAAGGCGAAGGAGGTCGTCGTCTTCAGCGCCCACTACGACCACGAGGGGGTCGACGAGAAGGGGGAGATCTACAACGGCTCGGACGACAACGGCAGCGGCACCAGCGGGATCCTGGAGGTCGCCCAGGCGTTCGCCGCCGCCCCTCGCCCGGCGCGGAGCGTGCTGTTCCTGTGGGTCTCCGGCGAGGAGAAGGGCCTCCTCGGGAGCAAGTGGTTCGCCGACCACCCGACGCTCCCCGAGGGGTCCAGGATCGTCGCCGACATCAACCTGGACATGATCAGCCGCAACGACCCGGCGAAGATCGGCGCGACGCCCTCGCCCAGCCTGCCGGACTACAACACGCTGGTCGTCGACGCCGCCGAGGCGACCCGGGCCGAGGGCCTGGAGATGCTGTTCGACACCGACCCCTTCTACGGCCGGACCGACAGCTACAACTTCGCCGCCAAGGGGGTCCCCGTCATCTTCTTCTTCGCCGGGCTCCACGAGGACTACCACAAGCCCACCGACGACGTCGAGAAGGCGGACGTCGAGAAGGCCGCCCGCGTCGCCCGCGCCGCGTTCCGCCTCGGCTGGAAGGCCGCCCAGGCGCCCGAGGCCCCGAAGAAGGTCCGGGCCCGGCCCTGACTCCCGGGCCGCGGCGGCCGGTCGGCGTATAATAGATTCCGAGGACGTCCCTCGCGGCGCGACTCCGAGTCGCCGCCGTGGGACGTCGAAGCCGACGGCCCGGGAGATCATCATGACGCAGAACAACTCGCAGCAGTACCGCCTGATCGACGCCGAGGGCGTGGAGCTGGCCCACGCGGACACCATCGCGTACTTCAAGGGGGTCGCCGCCGACCTCAAGCCCGGCCGCTACACGATCCAGGAAGTCGTGGCCGACTCGCTGGGCCACGCCCACGAGGTCCGCAACTGGGGCTCCGTCACCCACCTGGCCGACGGCGCCATCGTCCTCCACGAGGACGACCCGACCACCTGAGCCGGCCGGGGGCTCGACCCCGGCCGCCATCAGCGATCCGCTGTCGCGCGGGCCCCGCTCGCCGCAACCACGCTCGGGGGAGCGATTCGACCTCCCCCGCCCGTTCGCGAACGTCCCTTGCGAAAGTCCATCGACGCGGCTATCCTGCCTCGTTTTCTTCCAACTCTGCAACCCGCTGCGACGATGGGTCCGGCCGGATTTCGTTCCGGCGTTCGGGCTCCCCCCCTTCCCCGCCCGAACCGCGAGACGAATCCCCCGATGATCCGCTTGCTCAACGCTTGCAAGAAGTTCGGCAACCAGACGATCTACGACGGCATCGACGCCTCGATCATCCGAGGCGAGCGGATCGGCCTGCTCGGCAAGAACGGCGCGGGGAAGTCGACGCTGTTCAAGGTGCTGATGGGCGAGGAGTCGCTGGACTCCGGGGAGCTGCTGCGCGACCGCAAGTGCTCGATCGGCTACCTCTCGCAGGAGATCCACCCGCTCAAGGACGGGACGGTCTTCGAGAACATGCTGGACCACCTCGGACCCTGGACCGAGGCCGATCGGCGGCTCAAGGCGGTCATGAAGGGGCTGGAGGACGGCGACCCGGACGCCCTGGACGGCTACGACGACGCGATGGAGGCGTTCGTAGCCGCCGGCGGCTACGAGATGGAGGCCCGCGCCAAGGCGATCCTGCTGGGCCTGGGCTTCTCGGTCGCCCAGCTCGACGCGCCGGTGGCCACGCTCTCGGGCGGCTGGGCGATGCGGCTGGCGCTCGGCGGGCTGCTCGCCTTCGATCACGACCTCCTGCTCCTCGACGAGCCGACCAACCACCTGGACCTGCTCAGCGTCAAGTGGTTCGAGGAGTTCCTGCGCTCCTACGGCGGCGCGATCCTCATCACCTGCCACGACCGCGACTTCCTCGACCGCGTCATCACCAAGACGTTCGAGCTGGAGCTGGGCAAGCTCCACACCTACGCCGGCAACTACTCGGCCTACCTCCCCCAGCGGGAGCATCGGCTGACGGTCCACCAGGCGTCGTTCGACACGCAGCAGAAGAAGCTGCGGCAGATGCAGGACTTCGTCGACCGCAACCGCGCCAACGCGGCGACCGCGGCGCGGGCCCAGAGCCGGCTCAAGGCGATGGACAAGATCGACCGGATCGACGCCCCCCGGTCGGACAACTCGTCCGTCCGGATCCGCCTGCCGGAGCCCCCCCGGAGCGGCCATGTGGTGGCCAAGTTCGCCGACGTCGCCTTCGCCTACGGCGCCAAGGTGGTCTACAGCGGCCTCGACCTGGAGATCGAGCGGGGCGACAAGGTGGTGCTGGTCGGCCCCAACGGCGCCGGCAAGACGACGCTGATGAAGCTGCTGGCGGGCGTCCACGCGGCGACCCGGGGCGAGGTGGCGTTCGGCAGCAACGTCTTCGCCACCTACTTCGCCCAGCATCGGGTGGAGGCGTTGAACATGAAGGCGACCGTGATCGCCAACCTCCGCGACGTCCACCCCGGCGCCAGCGAGGGCGCGCTGCGGCATATGCTGGGCGCGTTCCTCTTCTCGGGCGACGCCGTCGACAAGGCCGTCGGGTCGCTCTCCGGCGGCGAGAAGACCCGCCTCTGCCTGGCTCGGATCCTCACCGTCGCCCACAACTTCATCATGATGGACGAGCCGACCAACCACCTGGACATCGCCAGCCGCGACGTGCTCGAAGAGGCGTTGAACGATTACACGGGCTCGCTCTGCTTCATCTCGCACGACGAGCACTTCATCCGCGCCGTGGCGAACAAGGTGATCGAGGTCGAGGCCGGCAAGCTGACGGTCTACCCTTGCAAATACGACGACTACCTCTACGCCAGGTCCAAGCGGCAGGACGCCGACAGCCCCTTCGCCGTCCTCACGCGCAAGCTCAAGCCCCGGGCCGAGGGCTCCGGGCCCGACGCCGGCCGCCGGGCGTCCTCGGCCGGTTGAGCCGGGCCGCAGGTGGGGGGAAAGTCGCCGCGGCGGGGGATATCATGGGGCGCGAGCCGAGACGTCCCGGGCGACAGCCCTCCCTCCCCACGGATCCCGCCGCATGAACAAGCTCCTCGCCACGCTCCCCGCGCTCTTCCTGGCCCTCGCCCCGCCGGCCCCGGCGGAGGAGGGCTTCCGCGACACCTTCAGCGACACCTGGGTCGCCGTCGACGGCCTGGGCCGGCGCACGCCGACCGCGGCCGAGGTCGGGCCGCCCCGGGAGGGGAAGACGGTCGCGATCTTCTACTTCCTCTGGCTCGGCCGCAGCGGAGAGGACGGGCCGTTCGACATCACGAAGATCCTCGCGGCGTCCCCCAACGCCATGAACGAGCCGAACAACCCGCTGTGGGGGCCCAAGCACTACCCCCACCACTGGGGCGAGTCGATCTTCGGCTACTACCGCAACGACGACCCGGCCGTCCTGCGCAAGCACGCGCAGATGCTCTCCGACGCCGGCGTCGACGCCGTCTTCTTCGACGTCACCAACCAGCTCACCTACCCGGAGAGCTACAGGGCGCTGGGGGCGACCTTCGACGAGATGCGCAAGAAGGGCCTGAAGGTCCCGCAGATGGCCTTCCTCACCCCGTTCTGGCAGCCGCGCAAGGTCGTCCGGGAATTGTATGAACAGCTCTACAAGCCCGGCCTCCACCCCGACCTCTGGTTCCGCTGGAAGGGGAGGCCGCTGATCCTGGCCGACCCCGACCTGCTCCGCGACGACGTCCTGAAGCGCGATCGCCACGCGACGTCCTCCGAACTCGCGCCGGGCGCGACGATCGGGACGGCGTTCACGGCCGATCGCCCATTCGACGTCGCCGCCCTCGCCACGCCCACCTGGGGCGAGCGCGGGTCGTCGGCCGTCCTGACGCTCCGCCGCGGCGACGCCAAGGGGGAGGTCGTGGCGACGAGGCGCGTCGAGGACGTTCGTGACAACGCCTGGACCGGCGTCACGCTCGACGCCCCCGCGCCGGCCGGCGCCTACTACCTGGAGATGTCCGAGCCCAAGGGGAAGATCGGCGTGTGGAAGGACCGCCGCGGCGAGCCCAACCTGCGCGTCAGCCGATACGACGACGTCGACCGCGACCTGCTCGACTTCTTCACCTTCCGCCGCCCCCAGCCCGACTACTTCCAGGGCCCCACCGCCCGCGCCCAGTGGAGCTGGCTGGAGGTCTCCCCGCAGCACCCGTTCCCTGACGAGGAAGGCCGGCCGGAGCAGATCTCCGTCGGCGTGGGCCAGAACGCGGTCGGCGGCAAGCTCGGCGTGCTGAGCAACCCGAATTCGCACGGCCGCAGCTTCGCGAACGGCCACATCCCCACGCCGGAGGAGGTCGACTACACGGGCAAGAACTTCGCCGAGCAGTGGAAGCGGGCCCACGAGGTCGACCCGCCGCTGGTCTTCGTCACCGGCTGGAACGAGTGGATCGCCGGCCGCTTCGACGAGACGTTCCCGCTCGCCGGCGCGGGGCCCGTCACGTTCGTCGACCAGTTCGACCGCGAGCACAGCCGCGACATCGAGCCGATGAAGGGGGGCCACGGCGACGCCTTCTACTACCAGCTCGTCTCCGAGGTCCGGCGCTACAAGGGCGCGCGGCCGATCCCGCCGGTGGCCTCGCGGCCGATCGCGATCGACGGCAAGTTCGACGACTGGGAGGGCGTGGGCCCCGAGTTCCGCGACACCGTGGGCGACCCGATGGACCGCGATTACGCCGGCTGGGGCCGCAAGCTCCGCTACGTCGACCACACCGGCCGCAACGACATCGTCGCCGCCCGCGCCAGCCGCTCGGCCGGCCGCGTCGCCTTCCTCCTGCAATGCTCCGAGGCGATCAAGGCGACGCCCGACGCCCCCGGCCCGAGGCTGTTCCTGGACGTCGACTCCGACCCGAAGACCGGCTGGCTGGGCTACGACTTCGTGGTCGGCCGCACGCCGGGCCGGATGACGATCGAGCGGAACGTCGGCGGCAAGTTCGAGTGGGCCGACCCGCAGCCCGTCGAATCCGCCGCCTCCGGCGACCGCCTGGAGCTGGCCGTTTCGGCCTCGGCCCTCGGCCTGCCGACCGGCCTCGCGACGATCGACTTCAAGTGGATCGACTCCCTCGCCGAGACCGCCGACTGGCCCGACTTCACCCTCCACGGCGACGCCGCCCCCAACGACCGCTTCAACTACCGTGCGACCTTCGGGACGGAATGACGTCGCGTCGGGACACGATGCCGACATGATTAAAAATTAAGTCGGCTGTTTGGGGCCTATTCCGCTTTCATGGGATGGAAATCGCCCGCCGAAGTCCGACGTCTGGGCTCGGCGGGCGGCTCATCCGGCGGAGTCGCCCATGGCCAAGTCTTCGTATCCGAGGGGAGCCGACTACCGGTCGATCTATAATCTGATCGGCGAATGCCGGGAGTTGGGGGACGACCCACGGCTGTGGCGGGAGCACCTGCTGGCCTGGGCGGCGCGCACCGCGGGGGCCCCCGTGGCGAACGAGTACGAGGCCCTGCTGAGGCCGACCGTCATCAGCGGCGTGACGGGCTGGGGATGGGGGGGCAGCGGCCTTGAGATCGATTACTGGCTCAAACTGAACGAAATCTTCGCCCGCCGGGGCCTCGACTACAACCCCATGATCCCCGCCTATATCGCCGCGACCGAGCGAGGCGAAGGCCCCTGCCTCTCGCGGCCGGACATGGTGTCCGACGCCGACTGGTACGGGACCGAATATTTCCAGAGCTATCACGGCCCTTCGCGCGCCGACGTGATGATGTACAGCATCATCCCGCAGCCCAACGGCATGAACATGGGGGTCGTCCTGGTGCGCCCGATCGGCGACCGGGATTTTTCGAAGCGGTCGAAGGTCGTGGTCGGCATGGCCCACCTCCTGATCGCGCCGCTGGTCGGCGGGGCGCTGGCCGGCTATTCCGACCCCTCGCCCTCCGACCTGTCGCCGCGGACCCGCCAGGTGCTGCGGTGCGCGCTGGAGGGCGATTCCGACAAGCAGATCGCGGCGAGGCTCGGGATGGCGCGGAACACGGTGAACCACTACGTGAAGCAGATCTACGCCCACTTCCACGTGCAGAGCCGGCCGGAGTTGTTGGCCCGCTGGCTCCGCCACGGTTGGGGGAGCCGGTTCGCCTGGGCGGATCCCGACGCGGAGGCTTGACCTCCGGCCGGGGCCGCCCTCGGGCGGGAATCCTCAGCTCCGTCGCCGGGCCACGGCCCCGATCGCCGCGCATCCCAGGCCGAGCATCGCCAGGCTCGCGGGCTCGGGCACGGCGGCGGACGTCGGGGAGAGCCGGAACACCGTGCCGTAGTTGCCGGGGCCGCCGCCCGACGTGGTCCCGTAGATGTTGCCGTAGGCGTCCAGGGTCACTTCCGTCATCGGGGAGAGCCCGTCCTTCCTGTCGAAGGAGAAGAGCGTGGTCAGGAGGCCGGTGGCCGCGTCGATCTTGAACACCGTGCCGAAATCGTAGAGGCCGCCCCCGAGCGTGGTGCCGTAAATGTTGCCCGCGGCGTCGAGCGTCACGCCGGCGTAGGGCGTCCATCCGTTGTTCGCCCGATCGAACGAGACGAGGGTCGTGAGCAGGCCGGTAACCGCGTCGATCTTGAACACCGTACCGCCGTTGAATTCGCCGCCCCAGGTCGTCGTGCCGTAGATGTTGCCAAGGGCGTCGAGCGTGACGGCACCCTGAGGGGTCGCCCCGTTCGCCCTGTTGAACAGGGCCGGGTAGGAGATGGCCCCGGAGTCTCCGTCGATCTTGAATACCGTCCCGCTGGCCGACCAACCGCCGTAGGTGGTGCCGTAGATGTCGCCGTCGGAGTCCAGGGTGACGGCCGCATAAGGCTGCCTCCCCTGGTCGCCGAGGCCGAAGGCGTGGAGCGTCGTCAGTTCCCCGGTGGCCGCGTCGATCTTGAACACCGTTCCGTATTCGGATAGACCCGGGCCGCTGCTGGAGGTGGTGCCGTAGAGGTTGCCAGCGGTATCCAGAACCACGCCACCGCGCGGGCTGGCCCCGGGGGCGTTACCTATGGAGCCACTGAACTCGACGAGGGTGGTCAGCGCCCCGGTGGTCGGGTCGATCTTGAACACCGTCCCGTTCCCTTTCCCGCCCCCGGTCGTAGCCCCGTAGAGATTCCCGGCCGAATCCATGGCCAGGGGACCACCCGGATACATGGCCGCGCCCGTATTGAACCTGGCGAGGGTGGTCAAATCACCGGTGGTCGCATCGATCTTGAACACGGTGCCATATCCCGTCACTGCGTTCGGCCCCCCCTGCCGGGTGGTGCCGTACAGGTTGCCGGCCGCGTCCAGCAGGAGTGGAGACTGCGGCGACGCCCCGTTCGCGTAGTTGAACACGGCGAGCGTCGAGAACGTATAGTCACCGCCCGCCGCAACGGGTCCAACGACTCCCGCGGCGACCAGCGCGGCCGCCATCGCCCGAATCATGCAGATGCGATTCTTCATGGGGTTCTCCTTGGTCATGGATTGCATCCTCAATTCGTCCTGCCCTGCGTCCGATCGGTGGATCGGGCCACCGATCGACGCCTACACTCCGGACTCCCACCGCCGATCGCGTCCCTTCGCGGGACCCGCGATCCGCCGCGCTCAGCCGGCCGTCGCCCGCCGTCGGAGCGCCGCCACGACGGCCGCCCCCGCGCCGAAGGCCAGCATCGCCACGCTCGCGGGCTCGGGGACGGCCG
The DNA here is from genome assembly GCA_001898385.1 of Planctomycetales bacterium 71-10. Classification (GTDB taxonomy): domain Bacteria; phylum Planctomycetota; class Planctomycetia; order Isosphaerales; family Isosphaeraceae; genus Paludisphaera. Next base: position 75,847 of record MKTT01000102.1, read on the forward strand.
AAGCCCGCAGGACGTAGGCGGCATCGAGGCCCGCGGCGATGGCGGTGAACCCGCCCCCGGTCGGCGTCCCTGAAATTAGGCCGTCGAAGTCGTCGCCCCAGGCGACGAGAGAACCGTCCGCACGCAGCGCGAAGGCGGTCAGGCCGGCCGCGGAGACGGCGGTGAACCCGCCCCCGGTCGGCACCCCCGAGATCAAGGCGGTGTAGGGGTCGTCGTAGCCCCAGGCGACGATGGAGCCGTCCGCACGCAGCGCGAAGGCGGTATCCCAACCCGCGGCGATGGCGATGAAGCCGGCCTCGGTCGGCGCGCCCGAGACCTGACCGTGGCCGTCGTAGCCCCAGGCGACGATGGAGCCGTCCACCCCCAATGCATAGGCGGTATCCCGACCCACGGTGACGGCGGTGAATCCCCCGCCGGTCGGTGTGCCCGAGACTAATCCGCCGCCGGCCCCCCATGCCGCGATCGATCCGTCCGCCCGCAACGCGAAGGCGCTGGCGGTCCCCGCGGCCACCGCGGTGAAGCCGGCCTCGGTCGGCGCGCCCGAGACGAGTTCGTACAGGTCCTGGCCCCAAGCGACGATCGAGCCATCGCCCCTCAATGCGAAAGCCGCCTGGCCGCCCGCGGCGATGCCGACGAACCCGGTCCCGGTCGGCGCGTCCGAGACCTGGCCATTCAAATCCCAGCCCCAGGCGACGATGGAGCCGTCTCCCCGCAATGCATAGGCCGTGTCGGTAAGTGATCCGAAATCGGCCCCGACGACGATGGCGGTGAAGTTGTCACCGCCCGGCGTGTTCGAGATCAGGCCGTACCCGTCGTAGCCCCAACCGACGATCTCACCGGCCCTGGCGGCAGGGGGGGAGGCGATCACGGTCAAGATGGGCGCGAGGAGCAAGGCGGTTCGAAGGCTGCGGAACATGCGGGTCTCCCGATTCATGGAGATGGATCGAAATCGAGTTGGGCATGCCGGAGGCCGATCGGGGACGATCGTCGCGGTGCCGCGGGGCTCATGGCAGGCACCCGGCGAGGCCGGTCGGATCGGCCCTCTTCGCCGGGGCTTCCTCCGCTCACGGGCGCGGCGAGGTCGTCCCGACGTCCCCCGATGGGCGACATCACCCAAGGACGTCGGATCATCCTGATGGGCCATGTGCCGGCCCGCCATCGCCAATCGAAGTGATGATCTTACGTCCACATGAGGATGGAGCAAGGCCACCGACCGCGGGTGGGGCGGGCGTGGATGCGGCCGTCGAGGCGCGAGGCCCTGCGCGGACGGGCGGAGGTCGGACGACGACGCGCGGATCAAGTCCGGGCCGATCGGGCGGCGAATCGACGGCGTCGCCGTTTCACACTTAATATGTATCGGTTATAAAGATATGAACGAAGTTAATATTTTGTGGTCCGCTGACCGCGGTGCGCCTGCCCCGCTGACGGGGGCGTCCGAACCGGGCGGGGAGAAGGGTCGCCGTGGGGCTCGGGGCGACCCCTGAGGCCCGGAGTGATGAGGAGGGGTCAACGGGGTCGGGGATCACCGGCCGGCCAGGGCACGTCGACGGCCTGATGAACGACCGCCGTGGTCCGGTCCTGGACGAAGCAGGCGAGCCGCAGGTTCTCGCGGTTCCAGGCCGGGTCGACGGCGAACCGGAACGACTTCGATGCGGGCGCGTCGTCTTTCAACTCGATGAAGTCGTACTCGGTGCGGCGGGCGGGGAACCGCGCGACCAGCGTCTTGCCGGCGTTCTCGCCCGATCGGACCTCGGTCGCGACTCGATCCTCGCGGAGCACGGCGCAGAGGAGCAGCGGGGAGCCGACGGCGCGGCCCGGCCGGCGGGAGACGCGGAGTGTGGCGGTTCCGGAGCGGCCGTCCTCGGCGACGTCCAGGTCGACGTCGAGCGTCACGGCCGGCGGCTTCGCGCGGGCGGCGCGGATCGCGGCGACGGCCGCGGCCCGATCGCGCCCGTTCACGGACCTTGCGCCGTCGATCATCATCATGGGGGTGTAGTACAGGCCGTAGGATTCCGGCTTGGGACCGGCGTAGACGTCGTTGTAGGTCATCTGCCGGCGGCTGTAGAGCTCGTCGGAGAAGACGTCCTTCCAGGGCTTATCGAAGTAGTCGACGTGGAAGGCGATCGGCACGATCCCGGGGACGTCGGCGGCCAGCCGGCCCAGGATCTCCTCGGCCGCGGGGCACATGTCGCAACCCTGCGAGGTGTACAGCTCGACGAGGACCGCCCGCTTCGGCGCGGCGGGGGGCTCGGCCGCGACGACCGGCCAGGCGAGGGCGAGGGCGACGAGGATCGGCAAGGGTCGAAATCCGCCGCGCATGGGGCCGTCTCTTCCGGGGCGATGGGCGGGGGCGGCCGGGACGCCCCCGCGGCCCCCGCGTGGAAGGTGAGACGCCCCGGCCATCGAGGTTATTCGACCCCTCGCGTGACCTTCGGCTCATTCCGCCAGCTTCAGTTCCTTGACCCTGGCGGCGACCTGCTCGGCGGCCTTCTCGGTGTCGACCTTCTTGTCGACGGCCCGGACGACCCCCTCCTTGTCGATGTAGAACGTCCAGCGCTCGGGGACCTCGCGGCCCTCGTGGACGACGCCGTAAGCCTTCGCGACCTCCTTGGTCGGGTCGCTGAGGATCGGGAAGTCGGCGCTCAGGGATTCGGCGAACTCCTTGTTCTTGGCCGCTTCGTCGACGCTGGCCGTGAAGTAGGCGACCTTCGCGGCCTTGAGCGGCCCGCCGGCCGCGGCGAACGACTTGCACTCCTTGGTGCAGCCCGGGGTGAACGCCTTGGGGAACCAGGCCAGCACCACGGCGCTCTTGCCCTTGTAGTCGGACAGGGCGTGGGTCTTGCCGTCGGAGCCCTTCAGCGAGAACTCGGGGGCCTTGTCCCCCACCTTGGGCTCGTCGGCCCATCCGGCGGCCGTCGTCATCGCGATCATCCCCAGGGCCAGCGGCGCGATCCGTCGAAGCATGTCATTCCTCCCGCCCGCGAGGGGCGTCGTCGAGGTCCGGTTCTGCGGGTTTTGTCGACGACGTCGATCATCCCACATCGGTGCGCGCTCTTGTCAATCCTCGACCGCTTCCGGGATCATGGGAGGGAGGGCGCTCGCGGGGGCGACGAGGCCCGCGACGATCAGGGGGCCGACGTCCGATGCAGTGGCATGACAGGGTCTACGGGCACGTCCAGCTCGACGACCCGGACCTCCTGGCCCTGGTCGAAGGCCCGACCTTCCAGCGCCTGCGCGGCATCCGCCAGGCGGGGCCCTCGGCCATCGCCTTCCCGTTCAAGAACGTCAGCCGATATGAGCACAGCCTGGGCGTGTTCACCCTCCTGCGCAGCCTGGGGGCGGACCGGCGGGAGCAGGTGGCCGGGCTGCTGCACGACGTCTCCCACACCGCGTTCTCGCACGCGGTCGACTTCCTCGTGACCTCGGCCGAGCAGGACCACCACGAGAGTCTCAAGCCGCAGTTCCTCCACCGCCCGGACGTCGCCGAGTCGCTCGACCGCCTGGGCTACGCGCCGGAAGACTTCTACGACGACTCCCGCTATCCGCTCCTGGAGCGCCCCCTGCCCTGGCTCTGCGCCGACCGCCTGGACTACTTCCTCCGCGACGGCATGGCCTGCCAGGTGGTCCGCCGCGGCGACGTGGCGAAGATCCTGGGGGCGGTCGCGGTCGTCGATTCCACCATCGTCCTGGACGACCCGGCCGCGGCGCGGCTGGCGGTGCGGCTGTTCGAGGTGATGAACCGCGACTGGTGGGCCAGCGGGGTCGAGGCGTACATCTACAACGAGTTCGCCGACGCCCTCCGCGCCGCGTTCTCCGCCGGGGCCCTCTCCGAGGGCGACCTCTTCCGCGAGGACGACGAGGTCCTCGCCAAGCTCGACGCCGCGAGGATCCCGGAGGTCGACGCCGTGCTCGGCCGCATCCGGCGGTTCGACCCCGCCTACGCCGTGGGCTACTCCCCGAAGACCGCCCCCAAGCAGCGCCGGATCGATCCCCCGGTCGTCGAAGGCGCGGGGTTCCGCCGGCTGTCGGAGATGTCGGCCGGGAGATGAGGCGTCGGCCGCATGAGGAATTATCAATTCTACGGACGTTCAGGTCGGATTGACGCGCGAAGTCGCTTCGGATAGCGTCTCCGGCGAGGGCGGTCGGATCGACGATCGTCCGTCGGGTCGCAAGGATTGCACCAAGGACAATGGAAGCGGCCGCATCCCCGTGAGGGACGTGGTCGGACCCGGACCGCACGGAGGCGCGGCATGGCTCGCACAGGCATGGTCCGTTTCGGCTCGGCGCTGGTCGTCCTGACGCTCGTCGGGGCCCCCGCGCGAGGGGCGATGATCCGCTACGAGTTCCCGAAGGCGTTCGCCATCGCCCTCCCGGCGCCGGCGGCTCCACGGTTTTCGGGCTCCTTGACGTACGACGACCGCGTCGACTTCGACGGCGGCGGCCCCGCCCGCCCCGGCGAGGGATTCGTTTTCGGCCTGGCCCTGGGAGCCGGATCGAGCAGGGATCCGATCGGCGGGCGGAGCCCTCGCGATTGGACGCTCGGCGACTCCCTCTGGGCCTCGTTCCGCCCGCTACGGCCGGCGCACTCCGGGAATTCGGGCCGCCCCTGGGACCCGGCGGACTCCGCGCCCTCCTGGTGGGCGGCCGACGGGCCGCCGACCGAGGCGGG
>MKTT01000102.1:80569-153238 GCA_001898385.1 Planctomycetales bacterium 71-10
GTCGTGGCGTGGGCCGCCTACCGCCGCTGCACGGAGCGCCGGCCGACGCCTTTAGGGCGGGCCCGCCTTGCTCCGTCGGCCCGGCCGACGGGGACGGCCATCGTCCTGGCGAGCCGCCCCGCGCCCGCGAGACGGTTCCCGGCGACTCGCCCCCGGCGGTCCGCCCCCCCCGCCGTCGCGACGCCCCTGGTCCTCCCGGCGCGGTTCGTCGAGGTCTCCACGACGCTCCGCACGCCGGCCCTCCCCGCCTGGGGCGTCGGCGCCACGAGCATCGCCATCGGACGTCGCGCCGGCACCCGGCGGATCCCGGCCTGACCGGCTCAAGCCCTTCCCACCCGAAGAAGGATCGAATTATGACCGCGAGCTTGAGTTCGAGGACGCTGATCCGCCTGGCCTTCGCCTCGCTGCTGCTTCCGGCCGCGCCGGCGTCCGCGGCCCCGATGAAGTACGAGTTCAGCGGGACGATCACGAAGGCGGACGCCTCGACGGGGCTCCTGGGGACGCGATTCCACGGATCGTTCACCTTCGACGACGCCAAGCTTCCTTCGGAAACCCATGTCTACGACCGGGGGGACAACCTCTTCTATCGGTTCGGGACGCTGGACGCCCCGGTCGCGCGTGTCGACGGCACCGGCCTGGAAGTGCACTTCGCCGACGGGACCTCGGTGCAGACCGACGGCCTGGCCCTGAGTTCACAGTCGATCATGCGCCCGGCGAACCAGGACGCCCCGGCCGTCTGGACCCGGATCTGGGGCGGGGACGTCGGTGCGGCGGACGGGACGGGGCCGGACCACGCCGCGGGGCTCTACTTCTACGGCCAGGACCGGATCGTCTCCCCGGGCCAGCCAATCCCGCTGGACATCACGATCGACGACTTCTCCGACGCCAAGCTCGAACTGCTGGGCCGTTACATCAAGCACCCGCCCGAGTGGTACGAGATCCCGATCAACATGGACTCGCCGCCGCAGCTGGCCCTGGGGACGATCGACTCGTTCTCGATCGCGCCCGTCCCCGAGCCGGCGTGGACGGTCGCGGCCCTCCTGGGCGCGGCGGCCTGGGCCGTCCGGCTCCGTCGGATCGGTTGAGCCCCTCCGCAATGTGATGGCATGGAGGCCATGCAATGTCCCGTCGCCCGAAGCTCTCTCCCCTGGTCCGCATCGCCCTCGCCGCCCTGCCGGCGTTGCTCGCGACGGCCGCGGAAGGTTCGCTCGTCCGCTACGATTTCCGCGGCCATATCGAGACGATGACCGCTTCCGGGCCGGGCACGTCAAGCCCGGAGTTCACCGGGACGCTGATCTACGACGACGCGATCGCCCTGGGGGCGTCGCATCGGAACCTTTGGGGCTACGACGAGCGATCGTACGTCTCGGGCGCCTACCGGCCTTCGGATCCGGCCCCCGACGGGACGAGTTTGCAACTGTGGATCGACGGCAAGGCCGTGGCCCCGGAGTCCACCGGGCTGTCGGGCGGCCTGTTCTCGGCGACGGGCGACGACGGCGTGACGCGGTCGGAACTGGTCTTCTATAGCCATGCCCGGGATGAGCAGGGGTATCTCACCCATGGCTCGCTCTCGATCAGCTTCAAGGTCGACCCCTCGATGCTGGCCTCCGGCCGCTTCCCCGACGGGTTGACGGTGGCCGACCTCCCGGACGTGAGCGTCGGCATCAACAGCGTGATGAACGGGAGGTTCTACGGCGAGCTGGCCGGAGGGTTCGGCTACAGCGGGCCGGTCGACTCCTTCGCGATCTCGCCGGTCCCCGAGCCCGCGTGGACCGTCGCCGCGCTGCTGGGCGCGGCGGCCTGGGCCTCGCGGCGAAGGTTCGCCCGTCACGGCCGCTGATCTCGGGCCTATGGAATGGGCCCGGCGACGGGCGCATTTCGATGCCGAGATCAGGAGCCCGAGAGCCATGCGCGGAATCCAGGCCGCCCGATTCGTGACGGTCGCATCTTTGTTCATCGCCCCGGCCGGCGGCCTCGCGGCGCAAGAGGCCGCCACGGTCGAGGCCGCCGCGAAGGTCGTCGACCTGTCGACGTTCCCCCTCATGCCCGGCGGCGTCGCCAACGGCCCCCGCCGCCTCGCCGGACTGAACTACGCCGCCCCGGGCGACGCCCGCGGCGCGTTCGCCTTTCAGAAAGCGGCGTTGGAGGAGGCCGGCTGGTCCGAACTCCCCGGCGGCTACCAGAGCGACGAGACGTGCAGCGGCGTCTTCGGCAAGGGCGGCTTCAAGGTCTCGGTCGCGACGACCCCGGCGGGGGGCAAGGTCGACGTCTCGATCCTGAACCTCGGCGACGTCGACCCGAGCAAGCTCCCCGTCCCGCCCGACGCCAAGCCCCTATACGCGTTCCCGACGGCCGCGGCCTTCCTCGCGCAGGAGGCCCCCGCGGAGACCGTCGACGCCCTGCAAGCCCTCCTGACGGCGCGGGGCTGGGAGCCCTACGGCGAGGCCGGGGACGTCCGGTTCTTCAAGAAGAACGCCGTCCGGCTCACGGCCCGGTCGACGGCCGCCCCCGCCCAGGGGGGCGCGACCATGATCCAGCTCTCGTCCGAGCTGATGTCGGCGGACCTCCCCGCGCCCGCGAAGACGCTCTCCACCGCCTACGCCGACGCCACCAAGGCGCTCGCGCTCGACGTCGACATGACGGCCGACGACCTGGCGGCCTTCTATCGCGAGACGCTCGGCAAGGCCGGGTGGAAGCCCACCACCGAGGGGCCGGTGAAGGACGGTCCGCGGTCGTTCCTCATCTTCCGCAACGACGCCAAAGACCTGGCCTACCTGGAGATGCGGGACGTCGGCGATCGGCTGCGGGCCACGCTGACGCACCGCACGGCCGCCGAGGACGCCGAGATCGCCCGGCGGGCCGAGGCCGCCGTATCGAAGCGCAAGGCCGACTCGAAGCGCCAGGCCGACATGGCCGCCGCCGATCGCATCACGTTCACCGTGACCGTGCCGGAGGACGCCCGCGACGTGAAGTACGAAGCGGGCGGCGTCGAATTCAAGCTCCCCGCCGGCCGGGGGACGGCCGCGGCCGGATCGATCCGAGACGAGTTGCAGGAGGCCGGCTGGAAGGGAGACGGCGCGAAGCCGACGCCCCTCGGCGGGGCCTTCGTCCTCACGAAGAAGGCCGGCGTCGTCGCGACCATCGTCTACGCGGACGCCGGCTTCGGGGACGCGGCGGTGGCGATCACCGCGGTCGGGGCCGAGGTGGAACGGCCCGCGGGCCCGCCGCCGTCGGGGCGCTGAGCGGGCCCGCCTCCGGGCTCAGTCCTCCTCGTCGGCCCCCTTCAGCTCGACCTCCTCCAGGCCCATCTCCTTGATGACGGCGGAGAGGGTCTCGCGGATCTCGAACATCCCGGCGGGCCGCTTCTCGGGGTTGAGGTCGAGGCAGGCGAGGACCAGGTTGTTGAGCTTGGAGAGGACGCGAGGGTTGATCTTGTTGACGGCCGCCAGCTTCCGCTCGGCGCCGGGCCGGGGGATGTCGGGCTGGGCGAATCGGCCCGTGAACATGCGGTACATCGTCGCGCCGAGGTTGTAGACGTCGGTGCGCTCGTTGACGACCTTCTCGGACGCCTGCTCGGGGGCGATGTACTGCGGGGTCCCCTGGACGCGGTTCTTGTCGACGCCGCGGACCCAGGCGGTGCCGAAGTCGATCAGCTTCACCTGGCCGGCCTTGGTGAGCATGATGTTCGACGGCTTCAGGTCGCCGTGGTAGACCCCCCGGCGGTGCATGTGGGCCATGGCCGAGGCGACCTGGGAGAACATCAGGACGAGCTGGCTCAGCTCCGGCGCCTCGATCTCGTCCAGGGTCTTGCCGTCGACGTACTCCAGCAGGAGGTCGGCGCCGACGACCCGGAACCACGACTTCTTGATCTTGATGTCGTAGACCTTGGCGATGGCCGGGTGGTTGAGCTTCTGGGCGGCCTCGTACTCCGTCCTGGCCTGGTCGATGTAGATCTCGTCCTCGGGCTCCTGCTTGCGGACGGTCTTCAGGGCGTACCGCTTGCCGCCGTTCTTGTCGGCGATCTGGAGGATCGTGCTCCCCGCCCCGCTCCCCAGGGTGTTGACCACCCGGTACTTCATCGACGACAGGGTGGGCGTGGTCGACGCGCTTGCCATTCTCTGCCTCGTGGTGATGATGCCGACTCGGTCGCTCGAGGGACGGCGGGGGCCGGCCCTCCCCGGGTCACTTCACGCCCATCAGCTCGACTTCGAACGTGAGCGTGGAATCGGGGGGGATGTCGCCGTGCTGCTGGGATCCGTAGCCCATCGCGGGGGGGATGACGAGCTTGCGGACCTCGCCGACCTTCATGCCCGGGATGCCGAACTCCCACCCCTTGATGAGGCCGCCGCTCCCCAGGGTGAACTCCGAGGGGCTCCCCCTCTTCCGGCTGGAGTCGAACACGGTGCCGTCGGCGAGCGTGCCGACGTAGTGGACCACCGCCACCCGGCCGGATTTCACCTCCTCGCCCGTCCCCTCCTTGAGGGTCTCGTACCGGATCTCGCCCGGCAGCGGCTTGGACTCGCCCAGCGGCGTCGGCGGCGCGGGGGGGAACGGCTCCTTCGGCTGGCCCGAGGACGACTTCGTCCCCGTCCGGGCCGACTCGCCGACGGCCTGGGGGGCGTCCTTCTCGTCCACCTTGCGGATGGGCGTCGCGCCCGGGGGCATGACCTGGACGATCTGGAGATCGTTCGGGTCCCCGCAACCCCAGACCGCGGCCAGCGACAGCATCCCGCAGACGCCCAGCAACCCTCGCCTCATCGGATCGTTCTCCCACGGACCGGACTTCTGACGGAATAATCGGGAAGGATGGCGCGAAAAGATCGGCGGCGGGCGGCCGGATCCCGGCCGTCGCCCAGACGATTATGCCACGGCCGCAAAGGCTTCGGCCAGACCTCAACCGCCCGCCGCGCGAGGTTCCTCCGACGGCCCGGCCCCGATCGGGTCGGCGTCGAACAGCCGGACCAGGCTCACCGCGATCCGCCCCCCGAAGCACGCCGCCACGTCCGCCCCCTCGCGGCGAGGTCGCCGCTGATAGTCGCCCCGATACAGCGCCCGGCCGCCGTCGACCTCGAAGTGCAGCTCCAGCGGCGAGGGGTCGAGCGGGCAGAAGGCGACCTCGGGGTCGGGGGCGTCGGCCGGGGGGTGGGGCAGGTTGACGTTCCAGAACGTCCCCGGCGTCCAGGGCCGGGCCGTCAGGTCGGCGAGCACCGGCGCGGCCCATCGCGCCGCGCGGGCCCAGTCGATCGGCCGGCCGCGGGCGATGTAGTGCGAGATCGCGACCCCCGGCACGCCGTGGATGACCGCCTCACGCACCGCGGCGACGGTCCCCGAGTGGAAGACGTCCACCCCCAGGTTCCCCCCCGCGTTGATCCCGGAGAGGACCCAGGCCGCCCCCGGCGTCAGGTGGTGCAGCGCCAGGCGGACGCAGTCGGCCGGCGTGCCGGAGACGGCGAGGATCCCCCCGGGGCGCTCGGAGGCGAGCAGGGGCTCGTGGGTCGTCACCCGATGCCCGCAGCCCGATTCGGCCGCCAGGGGCGCCACCACGCGGGCCGGGCCCAGCCCCGCGACGGCCTCCCGCAGCGCGGCCAGGCCGGGGGCGTCGTATCCATCGTCGTTCGTCAGCACCAGCATCGGCGAAGGCCTCCCGGATCCCAGGATGGCCGGACGGCCGAGGCCGTGTCAAACCGGGCTCGATATCCGTTTATCGCGCCGCGGGCGGCGTGATACAGTATCCCCGGCCCCCCTCCCGTCCCGACGCCGCGACGTCGAGGGCCGCCGGGACCCGACATGGACATCCAAGGGGGCGCGGAGCCCTCGCCCGGCATCGAACGTTCGCCCGAGAACCCCGGCGGAACTCGCATGGACCCGAACCCACCCCGCACCCAGGCCCCTTGCGCGCGAGCGGGGGCCGACGCCGCGTCGACGACGACGCCGGGCGTCGAGATCCGCAAGCCGGCGCAGCTCCCCAGCCGCTTCGACGTCCCCGCCACCGCCATCGCCCCGCTGTTCCGAGCCCGGCTCGTCCGGATCATCCGATGCCGGGTCGACTTCGACCTGGACGTCAACGCCCGGCCCACCGCCCGGGTGCTCGGGGGCTACTACCGCACGCGGCGGCTGGTCCGCATCTACTCGCACGACCGCGACCAGGGCCGCCGGCCGCTGGAGGAGCTGTTCGACACCTTCCTCCACGAGGTCGCCCACCACCTGGAGTACACCGAGCCCGACACGTTCTCGGCGCGGGCCTGCGGGCGCGTCCCCGGGCGGATGCACAGCATGCTCTTCTGGCGGATCCTCGGCGAGCTGAAGTACCGCTGGATCTGCATCCAGGATCGGCCCGCCGACGCCGAGGCGTGACGACGGGCCGTGGGATTCGCCCCGGTAGGCTGGGTCGAGACCCAGCCCTTGCCGGCCGCCGCCTCATTCGGGCTGGGTCTCGACCCAGCCTACGGGAAGCGTCCGCTGCATGACTCGCGACGATCGGCCACGAAGGCCGACGGCGGGCCGCTCGGGGGTCAGTGCAATTCCTGGATGACGACGTCCTTGAAGCGGACCTCCATCGCCGGCCCGGTGTGGACCTGGAACGCGACGATCCCCTCGTCGGGGAACTTCTCGTCGGTGCGGTCGATGACCTTCGTGCCGTTGATCTCGATCGTCAGCCGCTTCCCCTTGAAGGTGATGACGAAGTCGTTCCAGTCCCCCTTCTTGACGATCTTCTCGGCCTCCGCCGGCGGGTACTGTTCGAGGATCCCCCGGCCGCCTTCCTCGTAGAGGAGGCCCCAGTAGCCCTCGGCGGCGTCGGCCTGCGGGCCGGTGACGACGCCGTCCCCCTTCGCCTCGCTCCGGACCTGGATGCCGGAGTTGTGGTTGCGGAGCTTCACCTTGGCCTTGAGGGTGAAGTCCTTGTACTTCTTCTCGGAGGCCAGGAACTGGTTCTTTTTGAGGTCCCCCTTCGTGCGGCCGACGATCTCGCCGTTTTCGACCGTGAACAGGGACTTGTCCGGCGGCGTCACCCAGCCCGAGAGGTCCTTGCCGTTGAAGAGGGCGACGGGCTCGTGGCCGAGGGCGGCCGGGGCCTGGGTGGCGAGGGCCGTCGCGAGCACGGCCGCGAGGCGGATCGTCGTCGGGATGCGCATGGTCTTCTCCCTGGAATGCATGATCGCGGCCGATCTGGCGACGGCCGGCGAGGTCGCGCCGATTGTCACGGCCCCGCCCGGCGCGGTCAATGGACCGCCGCCCGGCTGGCGGGATCCGGCGGGGGCCTGTAGAATCGAACCCCCCGGCCGTTTCGAAGCGGCCCCGGCAGTCGGAGCGATTACGGCATGACCTTCCAGGCGGACCTCCGGCGATTCGGCCCACCGGCCTGCGAGGCCCCCTCGCGCGAGGAATCCCTCGCCTACTGCGCCCGGCTGACGGCCTCGCACTACGAGAACTTCAGCGTGGTGACGTGGCTGACCCCCCGCGAGCATCGGCCCGCCTTCCAATCGATCTACGCCTTCTGCCGCTGGTCCGACGACCTGGGCGACGAGGTCGGCGACCCCGCCCGCTCGCGCGAACTCCTCGCCTGGTGGCGCGGCGAGCTGGACGCCCTGTTCGACGGCCGCGCCCGACACCCCGTCATGGTCGCCCTCCGCCAGACCGTCGAGAAGTACGGCATCCCGCCGAAGCCCTTCCACGACCTGATCGACGCCTTCGTCCAGGATCAGGACGTGACGGAATACGAGACCTACGACCAGCTCCTCGACTACTGCACCCGCTCCGCCGACCCCGTCGGCCGGCTGGTGCTGCACGTCGCCGGGGCGTCCGACGAGGCCAACGCCCGGCTGTCCGACAGGACCTGCACGGCGCTCCAGCTCGCCAACTTCTGGCAGGACGTCGCCCGCGACCTGGACATCGGCCGGATCTACCTCCCCCGCGAGGACCGCGACCGCTTCGGCGTGCGCGAGGCCGACCTGCGGGCGAAGCGGTTCACGCCCGAGTTCGCCGCCCTGCTCCGCTTCCAGGTCGACCGTGCCCGCGAGCTGTTCGCCGCCGGCCGGCCGATCGTCGGCCGGATCCCGCCGGCCTTCGCGGTGGACGTCGACCTCTTCTCGCGCGGGGGGCTGGCCATCCTGGACAAGATCGAGGCGTGCGGATACGACGTCCTGACCGCGCGGCCGTCGCTGGGCAAGGCGACGAAGGCCCGGCTGCTGGCCCGGGCGCTGCTCGGGCTGGCGAAGGCCCGATGGTCCTCCGGCCATGAAGCCCCCCGCCCCGAGCCCGCGGAGGCCCGGCCGTGACGCCCTCGCTCGCGGAGAGCTATCGGTTCTGCGGCGAGGTCTCCCGCCGCGAGGCCCGCAACTTCTACCACGCGTTCCGCCTCCTGCCGGCGGACCGCCGCCGGTCGATGTGCGCCCTGTACGCCTTCATGCGGCATTCCGACGACCTCGCCGACGACGACGCGCCGGGCGTCGACCGTGCGAAGGCCCTGGCCGACTGGCGGGCCGACCTCGACGCTTCACTGGCCGGCCTCGCGTCGTCCTGGCCCGGCCTCCCCGCCCTGGCGGATACGGTCCGGAAGGCGTCGATCCCCCCCGCCCTGCTCCGCGAGGTCATCGACGGCGTGGAGATGGACCTGGCGCCTCGCCGCTTCGCCGACTTCGACGAGCTGGCCGGCTACTGCCGCCGGGTGGCGTCGGCCGTCGGCCTCTGCTGCATTCATATCTGGGGCTACGAATCCGACGGCGGCCGGGCCGAGCGCCTGGCCGACCGCTGCGGCCTGGCCCTCCAGATCACCAACATCCTCCGCGACGTGGCCGAGGACCGTCGCAACGGCCGCGTCTACTTCCCCCAGGACGACCTCGACCGATACGGGGTCTCCGACGCCGACCTCGCCGCGGCCCATACCGGCCCGGCCCTGCGGCGGCTGCTGGAGGACTACGCCGGCCGGGCCTATCGCTACTACGACGAGGCGGCCGGGCTGACCCCCCTGGTCGCGCCGGTCGGCCGCCCGGTGCTGCTGACGATCCAGGGGATCTACCGGGCCCTGCTCGACGAGATCGTCCGCCGCGACTACGACGTCCTGGCCGGGCGGGCGTCCGTGCCGAAGTGGCGCAAGCTGGCCGTCGCCCTGCGGTCGATCCCCTCGCGATGGTCCGGGCCGGGCGTCAAGCCGGCCGGCTCGCGCGAGCGCGACCTGGTGTCTTGAGGCGGCCCCGATGACGAACCACCCCACGCCCCCCCCGCCGCACGTCGTCGTGGTCGGCGGCGGCCTCGCCGGCCTGGCGACGGCCGCGACACTCGTCGACCGCGGCCTGCGGATCACCTTGCTGGAGAGCCGTCCCCGGCTCGGCGGCCGGGCTGCGTCGTTCACCGACCCCGCCACGGGCGAGCTGGTCGACAACTGCCAGCACGTCAGCATGGCCTGCTGCACGAACCTCGCCGATTTCTGCCGCCGCGTGGGGATCGAGGGCCTCTTCCGCCGCGAGCCGGCCGTGACGTTCCTCGGGCCCGACGGCCGCACGTCGACCCTCAAGGCCGGCCTCGGCCCGGCCCCGTTCCACCTCGGCACCAGCTTCCTCCGGGCGAACTACCTGGGCTGGCGCGACAAGCTCCGCGTCGCCTACGGCCTGGCCCGGCTGGCCCTCGACATGGCGGGGGGCGAGCCCGGCGAGACCTTCGCCGACTGGCTCTGGCGGCACGGCCAGGACGTGCGGACGATCCAACTGTTCTGGTCGACGGTCCTGGTCTCCGCCCTGAACGAGCGGCTGGACCGGCTGGACGTCGGCATGGCCCGCCAGGTGTTCGTCGACGGCTTCCTCATGAACCGCGACGGGTTCCAGATGGAGGTCCCCGCCGCGCCCCTGGGCGATCTGTACGGCCGGCGGCTGGAGGCGTGGCTCCGCGACCGCGGCGTCGACGTCCGGCTGACGACCGGCGTCCGCTCGATCGACGCCGACGAGGACGGCGACGTCCGCGGCGTCACGCTCCGCAGCGGCGAGGCCCTCGACGCCGACTTCGTCGTGGCCGCCGTCCCGTTCGACCGCGTGCGCAACCTCCTGGCCCCCGCCCTCCGCGAGCGGACGCCGGACCTCGACGGGCTCGATCGGATGGAGTCCTCCCCGATCACCGGCGTCCACCTCTGGTTCGATCGCCCCGTCTGCCCGCTCGACCACGCGGTCGCCCCGGGTCGGTTCCTGCACTGGGTCTTCAACCACACCCGGCTCCAGGGCCGGGAGCCGCAGGGGGGCGGCGAGTACCTCCAGGTCGTCATCAGCGCCTCGTACGACCTCCTATGGATGAACAAGGAGATGATCCGCGACGCCGTGCTGGCCGACCTGGCCGCGATGTGGCCCGCGGCGAAGGAGGCGGAGCTGGTGCGCTGGTGGGTCGTCACCGAGCACGGCGCGACGTTCGCGGCGCGGCCCGGCGTGGACGCGATCCGGCCGCCGCAGCGCACGCCCGTCGACGGCCTGTTCCTGGCCGGCGACTGGACCGACACCGGCTGGCCCGCCACGATGGAGGGGGCGGTCCGCAGCGGCTACCTGGCCTCGCAGGGGATTCTCGAAGACCTCGACCGCCCCTCCCGCCTGATCCGCCCCGATCTCGCCCCCGGCCGTCTCGCCGGCCGGCTGCTGAAGCGACGGCCCGAGCGGATCCCGTTCAATCCCGACTTCGAAGAGACGGCCGCGGGTTTCGGACGGGATTGATCCGGCCGGCTCAGGTGCGAGTCGGCTCGGCCGGCGCGGGCTGCGGGACGGGGGCCTGGGGCCGCGGCTTCTCGCCCGGGAAAACCGCGCGGAGCCACGACGCGGCGACGGCGCGGCTCCAGGGGTCCATCTCCACGGTCCCGACGCAGAATTCCAGTCGTTTCCGAGCGTCCTCGGCCCGGCCGCGGTTGAGCAGGAAGCGGCCGACGAGGAACTCGCAGAACGACCGGGGGAACGGCGGCATCGGCGCGATGAGGGCGTCGATCGCCCCGAGGTCGATGGGCTTCGCTCCGTCGCCTAGCGAGTCGAAGAGCATGCCGGCGATCTGGACCGTGACGGGGCCTCGGTCCTTCATCTCGGCGATGCGCGTCGCCATCGCCGTGCGCTTCTCCGCGTCGCCGACCTGGTCGTACAGCAGGGCGATGTAGACGGCCGTGGTCAGCCGGTCGGTCGTTTCGGCCTCGGGCTCCAGCAGCCGGATGGCCTGCTCAGGCCGGCCCTCCGACCAGTCGATGAAGGCCGCCGCGGCCGGTTCGAGCGAGCCGGGCCGCATCGCCATCGCCGCGGCGGTGCGACGCGCCTCGTCGACGTCCCCGAGCCCGGTCCGCATGACGAAGAGGTACCACTGGGCCCAGGTGTGGGGATAGCGATCGACCATGCGGCGCCGCCACAGGCCGGCCGAATCCAGGTCGCCCAGCCGCTCGTCGACGTCGGCGGCGCAATCCATCGCCCAGCTGGCCCAGGTGCTCGCGGCGGCGTCGGCGTGCGGCTTCGCCTCCTCGGGCTGGCCCTTGGCGAGGTAGTGCTTCGCCAGCTTGACGCGCACGCCGGCGTGGTCGAGGCCGGCGTCCTCGGTGTTTTCCAGGTAGGCTTCCAGCGTCTCCAGCCAACCAGCCTCGTCGCCCGCCTTCTCCTGGCATTCGGCCAGCTTCTCGTAGCCCCAGCGGTCCGGCGACATGATGATGTAGCGCGTCAGCAGCGGCCGGGCCTCGTCGTGACGTCCCATCTGGAGCAGCTTCTTCACGAGGGCGTACACGAAGCCCGCGGAGTCGCCGAATCGCTCCTTCCACGCGGCCAGCCGCGGCTGCACGGCCCCCCATTGCAGCTCCAACAGGACCCCGGGGGCGTAGGAGTCGTTCGGGCAGGTCTCCATCATGCGGGCGGCGACGCCCGGCTTCGCCTGGTCCGAGGAGGACCCCAGCACCAGGCTGAGGTCGCGGGCGGACGCCGTGCTGTGCGCGACCGCCAGGTTCCAGTCGTCCCTGGCGTCGGCCTGGTGGGGCCCCGGCGTCTGCTGGATGTAGCCGATGAAATCGCCCTCGCTGGGCTCGAGGTCCGACTTGTCGAACGACTTCGCGAACTCCTCGTAGTCGTCGAACTCCTCGGCCCGGCGGGTCAGGGCCCCGAGGTACGGGCGATAAGGATGGCCCTCGATGGTCGGCCTGGCGGCGGCCCAGAATTCGTCGATGGGGACGCCCCACTTGTCCCGCATGAACAGGAGCCGGCGCCGCGCCTGCGTGAACCGGGTCTCGCGAGCCAGGTGGGCGAGCACGCCCCACGAGGGCTCGCCGCCGCCCGCCGCGGAGAGGGCGCGGTCCAGGTCCGCGTCGTCCGCGTCGGCCTCCAGGGCCCGGCGGATCCCGGCCGGCAGGTCCTTCGCCGAGGCGAGCTTGGCGCGCAGGAACTCGCGGAAGCTCTGCGGCCCGAGCACCGTCGCCTTGTGCAGGTCGCCGAGGCCGCCGTTCGCGCTGATGACGTCGAAGGCCCGCGGGCAGTCGGGGTCGAGCCGGATCACGTCTTGGGCCGCATGGATGAGCTGACGCGACCCGCCCGGGAACTCCAGCGCGGTCATCCGCAGGAGGGCCGCGAGCCGGTCGTGGGGCGGCTTGATCGCGGACAGCTTCGGCAGTTGATAGTGGACGTAGGCGCCGATCACCTCCACCCACGGCGGGGGCGGCTCGGCGCCGCCGGCGCGGGCCGCCGCCTCCAGGTCGCGGATCGCGGCGTCGTGGACGCCGGCGAGGGCCTCGGCGAACGCGCGGACGCGCAGGCCCCGCGGCGAGCCCCGATCCTTCGCGATGAGCCGCTCGGCGTAGAGGAGCGAGCGGGCCTCGAACGCCCGGTGCGCCGCGCTCCAGTGGTGGATGGACAGGGCGCCGAGCTGCGCGTAGCCCCGCGCGAGGGCCTCCAGCCGGGCCGGGGATTCGCCGTCGGCCCGGACGGCCGCGTGCAGGTCGCGGAGGGCCCGGACGTGCTCGACCAGGCCCAGCGAATTCAGCCCCGCCTCGACGCCTTCCGGCGAGGGGGCGTCGGGGCGGTAGGCGTTCGGCTTCCCTCGCACGCCCAGGGCGTCGAGCGCCGCCGGGATCTCGGTGCGCGACAGCTCCTCCAGTCGGCCGACCAACTCCAGGCCTACGCCCTGGCCGCCGCGCGGGGCGAGGTCGGCCGAGAGGATCGGCGCGGCCTCCGGGTCGACCCGCCCGCCCGAGGCGGGCCGGATGAGCAGCCGGGCGCGGAAGCCCACGCGGATCAGCGAGCCGACCTCCGCCGCGGGCGCCTCCCCCGCGGCGGGCGGGGCGTCGTCGAGCAGCTGGTCGCGGGTGGCGGCGCCGCGTTCGTCGCGGGCGGCGATCAGGACCGCCTGGCGGATCAACTCGCGGAGCAGCAGGTCCGGATCCGTGCCGAGGATCTGGCGGAACTCGCGGGCGCCGACGGCGCGGGCCAGCTCGACGGTGGTCGAGCCGTCGTCCCCCTTCGCGATCCTCAGCAGGCTCTTGGCGTCGGCCGGGTCGGGCCCGTCGGGCGTCGACGGCGCGGGGGGCGGGGCCTGCGATAGCCCCTGCGGGAGGGGGGCCGCGGCCGGGGTCGCCGGGAACCAGGGCCGCGGGGGGATGTTCGTGTAGATCGCGGCCCCCGCCACGGCGATCGCGGCCAGGGCGACCAGGGCCGTCGCGCGGCCGGTGCCACCGGGCCGGGCTCGCGGCGGGGCCGCCTCGTCCGTCGACGCCCGCGCGGTCCCTTCGTCCGGAGACTCCATCACGCCCTCCCGTGGGTCGAATCCACGCCTGTGGCCGGGGCGAAAGCGTCCCGCGCCGCGAGGCGATCTTAAGGGGGCGGGGGCGTCGGAGCAATCATCAAACCGGGGAGGCGTCCAGCGCCGCGCGGAGGGCGGCGGCGGCGGCGCGGGGGCGGTCGGCCTTGACGACGGCGGCGCTCACGGCGATCCGCGTCGCGCCGGCCTCCAGCACGCGGTCGACGTTCGCCTCGTCGATCCCGCCGATGGCGAACCACGGGAGCTTCGTCGACTCGGCGACGGCCCGGACGTAGGCCAGGCCGGCCAGCTCGGGCTCGGCGAAGTCCTTGGTGGCGCTCGGGAAGACGGGGCCGACCCCCAGGTACCCCGCGCCGGAGACGACGGCCGCGTCGAATTGCCCCCGCTCGTGGGTCGACAGCCCGATCACGAGGTTCGGGCCGACGATCCGGCGGGCGTCGCGGACGGTCACGTCGCCCTGGCCCAGGTGGACGCCGTCGGCACCGGACAAGCGGGCGAGGTCGGGTCGGTCGTTCATGATGAAGCGCGCGCCCGCCTGGGCGGTGAGGATGCGGACCTCGCGGGCCCGGGTGAGCCACTCGCGGTCGGGGAGGCCCTTCTCGCGGAGCTGGATGACGTCCGCCCCGCCGGCCAGCGCCTCGCCCACGATCCACGTCACGTCCCCGAGCGTGGGGAGGCCGCCGACGAGGACCATCAGCCGGCGGTCGTCCAGCGTCCGATAGGCCTGGACGGCCGTCATCATCAGCTTCTCGAGCGTGTAGACGTCGTAGCGCAGGACCTCGAACCGGCCGGCGATCCACACGTCGACCAGCTTCCCGTACTCCTCCAGCGAGCGCAGGGCCTCGCCCGTGCGCTTGAAGTTGGCCGCGAGGACGGCGCGGGGGTTCTCGCGGACCTGCTCGGATGGGGTCATGATGTGCGTGCCGACGTCGCCGCGGACGTCGCGGGCGGCGATCAGCAGGTCGGGGTCGAAGCCGCGGAGGGCGGCGGCCAGGCGGTGGCGGACCTCCTTCAGGCGTCGGGTCAGGCCGGGGTCGTCCAGGGCGAACCGGGCGTAGTCCTCGGCCACGCGCAGGCCCTCGCGGGCGCGGTTGGCGGAGGCGTCGAGCATGCGGGCGAGGTCGACGGAGCGCACCGCGTCGGACAGGTCCAGCGGCGGGCCCTCCAGCGGCGGCAGGGGCTCGGCCTCCTCCTCGCGGGTGAGGAGGTCGCGGAGGCCGTCGAGGTCGAGCCCGGCGTCGCGCAGGGGGCCGAGGTCGTCGGCCGCCTCGACGAGCAGCCCGGCGAGCAGGTGCTCGGTGCCGACGTCGGCCTTGCGGCCGTCGACCCGGGCGCGGGCCGTCGCCTCGCCGAGCACGGCGCGGATCGACCGGGAGCGCGGGGCGGCCGGGGCGGCGTCGCCGGCCAGGGCGTAGGGGGCGTCCTCGGCCGCGTCGAGCGGGAGGAGGCCCAGGGCCTCGCGGACGCCGCCCGGCTCCAGGCCGAACTCGGCGACCAGCTCGGCCGCCCGGGATTCGGGCTCGTCGACCAGGGCGGCGATCAGGTCGGCCGGCTCGACGGCGTGGGCCCCCCGGGCCTGCGCCCGCGCGGCGGCCCGGTCCATGGCGCGCCGGGCGCCCGGCGTCAGCGTCTCTTCCATCGCGTCCTCGCCCCCCGCCGCGGGCGCAAACCGCCGCCGGCCGAAAGGTTAAACTCTTGATCGACGGCCCTTGCAAAACCCATCCAGCGGCCCCAAGATGAACTGCCGTCGGCCTCGCCGACGGGCTCCGCCGCGGCCCCCGCCGGATTCCCCCCGATCGCCATCCCCAGCAGAGGACCCCCACCGTGCCCGGACGAATCCTCCTCGCGCTCCCGCTCCTCCCCGCCCTCGGCCTCCTGGCGTGCCTCGCGGCCCCGGCCTCCGGCGCCGACGAGAAGAAGCCGTCGGTCCTCGACTTCAAGGTGAAGGACATCGACGGCGCCGAGGTCGCGCTCTCCAAGTACCAGGGGAAGGTGCTGCTGATCGTCAACACGGCCAGCCAGTGCGGCCTCACCCCGCAGTACGAGGGCCTGGAGGCCCTCTACGAGAAGTATAAAGGAGAGGGCCTGGAAGTGCTCGCCTTCCCCGCCAACGAGTTCGGCAAGCAGGAGCCGGGGACCGACGAGCAGATCAAGGAATTCTGCACCAGCAAGTACCATGTGACCTTCCCGGTCTTCTCCAAGATCGTCGTCAAGGGCCAGGGGATCCACCCGCTGTACTCGTACCTGACGAGCGAGTCGACCAACCCCGGCCACTCCGGCGAGATCGGCTGGAATTTCGCCAAGTTCCTCGTCGACCGCAAGGGCGAGGTGATCGCCCGCTTCGACCCCAAGGTCACCCCGGAGTCCGACGAGGTCGTGAAGGCCGTCGAGAAGGCCCTGGCCGAGAAGTGACCCGGCCGGCCCGCGCGGCCGTCGCGTGAAACCTCCGGCCCGCCCCGAGGGTAGTCCGTCCGGAGGGTGAGGCGATGGCCGTCGCGGGAGAGTTCCAGACCGCCGAGTCGATCGGGCCCGCGGGCGAGGCGCGGGGCGCGCCGGCCCTCGGGCTCTGGCTCGCGCTCTGGATGCTCCTGTCGGCCGCGATGTGGGCGACGGGGGCGCGATCGGCCTCCCTGGCGACGGCCGTCGAGGGGGGCGCGGCGCGGATCGAGCGCGACGGCGTCGCCGCGCCCAGCGACGAGGCCGTGCGCAAGGCGGTGGCCCTCCAGCGGGCCGCCCTCCCCTTCTGGACGACCGTCCAACTGCTGGGGGACTTCGTCTTCGAGCCGGCCGCGATGACCCTGCGGGCGCTGGCGACGGCCGTCGGCTTCACCGCCTGCGCGGCCCTGGCCGGCCGGGGCCTGCGGTTCGACCGCGCCTGGGCCGACGCCGCACGGCTCCAGGGTTGGTGGGTCGCCGGCCTGGCCATGCGGCTGGGGCTGGTCGCGTGGCTGGGACGGCCCGAGGAGGGCGTGGACACGTCGGCCGCCCTGCTCCTCGGCCCCGGCGCGCACCCCGCGCCGGCGTGGCTGGCGCTGCGGGCGATCGACGCCTTCGCGATCGCGGGATGGCTGGCGATCGCCGCGGCGGGCCGGCGTCGGGGCGACGCGAACGCGGCCGTCGCCCTGGGGCTGTGCGGCTCCCTGGCGGCGGTCGAGGCGTCGGCGCGGGTCGCGATCGGTTGGTTCGCGGGGTCGGCCATGCGGCTCGCCCTGACGGCTTCGTGAGGAGGCGGCGATGGGGCGCGCGCTGGCGACGATCGCGGTGGTCGGCATCCTGGCGGCGGGGCTCGCGGCGGTCAACGTCGCGCGCGAGCCGGGGGCCGTCAAGCTCGACTGGACTCTCGTCCCGCGGCCGTCGCGGCGGGTCCTGGCCGAGCCCCCGTCGCGGGCGACGATCGTGCGGACCGTCGCGGCGTCGGGCAAGGTGGAGTCGGTCGAGGAGGCGGAGATCGCCAGCCAGATCATCGGCAGGGTCGTCGCGGTGAACTTCCAGGAGGGCGACCCCGTCAAGAAGGGGGACGTCCTCGTCCAGATCGACCCGACCGACGCCCAGGCCAGGCTCGATTCGACGCTCGCCCGGATCACCCGCCTGGACGCCGCGATCCAGCAGGCGGACTCCGACCTGGCCAAGGCCCGCCGCGACGCCGACCTCGCCAGCAAGCTCGCCGGCCGGGGCTTCACCACGCCCACCGAGCTGGCCGACTCGTTCACCGCCCTGGCCAAGGCCGAGGCCGCGCTGGTCATGAGCCGCAACGAGCTGACCGAGACCGAGGCCATGCGCCGCGCCGGCGAGGAGGACGTGCGGCGGACGACCATCCGGTCGCCGATGGACGGCGTGGTCTCGGACCTGAACGTGGACGTCGGCGAGATCGTCATCGCCGGGACCACGAACCTCCCCGGGTCGGTCCTGATGAAGGTCTGCGACCTGGGCCGGATGCGGGTGCGGGCCGACGTCGACGAGGCCGACGTGCCGCTCGTCCGGGCCGGCCAGCCGGTGCGGGTCTTCCTCCAGTCCGACCAGCTCCGGCCGATCGCCGGCAAGGTCGACCGGGTCTCGCCGCAGGGGAAGGCGAAGAAGGACGACGTCGTCGGCTTCGAGACGCTCGTCGACCTGGACGTCGCGCCGGCGACGGGCTCGCGGTCCGACGGACCGACGCTCCGCCCCGGCATGAGCGTGACCGTGGAGGTCGAGGTGGAACGAGGCGAGGACGCGGACTCGGTCCCCGCCCAGGCCGTGGTCCATCGCCGTCGCAAGGAGCTGCCCGACACGCCCTCGATCCGCGAGTGGGCCGATCGCTCCGCCGGCCGTCCCGGCGAGAAGGCCCGCGACGCCGAGCTGCGCTACCTGAAGGTCGTCTTCGTCGTCGAAGGCGGCGTCGCGCGGGCCCGGCCGATCGCCGCCGGCCTGAGCGACGAGAGCCGGGTGGAGGTCCTGGAGGGCCTGCGCGAGGGCGACCGCGTCGTCGTCGGCCCCTTCCACGCGCTCGACGAGATGAAGGACGGCGACGCCGTGCTGCCGGTCGCCTCGGCCGCCGAACTGGGCGAGGAGGGCTGACCCGCCGTGGCCGAGGCCGTCGCCGACGTGATCCGGCTGGAAGGGGTCGCCAAGCGCTACCGCGTGGGCGAGGAGACCGTCCACGCGCTGCGGGGCGTGGACCTGGCCATCGGCCCGAACGAGCTGGTCGCGGTCATGGGCCCGTCGGGCTCGGGCAAGTCCACGCTGATGAACATCCTCGGATGCCTGGACGTCCCCACGGGGGGGACCTACCGCCTGGACGGCCGCGACGTGGCGACGCTCTCGCAGGCCGATCTGGCGCGGGTGCGGGGGCGTCGGATCGGCTTCGTCTTCCAGACGTTCGAGCTGCTGCCGCGGCAGACGGCCCTGCGGAACGTGGAGATGCCGATGATCTACTCCGGCGCGTCGGCCTCGCAGCGCCGGCGGCGGGCGGCCGAGGCGCTCGACCGCGTCGGCCTCTCCGACCGGATGGGCCACCGGCCGAGCCAGATGTCGGGCGGCCAGCGCCAGCGCGTGGCGATCGCACGGGCCATCGTCCAGGGCCCCGCCCTGCTCCTCGCCGACGAGCCGACGGGGAACCTCGACACGAGGACCGGCGAGGAGATCCTCGACCTCTTCGCCGACCTCCACCGCGAGGGCCAGACCATCGTCGTCGTCACCCACGAGCCCGACGTCGCCGCCCGCTGCCGCCGCATCGTCCGCATCCGCGACGGCCTGGTGGAGTCCGACGAGTGCCGCGACCCCTGACCGCGCTGGACGGTCTCCGGCCCGGACGGGACAATGGAAGCCTCGAGATCACGGGGCGATGGAGGGTTCACCGATGGCGACCGTCGAGCACGAGGCCGCTCTCCTCACGGCCGAGGAGTTCGCGAAGCGACCGGATTCGGGGACGGCCGAGGAACTGGTGCGAGGGCGCGTCGTCATGTCTCCGCCGCCGAATCGACTTCACGGGTACGTATGCGGCCGTGTCGTCTACTTCCTGTCGAGATATCTGGAGGACCACCCGATCGGCCGCGCGTTCGGCAACGACGCGGCGATCGTGACGCGCCGGGGGCCGGACACGGTGCGCGGGGCGGACGCGGCTTATTACAGCTTCGACCGCCTGCCGGCCGACGCCGACCTCGTCCCCTACGGCCCGGAAGTGCCGGAACTCGTCTTCGAGGTCCTGTCGCCGAGCGACCGCTGGAGCCGTGCGGTGGCGAAGGCGGGCGAGTACCTGGACGCCGGCGTCCTGGCGGTGGTGGTCCTCGACCCCGACGGGCGGACGGCGCACGTCTTCGAGGCCGACCGCCCGCCGGTCGCGCTCGGCCCGGACGACGTGCTGCGGCTGGAGCGGATCCTGCCCGGGTTCGAGGTGGTCGTCGGCAAGCTGTTCGGATGAAAACGGGAGGGGGCGCGATGGCGACCGTCGAGCAGACGCGGGTTTTGATGACGGCCGAGGAGTTCGCGATGCGGCCCGACTCGGGGGCGGCCGAGGAACTGGTGCGAGGATTCGTCGTCATGTCGCCTCCCCCGGGGATCAGGCACGGGTTCGTATGCGTCAGGTTCGCCAAATTGCTGGCGACGTATGTGGACGACAACGAACTGGGCTGCGTCATCGGCAACGACGCCGGGGTGATCACCGAGCGTAAGCCGGACTCGGTCCGGGCCCCCGACGTCTCCTTCTACAGTTTCTCCAGGCTCCCCAAAGGCGATCTCCCCACCGGCTACAACGCGATGCCTCCCGACCTGGCGTGCGAGGTCCTCTCGCCCGGCGATCGGCGTAAGGACGTCATGGAGAAGGTGGACGAGTACCTGAAAGCCGGCGTCCTGGCCGTGGTGGTCCTGGATCCGGACAGGCGCACGGCACACGTCTTCGAGGCCGACCGCCCGCCGGTCGCGCTCGGCCCGGACGACGTGCTGCGGCTGGAGCGGATCCTGCCGGGGTTCGAGGTGGTCGTCGGCAAGCTGTTCGGATGAAAACGGAGGAACCGCGATGGCGACCGTCGAGCACGAGACCTCGCTTCTCACGGCCGAGGAATTCGCGATGCGGCCGGATTCGGGTATGGTCGAGGAATTGGTGCGAGGGCGCGTCGTCATGTCGCCGATGCCTGGCGCGAGGCATGGGAAGGTCTGCGCGACGTTCGCGCGGCTGCTCGGGAACTTCGTGGCCGATCGAGACCTCGGGCATGTCATGGGCAACGATTCGGGCGTCGTCGTCGCGCGCGGGCCCGACACCATCCGCGGGGCCGACGTCTCGTTCTACAGCTACGCCCGGCTCCCCAAGGGCGACCCGCCCGCCGGCTACGCGCCCAGTCCCCCCGAACTGGTCTGCGAGGTCCTCTCCCCCAGCGACCGCTGGACCGAGACCCTTCAGAAGGCTTCCGAGTACCTCAAGGCCGGCGTACTCGCGGTCCTGATCGTCGACCCGAAAGATCGCACGGCGCACGTCTTCGAGGCCGACCGCCCGCCGGTGGCCCTGGGGCCGGACGACGTGCTGCGGCTGGAGCGGATCCTGCCCGGGTTCGAGGTGGTCGTCGGCAAGCTGTTCGGGTGAGGGGGCGTCCATGCGGGTGGCGGTCGCGAACGTCGGGAATGCGTGCGAGCAGCTTTGGGCGCATCGGCTGAGGTCGGCGCTGACGGTGCTGGGGATCGTGATCGCCGTGACGTCGACGCTGACGGTGGTGGGCGTGGTGCAGGGGTTCACGCGGTACGTCGCCGACTTCCTCCAGGGGCTCGGGACGAACGCCATGTGGATCTGGCCCGAGCGGCCCGCGGGCGAGGCCGGGCGGCGGCTGGGGCGGATCGCCATGGACGAGCGCGACGTCGCCGCGATCGGCGAGAACTGCCCCGCCCTGCGGCGGATCTCGCCGCTGGTGAGGGGGGAACGCGCCCTGGTGCAGTCGGGCCGCGACGAGACCCGCGCGACGCTCGAAGGGGTCTCGTCCGACTACCTGGCGATCCGCAACCTGGGCGTCGCGGCGGGCCGGCCGTTCTCGGTCGTCGATGTCGAGGAGGGGCGGGCCGTCTGCCTCCTCGGCCGCGACGTCGTCCGCAAGCTCGACCTCGCCGACGACGTCGTCGGCCGCGCCGTGCTGGTGGCCGGGCGGCGGTTCCGCGTGGCCGGCCTGCTGGCCGAGAAGGGGTCGTTCCTCGGCAACAGCCAGGACGACCTGGTGCTGATCCCCTACACCACCGCACTGAAGATGTACCCCGCCCAGCGGCGTCGGCTGGCGGTCTCGGCGCAGGCGGGGTCGGAGGCGTCCGTGCCCGAGGCCCGCGCGCAGATCGTCAACCTGCTGCGCCGCCGGCACCGGCTGGACGCCTACCAGCCGAACGACTTCAACATCCTGACGCAGGACGAGATCCTGGACGCCTTCAACAGCATGAGCCTGGTCGCGACCGTCGTCCTGGCCGGGATCGTGGGCGTGTCGCTGCTGGTCGGCGGGATCGGCGTCATGAACGTGATGCTCGTGAGCGTCACCGAGCGCACCCGCGAGATCGGCCTGCGCAAGGCCGTCGGGGCGCGTCGGCGCGACATCCTGCTCCAGTTCCTCGTCGAGGCCGTCGCCCTCAGCCTGGCCGGCGGCATGGCCGGCGTGGCCCTGGGCTACGGCCTCTGCGCCCTGGCGAGCCTCCACCCCCGGATGGTCGACGTCGTCGTCCCCGCCTGGGCCGTGGCCCTGGGCTTCGGCGTCTCGACGATGACCGGCGTGGTCTTCGGCCTCGCGCCGGCGGTCAAGGCGTCGCTGCTGAACCCCATCGACGCCCTGCGGCACGAGTGACGGGCGGCGGGCCGGTCAATCGGGCTTCCGCCGGACCTGCGAGCGCAGGCCCTTCAGGTCGCCCTGCTCCTCGACCGCCCGCACGACGCGGAAGCCGACGAAGTCGGCGTCCCACACCCACCAGATGCTGCCGTCGGGGTCCATCTCATTCCAGGAGGGATCCGATGCCCGTCGCGCGGCGCTTCGGCAGCGGGCCGCGGGGTCGGCCCACGAGCCTCCCCGGGCGACGTGCGGATACGGCGAGGCGTCCGGCGGCACGATCGGGCCGACGGCCGGCCTGTCCGCGGGGAGCCTGGAATAGGCGTCGGCGTCGTAACGATCCAGGCACCACTCGGCCGCGTTGCCGAGGATGTCGTATAGCCCCCAGGGGTTCGCCGCCTTGCGGCCGACTGGGTGGGGCGTCTCGGCGTTCCCGTCGAGCCACGCGAAGCGGCCGAGGTCCTTCGGGTCGTCGCCGAAGAAGTAGGCGGAATCGGCCCCGGCGCGGCAGGCGTATTCCCATTCGGCCTCCGTCGGCAGTCGGTAGAGCTTGCCGGTCTTTTGGGAGAGCCAGTAGCAGTATTCCATCGCCGCGTGGTGGCTTATGCCGATGGCCGGGAAGCCCTGCCGCCCGTAGCCGCGGGTCTCGTCGGGATAGGGAGGCGTGGGCCGGGTGACGGCGTCCGCGTCCCTCGCGAGCGTCTCGGCGTTCGACCGGTTGTTGGGGACGGGGCCCGACTTGCGGAACGCATCGTATTCGTCCCAGGCGACCTCGGCCCTGCCCATCCAGAACGGTCGGATCGCGACGCGACGCCGCGGGCCCTCGTCGTCGCCGCGGGCCGCCTCGCCTTCGGGGCTGCCGATCGCGAACATCCCGCCCGGGATCGCGACCATGTCGAACCGGACCGTCGAGCCGGGGATGGACTCGGTGTAGTCCGCGTGCGAGACCTTCGGCGGCTCGTCGGCCCGGACGATCGCCGTCGAGAGGAAGGCCAGGCCGGGGATGATCGTCCAGCGTCGTCGCGTCATCGGTTTGGTCCTCGGGGAGCGGCGCGGCCCGGTCGCCCTAGCGCCGCCTCGGCTCGGCGGGGGCTTCCAGGGGAGGCGCGGGGTCGGGGAGTTCGTCGTCGTCCTCGGCCAGGTGCTCGGGGAGGCTGGGACGGTCGTAGAGGCGGAGGTAGCGGTAGTAGACCTCCAGCGTCAGGGCGGCGAAGGTGGTGCAGTAGATCCGGCCGCCGCGCGAGCCGTAGACGCTGTCGTCGGGGTCCCAGCTCCCCGTCATGTGGCCGGAGGTGCGCTGGAGCGAGACCAGGCGGTCGCGCAGGCGGCCGTTCCACTCGGCCCAGGGACGGCCGCCGTGCTGGTACATGGCGAGGGTCGCGTAGTACCAGTAGTAGACGTTCGTCGAACCCTTGTCGGACTCGTGGTCGAGCAGGTACGCGGCGGCCTCCGCGCTGGCGGGGCCGGGGCCGCCGAGGCCGAGGAACTGGCGGCAGGCCCAGGCCTCGGCGGTCATGGTGGGCGTGACCTTGTCGGCGGGCTGGTACTTGGCCAGGCCCCTGGAATCGCCGTCGGAGACGCGGTCGAGCCAGGTCGCGGCCCCGCGCTCCAGCGACGCCTGGTCGGGGATCGGCAGGCCGGACTCGCGGGCGGACTTCAGGGCCATGACGACCCAGCCGAGGATGCTGGTGTCGCCGACGGTCGCGCCGGGGGCGTAGCGCCAGGATTGGCCGTCGCGGGCCCGCGAGCGCGCCAGGAAGCCCACGGCGCGCTCGGCGGGGCCGCGGAGCCGCTCGTCCAGCGACAGCGCGTAGCCCTCGCAGAGGGCGAGCGTCGCGATCGCGTGGCAGTACATGCCGACGGTCTTGCTGACGCCGCGGAGGTCGCCGTCGGGCTTCTGCTGGCGGATCAGGAAGGTGAGGCCGCGGGCGATGACCTTGGCGTACCTCCCCTCCTTGTGCGTGTGGCCGGCGCCCAGGTAGGTCAGCAGGGCGAGCGCGGTCAGGCCGGTGTCGGCCTCCCAGTAGGCGCACTCGCCGAAGCAGACCTGGCCCTCGGGGCAGTGGACGGTGTAGTCGTCGTCCCCCTCGACGACCTCGCCGTCGGCGTAGCGGGCGGTGCCGCCGTCCCAGCGGCCGTCGGCGTCCTGGTGCCGGGCCAGCCAGTCGAGCGCCCGCTCCACGGCCAGCTCGCTCGCCCGGCTGGCGCCCGAGCGCTCGGCGCGGGCGGAGCGGTCGGCGTCGAGCCGCGATCGGTAGATCTTCGGGACCTCCGTGATCGGCCCGCGGGGCGTCGACGACAGGTCCGCCAGCGCCGGCGCGGCGGGCTCAACCGGGGCCGGCCGGGGCGGGGCGAGGGCCAGCGCCGGCGGCTCGGGCCTCGGCGCGGCCGGCTCGACGCGCGGCGACGCTTCGGGACGCGGGCGGGGCCGGCCCGATCGCAGGCGGGCGTCGCCGAGCGGGACGTTCCGCTGCGGGGCCTCGACCTCCGGGGCGGGCGCGGGGGCCTCGGGAGCCTCCAGCGTGGCGTCGCCGGCCGCGGCGATCGCCTCGGGAGGCGCGGCGAGCGGCTCGGGGGCCGGGTCGACCGGCGTCGGCGCGGGCTCGGGGGGCGGCGGCTCCGGGAGTTCCGGCGCGACGGCCGTCGCGGCGACCAGGGCCGGGGCCTCCAGTTTCGGGGGCTCCGGCATGACGGGGATGGCCGAAGGATCGGCCTCGGGCCGGGGCGCGTCGAGCCGACGGGCGGCCAGCGCGACCGGCTGGTCGAGGCGGTCGATCGGCGCGGGGCCGGCGCGGCGGGCGTCGCCTCCCGGGGCGAACGGCCGCGGGTCGGCGTCGCCCGGGGCGGATTCGGCGACGGGCGAGACCCGGACGTGCCGCTCGGCCTCCTCCTCCCGTTGCGGGTGCAGGGCCCGCAGCACGGAGGGGACGCTCCCGCCCCCGAGCAGGAGCACCGCGTGCGCCGCGATGGAGAGGGCCAGGCACTTGCGGATCGCGTTCCGCGAGCCCCAGCTCACCCAGACCAGGATCGCCGTCGCCATGAGGGCCAGGGCCCCGAGCGCCCACGCGCCGAGGTCGGCCTTCAGCAGCATCAGGAACGATTCCAGGTCCAGTCCGGTCATCGGCCTCCGCCTCCTCCCGTGCCAGCATAGCCGAACGCGGGCCCGGGGGTCACGCCCCGACGGAGGGCTCGTCGCGGCGCCCACGCGCGGCCGACCCTCGGACGGGGACGACGACGGCCGGCTTGCGCTCCGCCGCGCCCGGCTCGCCGATCCGGATGTGCGGCGCCGGCGCGTGGGCCGCGAGCGTGGGCGTCGCGACGGCCGTGGTCATCGCGACGGCGTCGATCGTCTCGGCCCCCAGGCGGTCGAGCGCCGCCCCCAGCCGCTCCACTCGGGTCGCGAGGAAGTCGTTGAGGACCATCGCGACGACCCCCAACCCCACGCCGAAGACCAGCGGCCCGAGCGCGTCGGCCAGCGATGCGGACGAGATCGGCTCGCCCCCGGCCTGCCGCAGCAGGCGCTGGGCGATCAGCAGCGAGCCGAACAGGCCGATCAGCGGGGCGAGCGTCGCGATCCGCCTCAGCGTCCCGACGTTCCGCCGCAATTGCTCCGATTCCCAGCGGTGCGCCAGGTCGACGGCCCGTTCCAGCTCGGCCGCCGGCCGCCCCCAGCGGCGCACCGCGGCCAGGGCGACGCGCGCGGCGGGGCTGGGGTGCATCTCGCAGTAGTCCAGCGCCTGGCCGCCGTCGAGCTTGCCGGCGTGGAGCCGGTCCACGAACCGGGCGAGGAAGTCGTTCGGCACCACGGCCCGGCGTCGCAGCCGCGCCAGGCGCTCCAGCGTCACGCACGCCCCCAGCGCCGCGCACGCCGCGAGCCCGCCCCAGGCCATGCGCTCGCCGGCCGGCGTCCGCTCGTACCAGACCAGTACCTCGCCCGCGACCCTCGCGGCCCGGCGCTGGACCTCCACCGAGAGGTCGCCCCGCGGCCCCTCCGCGGCGGCCGCGCCGACCGGCAGCGAGGCCGCGAGCAGGATGAAGGCGACGCGTGAAGTCACGGCCATGAACGGGCTCCTTCCCGGTGTGACGAGGGATCGCGGCGTTTCCATGTCGTCCCCTCTACCGCCGGGAGAGGGGAGCCGCGCAGCGGCGGGTGAGAGTCGTCGGGGTGCCGAGGGCACGTCGGGCGCGCGAAGGCGGAGCAAGCCGACGACGACGGCCTTCCCCCCTCGCGGGGGAAGGTGGCCCGCAGGGCCGGATGAGGGGGACGACGAGCGAGTCGACCGTCGGGCTCCCGAGCCGGTCGGGCGGGCCGTCGAAGCCCGACGGTGCCCTTGCTTCGCGTCCCCCTCATCTGACCCCTGCGGGGTCTGTCTTCCCCCGCGAGGGGGGAAGACAATCGCCCGGCCCGCTTCGCCGCGTTCTCGGCGAAGCACTTCAAAGGGAGAAGGGCTCGATGGCCGCGGCTTCCTCGAAATCCGGCGACCCTCACCCGGCCCTTCGGGCCGCCCTCGCCCGGCGGGAGAGGGGGCGTGATGTTTGACCCCGCCGACCCCGCTCATGGCTTCGCCCCGCGCTCGGCCAGCACCTTCTCGCGGCGCTCGCGGGCCTCGGCTGCGTGGGGGTCGTCGGCGAAGTTGGCGAGGATGTTCTGATACGTCTCCGCGGCCTCGGCCCGGCGGCCGAGGCGCTCGTAGACCTTGCCGGCTTCCAGCAGGGCGGCGGCGCGGCGTCGGGGGGCTTCGGGGTAGAGGACGTCGACCTGGAGGAACTCGCGGAGGGCCTGGAGGAACTGCTCCTCGTGGAAGTACGCCTCGCCGCGCATGAGCTGGGCCTGGGCGGCCAGGTCGCCGGTCTTGCGCGAGTCGATCACCGCCTGGAACGCCGCGCGGGCCTCCTCGGGGCGGCCCAGGCCCAGCAGGGCCCGGCCGCGGGCGAACTCGACCGGGTCGCGGGCCGGCGGGTCGGCGATCGTCGGCTTCAGGGCGTCGGCCTCGTCGAGCGCCGCCTGCCAGCGCCTCAGGCCCAGGAGGCACTGGAGCCGCCGCTCCTTCGCCAGCCGGATCAGGTCGGGCGGGTCGTCGGGCGAGGCCGGGGCGGCGATCAACTCGGCCAGCATCGTCTCGGCTGGCTCGAACTGGTCCTGGCGCAGGGCGGCCTCGGCGCGGAGGAACCGGGCCTCGCGGATCCGGGGGCTCGCGGGGGCCTCGGCGATCAGGCGGTCGAGCGTCGTCGCGGCGGCGGGCCAGTCGCCCAACTCGACCCGCGTCCGGCCCAGGCGGTACAGCACGTCGGGGGCCAGACGCTCGGGGAGCTTCGGGGCGTCCGGGCCGCCGTCGACCATCGGGGCGAGCAGCCTGA
This sequence comes from Planctomycetales bacterium 71-10, assembly GCA_001898385.1. Lineage (GTDB taxonomy): Bacteria > Planctomycetota > Planctomycetia > Isosphaerales > Isosphaeraceae > Paludisphaera. The sequence continues at coordinate 107,923 of MKTT01000102.1, forward strand.
CGACCTCGGCGAAGTCCTTGCGCTCGTTGGCGGACTCGGCCAGGTTGAAGCGGGCGTCGGCGGCGTGAGGACTGGTCGGGATCTCGTCCAGCAGTTGCGCGAAGACCTTGTCGGCCTCGGCGACCTCGCCGGCGTCGATCAGGTCCCAGCCGCGATCGGCGAGGAGGGCGTCGACGGGCTGGTCGATCGCCTTCAGCCGCGCTCGGGCCTCGTCGCCGTCGAGCAGCCGGCCGAGCACGTCGGCGGCCTCTTTCGGCCGGTCCTTGGCCAGCAGGCGGGCGCGGGCGAGCGCGGCGAAAACGGCGGCGTCCTGCTTCGGGGCGCGGGTTTCGACCTGCTCGTAGGCGGCCAGCGCCGCGGCGACGTCGCCGGCCGCCTCGACGACGCGGGCGCGCTCGTAGGCCAGCGCGGCGGCCTTCGATTCGTCGGTCGCGCGGGCGAGGAGGGCGTCGAACGCCTTCGACGCCCCGGCGGCGTCGCCTCGCTTCGCCAGGGCCCGCGCCAGGCCGAGTTCCGCGCGCTCCTTCAGGTCGGCGGGGACCTGGGGGGCGGTCGACTCGGCGAGCGGGCGGAACTGCTCGACGGCCTTCGACCAGTCGCCGGCCTCGGCGAACGCCTCGGCGAGCCGCAGGCGGACGGGCGGGAGCGCGGGGCTGTCGGGGGACCTCGTCTCCAGCCGGCCGACCGCCTCGGCGGCCTCGTCGGGCTCGTTCAGGGCGACCTTCGCGGCGGCGAGGTTGGCCAGCGCGTGGTCGGCGAGCGGGCCGTCGGGGGCGGCCCTGAGCGAGCGGTCGAACTCGGCGGCGGCCTCGGCGAAGCGGCCGGCGTCGAGGTGCGACCGGCCCAGCATGAAGGCGGCGTCGGCGGCCGTCTTGCCGTTCGCCGAGCCGGCCAGCGACGCGAGCATCGAGTCGGCCCGCTCGGGCTTGCCGGCGGCGCGGTACGCGTCGGCCAGCTCGTAGCGGGCGGCCTCGACCACCTCGGGCGCGGCGTCGGGGGGCTTCGAACCGTCGCCGAGGAGCGGCTCCAGCGCGGCGATCGCGGCGTCGTGACGGCCGGCGGCGGCCTCGGACTTCCCCCAGACCAGCCGGGCGACGAGGGTCAGCTTGCTCCCCGGATGGAGTTCGACCAGCTTCCGGGCGGCGCCGGAGGCCGCGTCGTGGTCGCCGAGCTTCTGGGCGATCCGGGCCGCCTCCAGCAGCGCGTCGTCCGCCCAGGGATCGGATGGGAAATCGGCCGCGACCTTGAGGAACCGCGCGCGGGCGTCGGCGTCGCGGCCCAGGATGCGCAGGGCCTCGGCGGATCGATAGGCCAGCGCGGGGGCCAGCGGCGACTTGCCGGCGCGGGCGAGGGCCGCGTCGAGCGTCCGGAGGGCGTCCTCGGGCCGCTTCCGGCGCAGGTCGACGCTCGCGGCGTCCAGGCTCGCCTCGACGGACGCGGGCTCGGCCGGGTCGGCGGCCAGCGGGGCGAGGGCTTCGGCGGCCTCGTCGAGCCGGTCCAGCCGCATCAGCGCCTGGCCGCGGCGGAGGCGGGCCTCCGCCTGGATCGGGCCCGGGCCGACCTTCCCCAGCGCCTGCTCCGCGGCTTCGAACCGGCCCGCGGCCAGCTCGATCTTGCCGACCTGGAGCCGCGCCTTGTCCAGCCATTCCGGGGGGCCGCGGCGGATCAACTCGTCGAGGACTTCCAGGGCCTTCGGCCCGTCGCCGGTCGCGGCGAGGGACCGGGCCAGGCCGTAGCGGGCGCGATCGGCCAGGCGGGCGTCCGGGAAGCGGCCCAGCGATTCCTCATACGCCGTGCGCGCGCCCGCGGGGTCGTCCAGGGCCAGGCGGACGTCGCCCAGGTAGGTCCAGGCGGTCTCCAGGTTGGCGTGGTCGGCGGGCCCGGACGTGAACCGCTCCAGGGCCTCGCGGGCGGCGGGGAGGTCGCCCAGCATGTACGACAGCTCGCCCAGCCGATACCAGGCCGTGCGCGACCGGGGATGGTCGGGGGCCTTCGCTAGGAAGTCGCGGAACGCCTCGCGCGACTCTTTATAGAGGCCCTGGAGCAGCCGCGCGCTCGCCAGGCCGAAGCGTGCGTCGTCGCCGTGAGGCGGGCGCGGGTCGGTCTCCAGGAAGCGGGCGTACTCGTCGGCCGCCAGGTCGTACTTCCGCTGGCGGAACAGGCCGTGCGCGAATCGCAGGGCGTCGGGCATCCGAGGCGGCTCGGCCCCCTCCTGCCCCATCGCGATCCCCGTCGCGGCGAGCGCGAGCACCAGCGCGACCGTCGCGAGGCCGGATCGCGGCGGCCGGCGGATCGTCGTGCCCGGGTTCCTATTCGTCACGAGGGAGATCAATCGCCCCTCCCACCCCGCCCGTGGTGCGCCCAACGGTCGGGCCCATCCTTGCGTACCAGCCTAGGAGACGGCAAAGTCGTCCCGGCCGCGAAGGGCGACCGGGCTTCTCCGGAAGCCCCACGTCGCAGAGCCCGCGGGACAGGTCCTATTGTCCCCCCGACGCTCGCCCGGCTCAACCCTCCTGGATCGTCCCGGGCGACCACCACGGCGATTTCGCCCGGCCGCACTGGACTGAGATCGGCATGCTAGACTTTCGGCAACAGGTTCGTCGCGGGCTCTCCAAGGCGGGAGGGCGAGCGGCGGCCGGTTCCGCAGAAATTTTCGAGACCCGGACCGTCGGTGAGGCTGGTGCAGGCTTTGCGATCGGCATAAACGGCGCAGTGTCCCGAGGTGGTCTGGATTCTCGATTTTCTTGTGAAGTGGATTCTGGACATGGCGGCAGGGTCCATATATTCTACTGAGAATTCGCAAAACTCCCAGAGCACGCAATTGGTCGGCCGATGCGTCCTTCGATACGCGGCGGTCGGTGCCTGCTCGACCGGTCTCACCGCCGGGAGCTAGTTGAAATCGAACCTGATCCGGTATCCGTGGAGATTGCAACAATGCTTCGCACTCGGTTGTTCAGCGCGGCGGCGGTCGCCTTGGCGGCCTCGTCGGCCTATGCCCAGGCCCCGTCCAAGCAGGCGCCGATCCCGGTCGCCCCCGCGAAGGTCGCTCCGGTGGCCCAGGCCCCGGTCGCCCCCGCGAAGGTCGCTCCGGTGGCCCAGGCCCCGGTCGCCCCCGCGAAGGTCGCTCCGGTCGCCCAGGCCCCGACGAAGGTCGCTCCGGTGGCCCAGGCTCCGGTGGCCCCGACGAAGGTCGCTCCGGTGGCCCAGGCCCCGGCCGCCCCGGCGAAGGTCGCGCCGGTCCCGCAGGCCCCGACGAAGGTCGCTCCGGTGGCCCAGGCCCCGGCCGCCCCGACGAAGGTCGCGCCGGTCCCGCAGGCCCCGACGAAGGTCGCTCCGGTGGCCCAGGCCCCGGCCGCCCCGACGAAGGTCGCGCCGGTCCCGCAGGCCCCCGCCAAGGCCACGCCGGTCGCCGTCCCGCAGGCCCCCGCCAAGGTGGCTCCGGCCGCCCAGGGCGCCCCCGTCGCCCCTCTGAAGGTCGCCCCGGCCGCTCAGGATGGAGCCGTCGCCGCTCCGGCCGCCCCCGCCGCGGCCGTCCCGGCCCCGCCGGCCCCGGCCGCCGAAGAGCCCCCGCCGGCCCCGGCCGCTCCCGCGGTCCCGGGCACGCCGGAGATCCCGGCCGCCCCTGCGGTCCCGGCCGTCCCCGAGATCCCGGCCGTCCCCGCCGTCCCGGGCGTCCCCGCCCCGGCCGCTCCGCAGGCCTGATCGCTCGGCCGCGATGAAGTCATCGAGTCCCCGGCCCTTCCGGCCGGGGACTTTTTTGCGCGCTCGATGCGGGAGCGGGTCGGCGATTCTCAGGAGGGGGCCGGAGAGGATGTCGCCTGATTCCAGATGAGGGGCCGCTTCGGCCGGCTGGTCGGCGGAAGGGCCGGGCTCCTACAATGGATGGCGACGCTGGGCCGCGTCCTCCCCCTCGAACCTTCCGAGCCCGGTCATGAAGCTGCGCGAATTGCCGCAGGGGTTGCTCGATCGCATCGCCCGCGTCTCGGTGGCGTGGGAGGGCCGCGACATCGACCGGCGCACCCTGCGCTCGGTCCCTTCCTGGGGCGTGAGCCTCCTGCTCCACGCGCTGGCGTTGCTGATCCTGGCGTTCCTGATCCGGATCGGGGGGCGGGGCGAGCCGGACCGGGCCTTCACGGCCGAACTGCCGCCGCCGGGCGAAATCGCCGACGTCACGTCGTTGGCCGAGGCCGACCGCTCCGGGGATCCGTTCACGGACGTCGACGACCCGAACCCGCCGTCGCTGAGCCTCGGGCCCGCCGATCCCGAGATGAAGTTCGCGAACCAGCCCGAGGTCCCCAACCTGGTCGCCTTCGCCCCCGAGCCGGCCGGCCCCGCGCCGCGCCGCGACGTCACCCCCTCGATGATGGGCGCCGCCCCGCTGATGGGCCTGGCGGCGAACGTCCAGGCACCGTTCTCGGGCCGCACGGGGATCGGCCGCGCCGACCTCGTCCGCCGCGAGGGGGGGACCGTCCATTCCGAGAAGGCGGTGGAGGACGGCCTGGAGTGGATCGTCCGCCATCAGAAGGCCGACGGCTCGTGGGTGCTGGACGTCCGCGACGTCTGCCAAAGCTGCCCGGCGCAGGCGACGATCGTCTCGCAGACCGGCGCGACGGGGCTCGCCCTGCTGCCGCTGCTGGGGGCGGGCTACATCCACACGGTCAAGAGCCGGCACCAGGCGGCCGTGCGGCGGGGGATCGAGTGGCTGGTCGAGAACCAGCAGCCGAACGGCGACCTCCACGTCGGCGGGACCGGCACCAGCTACCTCTACAGCCACGCCATCGCCGCGATGGTCCTCTGCGAAGCCTACGGCGTCTCGCGCGACCCCGCGCTCCGCCAGCCCGCCGCGCGCGCCGTGGCGTTCATCGTCGAGGCCCAGGATCCGGCGGGGGGCGGTTGGAGGTATCGGCCCGGCCAGGCGGGCGACACCTCGGTCTTCGGCTGGAACATCTTCGCCCTCCGCAGCGCGAACCTCGCCGGGCTCTCCATCCCCAAGCAGACCCTCCGCGGCTGCACCGACTACCTGAACTCGGCGGCGACCGACGGCAAGAAGGTCCTGTACGCCTACCAGCCCAACCACGCCGTCTCGCCGGTCATGACGGCCGAGGCCCTCGTCGGCCGCCAGATCATGGGATGGCCCCGCGAGCATCCGTCGCTCATCAAGGGGGCCGGCCGCGTCGCCGCGCACCTGGAGCGGTCCGAGGACCGGAACATCTACTACTGGTATTACGCCACCCAGCTCCTGCACAACATGCGGAACAAGGACTGGGAGCGCTGGAACCCCCACGTCCGCGAGGCGCTGATCCGCGCCCAGGTCCACGACGACGGCTGCCCCGACGGCAGTTGGGATCCCGCCTTCCCCAGCCAGGATCGCTGGGGCATGTCCGGCGGCCGGCTCTTCCAGACGTCGCTCTCGATCCTGACCCTGGAAGTCTACTACCGCTACCTCCCCCTCTACCGCACCGCCGACGAGGAGGGCCTCGACGGGCCCCCGCCGCCGCGCGGCGCGGAGCCGAAGCCGGAGAAGAAGGCGTAGGCCCGAGGTCGAGCGGGGGGCCGCTCAGCCGTCGTCGGGCCGCCAGCCTTCCTCCAGCAGGGCTTCCCGCCTCCCGACGGCTTCGGGGGCGTTCATGGCGAGCACGTCCACCGTCGTCCGGCCGATGGCCGTTCGGCCGAGGATCGTCGCGGCCGACCAGGCGAAATGGTCATGCCATCGATCCCGTCGGGGATGGAACAAGGGGGCCAACGAGTCGGTCATGGGATCGAAGCCCGCGACGTTCGGGCCTTTGTGGGCGTTGCAATGCGGGCAGGAGAGCGCCAGGTTATCGGGCTCGGTCGTCCCGCCGTGCTGGCGAGCCCTGATATGGTCGACCGGGAAGGTGAACTCGGCCGCCCACTGCGGCAGGCGGCAGTATTCGCAGCAGTTCGCCGCCCGCGCCCGGACCTGATCCCACAGCGAGTCCATCGCGCCTCACTCGGGAGGAAAGCCCCCACGCTTGAGCGAGAGTCGGGCCTTCGACTTGAGCATGGAGAGGAAGGCGTCGGCCCGAAGATACTCGTCGAGTTCCTCGCGCTCCTCGTTCGTGAGCTTGCCGTCCTGGTTCCGGGCCAGGAGTTGGGCTACACGGTCGCGATCGGCCGGCGGGAAGGAGAGCTTGAGGAAACCCCTCGCCGCGTCGGGGTCGAGGGAGCCCTCCTCCGGGTTGATGATCCGGCCGAGGATGGCCGCGGCATGCTTGTTCGACGAGGGGAGGGGCTTCAGGTCGGTCGCCATGAGATCCTCCTGATCGGGGCCCGGCGGCCCCTCGCTCATTTCGCGTTCACGTTGAACTGGCGGAGGGGGACCTGCTTGTAGACGACGAGTTGAGCGAGGCGGAGGCCGCGGAGGCGGGCCTCGATGGGCATGAGGAAGGCGTAGTCCCCCTTGCGGACGTAGCGCGAGTCGCCGCGGGTGATCTGGGTGACGGTCATCCCGCCGGCGTCCTCGGGCAGGATGGTCGCCACGATGTTGCCGGGGACGATCAGCCGCATCGGCTGCGGGAGGACCAGGGCCCCGACGACGTGCAGCCGCGCGGGGTTGCCGTTGATCCCCGGCGGGACCGGATACGCCCAGCCGTACAGGAGGTTCTGCCCGGCGTAGTCCCAGGCGTTCATGTAACGGTTGAAGCCCGGGTCGAGCGTCGTCACCGCCATGTTGTTCGGCAAGACCTCGGCGTACGTCGGCGCGACGAGGGTGCGGTCGGCCCCTTCGAAGTAGTCGACGTGGCCGGTCCGGATGATGTTCGAGCCGGGGCTGAAGCCGATCGCCTCCACCAGCGCCTCGGCCGAGATCAGGTCGGCGCGGCCGGGCCAGCGGATCAGGAACTCCTGGATGTCCTCGGTGGCGATCGGGAACTGCTGGCCGACGTGGTTCTGGAGCACGATCCAGCGGTCGGTGGCGTTGATGACCTCGCCCCAGGCCCCCTCCGGTGGCGCGGGCGGGAGCCCCGGGGCCGCCTGTTGGGGCCGGCCGGCGATGGCGTCGTCGATCGCCCGTTGCAGCGGGTCGTCGGCGAAGTCCTGGGCCGAAGCCCGCCCGGCGACGAGCGTCAGGCAAGCCGCCGCCAGGCCGAGCCATGCGAGGATCGAGGCCCGGAATCGTCCGCCGTGGAGCCGTTTCGTCCCGTTCATGGTCCCAACCCTCCCTCGTTCCACCCCGGCCCGTCCGGCCCGGCGCGCATGGCCCTGATGATCCCAACGATAGCCGGCCGTGGAGGCTCCATCAACGCGCGATGGGCGGTTTTTCGGCTTGCATCCGGAATCCTCGGGGGCCGATGCCGAACATCCCCCGACGTCGGGCGTATTCCCGCGTAGAATGATGGGATAGGGCCGGCGGCGGGTTGTTGGATTTGACTTCCACACCCTCCGTGCCCTCCTTATAAAGAACAGCCGTCGGGTCCCTTGCCATGTTCGGCCGTGCTGATGGGGACGAGGGACGTGAATTGGGGCGTCAAAACCATGCCCATCTTCTGCTTGGCGGTCGTCGATACGATCTGCATCGCGGCCTCGTACCGGAGCCTCCGCTCCTCTCCGCCCAGGGATGCCAAGGCTTTCGCCGCCGGCTTTTATGGGCTGTCCGTGTTCTGGGCCCAGGCCGTCCTGGACTTCAAAGGAAGCGGCCTGATCCTGCAACTCGCGGTCATCACGGCCATGTTCACCCTCTGCTATCTCAACCGCCTGGGGAAGCTATCGAAGGCCGCGGTCGTCGCCTCGAGGTGACGGCGATCCGCGAAAAGCCCGGTTTTGTCACGGCCTCCGAGCTAAACTGGAGGCATCCACGGTCGCGGCCAGGCCGCCGCGACATCCCCTTGAGGCCACGGTCGCCGCGATGAAATCCAACCCCCCGCGAGCCGAGGACGAACGGACCGGAACTTGGTCGGAGCCCGCCAAGGCCGCGCCCCGCGACCTCACGGGCTTGCAACTGGGGGACTTCCGCGTCGACCGGCTCATCGGCCGCGGCGGCATGGGCGAGGTCTACCTCGCCGAGCAGATCAGCCTCCGGCGGCCCGTGGCCCTCAAGGTCCTGCTGCCGGAGTGGGTGTCGCGTCCGGCTTATTTGAGCCGGTTCTCGGTGGAGGCGACGGCCGTCGCCAAGCTCAACCACCCCAACATCGTGCAGGTGTACGCGCTGGGGGAGGCCGACGGCGTCCACTACATCGCGATGGAGTACGTCGAGGGGGCGAACCTCCGCGAGTACCTGATCCGCAAGGGGTCGCTCGACATCCCGCTGGCCCTGTCGATCATGCGGCAGTCGGGCTCGGCGATCGGGGCGGCGGGCGAGGTCGGGCTGATCCACCGCGACATCAAGCCCGAGAACCTCCTCCTGACCCGCAAGGGCCGGATCAAGGTGGCCGACTTCGGCCTCTGCCGCGACACGGAGGCCGACCGCGTCCACGTCACCCAGCAGGGGACGACGATGGGCACCCCCCTGTACATGAGCCCGGAGCAGGCCCAGGGGCACGCGCTGGACCACCGCAGCGACCTGTACTCGCTGGGGGTGACGTACTACCACATGATCGTCGGCGAGCCCCCGTTCCGGGCGGACTCGGCGCTGGCGCTGGCGCTGAAGCACGTCCGCGAGCAGCCGGTCGCGATGCGCGTGCGCCGGCCCGACGTGCCGGCCGATCTGGACCGGCTGGTGCTGAAGCTGATGGCGAAGAAGGCGGCCGACCGCTACCAGTCGGCGGCCGAGATGCTGGCCGACCTGGCGAAGATCCGGACGCAGATGTCGACGATCGCCGGCGCGACGGCCCTCGACCTGGCCTCGCTGCCGACGACGGCCGGGGCCGCGGAGGCCGCCGACGAGGCGCGGTCGCTCTCCGGGATGGAGCCGGCGACGTCGCGGCGCGGGGTCGACCTGGCCCCCCTGCTCCGCGCCCTGCGGGGGGGCGGGGCGTCGTGGTTCCGTCCGCGGCTGCTGGCCGGCCTGGCGGTCGCGGCGGCGGCCGTCGGCGCCCTGGCGGGCTGGCGCGCCCGCACGGCCGAGCGCGCCGCGGAGCGCGGCCGGGGCGCGGCGGCGGCGCCCGCCCTGGGGATCGGGCCGCGCTGGGAGTCGGCCCCGCGGCGGGAGTCGGCCGAGGCCCAGTATCGCTACGCCTGGCTCGCGGCCCCGCCCGACCGCCTGGCCGCCGCCTGGCTGGCCGTGCCCGGCTACTTCCCGGAGTCGTACGAGTGGGCGTCGGCGGCCTACCTCCAACTCGGCCGGGCGCTCTACCGCGACCGCGACCTCGGCCGGGTCGTCGCGCTGGCGCGGGACGTCCGGGCCTGGCGGGCGCGGCAGACCCGCGACGCCCAGCTCGCCGACGTCCTGGACGCGGCCGAGGCCCTGCTCCGCCGCGACGTCGACGGGGTCATCGGCCGGCTGCGGCGGATCCTGGAGTCCAAGGACCGGCCGCTGTCCGACCCGGGCCTGATCGACTTCGGCGTCGAGATCGTCGCCGACGCCCTGCGGGCGATCGACCAGCCGGGGGCGACCGGGGCGGCGGCCCAGCGCCCGGACCTGGCGGTCCTGCGGGGCCGGCTGCTGCTGCTGCGCAATCGCGTCCTCACGACGGACCTCGCCGTCCGATGACGGCGGGCCGCGGTCGTGATACGCTCTCTGGTGGGTCGGGGGGCCGCGTCGAGGTGACGGGACCGGGAGGCGGAGGACGGGGATGGCATTCCTGAAGCGAGCCAACGGCGAATCGGCCGGGCAGATCATCGAGCTGACGCAGGAACGGACGGTGATCGGCCGCTCGCCCGACCAGTGCCAGGTCGTGCTGGGCCTCAACGGCGTCAGCCGCCGTCACGCCGAGGTCTACCGCCAGGGGGACGGCTACTTCGTCGCCGACCTCAAGTCGCGCAACATGACCAAGGTCAACGACGTCAAGCTGATCCCCGGGGCCGACCGTCGGCTCGCCGGCGGCGACCGCATCAGCATCTGCGACGTCGAGTTCATCTTCCACGCCGTCGAGCCGGCCGAGGAGCCCCGCGACCGCGAGGTCCTCATCATCAACGAGGGCGAGGCGTTCGACGTCCCCCCCCTGCACACCTTAGACGCCTCGCGCTCCACCGCGATCGCCAGCATGGTCAAGCCGGAGGTCAAGCTCCGGGCCATCCTGGAGATCACCCGCGACCTCTCCACCGAGCTGAAGATCGACAAGGTCGCCCCGCGCGTCCTGGAGTCGCTAGCCCAGCTGTTCCCGCAGGCCGAGCGCTCGTTCCTCGTCCTGGTCGACCCGGCGACGAAGCGGCTGGTCCGCAAGGCCACCAAGGTCCGCCAGGGCCGCGGCCGGATCAGCTTCAACACCACCGTCCCGGCCGACGAGGCCCCGATGCAGATGAGCCGGTCGCTCGTCAACCACGTCCTCGGCCAGAAGAAGGCCGTCCTCAGCCAGGACGCCGGCGCCGACAAGGACCTCCCCACCAGCGCCTCGATCGCCGACCTGAAGATCCGGTCGGTGATGTGCGTCCCCATGGTGACGCCCAACGGCGAGGCGGTGGGGATCATCCAGCTCGACACCAGCGACCGCAAGCAGTTCCACCAGGAGGACCTGGACGTCCTGGCCGCCGTGGCCGGCCAGGCGGCGATCTCGATCCAGAACGCCCAGCTCCACGAGTCGATGCTGGAGCGCGAGCGGGTCGACCGCGACCTGAAGCTGGCCGAGCAGGTGCAGAAGCGGTTCCTCCCCCAGGAGGTCCCGACGATCGCCGGCTACGAGTTCTTCGCCCACTACGAGCCGGCTTACGAGGTGGGGGGCGACTACTACGATTTCGTGCCGCTGACCCACGACCGCCTGGCCATCGCCCTGGGCGACGTCTCCGGCAAGGGGGTGGCCGCCGCCCTGATGATGGCCAAGTTCTCCGGCGACACCCGCTACTGCATCCTCACCGAGAACGCGCCCGGGGCCGCCGCCGCCGAGCTGAACGCGATGCTCATCTCGGCCGGCATCGAGGAGAAGTTCATCACCCTGAGCCTCAGCGTCCTGGACGCGAAGACCGGGACCCTCTCGTTCGCCTCGGCCGGCCACCTGCCGATCCTGGTCCGCCGCGCCGACGGCCGCGTGGAGGAGCTGGGGGAGGAGATCGCCGGCTTCCCGCTGGGGATCCTGCCCGGCGTGGAGTACAAGCAGTCGCAGGTGACGCTGGGCCCGGGCGACGTGGCGGTGATCTACTCCGACGGCGTCACCGACGCCCGCAGCGTCAAGGACGAGCTGTACGACTGCCGCGACGACCGCCGCCTGCTCCGCCGCCTGGCCGAGACCGCCGGCGGCCCCGAGGTGGTCGGCAAGGCGATCCTCCAGGACATCCGCGAACACGCGCTCGGCCACGTCCAGGCCGACGACATCACCCTCATCTGCTTCGGCCCGGTCGCCCCGGCCGCGACCCAGCCCCAAGGCCCCGCCTCGCCATGAGCACGTCGGTCAAGCTGAACAACCTCCGCCTGGAGCTGGACGACCCCGAGGAATCGCTCCCCGCTCGGGCCGCCGGCCGCCTCGGCCTGGGCGCCGACGCCGTCCTGCGCTGGCGGATCCTCCGCAAGTCGCTCGACGCCCGACGGGCCGACGACCTCCACTTCAACTACGCGATGGAGCTGGAGGTCCCCGCCGAGGCCGCCGCCCGCGCCCTCTCGGCCGGCGGGCCCGACGTCCGGCCCTACCGCGACGAGGGCTTCCCCTGGCCCGACCCGGGGACGGGCCCCCTGGGACGCCGGCCGGTCGTGATCGGCGCCGGCCCGGCCGGGCTGATAGCCGGCTACATGCTCGCCCTGCACGGCTACCGCCCCCTCGTCCTGGAGCGCGGCCGGGCCGTCAAGGACCGCGTGGCCGACGTCCGCAAGTTCGACGCCGGCGGCCCGGTCGACGCCGAGAGCAACTACCTCTTCGGCGAGGGGGGCGCCGGCACCTTCAGCGACGGCAAGCTCACCTCGCGCGGCGGCGGCCCCGACGTCCGCAAGGTCCTGGAGATCCTGGCCGACTGCCACGGCAAGCCCTCCATCGTCTACGAGCACCGCCCCCACCTGGGCTCCAACCGCCTCCCCCTGGTCGTCCGCACCCTCCGCAAGAAGATGGAGGCCCTCGGCGGCGAGGTCCGCTTCTCCTGCCGCGTGGAAGACCTCGACGTCGCCGACGGCCGGCTCCGCGGCCTGGGGACCAGCTCCGGCTACATCCCCGCCGACGTCGCCGTCCTCGCCGTCGGCCACAGCGCCCGCGACACCTACGACATGCTCCTGCGCCGCGGCGTCCCGCTCCTGGCCAAGCCCTTCCAGTTCGGCGTCCGCATCGAGCAGCCCCAGGAGCAGATCGACAAGGCCCAATACGGCGCGAACCAGGGCCACCCCGCGCTGGGCGCCGCCGACTACGGCCTCACGGTGCGCGCCGGGGCCTGCGACCTGTTCACGTTCTGCATGTGCGCCGGCGGCTACGTCATGCCCAGCGTCTCCGAGCCCGGCTACTGGTGCTCCAACGGCATGAGCGAGAGCCGGCACGACTCCCCCTTCGCCAACAGCGGCCTGGTCGTCACCATCGACCCGGCCGAGACCAGCTCGCATCCCCTCGCCGGCGTCCACTTCCAGCAGCGCTACGAGCGCGCGGCGTACGTCGCCGGCGGCCGATCCTACGCCGCGCCGATCCAGTGGGCGCGCGACTTCCTCGCCGGTCGGGCCAGCCGGGGCAAGCTCCCCTCCAGCTACACCCGGGGCCTCGTCAAGCCGATGGACCTGGGCCCCCTGCTCCCGGAGCAGGTCGCGCACGCGCTCTTGAAAGGCCTGCCGCTCATGGACCGCCGGATGGACCGCCGGTTCCTCCGCGACGCCACCCTCACCGGCCCCGAGGCCCGCGGCAGCTCCCCCGTGCGCATCCCCCGCGACGACGCCACCCGCCAGAGCCCGGCCGTCGCCGGCCTGTACCCCTGCGGCGAGGGGGCGGGCTACGCGGGCGGCATCATCAGCGCCGCCGTCGACGGCCTCCGCACGGCCCGGGCCCTCGTCGCCGCCTTCGCCCCGCCCGCCTGATCCCGCCGGGTTTTCGAGAAAGCGCGAAGGTTTTTCTTGGCACCCCTGCGATCCGATCTTAACATGACGTCTCCGCGCGAAGATTCACCGTAAGGGACGTCGTCTCGTCTATGATCATCGAGTGCCCGCAGTGCGGCTTCTCGGGCCGCGTCCCCGACCACGCGACGCGGATCCCGCATCAGGCGCGGTGCCCGAAGTGCCGCTATCGCTTCGACATCGGCGATCCCGACGTCCAGCACCCCGAGCCCGTCGACGCGATCCTGGCCGACCTCCGCCACGACCAGGCCCGCCCCCGGCTGGACCCCAGCGACTCGTCCTACGAGCTGGACCCGATCGTCGTCGGCCCGGACGACCCCTGGGAAGGCCCCTGGTCGGACGGGCCCGACGAGCCCCGGGCGGGGGCGGCCGACGCCTTCCTCACGACCCTGCGGCCCGGGGGACGACCGCCGGTGTGGGCCGTCCGCGCGCTCCGGCCCTCGACGCTCCGGATCCGGATCTTCCAGGCGTGGGCGATCCTCTTCCTGGCCGGCGCCGCCGCCATCGGCGTCCGGACGGCCTTGGCCGCCTCCCGGTTCGACGACGACCGCTTCTTCTCTGCGGAACTGCTCCGGCCCGTGGCCGCCGTCGTCCTGCTGGTCTGCGCCGCGGCCCTCCTCTGCCTCTCCGTCGACGTCAGCCGCCGCCTCGCCCGCCTCACCTACGATCCGAACCCGCCCCTTCTTCCGCCCCCGCCCTCGCGCCCCGCCGAAGCGGACCGCGCCGGCCGCCGCGACGGCTGAATCCGGCCCCGCCCCCGAGATCCTCCTTGACGTCCGCCCTTGCGTGGCAATACAGTGCCACATGGTAATCGATTGCCATGTTCCGGCGTGAGGAGGACTCGTCATGGCGAAGGGCGACCCGAGGGAGCCGCTGGGGGCGCGAGAGCGGCAGATCATGGACGTCGTGTACCGGCTGGGCGAGGCGTCGGTGGCCGACGTCCTGGCCGGCCTGGCGGACCCGCCGTCGTACTCGGCGGTGCGGACGATGGTCCGCTCGCTGGAGGCCAAGGGGCTGCTGAGGCATCGCCGGGAGGGGGTCAAGTACGTCTACCGGCCCGCGCACTCGCGCGACGCGGCGAAGGTCGGGGCGCTGGAGCACCTGATGCGGACGTTCTTCGCCGGCTCGGCCGCCGCGGCCGTGGAGGCGATCCTGGACCCCTCGGTCGCGAAGCTGTCCGACGAGGAGTTGGCGCGGCTGGAGGCCCTGATCAGGGACGCCCGGAAGAAGGAGAAGTGACATGACGCGCACGCTGCTGCTCGACGCCGCCGCCCGCTCGACGGTCCTCCTCCTGCTCGCCGCCCTGGCCGCCGGCCTGCCGCGGCGGGCCCCGGCCGCGTACCGCCATCGCGTCTGGGCGGCGGCCCTGCTCGGCCTCCTCGTCCTGCCGGCCGCCTCGGCGCTCGCCCCGGGCTGGCCCCTCGCCGTCCTGCCGGCCCCCGCCCCGACGCCGGCCGCCCCGCCCGTCGGCCGCGGGGGCGTGGCCGCGGGCCCGACGCTCGCCGAGCCCGCACCGCAACCCTTCCCGGTCGCGGCCCCGCCGGCCTTCGCCCCCGCGCCGAGGCCGGTCGCGGCGGCCGTCGAGCCGTATCGGCCCGACCCCTGGCTGTCGGCGTGGGCGGTGGGCGCGGCCCTCGCGACCCTGCCGACGGCCGTCGGCCTTGCGGCCAACGCCCGCCGCCGCCGCGCGTCGCGGCCCCTGGGCGGGGCGTGGACGGTCGCCCTCGACGAGCTTCGCCGCGCGCTGGGCGTGCGCCGGCCGGTCGACCTGCGGGTCGGCGGGGGGCCGGCGATCCCGTCGACCTGGGGCGTCGTCCGCCCGGTCGTCCTGCTGCCGGCCGAGGCCGAGACCTGGCCCGAGGCCACGCGCCGGGTCGTCCTGTCCCATGAGCTGGCGCACATCCGTCGGGGCGACGCGCTCGTCCACCTGCTGTCGCGGCTGGCCGTCGCCCTCTTCTGGTTCCACCCCCTGGCCTGGCACGCGCTCCGTCGCATGCGGGCCGAGTGCGAGCACGCCTGCGACGACCTGGTGGTCGCCTCCGGCGAGCGCCCGGCCGCCTACGCCGAACAGCTCGTGGCCCTCGCCCGCCGCCTGCGCACGCCGCGCCTCGGGGCGGCCGTCGGCATGGCCCGCCGGGGCGCGCTGGAGGAGCGAGTGGGTGCCCTGTTCGACGACGCCCGCAGCCACGCCCCGCTGGGCCGCCGGACGGGCACCGTCCTGCTGGCGGCGGGCCTGGCCCTGGCGTCCCTGCTCGCGACGGCCCGGCCCGCCCCGAGGGCCGCGGCCGAGCCCGGGTCGTCGACGCCGATCGCCGCGCCCGGCCCGGAACAACCCGCGCCGCGGCCGACGCCGACGAAGCCCCCCGACGGCCCTCCCAGGCCGCTGACCGGCCGGGCCGTCGTCGACGCCGACGGCACTCCCGCCGCGGGCGCGGACGTGGTCCTCTGGTGGCCGCCGCGCCGCGACGAGGGGGACGGCCGCATGAGCGGGTCGATCCTCAAGACGACGAAGGCCGGCCCCGACGGCTCCTTCGCGTTCGACGCCGCGCCGGGCCGCTACCGCGTCTGGGCGACGCTCGACGGCCTGGCGACGCCGCGCGACACGGTCCACTGCGTCGCGGTGGTCGTGCCGGAGGGCGACGAGGCGCCGAAGCCCGTCGAGCTGCGGCTGAAGCCCGCCGTCGCGGTGACGGCCGTCGTCAAGTCCCGCGCCGACGGCCGACCGATCCCAGGCGCAGCGATTGAGATGGGGTGGGGCGTCTTCCCCGAGGAGTTCAAAACCGACGAGCGGGGCGTCGCCAGGATCTTCCCCCTCACCGCCGACCGCTGGCACCTTCGGGCCCGCGCCGAGGGCTTCGCCGCGGAGCCCCGATGGCTGAACCTGGGGAACGGCCGCGACGCCGAGGCCGAGTTCCTCCTGGGCCCTGGCGGCGACCTGCGCGGCGTCGTCCGCGACCCCTCGGGGCGGCCCGTCGGCGGCGTCGGCATGAGCGTCCGGCTCCCGAACATCCCGGAGCAATACGACTGGGTCGTGACCGACCCCGACGGCCGCTATGTCGCCAGGAGCGTCCCCCGCGCCGCCGACCTGACGATCATGATCTCGAAGGACGGCTACGCGCGGAAGGACGTCACGGCCCGGATCGAGGGCGCGGAGCGGGCCCTCGACCTGACGATCGAGCCCCGGCCGTTCGGCGGCGCGGTCGCGGGCGTCGTCCTCGACCCGCAAGGCCGGCCCGTCGCCGGCGCCCGGGTGACGAACATGGGGACGTCGACCGACGAGGTGCGCGAGGCCCGCACCGGGCCGGACGGGACGTTCCTGATGGAGAACCTCTACCGAGGGACCTTCAATCGCACCCAGGTCGTGGTCCGCGCCGGGGGCTTGCAGGCCAGGCGGTTCGACGTCGAGCCCGGCCCCGCCGATCGGCCCGGCCGGGCCGTGATCGAGCTGGCGGCCGGCCATCGGATCCGCGGCCGGGTGGTGGATGAGGAGGGCCGGCCCCTGGGGAACGTCCGCGTCGCCTACGACGACGGCAACCAGCCTTTCGGCGAGGGGGGCTCGGGCTCGACGGACGCGGAGGGGCTTTTCGCGTTCGACGAACTCCCCGCGCCATGTCCGTTCGACTTCTCCCGGGCCGGCTACTCGGAGGTCCGGCGTCGCGACCTGCCGCTCGACGGCCCCGACGTCGTCGAGGTCCGCATGGCGCCGGCGGGCGTGATCCTGGGCCGGGCGGTCGACGGCGCCGGCCGGCCGGTGGGGTCGTTCCGCGTGCGGCTCGGCTTCTCGCCGCAGCGGCGGCCCGACGAGCCGACCGCCGGCCTGACGTACGACCTGTTCGAGCCCGGCCAGGAGTTCCACGCCGCCGACGGCCGGTTCCGCCTGGCCGACCTCCCCGTCGGGACGCCGCTCCAGGTCACGGTGTCGGCCCCGGGCCACGAGGACGCGACGCTGGAGCGCGTGGTCGTCGCCCGGCCCGCGGAGGCGCGCGAGGGCGAGTACAGGCTCGCGGCGATCGACCCGGCCTCGGTCCGGACTTACGCCGGCCGGCTCGTCCGCGCCGACGGCAAGCCGGCCGCCGGCGCCGAGCTGCGGCTGGTCGCGAATCGGCCCGTCGAGGCCGCCGCCCGCCCCGGCCGCGGCGGCGGCTTCCGCCCTCTCTTCAACTGGGACGTCCACGGGTTCGGCCGGATGAACCTGGATCCGTCGATCGTGCGGTACGAGGAGGCCGTCGCCGACGCCGACGGCCGGTTCGCCTTCCCGTCGATCCCCCGCGGGGTCCAGGTCTCGTTGTACTGGCGAGGTGCGGGCATCCCGCCCGGATCGTCCGAGCGGCTGGACCGGCTGGACCACGCGGCGGCCGGTACGCTCGACGTGAGGCTCGATCCCCCCGCGCGGGTCGTCGTCGCGGTGGACCGAACGAAGCGGCCGAGGTTCGACGGGGTCCAGGTCCGTCCCCGACGCCCCGAAGGCCCCACGCGGACGGCCGCGCCCGGCCCCGACGGCCGGTCGATTTTCGAGATCGACGACCTGGCGGCGGGCGAGCACGACGTCAACTTGATGGACCTGCCCAGGCCCCTCCCGGGTAGCCCCCCGGGGGCGTTCACGCAGGGGACGCTCGATTCCCGTCGCATCGACCTGAAGCCCGGGGAGACGCGGCGGATCGAGATCCCGTGACCCCCCTCCTCGCGCCGGGGCTGGCAGGGTGCCTTGGGATTCCGGCCGACGGCCTTGGATCTTGAGAGCTTCGACGCGGGACGTCTTCCCCCCTCGCGGGGGAAGACAGACCCCGAAGGGGTCAGATGAGGGGGACGCGATGCACGCGAGCCGTCGGAATTCGCGATCCGGCCCGCCCTTACGCCGACGGCCTCCGCGCTCGTCTTCCCCCTCATCCGGCCCTCCGGGCCACCTTCCCCCGCGAGGGGGGAAGGCCGTCATGATGACCTCCCTGCATCCGTCGCGATCCACCGAAATCCCAAGGCGCGTACCGGGCCCGGCATCCCGGTTGCTTCGGCCGATCGGGCGCGTTTAGGATCGACGGGGACGTCGCCTTGCCTGCCCGACTCGAACGCCGGAGGACGCATGATGAAGCCGACTTGCCGCCGCCGGAGATTCTTGCAGGCCGCCGGGGCCTCGATGCTGGCCCCGATGGTCGCCCCGTCGCTCCGGGCCGGGTTCGCCCCCGCGCCGCCGTCGTCGCCGGTGGGGATCGCCCGGTGTCGGGAATACGACCCGGGCGCGATCCTCGCCGAGTTGGAAGGGCTGATGGACAAACTCGGCGGGCTCCGGCCGCTCGTCGAGGGGAAGACGGTGGCCGTGAAGGTCAACCTGGTGGGCGACGTTCGCCAGGGCGTCCACGGCAAGCCCGCGAACCGGACGTACCAGGTCCACCCGGCCGTCGTGCTGGCCGTCGCCCGGCTGCTCGACAAATCCGGGGCGCGCCGCATCCGGTTCCTGGAGTCGACCCACCAGCACGAGGCGTTCGAGCCCTACCTCACGGCCGCCGGCTGGGACCTCAACGCCCTGACCGCCACCAAGACGCCGGTGGAGTTCGAGGACACCCGCAACCTCGGCAAGCGCCGGAGCTATCAGGAGGTCAAGGTCCCCGGCGGCGGCTCGCTGTTCCCGGCGTACCACATCAGCCGCGCGTACCACGACTGCGACGTCTACGTCTCGCTGGGCAAGCTGAAGAACCACTTCACGGCGGGCGTCACGCTGGGGATGAAGAACAACTTCGGCGTCACCCCGATCGCCCTGTACGGCCAGCGCGAGCACAAGGAAGACAGCACCAGCAGCCGGGCCATGTTCCACTCCGGCGAGGAGGGCCCGGCCGAGGGCGTGCCGCAGGAGCTGTCGAAGACCACCCCGCGGCGGCCGTCGTACCGCGTCCCGCGTCACATCCTGGACGCCGTCGGAATCCGGCCGATCGACCTGGTCATCCTCGACGGCATCGAGTCGACCTCGGGCGGCGAGGGCCCCTGGGTGCCGACGAAGCCCCAGGAGCCGGGCGTCCTGATCGCCGGCCGCAACGCCGTCTGCACGGACTCGATCGCCACGGCGGTCATGGGCTACGACCCCATGTCCCCCCGCGCCACCGGCCCGTTCCCCGGCGACAACCACCTGGCCATGGCCGCCGAACTCGGCCTGGGGACCAACGACCCGCGCCGGATCGAGGTCGTCGGCCTCCCCCTCGCCGAGGCCCGCCACCCCTACAACTGGACCCCGCCCAACCGCGACATCTGAGCCGCCGGAGGGGGGCCGAAGAAGTTTCGGGCGATTCCTGAAATCTCCGGCCCCGACTCGCGGACTGTATCTGCCGAGGAGACCGACCGTTCCTTGGCAATCCGGAAGATCGAAGGCGAGGGCCGAGCCTCCACATCACTCAGCGACCGAGGTCCCCTCTCCCGCCGGGAGTGGGCGGCCCGGAGGGCCGGGTGAGGGTCGCCGGACCTATTGAGATAGCTTGGCGATCGACGCCTTCTCCCTCAAGGGTGCTGCGTCGAAGACATGCCGATGCGTGTCGAAGACGGTCTTCCCCCCTCGCGGGGGAAGACAGACCCCGAAGGGGTCAGATGAGGGGGACGCGAAGCACGAGGCCCATCGGAGTTCGAAGGCCCGTCCGACCGGCTCTGGGATCCGACGGTCGTCTCGCGCGTCGTCCCCCTCATCCGGCCCTGCGGGCCACCTTCCCCCGCGAGGGGGGAAGGCCGTTCATCGCTCTCATCCCGAGTGTCTTCGACGCAGCGCCTCAAGGGGAGAAGGATGCTTGTCATGAGCCGGCTTTGACCTTGCTTCCGTCATGCCCTCCGCGCCCCGACGACCCTCACCCGCCGCTGCGCGGCTGCCCTCTCCCGGCGGGAGAGGGGACATTCAGGAGACGCTTTCCAGCGAGCGATACCCCGAAAATCGCATTCGAGTCTACACTCGAAATGGCCGTGTTTTGGCGCTCAAGTTATTTTCTATGATGGACTTGCGTCCGATGGCTTCGGTCGTCGCGACGACGAACGGACCGGAACGAACTCAGCGCGGGCGGGGCGTGCGGACGGGGGCCTGGGCGGTGGTGGGATCCTCGGGCCAGGGGTGCTTGGGATACCGGCCCCGGAGGTCCTTGCGGACCTGGTGATAGGTGGTCGCCCAGAAGCTCCGGAGGTCGGACGTCACCTGCACCGGCCGATGGTTCGGGCCGAGGAGTTCCAGCAGCAGCGGCACGCGGCCCCGCGCCAGCCGGGGGGCCTCGGGCCAGCCGAACAGCTCCTGGAGCTTGGCGGCGAGGACCGGCTGGCGGCCCGGCTCATAGTCCAGGCGGACGTTCCGGCCGCTCGGGATCGTGATCGAGGTCGGGGCGCAGGCGTCCAGCTCGCGGGACTGCTCGTAGGTGAGGAGGCTTTCCAGGTACGACACCTTCGACGCCCGCCGCACCTCGTCCATCCGGGCCTTGCCATGGCAGAGGACTTCCAGCGGGCCGGCGAGGGCGTCGTCGCCCAGCGCGGGCCAGGCCAGCTCGGGGACGGCCTCGCGGACGAACTCGTAGCGGGCGAGCCACGCCGCGGCGGCCGGGTCGTCGCGGAAGATCGCCCCGGCGCGGGGCCGCAGGGCTTCGAAGAGGGCGCGCGAGGTTTCGCGGCCGTCGGGGGCCTTCGCGGGGTCCTCGCGGATCAGGACGTCCTCGTACCAGAGCCGGTTCATCGCCGCGACCCGCTCCCGCGCGGCGTCGTACTCCACCCGCCGCTCGCGGCGGATCGACTGCGGGACCAACTCCTCCAGCCAGTCCAACTCCACGGCGCTGGCGATGGAGACCTGCAACTCCAGCGTCCCCTGCCGGCGCTCCTCGCGGGGGTCGAGCGCCAGGAAGAATTCCCCGTCGCGGACCACCGACTCCCGCGCCAGCCGCACGCCCCGGCCGCCGACCATCACGCCGGTCTCCTCCGAACCGCGTCGCATCACGACCCGGTCGGGATAGGCCAGGATCAGGAGCTTCAGCAGGGCCTCCTCGCGGGCGTCCGCGTCCATGCGGGATGCCCCGCCCGCGTCGAGCCTGGATCCCAGGCGGACCAGGTCGTCGCGGATCTTCGCCGCCTGGCGGGCCGCGCCGGGGTCGATGCCGCGGTCCTTGAGCGAGGGCGCGAACCGCGCGGCCTCGGCCTCCGCCAGCATGTCGAGCCGATCCAGCATGTCCGACGCCCCCCGACGGCCGCCGGGCCGGCGGCGCTCGGCGACGTCCTTCTCGGAGAGCAACGCCGCCAGCGCCGCGCCCTCGCGGAGCAGGCCCGCGTCGGCCGCCGCCAGCAGGAGCCGGGCGAGCCGGGGATGGACGGGGAGCGTCAGCATGCGTCCGCCCGTCGGCGTGATCCGCCGCGTCGTCGGGTCGAACGCCCCGAGCCGGGCCAGCATCGCCTCGGCCGCCTCGATCCGGGCGGGCTCGGGGGCCTCGTACCAGGCGAAGTCGCGGGGCTCGGCGACGCCCCACGAGTGGAGCGTCAGGAGCGTGGCGCCCAGGTCGACGCGGCGGACCTCGGGCGTCTCGAACGGCTCCAGCAGCGCGTGCCGCTGCTCCGACCAGAGCCGGATGCAGCGCCCCGGGCCGGTCCGCCCGGCCCGCCCGGCGCGCTGGTCGGCCGACGCCTTGCTGATCGGCCTCAGGTCGAGCCGGTCCAGCCCGCGCGAGGCGTCGTGGCCGGCCACCCGCGCCAGGCCCGAGTCGATCACGGTCGTCACGCCGTCGATCGTCAGCGAGGTCTCGGCGATGTTGGTCGAAAGGATGATCTTGCGTCGATGCGAAGGCCGCAGCGCCGCGTCCTGCTCCTCGGGCGGCAGCGAGCCGTGCAGCGGCAGGACGACGGCGTCGCGGGCCGAGGCGATCGGCCCGAGCGCCGATCGGGCGCGGCGGATCTCGGCCATGCCTGGGAGGAAGGCCAGGACGTGGCCGCGGTCGGCGGGGTCGGCCAGGGCGTCGGCGACGGCCCCGGCGATCGCCTCCGGGTCGGCCGGCCGGGCGGCGTCGCGGTAGGAGACGGCGACCGGGAACGTCCGCCCCGGGACCTGCACCACCGGCGCGTCCAGGAACGCGGCGACCGGCCCGGCGTCGAGCGTGGCCGACATCACCACGATCTTCAGGTCGGGCCGGACCTCGCGGCGGACCTCGCGCAGGAGCGCCAGGGCCAGGTCGGTGTGCAGGCTCCGCTCGTGGAACTCGTCGAGGACCACGGCGCCGACCCCTTCGAGGAACGGGTCGGCCAGGAGGCGGCGGGCGAGGATCCCCTCGGTCATGACGACGAGGCGGGAGTCGGCCGAGGCGCGGCGGTCGAACCGGACGTGGTAGCCGACCTCGCGGCCGAGCGTCCAGCCCTGCTCCTCGGCGATGCGGGCGGCCGTCGACCGCGCCGCGACGCGACGGGGCTGGAGCACGAACACCGCCCCCCCCGCCCCGCGGCGGGCCATCGCCGGCGGGACGCGGGTCGTCTTGCCCGAGCCCGGCTCGGCGACCAGCACGAGCGAGCCGCGGGCGTCGAGCGCGTCGAGGATCCGGGGCAGGCTGGGGTCGATGGGGAGCGGGGTCATGGCACCCGTCGGGCTCGCTCGGTCGGCCTTCGAAACGCGACGAAGCGGGGGGCGTCCCCGCTTCGCTTCGCACCGCGACGCGACGTCCAGCGTAGCGTCAGCTCTCGATCTTGAGAACCGGCGTCAGGCGGCCGTTGATGAACTTGTAGTAGGTGCCGGTCGGCTTGAGCGTCTGGCCGTTGCTGGCCCGGCCGCGAGCTTGCCCGGCGAAGGCGTACTGGGTGTTGGCGTTGGCCCGGAACCTGACCTGGCCGGCGCGGCCCGCCAGGCGGTTGAAGCCCTCGCCGGCGGTGAGGGTCGTCCGGCCGAACCAGCCGTGGGCCAGCGTGAAGCCCCCCCCGCCCTTCACCCGGTTCCTCCCGCCCAGGCCGCCGTCGATGGTGGCGGGGACCGTGACCGAGTCGTCCACCGAGATGTCGTCGTTGGCCTTGGAGCCCTGGATGATGATCTGGGACAGGGCCGACGGCACCGGCTGGATCGAGTCCAGCGTGCCGTTGACGAACACCTGGAGGTTCTGCGACGCCGGGATCGTCGGGGCGTCGGCCTGCTTCACCTCGATCGTGTTCGTGCCGCCGAAGAACTTGCCCAGGGCGATCGGCGTGGCGATCAGGACGTCGCCGATCAGCCGGACGGCCCTGGTGTCCCCGGCCGTGTAGACCTTGAACTTCTGGACGGCCGTCGAGCCGTCCGACGGGTCGGTCGCGGTGACGGTGATCGTCGCCGACTCGCCCGCCCCGGCCGCCGTCGTGTCGATCAGCAGCGCCCCGTTGGGGTTCTGGCTGGAGATCGTGGACGAGGTGATCGTCACCGGGTTGACCGGGATCGATTTCTCGGTCCCCCCGGTGGCGGTGACCGTCGTGATCTGCGACATCTTCTCCAGCGTGTCGAACCCGTCGACCTGCTGGCCGAAGATGGTGTACTTCTGGTTGATCGCCGGTTGCGGCCCGAACGTGATGAAGAATTGGGCGTCGCTGGTGTCGCCGGGGCCGGAGTTGGCCATCGCGAGCTGGCCGTAGCTGCTGAAGTCGACCGAGGGGTCCACCTCGATCCCGATCGGCGTCACGCCGCTGGACGAGGCCGTACTCGTGGCGCTGTTGGAGCCGCCCTGGGCGACGAAGCCTTCCACGATCCGCGGGAAGTAACGGCCGGTGTCGACGTAGTAGCCGTTGTTGCTGAAGTTGGTGATGCGGTCGACGGTCTGCGGGGCGACGTCCGGGAAGAACTGGAAGGTCAGCGGCTCATTGATGATGTTGGGGTCGTCGCCCCCGGACGAGAGGTGCTGGACGTTGATGGTCCAGAACTGGCCGTTGGCGACCGACACCTGGATGTTGGGGTTGTCGGACGTGGCGGTGAAGGTCTGGGAGGTCGCCCCGCTGGCGCTGCCGTCGAGGGTGAGCTGATACCCCTGACCGCTCGGGGCCGCGACGTCGGGGATGGGGGCGAGCGAGGCGGTCATCAGCCGACGGCCTTCGAGCGACTCGACGGCGGGGCGGCGCTTGATCCGCGTGGCGTGTGGGGCCGCACCGCTCGCTTGCGGGTTCGCAAGGAACGGACGTCTCCGAAGGATCCGGTGCCACATTGCGCTGCCTCCTGCCGCCCCTGTCCTGTCCATTCCCGCCGCGACCGGCGTCCGTGGGAGGTCGCCGATCCATCCGGTGGGTTGTATCGACCGTCGGGGATTTTGCCCTTGAGCCGGATTCGGGCCGTCCCCCTCCGCGATCGGTCGCACGCGGTCGGATCCCGTCGCAGGCCCTTGCCGCGACGAGACTTGCCTCCGCGGCCCCGGCTTGCGGCGTTGACACCCGTCGCGGCCGGACTTATAGTTGCAGGGTCCCGCGGCCCAAGCATGCACCCGGCGGGATTCACGTCTTCGAGGGCCTCGGCCCGGCTTCGGTTCGTCTTCGGGATGCGCACGGACGTCTTGTTGGGGGATGAGCCCCTTTGAGCGAGCACGAGTCCTCCCACGCCCCACCCGACCCCTCCGGCGGTCGCGCGCCCCAGGCGGGCTCGCGCGTGCAGGGGACGTCGCGCCCGTCGCGAGCCGGTGCGGGGCCTGGGGCCGAGCCCGACGCCCCGACGGCGGCCCGCGGCTCCAGCGTGGACTCCAAGCGGGCGGCGGCGGCCCGCCCGCCCGCGGCGTCGCTCCCCCGACCCGGGGACGTCCTGGGGACCTTCGTGCTGGAGGAGGCGATCGGCGCCGGCGGCATGGGGGCCGTGTTCCGCGCCCACGACGCCACCCTCGACCGCGAGGTCGCGCTGAAGCTCCTCCCCCCCGATCAGGTCGAAGACCCCGAGGTCGTCCAGCGCTTCTACCAGGAGGGTCGGTCGGCGGCCCGGCTCGACCACGAGAACATCGCCCGGGTCTACAGCCTGGGCCAGGACGGGCCCTTCCACTACATCGTCTTCGAGTTCGTCGAGGGGGAGACGATCCGCCGCCGGGTCGACGAGCGGGGCCCGATGTCGGTCGCCGAGGCCGTCGACGTCACGCTCCAGATGGCCCAGGCGCTCGTCCACGCCTCGCTCCGCGGGGTCGTCCACCGCGACGTCAAGCCCTCGAACATCATCATCACCCCCGAGGGCCGGGCCAAGCTGGTCGACATGGGCCTGGCCCGGCGGTTCGAACGCCAGGGCGAGCGCGGCGGGCTGACCCAGACCGGCATGACCCTGGGGACGTTCGACTACATCAGCCCCGAGCAGGCCCGCGACCCGCGGGACGTCGACGTCCGCAGCGACCTGTACTCGCTGGGCTGCACCCTGTTCCACATGCTGACCGGCCGGCCCCCCTTCCCCGGCGGGACGGTGCTCCAGAAGCTTTTGCAGCACCAAGAGGAGGCCCCGCCCGACGTCCGGGAGCTGAACCCCGACGTCCCGCCGGCCCTGGCGAAGGTGCTCGACAAGCTCATGGCGAAGGACCGCGACCGCCGCTGCCAGTCGCCGGAGCAGCTCCTGCGCGACCTGCTCGGCGTCGCCGGCCGGGCCGGGATCCCCCTGCCCCGGTTCGAGACCTCCGCGATCCCCGCCGAGCGGCCGGCGTGGGAACGCCCGGCGGCCTTCGCGACGCTGGCCGGCTTCCTGCTGCTGGCGGCCGGCCTCTTCTACTGGGGCCGGGAGCTGCTCGACCCCTCGGCCACGACCCCGACGGTCGACTACCCGTCGCTGAGCGCCTCGCGGGCCGCGTCGAATCCCCGGCCCCCGGCCCCGTCGGCGAGCCCCGCGACGACGACCCCCGCGCCGCCGGCCGCCCCGCGGAAGATCGACGTCCGGCCGGGCGACGACCTGGCGTCGATCCTGGCGTCGGCCCCACACAAGTCCATCGTCACCCTGACGGAGGACGGGCCTTATCTGCTGACCGGTCGCGCCCCGGCCCCCCGCGGGGAGGCCCGCGACGTCACGATCCGGGCCGAGGTGGGCAAGCGGCCCGTCCTCCGGTTCGTCGCCGACGCCGGCGGCGGCGACCGGCCGGCGACGGCCCTGCTGGCCTTCGCGCGCGGCCGGGTCGCGATCGAGGGCCTGACCTTCGAGGCCGAGGGTCGCGCCCTGGACGACCGGCTCGCCGCCATCGTCCTCGACGACGCCGAACTCCAGCTCGCTGGCTGCGTCTTCCGGCGAGGACCCGGGGCGGGGGCGGGGATCCCGGCGGTCCTGGGCCGGGTCGCGTCGGCCGACGCGGCCGGGGACCGGCCGCCGGCGATCGTCGCCCGCCAGTGCCACTTCGACCCCGGCGCCGCGGCCGTCGAGTGCCGGGGGCCGGCGGACGTCAAGTTCTACGACTGCACCTTCGGCCCTGGCGGCCCGGCCGTGGTGCTGGACGATCCCGGAGGCCCGACCGGCCCGCGCGACGTCTCGGCCGTGCGGTCCAGTTTCATGGCCGGCCCCTCGCCGGTGTTCCTCGTGCGCGGCCCGCAGGCCGGCTTCCGGGTGGACGACTGCGTCCTGGCCCCGGGCGACGCCTCGGCGGCCGCCCGCGTCCTGGCCCTGGTCGACTCCCCTCGCGACCTCGCCTGGATGGGGCGGGGCAACCTCTACGGCCCGTTCGACGCCTTCCTCGAAGTCGCCGGCAAGCCGTCGTCCGAGGACGCCGTCCCCGACTTCGAGCGCTGGCGTTCGGGCCTGCGCGAGGACCGTTCCGTGCTGGCGACCTCGCCGGTGTGGGAGTCGTCCGACCCGGCCCGCGAGCTGGCCCGGGGGCCCGAGGCCCCCACGCTCGCCTTCCGGCTCGCCGCGGCCGACGACCGGCCGTCCCCCGTAGGTGCCCGCAAGGGGCCGTTCGGCACCCAGATCGTCGAGCCCGCCGCGCCCCGCCCCGCGGCCGAGGCCCCCGCGACCGCCATGGCCACGTCGACGGCGTCGGAGCCGGTGAAGTCGGCCTCCGCGGCCCCGGTCGCGAAGCCGGACGGGGTCCGGGAACCCTCGCCGGTCGTCGAGCCGGACGAGCCCCCGGAGATCCCGACCATGCCCCCCATGGTCAACGCGGACCCGGACGAGGCCGAGCCGACCCCGCCCGCCCCCGTCGCCGTCGCGGGCCCCCCCGCCGAGGCGACCCGCGCCGCCGGCGAGGGCCGAGCCCCGGCCGAGGAGGACCTGGTCCGCAGCGCCGAGCAGCTCCAGAGCATGATCGCCCTGGCCGCCCAGCAGGGGGCCGGGGGGGGCGAGTTGCACGTCGCCGCCGGGGCCGAGCTGGAGCTGACGACCCTGACGCTCCCGTCGGGCTCGTGGACGATCGCCGCCCAGCCGGGCGAGCGCCGCCCTCGCCTGCGGTTCCACGCGTCCCCGTTCGGATCTTCCACGAGCTGGACGGCCCTGTTCCAGGTCCCGTCGGGCGAGCTGAAGCTCCAGGGGCTCGACCTCCAGGTGGAGGACGCCGATCACCAGTCGATGGGGAGGCTCGCCGCCGTGAGCGTCGCGGCGGGGGCCTCGCTGGAGCTGGCCGACTGCACGATCAGCGTGGTAGGTCGCGCCCCATCACACGCCGCGATCGCCGTCCCGCCGCCGCGCGACCCGACCGGGCGCGGCGTCGTCAGGCCGGCCGTCGTCCGGATCCGGGACGGCTTCGTCCGCACGGTGGGGGACGGCATTTTCGTCGCCTCCGGCCAGCGGCTCGACGCCCGGCTGGACAACGTGGTCGTCGCGGCCGACGGCAGCCTGCTCCACGCCCAGGGGGGGAGCGGCCGATCCCCGGACGGGCCCTCGCTCGCCCTGAAGATGGAGCGCGTCCTCGCCCGCGCCCGGGGGGGGCTGGTCCACCTGGACGGCTCGGCCGACGAGGCGGGGCTGCCGATGGCCGAGGTCGCGGCCCGCGACTCCGTCTTCAGCACCGGCGACGCCGGCTCCCCCCTCTTCCGCGTCGACGGCCGGGGCCGATCCGACGCGCTCGCCGACCGCATCCGGTGGACGGGCGAGGACGTCGGCTACCACGACGTCACCACCTACCGCGCGGACGACGTTGGCCGCATCGGCGTCTCCCCCAGGCGCTACGCCCGCTCCGACTGGCTCATCAACTTCGTCGCCCGCGACGACGCCCCGGTCCTGGACGTCGAGTTCGCCGACCGCAAGGCCCCGGCCCTCCCCGCCCGCGACCTCACGCCCCAGGCCCTCCGCCTCGCCCCCGGCGGCCCGTTCGCCCGCAAGGGGCCCGACTTCGCCGCCATCCCCCCCGCGCCGGCCGCGGGGTCGTGAGCCGCTAGGGACGACCGGCCCCCGGTCGCATCCCGACCAGCCGTTCGACCTGCGCGCGGCGGAACGGAACGCCCGCGCCGGGGGGCGGCGGGGCCGGGACCAGCGCCCGCGCGATCGCCGTTCCCAGCTCGTCGAGTCCCGTCCCCGCCTCGGCCGAGACGACGACGAAGGGAACGCCTGCGAAGACTTTCGCCGGCTCCCACGCGGCGGGGAGGTCGGCCTTGCTGGCGACGATCAGCGTGCTCGCGGCCGGGGAGGCCGCGTCCCCCGGCTCCAGCGGGCGCGAGCGGTCCAGGACCAGCAGCGTCAGGTCGGCCCGCTCGCGCTCGCGCAGGGCCCGCTCGACGCCCGATCGCTCGACGGCGTCCTCGGCCTCGCGGACGCCGGCGGTGTCGACCAGCTCCACGGGCCAGCCGTCGAATGCGGTGCGCACGGTCACGGCGTCGCGGGTCGTGCCGGGCGTCGGGGCGACGATCGCCCTCGCGTAGCCGGCCAGCGCGTTGAGCAGCCGGCTCTTGCCCGCGTTCGGCCGCCCGGCGATCGCCACCCGCCAACCGTCCACTAGCCGCACGCCGACCCGGCCGCGATCGATCAGCGCATCCAGCCGCGACGCCGCGTCCTCGCCCCCGCCCGCGATCGCCGTCACCTCCCGGTCGAGCGCCCCCTGCGCCTGCTCCAGCAGGATCTCCGCCGTCCGGAGCGTCGACGCCCGCGCCAGGTCGTCCCACGCCTCGGCCGCGGTCGGCGTGGGGACGGCCGATCGTAAGAACGCCGACGCCTCCACGAGCCTGACGCCTCGCCCGGCCAACGCCCGGACGACCAGGTCGATCGCGGCCGAGCCGCCGTGGCACTGGACGTCCACGCCGCCGGGATCGCCGTCGAGGACCACCGCGACGACCTCGTCCCCCAGCCCCGCGCCCAGGCGGCCGAACCGGGGACGCATCGGCGCCGTATCCGCGAGCGACGCCCCGCGCATCGGGCGGAACGCGGCGTCGACCGCCTCCAGCGCCCCTGGTCCCCACGCGCGCACCACGGCCACCGCCCCGCGGCCGGGAGGTGTCAGCACGGCCATGAGCGGGGCGTCCGTCGGCAAGTCTCGCGCTCCATACCCAGGTCGACGCCGCCATCCCGCCGTGATAGAGTACCGGGGCGATGGGGCTTCGAGGTCTGGAGCAAGGATCCCGCATGGCCTACTGGTTGTTCAAGTCCGAGCCCGAATGTTACTCCTACGCCGACCTGGAGCGCGACGGCTCGACGGGGTGGAACGGCGTGCGGAACTTCCAGGCGCGGAACTTCCTGCGCGACTCGGTCCGGGTCGGCGACGGCGTGCTGTATTACCACTCCAACGCCGCCCCCCCGGCCGTCGCCGGGATCGCCGAGGTCGTCGAGGCCGGGCATCCCGACCCGACCGCCTTCGACCCGGAGTCCGAAGAATACGACCCCAAGAGCAAGCCCGACGCCCCGACGTGGTTCCAGGTGACCATCAAGCCGGTGCGGCCCGTCGACCCACCCCTGAGCCTGGCCATGCTCCGCGAGGTCGCCTCGCTGGCGGGGATGGAGCTGCTCCGCAAGGGGAGCCGGCTCTCCGTCCAGCCGGTGACGGACGCTGAGTGGAAGGCCGTCCTGGACCTGGCCGGCATCAAGCCCGCGAAGAAGTCGCGGAAAGGCTGAGCGACGCATGGCGAGACTCGAACACTTCGCGATCTACGCGGCCGACCTGGAAGCCCTGAAGGACTTCTATGTGCATGTCATGGGGATGAAGGTCGCCCGCGTCGGCGGCGGCAATCCCCCCGGCGGCTACTTCCTCGCCGACGACCACGGCGGCGCCATCGAGATCATCGCCCGCCCCGCCGGCGAGGCGAACGCCGACCAGCGCTGGGTGTGCCACCTCGCCTTCTGGGTCGACGACGTCTTCGCGAAGAAGGCCGAGCTGGAGCGGCTGGGCCTCCGCTTCGAGGTCGACACCGCGGCCGACGACGCCGAAATCAAGACGTGCTTCTTCAACGATCCCGAAGGCAACCGCTGCCAGCTCGTCTGGCGGAGCAAGCCGCTGGTGGATTGAGGGCCGCCCCTCACCGCAGGTCCGCGTCGAACCCGATCCGCTGGCCGGGGACGAGGCGGTCGGACTCGATGGTTAGCTCGCCGCCGGCGGCCTCGATCGGGAACGTCCGCGATTCGCCGGGGAGCAGACCCTTCAGCGACACGGTCGAGCGCACGCCGCCGACGGCCGGGTGGGCGTCGTGGTAGATCGGGGCGACGCCCCGGTTCTCGATCGTCGCGACCGATCGCTCGGCCGAGCCGCGGAACTCGACGACGCGGAAGCGATAGCCGCACGCCAGGCCCGCCGCGCGGATCCGCTCGGGCTTCTGGTGTTTCGGCTGGGCGTCGCCGATCATGAACGTGATGTGGAACTTCGCGGCATGGTCCTCGAACGGGACGCCGTGCGGGCCCTTCGGCGCGAGGGCCTGCGCCTGGTCCTTCGGCTCGTAGAAGCTGAATTCGCCGCCGGTCGGGGCGACCTTCCAGCGGTCGCGGCCCAGGGCGATCCAGTTCGGCTCGTTCTCCCGGCTGTGCTTCGCGTGATTGAACGAGTCGTCGAACACGCCGAACGGCAGGGCGAGCAGCGCCTCATCGCCCGCGAACGGGGCGTGGTCGCCCGCGGCGTCGACCGAGATCATCCAGGGCGTTTGATGGAACGCGGCCGTCATGTCGCGGGCGAACTGACGCTGATAGTCGAGCGACGGGAACGTGCCGCCCAGCGTCATCGGGCCGTCGTAGATGTGGTATTCGGACCAGAGCCCGAAGCCGACCTCCAGGAACGCCAGTCGCGGGTCGCGGTCGTACCGCTCGGCGAACCGCCGGAAGAACTCCGCGACGGCGCGCTGCAACTCGGGGTGCGACCAGTCGGAGAAGCCGGTCTTCTTCTTCTCCGAAAGCGCCGTCTGCCCCTTGTAGTCGGGCAGTTTCTGGATGTACGTCGGCACGCCCGAGGGCTTGCCGACGTAGGTGTCGTAGAACCGGAGGATCGCCTGATGCTTGCGGCCGGCGACCTCGTCCAGCAGCCTGTCGACCGGCCCCCAGTCGTATTCGTCTCTCCCCCGGATCACCTGGGAGTACGGGAAGTAGCTGTATTCGAGCTGGATCGGCGCGGTGCGGACGGCCTCGTTGGTCGTCCACAGGACGATGCCGGTCATCGGCTGGACCTCGCGGACTTCCGACTTCAGCGGGATCGGGCGGAGGTCGTCCGCCCGTCCCGTGGAAGCCAGGGCCCAGCAAGCCGCCAGCCCGAAAGACAGCCTGGAATTCATCCGATCATCCCTTGATGACCCCGACCGGCCGGAGCCGGGCGACCTTCTTGGAGATGTCGGCCTTGTCCACGACGTCCACCACGAGGTCGACGTCCTTGTACGCGGCGGGCTGCTCCTCGGCCAGGCCCTTGTGGCCGCGGGCCTTGGCGATGATGCCGAGGGCGTCCAGCTCGCGGTCGATCCGTCGGCCCTCGGCGAGCTTGACGGCGGCGGTGCGGCTCATCATCCGCCCCGCGCCGTGGCAGCTCGACCCGAACGAGTGGATCATGCTGCCGGGCTGGCCGGCGAGGACCCAACTCGCCGTCCCCATGCTGCCGGGGATGATGACGGGCTGGCCGGTCTCGGCGTAGGCTTCGGGGATCTCGGGATGTCCGGGGGGGAAGGCCCGCGTCGCTCCCTTGCGGTGGACGCAGACCTCCTTCTCCACGCCGCCGCCGACGTCGTGCCGCTCGAACTTGGCGATGTTGTGCGCCACGTCGTACACCAGGTCCATCCCCAGCTCCTGCCACGGCTTGCCGAAGACCTTCGCGAAGACCTCGCGGGCCTGGTGGGTCAGCAGCTGGCGGTTGCACCACGCATAATTCGCCGCGGCCCGCATGGCCCCCAGGTACGCCTGGCCTTCGGGGCTCCGCACCGGGGCGCAGGCGAGCTGGCGGTCGGGGAGCGTGAAGCCGTACTTCTGGGGGGCGTCCTTGAACACCGTGAGGAAGTCCTCGCAGACCTGGTAGCCCAGCCCGCGCGAGCCCGAATGGATCAGGACGGTGATCTGGCCCTCGTGCAGGCCCATCACCTTCGCGGCGGGCTCGTCGAGGATGCGGTCGACGACCTGGACCTCCATGAAGTGGTTGCCCGAGCCGAGCGTCCCGCACTGGTCGGCCCCGCGCAGGATGGCGCGGTCGCTGACGCGGCCGGGGTCGGCGTTGTCGAGCCGGCCGCCGGCCTCGGCGAACTCGACGTCGCGATCGGTCCCCCACCCCTTGCCGACGACGTACGAGACCCCCTGCTCCATCAACTGCACGAGCTGCGGCTTGGTGAAGGCGAACGGCCCGCGCTGGCCGACGCCGGTGGGGACGTCGCGGAAGAGCTGCTCCACCAGCGGGCGGATCTTCCCCTTCACGTCGGCCCACTCCAGGTCGGTGCGCAGCAGTCGGACGCCGCAGTTGATGTCGTAGCCGACGCCGCCGGGCGAGATCACGCCCCCCTCCTCGGGGTCGGTCGCCGCCACGCCGCCGATGCAGAAGCCGTAGCCCCAGTGGATGTCGGGCATGGCCAGGCTGGCCTTCTGGATCCCCGGCAGCGTGGCGACGTTCGCCACCTGCTCCGGACCCTGGTCGGCCCGGATGTGCCCGATCAGCGCGTCGTCGGCGAAGATCACGCCGTCGACCCGCATATCCTCCCGATAGTCCTTCGGGATCCGGAACTGGAACGGCGAAATCGCCTCCAGCGGCCCCGCGAATCCGGCCTTCGCCATCGTACCACCCTCCCGCCTCATGCTCGGATGAGACGCCATTGTCATTCGCATCGGTTCGACGGGTCAAGGACGCGGGGCGGGGCGTGCAGGTTCGGCGCCGGGCGCGGGCTCACCGGCCGAGCCGATCCGCCAGGACGTCGCCCGTCGCCGTGCCGAATCGCGCGACGTCCTCGGGCGTCCCCTCGGCGACGATCCGGCCGCCGGCCTCGCCCGCGCCGGGGCCGAGGTCGACGATCCAGTCGGCGGCCAGCATGACGTCGGGGCTGTGCTCCACGACGATGACCGAGTGGCCGCGGTCGACGAGGTTCGACAGGGCGTCCAGCAGCCGGACCATGTCGGCCGGGTGGAGGCCGGCGGTC
The DNA here is from genome assembly GCA_001898385.1 of Planctomycetales bacterium 71-10. GTDB lineage: Bacteria > Planctomycetota > Planctomycetia > Isosphaerales > Isosphaeraceae > Paludisphaera. The sequence goes on from MKTT01000102.1 coordinate 141,353, forward strand.
GGCTCGTCGAGGATGAACAGGGTGTGGGTGATGTTGCCGACGCGGTTGAGCGCGGCCGTCGAGCCGCCCAGGAACGCCGCCAGCTTCAGGCGTTGGGCCTCGCCGCCGGAGAGGGTGCCGGCGGGCTGGCCGAGCCGCAGGTAGTCCAGGCCCAGGTCCAGCAGGGGACGCAGCCGCGACTGGATCCGCGGCCGGCTCCGGAAGAAGGCGAACGCCTCGCGCGCGGTCAGGTCCAGCACCTCCGCGATCGTCTTGCCGCGGTAGGTGACGTCCAGGATCTCCGGCCGGTAGCGCGTCCCCTTGCAGTCCGGGCAGCGCACGGTCACGGCGGGGAGGAATTGCATCTCGATGCGACGGATCCCCTCCCCCTTGCACGCCGAGCATCGGCCGCCGTCGACGTTGAAGCTGAACTTCGCCGCCCCGTAGTTGCGGAGCTTCGCCTCGTGCGTGGCGGCGAACGTGCGTCGGATCTCGTCGAACGCCTTCAGGTAGGTCGCGGGGTTCGCCCGGCCCGATCGGCCGATCGGCGACTGGTCCAGCCGCTCGACCTGGGCCAGGTCGCCGATCCCCTCCAGCGATTCGAACGGCAGCGTCGGGAGCGATTCGCCCGCGATCGCGTCCCGAAGCGCGGGATAGAGCGTCTGCTCCACGAGCGACGACTTGCCCGCGCCGCTGACGCCGGTGACGACGCACAGGACGCCGAGCGGGAACGTCGCGTCGATCCCCTTGAGGTTGCGTCCCGAGGCCCCGCGCACGGTCAAGAAGCCGCGCGACGGGGCGCGGCGGGACGCGGGCCGGCCGACCGTGCGGCGGCCGGCCAGGAAGTCGGCCGTGGCCGAGCCGGGGGCGTCGACGAGGCCCGCGGCAGGCCCTGCGTAGAGGACCGAGCCCCCTGCCTCGCCCGCGCCGGGGCCGAGGTCGACGGCGAAGTCGGCCGCGCGGATCACGTCGGCGTCGTGCTCCACGACGATCGGCGTGTTCCCCTCGTCGCGGAGCCGGACCAGGGCGTCGACCATCCGGCCGACGTCGCGCGGGTGGAGGCCGGTCGTCGGCTCGTCCAGGACGTAGAGCGTCCCCACCAGGCCCGTCCCCAGGGCGCGGACGAGGGTCGCCCGGCGCAGCTCGCCGGTGGAGAGGTCGCGGGCGGGGCGGTCGAGCGTCAGGTGGGCCAGGCCGATGCGGTCGAGCGCTGCGAGCCTCTCGGCAATCCGGGCCCGCTGCTTCGCCGCGTCGGCCGGCTCGTCGGGGACCGCCCAGGAGTCGAGCGTCTCGCGGGCGCGGTCGACCGTCAGGGCGGAGAACTCGGCGATGCTCCGGCCGCCGATCCGGACGGCCAGCGCCTCGGGCCGGAGCCGGGCGCCGCCGCACGCCTCGCAAGGCCGGCCGTCGGCGTCCGCGCCCAGGCCCTCGCAGCGCGGGCAGGCGCCGAGGGGGCTGGTCCAGCGGAACAGGTTGGGCTGGGGCTCGACGTGGTCGGCGCCGCATCGGCTGCATCGCCAGCCCCGGACGAAGGTCCGCACGCCGGCCTCGGAGACGATCCGGCAGCGGCCGAGGCCGCGCCCGAAGGCCGTCTCGATCGAGTCCAGCCGTCGCGGCGTGGCGTCGCGGCCCCGGACCAGGCGGTCGACGATCGCGTCGACCTGGGACGGGGCGTCGACGGGGAGCCCGGCCGCGTCGAGGGGCCCGGACGTCAGGTCGATGCGGCGGTCGCCGGCGCGGAGGCGCGTCAGCCCCTGTTCGAGCAGCGTCCGCCCCAGCGCGGCGAGGTCGGTCCCGGGGAGGAGGTCGATGGGGAAGGCGACCTCGTATCGCGTCCCCTCCGGCTGCGCGTCGATCGCGTCGGCGACGGTGAGCGGCGTGGCGGGGAGGACGCGCTCGCCGCAGGCGCGGCAGTGGACCTCGCCGCGGCGGGCGAAGAGGAGCGCGAGGTGGTCGTGGGCTTCGGAGATCGTGCCGACCGTCGCCCGGCCGGACGGCCGCGAGCCCGCGCCGGGGGCGACGGCCGGCGGCAGGCCCTCGATGCGGTCGACGTCGGGCTTCTCGGCCGGCTCCAGGAACTGCCGCGCGTAGGCCGAGAAGGTCTCGACGTACCGACGGCGGCCCTCGGCGTACAGGGTGTCCAGGGCCAGCGAACTCTTGCCCGCCCCGCCGACCCCGGTGACGACGACCAGCCGGCCCAGGGGCAGGTCCAGGTCGATCCCCTTCAGGTTGTGCGTCCGCGCGCCCCGGACCTTGATGCGGGCGTCGGGCTGGGGCATCGGCGGGCCTCGGGGTGGAAATGGGAGCGGCGAGCCGGAAGGTCCGGCTCGCCGCGCGATGGGTCGATCAGCCTGGCGGGCCGCCCGGGATCAGGGGTTGGCCTTCGGCAGGCTGAAGCCGGTCTGGACGAAGCCGTCGTCGTCCATGACGCTGTAGCTGCCGCCGAGCGTCAGGTACTTGGCGAAGACCTCGAAGTCGGGCATCTTGGCCGGGTCGACGAGCTGCGGGATCTCGGGGACGGGCTGGCCGGGGCGGCTGGCGGCCATCCCCTGCTTGACGGCCTGCTCGAAGCGGCCGGACTTGAACATGTCATACGTCAGGCGGGCCTGCTCGTCGGGCCTGACGAAGGTCATGCCGCTGACCTTCTCCGGGAGCTCCTTGGCGACCGTCTGGTACTCGGGGCTCTCCGCGAGCGGGACGACGCCGGGGCGGAGCACCTGCTCCAGCAGGGTGGCGTCGGTCGTCAGGAAGAGGGCGTCCTTGGCGATCGTCAGGCTGATGGGGCCCTTGAGCTGGGGCTGCACGCCGTTCTGGGCGGGCATGTCGGGCAGCTCGAAGTCGTAGATCGTCGCGCCCTGGAACTCGCGCTTCTTGGGCGAGGCGTGGGCCAGCTCCATCAGGCGGTTCAGCGTCCCCTGGAAGGCCTTGGGGTCCTCCAGCGCGACCGAGACGACGACGCGCTGGCTGTCCTCCTTGATCGGCTTCTTGAAGTCGCTGACCATGGTGATGCGGTCGCCGATCGGGCCGAAGAGGTCCTTCTGGAACGAGAGCGGCTGGCCCCCCTCGGGGCCGACGAGCTGCTGCTCCAGAACGTTGAGCATGCCGGGCTGGAACTGGTTGACCAGGTCCTCGATGGCCTTGTAGGCGTTGTCCAGGTCCCAGGAGAAGGTCTGGTAGCTGGCGACGGCGGCCGGGACCCAGGGCTCGGGGCGGACGGCGACGGGCGGGAACGAGAAGATCTTCAGCAGGCCCTTGATGCCGCCGGCGGGGGCGTTGAAGAAGGTCTTGGTCAGGCTGCTGTAGCCGCCGGCGTTCAGCGAGAGCGTGCCGCCGACCGACTTGAGGCCGTCGAGGCCGAGGGCCTGGATCTGGAAGGCGAGCTGCTGGGCCTGGGCGTCGTTGCCGCGGGCGCCGGCCTTGGTGGCGAACTTGATCAGCTTGACGACGTCGGCGAACCAGATCACCTGGGCGGACTCGCCGCCGATCTTGTTCTGGGTCTTGACGAACGCCTCGCCGGCGCCGAGGGAGGAGGAGCCGCGGCCCCCGGCGTTGGTCGCCAGGTCCTTGATGGCGGCGACGTCGCTCCCGAGGAAGAACGTGCTGCCGGAGTAGGTCCAGACGACCGGCGGCGGGGCCGGCTTGTCGTCGCCGGGCTCGTCGGGCGGGGTGATGACGTGCAGCGGGTTGCCGTTGAAGGTCTCGACGGCGACCTTGGCGCCGTTGTCGGCCGCCTGCTTGTTGCTGCGGGTCAGGACCTCGGCGAGCTTGGGGGCGTTGTCGCCCGCGTCGGCGATGATCGCCAGCGAGACCGTCGGCTTGTCGTCGGCCCCGGCGATCGCCGCGATCGCGACGGCCCCCTTGGGCAGCTCGGCCAGTTCCTTCAGGGAGACGCCCACGCGCTCCTTCAGGGCGTCGCTGGTCGGCTTCGCCTTCTCGATGAAGTCGGCGCGCAGGTCCGCCATGGCCGGGTCGGCGAGGAGCTGGCCGTAGGTGCTGGCGCGGAACGCCTCGCGGAACTTGCCCACGTCGGCGACCTTGAGGAAGAAGAGGGTCGAGTCGGGGAGCACCTGCTCCGGCGTGGCCGCCCCGAGGGACGTCAGTCCGAGCATTCCGACGAGGGCCAGGCGAAGAGTCGCCCCCTGGGCCTTAGGCATCGATCAACACTCCATTCTGCTGGCTGGCGCGCCACGGCTCACCGGCCGGGAACGAGACCTGTCACGTCACGCGGCCTGGCGGCCGATGACCCTTGCTTCCTCACCGCGAAAGCCCGATGCGGGCACCCGCCCGGCGACGGCCGGCGGGGCGCCCTCGGCGGGGCGATCGGCTCACTTCGACTCGCCGGGCTTGCCGATCAGGCCCTCCGGCTTCTCGCGCCGGGGGCGTCGAGGCGGGTCGAGGTAGCGGTAGCCGCTGTTGGGGTTGGTCTTGTCGAACGCGAACGCCTCGCGATGGCGGATGAAGTCCTTGACGTAGGCGATCGGGATCGCGAACCCCAGGTTGTCGGCCATGTCCGCCCGCGCCCCCCGGCTGGTCACCCCCACGACCTCCCCGCGCTGGTTGAACAGGGGGCCGCCGGAGTTGCCGGGGTTGATGGCGGTGTCGGTCTGGATGTAGAGCTGGCCTTCCAGGTTCCGGCTGCGATTGCTCACGATCCCCTGCGTCACGGTCCGCTCCATCCCGAGCGGGTTGCCCACGGCGAAGACCGAATCCCCCGAGTTCACTTCCTCACTACCCAGGATCGCGTGGCCGGGTTTCACGTCCGCGCCGAGGGGGAGCTTGATCAGGGCCAGGTCGAAGAATGGGTTGATCGCGACGATCTCCACGTCCTCCACGCGCCGCCGCGACAGCCCGCCGCCCGGGGCGTTCTGGTAGAGGATCGCGGCGATCCGCGTCTCGCCCTCGATGACGTGCGCGTTGGTGATCGCGTAGCCCTGGTCGTTGATGAGGAAGCCGGAGCCCTTCCCCGAGGGGGTCTCGATCGCGACGACGGCCTCGCCGTGCTTGGCCACCAGCTCCTTCACCGGCGCGGGCCGCAGCGATCCGGTCGCGAAGAACCCGGACGGGTCGGCGACCGTCGTCCCGGGCTTCGCGACGACCTCGCCCGACGCCTCCTCGCCCTTCGCCCGCCGGGCGATCGACTCGCGGGGGACCTTCAGGAGGTCGTACCCCAGGTCGACGTACAGGGCCTCGGGCTTCTCGGCGACCACGTCGCCGACGACGCGCTGGCCGTCCTTCAGGACGATCGTCTCGAAGCCGTCGCCGAGCGCCTCACCGGCCCCGGCCGCCAGGACGAGGAGGGCGGCGTACGTTCCAATCCTGCGGATAGACATGGGCGGCGGAGTCCTTCGTGGGTTCGGCCCGTCCCGGCCCCGGGGGGGCCGCGCCGCTTCATTGTAAGAGCCCTCGCAGGCGTTGCAACCCTGGCGATTCGCCCCGCGCGGGGGAAAATCTCGGGGTTCCGCCGGCCGACCGGGCCAGTTTGCTCGAACGGCGGCTAAACTTGAAGACGACTTGACGGACTTTGACGGTGCGGGATAGCCTGCGGCCTCCACACCCGGACGCGCCCGCACGTCGATTCCGTCCGCCGAACGAATACGCTCTGGACCTCGTCCCTCTCGCGGGACATAGACCTGGGGAGACTGTCCCGTGTCGATCCTCACAAGGCGGATCGCGCTCGCCCTGGCGCTCTCGACGACGGCCGTCGGCCTCGCCCGGGCGCAGGACGCCGCCCCCGCCGGCCTCCAGCCCGAAGACCAGATCCACCCCACGCCCGACCCGGCGCCCAAGCTGATCCCCGAACTGCCGACGATCCCCTGGCGGCACGACCGCGTCTCGTTCGGCGGCTGGACCTCGATCAAGACCGCGCCGCTCCCCAAGGACCGCGCGGGGATCTGGGTCCTCGACTTCGCCTACAAGCCGCTGCGGATCCAGACGGTCGAGATCCCCGGCAAGGGGCGTCGCGCCGTCCACTACCTCTATTACAAGGTCGTGAACCGCACCGGCACGCCCCGGCCGTTCCTGCCCCAGTTCATCATGGTGAACGAGCGCGGGCAGAAGTTCGAGGACGCCGTGATCCCGGAGGCGATCCCGATCATCAAGAACCGCGAGGATCCCACCATCGCCCTCCGCGGCGCCGTCGACGTGATGGGGACCATCCCCCCCAGCACCAAGCAGGGGGTCGACGACGCGGTCTTCGGCGTGGCCGTGTGGGAGCGGTGGGACACGTCCTCCGACCGCTACAGCATCTACGTCCGGGGCCTCTCCGACGGCTACAAGGAGATCACCCCCCCCGACGGCGGCAAGCCGATCGTCCGCTACAAGACCCTCAAGATCGACTACATCCGCCGCGGCGACGAGCGCAACATCTCCGAGAAGGAGATCGAGCCCGGCGACCCGCCGTACGACTGGGTCTACTGGTGAGCCCGGGCGGGCCGTCGCATCGAACTCGCGGCCTTTTGTAGGCTGGCTCGAGACCCAGCCCGGAGAAGCCGAGGCTTGCGTGGGCTGGGTCTCGACCCAGCCTACAAAAGGCTTGTAAGCCGGGTGCCTCGCCTCGCCGGCCGATTTCAGCCGGCGTAGGCGACGGGATCCGTCATCCCCAGCCGGCCGAAGGCCGCGAGCCGGAGGCGGCAGGAATCGCAACGGCCGCAGGCGAGGCCGTCGGGCGTCGGGTCGTAGCAGGAGTGGGTCAGGCCGTAGTCGACGCCCAGCTCCAGGCCGCGACGGATGATGTCGTCCTTGGTCAGCTCCAGCAGCGGGGCGTGGACCGTGAACCGCCCCGCCCCCTCGACGCCGGCCTTGGTGGCGAGATTCGCCAGGGCCTCGAACGCCCGCAGGAACTCCGGGCGGCAGTCGGGATAGCCCGAATAGTCGACGCAGTTGACCCCGACGAAGATGTCGAACGCCCCCAGCGTCTCCGCCCAGGCCAGGGCCAGGGAGAGGAACACCGTGTTCCGCGCCGGGACGTAGGTGATCGGGATCGCCCCGGCCATCTCGGCCTCGTCGCGATCCTTGGGGACGTCGACGTCGGCCGTCAGGGCGCTGCCGCCGAAGGCGCGGAGGTCGATGTCCAGCTCGACGTGGCGGGCCGCGCCCATCGCCGCCGCCACGCGGCGGGCGGCCTGGCGCTCGACGTCGTGCCGCTGGCCGTAGGCGACCGTCAGCGCGTACGGCGCGAACCCGGCCGCCGCGGCCTCGGCCAGCGCGGTCGCCGAGTCCAGGCCCCCGCTCAGCAGGACCACCGCCGGACGCTTCTCGATCGAGCCCTCGCCCACGCGACCCTCCCCCCTTCGCCGCGACTCGCCCGCATCAGGGCTTGTCGGGCCGACGTTCGTTCGGATAATCTACCAGGATCGGCGGGGAACCGTCCTGCGCGGCGACGCTGCGCCTCGACGGGCCCCGCCTCGTCGTCCCCGGCGGGGCCGGGACGGACGAAGCGGACTGCGGACGGATCTATTCTCAGAGACAGGTAAGGTCGAGCGATGGCTCACAAAAAGGGACAGGGCTCCAGCCGCAACGGTCGCGACTCGAACCCCCAGATGCTGGGGATCAAGCTCTACGGCGGCCAGGTCGCGAAGCCCGGGAACATCATCTGCCGCCAGCGCGGCACCCGCTGGAAGCCCGGCCGCGGCGTCGGCGTCGGCCGCGACTGGACGATTTTTTCGCTGATCGAAGGCAAGGTCAAGTTCGACCAGGGCGGCCGTCGCATCAACGTGGTCGCCGACGAGCCCGTCGCCGCCGCCAACTGACCCGACGCCCGGGCGCGAACCGCCGGGGCCGGACGTGCGAATACCAGGGAGGGCGGAGGTCCCGCGCGGGCCGCCGCCCTCCGTTCGATTGGCCGGGTCGCCGTTTTTCGAGATCGAATCGAGTCGTCGCATGTTCGCGGATCGCGTGACCATCTACGTTCGCGGGGGGGACGGGGGCAACGGCTGCCTCAGCTTCCGGCGCGAGAAGTACGTCCCCAAGGGGGGGCCGAACGGCGGCGACGGCGGCGACGGCGGCGACGTGATCATCCGCGCGGCCGAGGGGCTCACGAACCTCGCCCACCTCTCCCACCAGCGGCACTGGAAGGGGGAGCGCGGCGAGCACGGCCAGGGGAACAACTGCTTCGGCAAGCGCGGCGAGCCCGTGGTGATCACGGTCCCCCCCGGGACCATCATCCGCGACCGCGACCGCGGCCACGTCCTCCGCGACATGAAGGCCGACGGCGACGAGGTGATCGTCGCCAAGGGGGGCCGCGGCGGCCACGGCAACACCTTCTTCAAGTCGGCCGCCAACCGCGCCCCGCGCCAGGTCGAGAAGGGCCTGGAGGGGGAGGAGCGCTGGATCACCCTGGAGCTGAAGGTCATCGCCGACGTCGGCCTCGTCGGCCTCCCCAACGCCGGCAAGTCGACGCTCCTCTCGCGGATCACCCGCGCCCACCCGGAGATCGCCGACTACCCGTTCACGACCAAGTATCCGAACCTGGGGACGGTGGTCGTCGACCGCGAGAACGCCTTCGTCGTCGCGGACATCCCCGGGCTGATCGAGGGCGCCCACGCCGGCCACGGCCTGGGGCACGAGTTCCTCCGCCACGTCGAGCGCTCCGGCCTGCTCGTCCACCTGATCGAGGCGATCCCGGTCGACGGCTCCGACCCGGCCCGCAATTACGCCATGATCCGCGAGGAGCTGGCCCGGTACAGCGCGGCCCTGGCCGAGCGCCCCGAGCTGGTCGTCGTCACCAAGATGGACCTGACCGGCGCGGAGGAGGCGAAGGAGCGGATCGCCCGCGAGATCGGCCGCGACGTCCTCTCGATCTCGGCCGTCAGCGGCAAGGGCGTCCCCCAGCTCCTCCGCGCGATCCAGGACCAACTGGCCGAGAGTCGCCGGGCGCAGGTCGAGGCCGAGGCTGCCGCCGAGTCCGCGGCGATCGCCGCCCTGGCCTCCCGCCCCGTCCCCCCTCCGGGGCCGACGCGCCCGCCGGCCCCGACGGCCGAGGTCGAGCCCTCCCCGGACGCCGTCGCGGCCCCCGCCGGGGGCGAGTGACCATGCCCCGGATCGTCGCCGACCTGGGCAACTCCCGGCTCAAGTGGGCCCTGCTCGACGAGGCGGGCGTCCCGGGGCCGACGGTCGCCCTGCCGCTCGACGACCCGGCCGCCTGGGCCGTCGTGTACGACGGCTGGCATCGGAACATCCCCGGGCTGTCGACCTGGGCCGTCTCCTCGGTCAACCCCCCCCTGGCCCGTCGGCTGGAAGAGTTCCTGGACGAGCGGAAGCCGGCCGAGGTCCGCTGGATCCGGACGGCCGCCGAGGTCCCCGTGCCGAAGGACGTCGAGGGGGCCGAGACCGGCGGCTCCGACCGCGCCCTGGCCGTGCTGGGGGCGTCGAAGCTCCTGGGGACGGGCCGGCCGATCCTCGTCGTGATGTGCGGGACCGCGATCACGGTCGAACGGCTCTCGGCCGCGGGCGTCTGGCAAGGCGGCGCGATCGCGATGGGCCTGGGCCTGTGCGCCCGGGCGCTCCACCACTTCACGGCTCAGCTTCCGCTGGTCACGCCGACCCTGGACTCGCCGTCGTGGGGGCGATCGACCGAGCCCTCGCTGGAGGCGGGCGTCTTCTGGGGGACGGTGGGGGCCGTCCGCGAACTGCTCAAACGCCAGGAGCCCGACCTGGAGGGGCCGCCGCTGGTCGTCTGGACCGGGGGCGACGCCTTCCTGCTGGCCCCGGCCGTCGAGGGGCCGGCCGCCCGCGTCGTCCCCGACCTCGTGTTGCAGGGCCTCGTCCACGCCGCATTCCCGAGCGAACCATGAAGCCGACCGCCGCATCGACGAACCCGGACGCCCTCCGCTGGGGCTTCATCGGCTCGGGCCGCATGGCCTCGGCCCTGGTGGGCGGGATGATCCGCGCGGGCGTCGCGACGCCCGACCGCATCGCCGCCAGCGACCCCCACCCCGCGGCCCGCGAGCCACTCGCGCGCGAGGCCGGCGTCGCCGTCCACGCGACCAACGCACCGGTGATCGAGGCCAGCGACGTGATCGTCCTGGCGGTCAAGCCGCAGAGCATGGCCGCCGTGCTGGCCGAGATCGCCCCGACCCTCGCGCCGCGGCACCTGGTCGTGTCGATCGCGGCCGGCGTATCGATCGCGACGATGGCGAAGGCCCTGGGCGGATCGACGCGGCTGATCCGCGTGATGCCCAACACCCCGGCCCTGCTGGGCGAGGGGGCCTCGGCCTTCGCGCTGGGCTCGACCGCGACCGAGGCCGACGCCGAGGCCGTCCGCACCTTCCTGGAGTCGGTCGGTCGCGCGGTGCACGTCCCCGAGTCGCAGCTCGACGCCGTCACCGGCCTGTCGGGGAGCGGCCCGGCGTTCGTCTACCTGATGATCGAGGCCCTGTCCGACGGCGGCGTCCGCGCCGGCCTCCCCCGCGACGTCGCCACGACGCTCGCCGCCCAGACGGTCCTGGGCGCGGCGAAGATGGTCCTCGAAACCGGCCTCCACCCCGGGGCCTTGAAGGACCAGGTCGCCAGCCCCGGCGGCACGACCATCGCCGGCGTCCAGGTCCTTGAACGCGCCGCCCTCCGCGGGGCCCTGATCGACGCCGTCGACGCCGCCGCGCGACGATCCGCCGAGCTGGCCGCGACGGCGAAGGGGTGAACACCCGAGGAGCGATCATGGCAACCGCGACGCCGCCCCACAGCGAGAACGAAGTGAAGATCCTGGCTCGGCTCCTGGTCGACGAGGACCGTCCGCTCCCGGACGATCTGGCCCGATATTTCCTGGGCCTGGAGATCCGTGATCGCGACAGGGCCCGTATGCACGACCTGGCCGTCCGCAATCAGTCCGACGACCTATCCCCCGCCGAGCGAGAAGAGATGTTCGCCTTCGCCAAGGCGTCCACGCTCCTATCCATCCTCAAGTCCAGGGCCCGTCGATCGCTGGGCGTGAAAGCGACGCGGTCGCCGGGGGCTTGATCCGTGGAGGGCCGGCTGGCGAGGTTGATCCGGGAGCGGGCGGCGGACTGCTGCGAGTATTGCCAAATGCCCCAGCAGTTTGACGACGCGACGTTCGAGGTCGACCACGTCATATCCCGGAAACATGGCGGCCCGACAGCCCAGGCCAATCTGTGCTTGAGTTGCTTCTACTGCAATTCGCACAAGGGCTCCGACATCGCCGGGCGGGACTTTGCGACTCGACGGCTGACGGCGCTGTTCAATCCGCGACGGAACAAATGGTCGCGGCACTTTCGCTGGGAAGGTCCGATCCTCGTAGGCCGCACGGCGATCGGTCGCGTCACCGTCGAGCTTCTTCAGATCAACGATGAATACCGCGTCCAGCTTCGACGCGTCCTGATCGAGGAAGGAGTGTTTCCGCCGTTATGAGGGACCGGCCGTGAGCTATGGACCTCACCCCCCCAGGTTCGTCGCGGCGAGTTGGATGACGGCGAAGACCAGGCCGACGAAGAACAGCAGGTAGATCAGGCGGTAGCAGTTCAGCAGCGAGGCCAGGGCGGCCATCAGGTGGGTGACGTCGCGGCCCCGGGAGTCGGCGACGCGGCGGAACTCGGTGCCGGCGCGGTGGGTCCAGATGCCGAAGACGATGAACAGCATCGTCAGGAACAGCAGGCCGATCTCGATCTCAAGGACCCGAGACCAGCGCTGGATGGCCGAGACCGCGAAGCAGAGCCCCATCCCGACCATGAACAGGCCGACGAAGCTCATCTTCGAGCCGAGATCCTGGATGATCCGGTCCTCGGCGTCGTTGAACTCGTACTCGGGCCGGCCGGGGGGGGCGGGCGTCGCCGGCGGGGGCGACGCCTGGGGCGCGGCCTCGACGGGTGTTGCGGTTCCTGCGTCGCCGGGCGCCGTCGCCATCGCTCCCCACCTTTCGCGCGAGCCGTCGGGGAGGCGTCCCCTCCCCCCACGCAT
>MKTT01000103.1:0-91875 GCA_001898385.1 Planctomycetales bacterium 71-10
TCGGAATGCTCGGCGTACCACGTCGCGCGGTTGACGTAGACCTTGGGGTCGGCGGGGACGTCGAACAGGAAGACGACGACCTCGATCGACCCGCGGCCGGGCGGGACGACCTTCACGTAGACGTCGCCGGTGTGCCAGTTGCGGAGGGTCTCGCGGATGTCCAGGCCGTCGCGGACGCTGGTGGTGAACTTCTCGGTGCGCGCGAGGTCCGCCCCCAGGACGGCCCGCGCCTGCTCCTTGACGTGGCGGTGGAAGCTCTCGATCCGGTCGTCCTCCGGCGGCCACGAGCACATGCCGTAGGGATCCCAGCGCTGGCGCCAGCGGCGGCGCTCGGGCTCCTTCGGCCGGGGCCGGAGTTCGCACGAGCGCCAGGTCATCGCCTGGCCGGGGAGCCGGCTGACCGCCGGGGCGACGCCCCAGCCGGGGACGTCGGCGCGGCCCACGCCCATGCGGAGCCCGTCCGGGTCGTCCTCGTCGGGCTCGCCGGCGTAGGCGTACTCGCGGGCCGACTCGGCGACGGCCAGCGCCAGGTCGTCGCCGGCCGTCTGCCGCGCGGCCGTGACCAGCGTGAACAGGTCGGGCGTCAGGCGACGCTCGATCAGCGACAGGTTGCGGGCGTAGCGGAAGAGGGTCGCCAGGAGCGCGGGCGTGGCCCGCTGCGCCAGCTTCGGGCGTTCGGCGCGGAGCCGTTCGCGGGCGTGGAGGACCAGCTCCTTCACGCCGTCGACGGACAGGTCGTCGTCCGGCGTCAGCTCGCGCCGGCCGCGCTCGTACAGGGCGGTGATGAAGGGGAGTTCGCCCAGGAAGAACGGCAGGGTCTCGGGGGCGACGCGGAACGCCCGCGTCGGGGCGAAGACGGGCTCGGGCTCGGGGGGCTCGACCTGGGCGTGGAAAGCCTCGCGAATCCAGGGCCATTCCAGGATGGAGCAGACCAGGAGCGTGAGCTTCCGCCGCCGCTGCAACTCGCGGAGCCGGGCCGCCATGTGGGCGATGCGGGCGGCGGGGAAGCCCTCGGCCGGGCGCGGGATCGCCGGCAGCAGCGCGGCGGCGAACCGCCCCGGGGAGACGCGCTTCAGGGCGTAGGGGTCGGGATAGACCGCGGCGGCGGCCTCGAACCGCGGGGCGTCCAGGTCGATGAACGCGCGGGGGATGCGCTCGCCGATCGCCGTGCGGATCGCGGCGATCACGCCCTGGCAGGGGTCGATGGGGACGTAGCTGAAGCCCTCGCCGTCCTCGCCCGCGTCGCGACGCACCACGGCGGAGATCGCCGGCAGTCGCTCGACGGCCGCCTCGACGTCCTCCTGGAAGGCGTCGGGGAGCGGCACGGCCAGGCAGTCGTAGGGGCGGGAGAGGAGTTCCTCGCGCGCCCGGATCGCGAAGTCCCCGGAGCCGTGGACGATCGGCAGGGCTCGGATCCCCGGGGCGATGGCCAGGAAGTCGTCGGCGGTGGGCATGCGGGCCTCGGATCGGTCGGTCTCGCGGGTCCGCGTCGATTGTATCGCGAGGCCGGCTCGCGGGCGTGATCGGAACAAAATCGGAACCGGCCGGGACGAGCGCCGGGGGATTGTCGCCTAGGAAGGGTGTGAGCCGCGGACGGTCGCCTGCGGGCGATCTTCCCGGCCCCCGCGTCCCGCCCGTTGAGGGGGACGGCCCCGGCATCCGACCGGGACGTCCCGCCCCCGACAATCCCGGCGCAGAGACTTCACGGGCCCGCCGTCCGCGCCCGTGCGATCGTTCGTATCGTGATCCGATCCGTCCCAGTCCGGCCGCCCGGCGCGGACCGTCGGCGCTCTTGCGCCCGGCGGCGCGACCGCGCGTCCCCGTCATCGACGTCCGCCCCCGGGGAGTGTCCAGGCGATGGCTCAAGGCGAACTCACCCTGGCGACCGGCGACTCCGCGAGGCGCAAGCCCAGGAGCGTGCGGCTGACCGTCGGCGACGGGCCCGCGGCCGACCGCCGGCTGGAAGACTGGATCACCGTCAACCTCGACCCCGACGCCGACCGCCCGGCGACGAGCCTCTGGTCGCAGATCGTCGGCGCCCTCCCCGCGGCCCGCAGGCCGAAGGCGTCCGCCGGCCGCGACCGGGGCTTCCGGTCGCGCGGGGGGTGGGAGCGGTTCGCGGTCCTGTACAAGCGGGGGGCGACCGTCGTCCGGATCACCGACCGCTCGCTCGTGCAGCGGTCGGACATCGACGAATGGGCCGAGGACCTCCGCGACCTGATCGAGGTCGGCAACCATCGCATCGTCCTGAACTTCTCCAGGGTCGAGCGGTTGGGGAGCTGGATCGTCGCGGCGGTGGTCGAGGCCCATCGCCTGTGCGAGGCCCACCCCGGCGGCCGGCTGAAGGTCTGCGGCCTGGAGCCCCAGCTCCGCGAGGTCTTCCGGATCATCGGCATGGGCCGGCGGATCTGCATGGCCGAGGACGAGGCCCAGGCCGTCGAAGGCCCCTGGCCCGACTCCTCCCCGCGCACGCTGCCGGTCGACATCCTCGCGGCCCTCGTGGACGCCTCGGCCCTCCCGCCGATCGGCGGCGGGGCCCCGGCCGAACCGGCCGACAGCGGCGTCCTGGAGATGGAGCCCGCGCCCGCCCCGCGCCGGAGCAAGCTGGGGGACCTCGACGGCAAGGTCTGGCTCCGCGTGGAGGTCGACGGCTCCGAGGGCCGGATGCTGGCGATCGCCAAGCGTCGGCTCCTCATCGGCCGGGAGCGCGGCAGTCACCTGCGGCTGGGCTCGCCCCAGGTCAGCAAGCGGCACGCGACGATCGAGGTCCGCGACGGCCGCGTCTTCCTCCGCGACCTGGGGAGCACCAACGGCACCCAGCTCAACGGCGAGCCCCTGAAGGACGCCGAGGCCGAACTGCAGAACCAGGACCGCTTCGTCCTCGGCCCGGCGCGCTGCCGCGTCTGGATCGGCGTCTCCCGCGAGGAGATGGAGCACCTCAGCGCGATCGAGCCCGCCTGGACGGCCGTCGACGCCTCGCCCGAGGACGACGCCGACGAGGCCGAGTCCCCCGCCACCGCCGAGCTGTCCGCCTACGACCCCGACGCCGAGGACCCCGCCGCGCGGATCAAGCACGAGGTCGTCCAGGGCGTCCTGGTGGTCACCCCCGTCCTCTCCGACCTGGACGACGAGGCCGCCAACGAGGCCCTGCGCCAACGCCTCTTCGACCTGGCCGAGCAGCCCCTGCCGCGTCGCGTGGTGGTCGACCTGGAGTTCGTCGGCCGGCTGTCGCGGCGGACCATCGGCGTGATCCTGGCCCACCACCTCCGCCTCGACCGCGCCGGCGGCTCGGTGCGGATCAGCGGGGCCCACCCCCGCGTCATGGCCCTCCTCGACCAGGTCCGGTTCACCATGCTCGTCGACTGCTTCCCGACGCTCGACGAGGCCGTCCTCGCCGCGTGGGGCCCCCCCGGACGCCCGGCCGCCGCGGACTGAGGAAGAGGCGGAGACCGTTCGGTGCTCAGGTTGCAAACCAAGGCAGAGAAGCCGCATCCGACGTCCCCTCTCCCGCCGGGGGAGGGTGGCCCGAAGGGCCGGGTGAGGGTCGCCGGAGTTCGAGGCGACCTCGGCGATCGAACCATTCTCCCTCAAGGTTGCTCCGTCGAAGACATCGGAGTGGGAACATGAATCCCCCTTCTCCCACGAGGGGAGAAGGATGCTTGGCATCACCCGTTCTCAGTTCCCGTAGGCTGGGTCGAGACCCAGCCCGAGCGAGCCGCGGCCTTCTCAGGGCTGGGTCTCGACCCAGCCTACAAAGGCGACCCGAAACTTAGGCCGTGACGAAGCACTCCTCTCTCTCCCGTCTCTCCCGGTGGGAGAGGGGGACGTTTTCAGGCCGCTCAAACCTTGTGCCGAACAGCCGTGGCTTGGGGGCTTGGGAGTTGTGAGCGGGAAGCGTCAAAAATCCCGGAAACCTGAAATCCAGCCGGCCGCCTCGCGGATCTTACGGAGCGAGACGTTCCATCGCTCCTTGACAAACCGCGAGGATTGACCGAAGGCCGAATCGCCCGAGGCCGCAGCATCACCGCGCCGGAGATCCGCGCAGCCGCACGACCGTCCGACCGATAGGGCCGAAGCCGGACGCACGGAATTCCATTCGAACTTCGACGAACGGCGCCAAATCCAGGCTCCAGAACTTCATCGCAAAGCCTTGTGTCAAAGCACTTTGCGGTAATAGGCCAATTCGTCGTCGTCGGACGTTCGGAGCCAAACGAACCGGGCCGAGTTCCGGGCGTTCAGCGAGAGCGTCGGGGCGTCAGAACGGCCGGCCTTCGTCGATGGGCGATTCGATGTTGGCCTTGTTGTCGAACAGGGTAAGGTTCTTGAGGAACACCAGCTTGGCGGTGTCGGTCCGCCCGGCGCGGTTCTTGGCGACGATGACCTCGGCGACGCCCGGCTGATCGTTGGGGTCGTAATAGTCGGGGCGGTGCAGCAGCAGCACCATGTCGGCGTCCTGCTCGATGGCACCCGACTCGCGAAGATCGGCCATGCGGGGGCGGCGGTCCTCGCGGTTCTCGACAGCCCGGTTGAGCTGCGACAGGGCGATGACCGGGACGTGGAGTTCGCGGGCCATCATCTTCAGGCGGCGGCTGATCTTGGCGATCTGCTCCTGGCGACTGTCGCGCGAGTCGTCCGAGTCGATGAGCTGGATGTAGTCGATCATGATCATCCCCAGCCCGTGGCGCATCTTCAGCCGGCGGGCCGAGGCCAGGATCTGGAGCATGTTCCGCGACGGCGTGTCGTCGATGTGGATCGGGGCCGAGGCGATCTCACCATACGCCTTGCCCAGCTTGTTCAGCTCGCGATAGTCCATGCCTCGGCCGGTGCGGAGCTTGTTGGAATCGACCTTCGCCTGGGCGCTGAGGAGCCGCTCGCCGAGTTCCAGCCGGCCCATTTCGAGGCTCACGACCAGCGTGGGGACCTGGTTGTTGATGGCGGCGTGGGCGCAGATGTTGAGGGCGAAGGCCGTCTTGCCCATGGCGGGGCGGGCCGCCACGATGATGAGCTGCTCGGGCTGGAAGCCGGTGGTGATGTCGTCGACGTCGTAGAAGCCGGTTCCGACGCCGGTGACGACGTGGGTCTCCTCGGTCCGCTTGGTGATGCGGTCCATCGCCTCGGAGAGGACGCCCTTCAGCTCGTAGACCTGCCCCTTGATCTGGTCTTCCGCGATGGCGAAGACCTTGCGTTCGGCCGCCTCCAGGAGCTGCTGCGAGGTGAACAAGTTGGAGTAGCCGTCGCGGATGATCTCGGTCGCGCTCTGGATGAGCTGCCGGCTCACCGACTTCTGGCGGACGATCTCGGCGTGGAAGCGGGCGTTGGCCGCGTGCGGGACGCTGTTGGCGATCTCCGACAGCCCGTCGTCGCCGCCCACCTGTTCGAGCTGGCCCTTGCGGTCCAGCTCGTCGGCGAGGGTGACGGCGTCGATCGCCTTCCCCTCGTCGTACATCTCGCGGATCGCACGATAGATGATCTGGTGGGCGTCGCGGTAGAAGTCGTCCGGGGTCAGGAAGGAGACGATGTCGTGGAGGATGTCGTTGTCCAGCAGGATGCCGCCCAGGACGCTGCGCTCGGCGTCGAGGTTCTGAGGCGGCAGGCGGTCGGCAAGGTGGGCGGAGTCGGCCCGGCCATGCGAGCCGTGTCCGTTGCCGCCTTCCCTGCCCACGCCGTTGCTGTACCCGGGGACGGTTGCCATGACCCGATCCACTCCTTGGAAGCCCGACCCCGCGAGCCGAGGGCGCGCGGGACGCGGGGAATCAATCGTCTGTACGATTGTATCGGCCGAGATCGCGGGCCGCATCGTGGAAAACCGGAAACCGGCGCGAGCGCCGGTGGGGTCGTGCGGGGGCGGCGAGGTCGGTCGGCGCGGGGGCGGAGGGCCGGGAAATGCACGAGGCCGGGCCGCCTGACGGCGACTCCGGCCCGGGTGCGGGGCGTCGGGGCCGCGGAGGGGCCCCGACGTCGGATCGGACGGACGCGGAAGCTCAGGAAGCGGCTTCCTCGGTGTGGGTGGGGACGACCCAGAGCTTGACCTCGGTGTCGACGTCCTGGCCCAGATGGAGCTTGATCGTGTAGAGGCCCAGCTCCTTGAGGGGGCCTTCGATCCGGACGTTCTCGGTCGCGATCGGGAAGCCCTCGGTCTTGAGGGCCCCGGCGATCTGGTCGGCGTTGACCGAGCCGTACAGGTGGCCTTCCTCGTTGGCGTTGGCCTCGATCGTCAGCGAGCGCTGGGCGATCTGGGCGGCCAGGGCCATGAGGTCGGCGCGACGGGCGGCCTCCAGGGCGCGGAGGCGCTCGCGGTGCTTCTCGACGACCCGCAGGTTGTGGGGGGTCGCGAAGGTGGCCAGGCCCTGCGGCAGGAGGTAGTTGCGGGCGAAGCCGGGCCGGACCTTGACGAGGTCGCCGGGGGCGCCGAGGTGGGGCACCGTGTTGGTCAGCAGGACGCTGAGGTGCCCGTTCTTGGCGCGGAGCGGGTGGTTCTTGCGACGCTCCACGCCGGGCTGACGGGGCGGTCCGGCGGGGGCGGCCTTCTTCGCACCGTCCCCCTTCGCCTTGGGCTTGTTCTTGGTTTGGGTCGTCTTCGCCATTTCGATAATCGCTTTCGATCCTGGGGCGAGCGCCGGGGCGTAGGGGGCGTCGGCCGTCCTCCCCCATCCTCTCATTCGCAGAGCCGCGCCGAGTCGTTACGGACTGTGAGGGAACCGATGGCGGGCCGCGTCGTAGGGGCGGGGGAGACCCGAGGCACCTCATCGATCGCGACGCGCAAGCGGACGATTAGAACCGATCGGGCCGGAAACTCCAAGCGGAACGTTCGTGCAGCCTCGGGGCCGGGTCAGAACGGGATGTCGTCGTCCTGGTCGGGGGCGACGGCGGCCCGGCCGCCGGAGTTCGAGGGTGAGTAGCCGCCGCCGCGGGACGGGCCGTTGTCGAAGCCGCGGTCGGGGGCGGACTCTTGCCGAGGCCGGCGGGACTCGCGGGGGGGAGCGGAGCCGTACTCGTCCTCGCCTCCGCCGTATCCACCCCCGCCGCCGGCGTCGCGCCGGGAGTCGAGGAACTGGACGCGGTCGGCCTGGACGCGGACTTTCGAACGCTTCTCGCCGGTCGTCTTGTCGTCCCACTGATCCATCTTCAGGGAGCCTTCCACGAAGATGAGGCTCCCCTTGCGGAGGATCTGGCAGCAGGTCTCCGCCTGGCGGTCCCAGACGGTGACGTCGATGTACAGGACTTCCTCGCGGCGGTCGCCGTCGCGCCCCTGCCAGGAGCGGTTGACGGCCATCCGCAGCTCGCTGACGGCGGTCCCGTTGGGGATGCGGCGCAGCTCGGGGTCGAACGTGAGGCGACCCATCAGCTGCACGCGGTTCAAGTCCGGCATGGCCCCGCTCCTTTCCGATCCAGTCACCCGAAGCGCGAAAAGCCCCCGGGAATCAGGGTAGACGGTTGTCCCCTAGATTGCAAGTCGTTTCGCGCGTCGATGGATGGGGTCGAGCCGGTCGTCCCGATGGGGCGGCCGGCGCGGGCGTCAGTCGTCGCGGCGGCGGCGGCGGGGCCGGTCGTCGAGGTCGTCGTCCGACGCATTCTCGGCGTCGACGTTCGGGTTGGAGTTCATCGCCTGGTTGACGAGCTGCTCCTCCAGCTTGGGGGGGACCTTGAGGATCAGCTCGCGGAGGATGACGTCGGACAGGTGGCAGTCCGAGACGATCTCCTTGAGCTTCGACCCGTCGGTCCGGAAGTAGGTGAGGAGGTACGTCCCCTTCTTGTGGCCGTTGATCGGGTAGGCGAGCCGGCGCTCGTCCCACTGGCGGCTGGCGACGATCTCGGAGTCGTACTTGGTGAGGATGTCGTGGACCTGCTTGACGGTGTCGTCCCAGGCCGCGGCGGCCTTGGTGCTGTCGAGAAGGAACATCCCTTCGTAGGTGTTGACGGGCAAGAGTCGGGTCCTCCGTCGGGCCCACCGGGGCCGCGACCGTGTCGTTTCGCGTTACTGGGAAGGTCCGTTGAATCGATTCATGGCGGCCTGGACGCCCTGGGAGGCCCAGACGGCCACGGCCTGCGAGGCGAGGATCAGGGCGTCGTCGATCTTGGCCCGCTCGGCGCCCTTGAAGCGGCCCAGGACGTAGTCGACGGCCTGGCCTTCGCCGGCCTCGCCGATGCCGATCCGGAGCCGGGGGAACTCGTGCGTGCCGAGGTGGTGGGCGACGTCGCGGAGGCCCTTCTGGCCGCCGTCGGAGCCCCCCTTGCGGAGCCGGAGCTTCCCCACGGGGAGGTTCAGGTCGTCGCAGACCACCAGGACGTCGGGGAGCTCGATCTTGTGGAACCGCACCGCCTGGCCCACCGACCGGCCGCTGAGGTTCATGAACGTGTCGGGCTTCAGGAGCAGGACGCGGCGGAAGTCGATCTCGGCCTCGGCGACCAGCCCCTCGAACTTGCGGGCGAAGCCGTCGACCCCCGCGCCGGCGGCGAGGCGGTCGACCAGGTCGAAGCCGACGTTGTGCCGCGTGCCGTGGTACTTCGGGCCCGGGTTCCCCAGGCCGACGACGAGCTTCAAGGATGCCAAGGGGTCGCTCCCGGCGTCGCCGCGGAGGGGGGCGGGGCCCCCCTCGCGCCGAGGTCAATCGGCGTCCTTATCCTTCCGCTCGGGCTTGATCACCTCGGGCTGCGTCTCCCCGGCGGCCCCGGCCTCGGGCTCGACCTCCTGGGTCGGCGAGACGACGTGGACGAGCAGCAGGTCGGCGTCGGCCTCGACGACCACGCCCTGCGGGAGCTTCAGCTCCTTGACGTGGAGCGCCTCGCCCAGCTTCAGCCCGGAGACGTCGACCTTGATGACGTCGGGGATCGAGCCGGCGGGGCACTTGACGGTCAGGTGCCGGACGACGGCCTCCAGCACGCCCCCCTCGCTGACGCCCACGACCTCGCCCTTGAACTCCAGCTCGACCTCGGTCTCGATCAGCTCTTCCTTGTTGACCCGGGCGAAGTCGACGTGGAGCAGCTCGCGGCCGAGGTGGTCCCACTGGACGTCGCGGATCAGGACGGTCTCGGTCTGCGAGCCCAGGTCCAGCTCGGCCAGGTGGGTGCCGGCCTCGATCATGTTCCGGGCGGCGACGGCGTCCAGGCTGATCGGAACCACGGCCTGCTTGTGGCCGTAGATCACGGCCGGGACGCGGCCGGCCTTGCGCAGCTTGCGGGACGCCCGGCTGCCCGTCCCCTTGTTCTTGGCGGGGTCGCGGGCTTCGGCCTTCAACTTGATTGCTTCGGACATCGTCGTGTCGTTCGCCTCGGCCGAGGCCGCCCCTGGCGGATCTCGGCGTGATCCTGGTGTTTCCCGGGCTGTCCGCGACGCATGACATGCGCCGGCGACCCCCCCTCCTGGAGCGGTCGTCGCGGGCCGGGGGCCCGACGCGCTTCGCCCATCGAAAAAGCGGCCCTGAGGCCGCGCATCCGATCATTATGCGGAGGAACCATCTCGCATTCAAGACGAGAGGCCCGGCGGGGCCCCGGAATTCGCGACGGCGGCTTGGCGCACGGCCTCGTAGAGCCCGACGGCGGCGGCGTTGGCGAGGTTCAGGCTCCGCGCCTCGGGCCGCATGGGGATCCGGACCGCCCGGTCGCCGGCGGCCTCGATCCGCCGTGAGGGGAGGCCGCGACTCTCGGGGCCGAAGACCAGGCCGTCGCCCGGCCGGAAGTCGGCCTCGGTGTAGGTCCGCGCGGCCTTCGTGCTGAACCACCAGAGCCGATCGGGCCCGAGGGCCTCGACGACCGCGTCGAGCGAGTCGACCACGCGGAGGTCGAGGTGCTCCCAGTAGTCCAGCCCGGCGCGGCGGACCATGCGGTCGTCCAGGAGGAACCCCAGCGGCCGGACCAGCCAGAGCGCCGCGCCGACGGCCACGCACGTCCGGCCGATCGCCCCGGCGTTGGCGGCGATCTCGGGTTCGACCAGGACGACGTGGAAGCGGGGGCCGGGGCGGCTGGGGTCGTTGGGGCTCATCCGTGAGGCTCGCGTGACGTGCCGCCGACGCCGGGCGGGCGAGGGGAGGGCCCGGCCCTCCCGGCGTCGGGTGCGATCAATACTGGTCGGCGCTGATGACCTCGCCGCCGGCGCGGGTGGTCAGCGCCTGGAAGACGCCGATCTTCTGACCCGGTTGGATCGTGTAGTTGCTGTTCGCCCAGACCACGCCCGCGGGGGCGTCGCCCGGCGGCACCGGCATCCAGGTGTCGATGCTGTCGCGGAGGAACCGCACGGAGCCGTCGAGCATGGAGACGTTCACGCCGCCGGCGTGGAGGCTGGACAGGAACATCGGCAGGTCTTCCTCATAACTGCTGTTATTGAGGATGTCCTTGGAAATGCTCTTGTGGGCGTTGATGGGCCATTGGCTGTGGAAGGTGTTGTCGGTGTAGTAGCCTGACGACCACCACTGGTAGTCCTCGCGGATGTTCTGGTTCAGCAGCGAGTGGGCGCGCTCGCCGAACGCGATGGTGTTGCTGGTGCCGTCGGTGACGCCGGCGATGGTGACGTTCGAATGGCCGTACATGACGCCCGACATCCCGGCGAGGCGGGCGGCGTAGTTGGTGTTGTTCGTCCGGATCGACAGCGACCACATCCCGGAATTGCAGGCGTAGCTGCCGAACTGCATCCGCCAATTGCCGGCCGGAGGCGTCGCGCCGAAGTTCGCGGCGGTGAGGGTCACGCCCTGGGAAACCGTCGGATCGCTGGGGCACCAGAGGCTGGAGATCCCCTGACCGATGACGGTGAGGTTCTCGAAATCGGACTGGCACAGGAGCATGTTGGCGGCGTCGTACACGCCCTTCTGCTCGATGAACGGGGCCAGCCGGAACCAGATGCTCAGGCTGTCGCGGGTCGAGCTATCTCGCCAGCGGCGGGTGGTCAGGTTGCTCGGAGGATAGCAGCCGTTCGAGCTTTCATAATTGGCGGCCCCGAGGGCCAGTTGCTTCAGGTTGTTGACGCACTGGGCGCGACGGGCGGCCTCGCGCGCGGCCTGGACCGCGGGCAGCAGCAGGGCGATCAGGACGGCGATGATGGCGATGACGACCAGCAGCTCGATCAGCGTGAAACCCCGATCGGATCGACGGGGGCGTTGCAGCGCGGGCATGGGATGGGGCTCTCCTGGAAGGTGGGGGGCGTGCGCTCCGATGAATGCAGGCCGGCGACGAAGTGCGGCGAGGGGACGCGGGTCAGCGACCGATCCCCGCGGCTTCGCGGGCGGAGACCGACTTCCCCTTGACCTTCACGGGGGGCTGCTCCTTGCCCCCCTTCACGAGCGGGGTCGACGCGTCGGCCTGCGGCCCCGCGGACTTGTCCGCGGAGCCGACGGTGCCGATCTCGCCGGACGAGCAGCCGACGAACAGGAGAGATGCGACCAGGGACAGGCCCGGTCGGGGGGAACGGGCGACGAACATGTCACGCTCCACGAGACAGGCGGACGCGCATCGCACGCCGCGGAAGCGGGGGCTTCCGCGGCCGGGATGACTTCTCGCCTGGAAGTGGGGGAACACCGAATTCGAAGCGCGATCTCGGCCTGAGAGAGGAGGAGGGCCGCGAAGCGCCGTTCAACAAGGGATCAATCGGGTGCGGATTGACTCGACGATCCTACCATGGGACGTGCTCGACATGTCAAGGGAGCCGCACGAAATGTTGCCGAACGGCAACGCCGCCGGTTATCGGGTGCGGTCGTCAGGTCGCGGCCTCGCCCGGCTCGGCCTCATGCTGGGCCTCTCCGACGGATCCGGCGGGGGGCGGTGCGACGCGACGGCGGTCGGCCAGGCGCTGGATGACGTAGAAGAAGACGGGCGTCAGGAAGATCCCGAACAGGGTGACGCCCAGCATGCCGCTGAACACGGCCACGCCCAGGGTCCGGCGCATCTCCGCGCCGGCGCCGGCGGCGAGGATCAGCGGGACGACGCCCAGGATGAAGGCGAGTGAGGTCATCACGATCGGCCGCAGCCGCAGCTCGCACGCCTCCAGCGTGGCGTCGAACGCCGAGGCCCCGGCCTCGCTCCGCATTTTCGCGAACTCGACGATGAGGATCGCGTTCTTGCACGCCAGGCCCACCAGGACGATGAACCCGACCTGCGTGAAGATGTTCACGTCCATGTTCCACAGGTTCACGCCGATCGTCGAGCAGAGCAGGCACATCGGCACGACCAGGATCACGGCCAGCGGCAGCGCCCAGCTCTCGTACTGCGCCGCGAGGACGAGGAAGACCAGCACCACGGCCAGCGTGAAGGCGAACATCGCCGTGTTCCCCGTCTGGCGCTGGAGCAGCGCCAGCTCGGTCCAGTCGGACCGCATGGCCTGGGGCAGCTCCTCGCCGACGATCCGCTGCATCTCGTCGAGCGCCTGGCCCGAGGAGACGCCGGGCGCCGGCCGGAGGTTGATCGCGGCCGAGGGGTACAGGTTGTAGCGGAGGAGGAGCACCGGCCCGCTGACGTCGCGCATCCGCGCCAGCGACCCCAGCGGGACCATCCCGCCGCGGTCGTTGCGCACGCGCAGGCCGGCGAGGTCGCGGCGCTGCTTGCGGAAGTCGGCCTGGCCCTGGACGTTGACCTGCCACGTCCGGCCGAAGCGGTTGAAGTCGTTGACGTACAGCGAGCCCAGGTAGACCTGGAGCGTGTTGAACAGCTCGGAGATGTTGACGCCCAGGAGCTTGGCCTTCTCGCGGTCGACGTCCAGGAACAGCCAGGGGGTGTCGGCCCGGAAACTGGTGAAGAGGCCCTCCAGCATGGACGACGCGGTCCCGGCGGCGACGACGCGACGGGCCACGGCCTCCAGCTCGCGCGAGCCCAGGTCGCCGCGATCCTCAAGGACGAGCTTGAAGCCGCCCGCCGTCCCCAGGCCGTCGACCGGCGGGGCGTCGAAGACGTTCACGTCGCCCTCGTGGACTTGCTCCCGGAGCGCCTCCTGGAGCCTGGCGGCGATCAGCGGCCCCGTCTGGCCCTCGGCGGCGCGGTGGTGGAAGTCGTCGAGCATGACGTACATCGCGCCGAAGTTGGGCGCGTTGGCGTTCATCAGGATCGACTGGCCGGCGATGGCCAGGCTGTGCGTCACGCCCGGGAGCTGCCGCGCCAGGGCCTCCGCCTGCTTCATCACGGCCCCGGTCCGCTCCAGCGACGACGAGTCCGGGAGCTGCACGTTGACGAGGAGGTATCCCTTGTCCTGCGACGGGATGAACCCGGTGGGCGTGCGCTGGAAGCCCCAGTAGGTGGCGCCCAGCAGGCCGGCGTACATCAGCAGGACCAGCAGGCTGACCCTCAGCAGGCCGCCGACGACCCGCGTGTAGCCCGCCGTGGCTGCGTCGAAGCCGCGGTTGAACAGGGCGAACGCCCCCCCCATCAGCCGGTTGATCGGGAAGCCCAGCAGCCACCCGCCGAGCCCCCCGAACAGCGCCCCGACGATCATCCCCAGGCGGTCGTGCGTCAGGATCGTCGAGCCGGCCAGCGACGACGGCGGCGGGACGTTGGCCGTCGCGACGGGCCCCAGCCAGGTCGCCCCGGCCCAGGCCCCCAGCAGCGCGAACGCCCACATCGGCAGCGCCTCGAACGACCCCTTCTTCCGCGGCTTCAGCAGCAGGGCGGAGAGGGCCGGGCTGAGGGTCAGCGAGTTGAACGCCGAGATCAGCGTGGAGGTGGCGATCGTCAATGCGAACTGGCGGAAGAACTGGCCGGTGATCCCGGTGATGAACGCGCACGGCACGAACACCGCCGTCAGCACCAGCCCCACCGCGATCACCGGCGAGGAGACCTGCTCCATCGCCTTGATCGTCGCCTCGCGCGGCGGCAGGCCGTGCTCGATGTGGTGTTCCACCGCCTCGACGACGACGATGGCGTCGTCGACCACGATCCCGATCGCCAGCACCAGCCCGAACAGCGTCAGGTTGTTCAGGCTGAACCCCATCGCCGACATCACCGCGAACGTCCCCACGACCGCCACGGGGACGGCGATCAGCGGGATGAGCGCCGAGCGCCAGTTCTGGAGGAACAGCAGGACCACCACCGCCACGAGGATCACGGCGTCGCGGAGCGTCTTGAAGACCTCGTTGACCGACTCGGTGATGAACGGGGTGGTGTCGTAGGCGATGGCGTAGTCGATCCCCTCGGGGAACCGCTCCTTCAGCTCCTCCATCTTGGAGCGGACGGACCGGGCGACGTCGAGGGCGTTGGAGCCGGGGCGCTGGTAGACCGACAGGGCGACGGTCGGGCGGCCGTCCAGGGTGCAGATCTGGTCGTACCCCTGGGCGCCCAGCTCGACCTCGGCGACGTCGCGGAGACGGACGACGCCCCCCTGGGCGTCGGCCTTGAGGATCATGTCGGCGAACTGGTCGGTGTCGGAGAGGCGGCCGAGGGTCGTGATGGTGAACTGGAACGCCTGGCCGGTGTCGACCGGCGGCTGGCCGAGCTGGCCGGCGGCCACCTGGATGTTCTGCTGCTCGATCGCCCGGACGACGTCCGACGCCCCCAGGCCGCGGAACGACATCTTCTGCGGATCGAGCCAGACCCGCATGCTGTAGTTGCGCTGGCCGAGGTAGGTGATGTCGCCGATGCCGTCGAGCCGGGCCAGCTCGTCGCGGAGCTGGATGGTGGCGTAGTTGCTCAGGTAGAGGTTGTCGCGCGAGCCGTCGGGCGAGTACACGTTGATGATCATCAGGATGCTCGGCGACTTCTTCGTCACCGAGACGCCGCGGCGCTTGACCAGGTCGGGGAGGATGGGCTCGGCGAGCGACTCGCGGTTCTGGACGAGGACCTGGGCCATGTTCAGGTCGACGCCCGGCTTGAACGTGACGGTGAGCGTGTAGTTGCCGTCGTTGGTGCATTGCGACGACATGTACATCATGTTCTCGACGCCGTTCACCTGCTGCTCGATGGGCGCGGCGACGGTGTCGGCGACGACCTGCGCGTTGGCGCCGGGATAATACGCCGAGACCTCGACGGTCGGCGGCGTGATGTCCGGGTATTGCGCCACGGGGAGCGTCCAGAGCGTGATGCCGCCGGCGAGCGTCACGACGATCGAGAGCACCGAGGCGAAGATCGGTCGGTCGATGAAGAATCGGGAGAACACGTCGGCCTCACGTCTCGTCGAAGTTGTCGGGCTCGGGCTCGGGCTCGGGCTTGCGCCGGCCGCGGCGTGCGGCGGCGGCCGCGCGGGCCGTCAGGGTCCAGGCGGGCCGCCAGAGGAGGCGGAGCGTCAGCACGTCCAGGGCCGCCCCGCCCAGGAGCCGCACCCGGCGCGAGGAGAACAGGCGGGACTCGCTGGCGCTGTCGATCACGTAGAAGAACACGGGCGTCAGGACGATGCCGAACAGGGTGACGCCCAGCATGCCGCTGAACACGGCCACGCCCAGCGACTTCCGCATCTCCGAGCCGGCCCCGTGGGCGTACAGCAGCGGGACCACGCCCAGGATGAACGCCAGCGACGTCATGATGATCGGCCGCAGGCGCAGCCGGCAGGCTTCCAGCGTGGACTCGCGGATCGAATGGCCCTGCTGGGTGTGGATCAGCTTGGCGAACTGCACGATCAGGATCGCGTTCTTGCTCGCCAGGCCGACCAGCACCACGAGCCCGACCTGGGTGAAGATGTTGATGTCCGTCCCCGCGTTGCGCACGCCCAGCGCCAGGCTGTTGCGCACGCCGGTCACGGCGCTGAGCATGCAGAGCGGGACCGCCAGGATCACGGCCAGCGGCATCGACCAGCTTTCGAACTGGGCGGCCAGGACGAGGAAGACCATGACGATCGAGAACGCGAAGACGTAGAGCGCCGTGTTCCCCGCCTGCTGCTCCAGGTAGGCCAGCTCGGTCCACTCGACGCTCATGGCCTGGGGCAGCTCGCGGGCGGCGAACTTCTCCATCGCGGCGATGGCGGTCCCGGAGCTGATCCCCGGCGCGGCGGCGCCGTTGATGGAGGCGGCGGGGTACATGTTGTACCGCGTGAGGATCAGCGGCCCGTTGATCTCCTTCACCTGCGCCACGGCCCCCAGCGGGACCATCGTCCCGCGGTCGTTGCGGACGTGGAGGCGGGTGATGTCCTCCTTCTGGTCTCGGTGGCGGGGCATCGCCTGGACGACCACCTGCCACGTCCGGCCGAACAGGTTGAAGTCGTTGACGTAGAGCGAGCCCAGGTACGCCTGCAACGTCTGGAAGACGTCGCGGAGCGAGAGGCCCTTGACCAGGCAGGCGTCGCGGTCGACGTCGAGGAAGATCTGCGGCACGTTGGCCCGGAAGACGGAGGTGAGCCCGTCCACGGCCGGCCTGCGGCCGTCCTGGCCCGAGGGGAGCAGGGCCTTGAGCCACCCCGATGGCCCGCCCGCGGGGGGCGCCCCGGGCCCCTTCGCCTCGTCGACCGGGATGCGCTCGCCGTCGACGTCGATGCCGCCGTTCGTCGGGCCGACGTTGGCCGAGGCCACCAGCCGCTCGACCTCGCGCTGGAGCGCCGCCGGGCCCATGTCGCCGCGGTCCTCCACCATCAGCATCCAGCCGCCGGCGCGGCCGGCGCCGCGGATGGGGGGCGGCCCCAGCAGCGCGATGTTGGCCTCGGGCACCGCGGCCGAGAGCTTCCCCCGCAGCTTGTTCATGATGACGTCGTAGTACAGGTCGTCCGATTGCCGCTTGCTGAACGGCTCCAGCGTGATGAACATCGTCCCGAAGTTCGACCCGAACGCGCTGAGCAGCAGCGACTGGCCCGAGATCGCCACCGTCGACGCCACGCCGGGCTCCTCCTTCGCGAGCGCCGCGATCTTCCGCAGCGCCGCTCGCGTCCGCTCCAGCGAGGCCGAGTCCGGGAGCTGGATGTTCGCCAGCATGTAGCCCATGTCCTGCGACGGCACGAAGCCGCGGGGCGTCTTGACGAACGTGTCGTACGTCAGGAACAGCAGCCCCCCGTAGACCGCGAAGACCAGGACGAAGACCCGCAGCAGCCCGCCGACCAGCCGCGAATACAGGTTCGACGTGGCCACGAACCCCCGGTTGAACACGGCGAAGAACCCGCCCAGCAGCCGGTTCAGCGGCCCGGCGAAGGCCCACAGCAGCACCGCCCCGGCGACCGCCCCCAGCGCGTCGGCCGTCTGCTCGGGGCTCGCGCCGAGCCGTTGCAGGACGTCGCGGGCGACGTCGTGGATCGCGGCCCGGTGGAGGGCGTCCGCCCCGGCCCTTTCCAGATAGGGGGCGATCCTGGGCCCCAGCGCCGTGTAGCCGAGCCACGCGCCGATCCCCGCCAGCGCCAGGCGGGGCATGGCCTCGTACTGGCCCTTCTCGCGCGGCTTCAGCAGCAGGGCCGCCAGCGCCGGGCTGAGCGTCAGCGAGTTGATCGTCGACAGGACGGTCGACGACGCGATGGTGAGGGCGAACTGGCGGAAGAACTGGCCGGTGATCCCGGTGATGAACGCGCACGGCACGAACACCGCCGTCAGCACCAGCCCCACCGCGATCACCGGCGACGACACCTCGGACATCGCCTGGATGGTCGCGGCCCTCGGCGTCATGCCGTGCTCGATGTGGTGCTCGACCGACTCGACGACGACGATGGCGTCGTCGACCACGATCCCGATCGCCAGCACCAGCCCGAACAGCGTCAGGTTGTTCAGGCTGAACCCCAGGGCCAGCATCACCGCGAACGTGCCGACGATCCCGACCGGCACGGCCACCAGCGGGATGAGCGCCGATCGCCAGTTCTGGAGGAACAGCAGGACCACCAGGGCCACCAGCACGACCGAGTCCAGCAGGGTCTTGAAGACCTCCTGGATCGACTCCCGGATGTAGGGGGTCGTGTCGTACCGGATCATGTAGTCGAGGCCCTCGGGGAAGTCCGCCCTCAGCTCGGCGATCTTGGCGCGGACGACGTCGGCGGTCTCCAGGGCGTTGGAGTCGGGGAGCATGAAGACGGCCATGTTGGCCACGGGCATGCCGTTGACCTCGCTGTCGATGTCGAGGCTGCGGGCCCCCATCTCGACCTCGCCCAGGTCGCGGATCCGGATCACGCGGCCGTCGCCCGTGCGGCGGACGATCACGTCGCGGAACTGGTCGACCTCGCTCATCCGGCCCAGGGCGTCGATCGTGAACTGGGTGCGCTGGCCGTCGACGGCCGGCGACTGGCCGACGGAGCCGGCGGCCACCTGCATGTTCTGCTCGCGCAGCGCCGCCACGACGTCGCCCGCGTTGAGGCCCCGGACGGCCATCTTGTCGGGGTCGAGCCAGATCCGCATGCTGTAGTTGCGCGTCCCCAGCACGCCGACGTCGCTGATCCCCGGCAGCCGCGCCAGCTCCTCGCGCACCTTCATCAGGGCGTAGTTGCTGATGTAGAGCTGGTCGTAGCGGCCGTCGGGCGAGTAGAGGGCGATCGACAGCAGGATGTCGGGCGAGCGCTTGCGGGTGGTGACGCCGGTCGCCTTGATGACGTCCGGCAGCATGGGCATGGCCAGGGCCACCCGGTTCTGCACGAGCACCTGGGCCAGGTTCAGGTCGACGCCCTGCCTGAACGTGACGGTGAGCGTGTAGTTGCCGTCGTTGGTCGACTGCGACGACATGTACATCATGTCGTCCACGCCGTTGACCTTCTGCTCGATGGGCGCGGCGACGGTGTCCGAGACGACCTGCGCGTTGGCCCCCGGATACTGGCAGGTGACCATCACCGTCGGCGGGGCGATCTGCGGGAACATCGCCACCGGCAGGCTGTAGAGCGACAGCCCGCCGGCCAGCGTGATCACGATGGAGATCACCGACGCGAAGATCGGCCGGTCGATGAAGAATCGCGTGAACAAGGGGTGGTCTCGCCGTTGGCGCGGGGATGGGCCGTGGGGCGGCGCGGGCGCGTCAGTGCGCGGGCTTCGGGGCGGCGTCGGGGCCGGCGGGCTTCGGGGCGGCGTCGGCCTCGGCCTCGAAGGGGCGTGCGGCGACGGGGACGTCCTTGCGGAGCTTCTGGAGGCCGCCGACGACCACCAGGTCGTCCGCCGCGACGCCCCGCTCGACCTCGCGCCAGCCGTCGACCAGGACGCCGATGCGGCCGAGGTCGACGAGCGAGTGGGTGTACCTGGGGATCTTCGCCCCCTTGCGGTCGAGCAGCGGCTTGCCCTGCTTGTCCTCGAAGAACGCCGGCTCGCCGCCCTTCATCGCCCGCTTCAGGACGTAGACCTTCTTCTGGCCCTGGTCCGAGGTCAGGGCCTCCTCCCGGACCATGAGCGCCGGGTGGGGGTCGCCGATGGGGAGCTTGACCCGGACGAACAGGCCGGGCGTGAACAGGCCCTGCGGGTTGTCCAGCCGGGCGCGGAAGCGGAGGGTGCCGGTGTTGAGGTCGACGCGGTTGTCGGTGAAGTCGACCTGGCCCTTGTGCTTGAACTCGGGCTCGTCGGAGAGGCCGATCTCGACGGGGACCTGGTGCTCGTCGCGGGCCTGGATCTTCCCCTCCTGGAGGAGGCGCCGGATCCGCAGCATGGCCGCCTCGTGGACGTCGAAGTAGACGTAGATGGGGTCCTGGCTGACGACGCTGGTCAGCGGCGTGGCGTCGGCCTGGACGAGGTTGCCCGGGTCGACGAGCCGGCGGCCGAGCCGGCCGGCGATCGGGGACGTGACCCGGGTGAACTGGAGGTCCAGCATCGCCAGGTCGTGCGCCGCCTTCGCCGTCCCGATCGCCGCGACGGACTCGGCGTGGTCGAAGGCGTAGCGGTCGTACTCCTCGCGGCTGATGGACATGCCGCGGTCGTACAGGACCTTGGCCCGCTGGAACTCGTTGTTCAGCCGCTTGGCGTGCGCCTCGGCCTGCTCCAGCGCCGCCTGGGTGCGGTCGACGGCCGCCTGGAAGGGCCGGGCGTCGATCTGGAACAGGACCGCGTCCTTGTCGACGGACTGGCCGTCCTGGAAGTACACCTGGTTCAGATAGCCCGAGACCCGCGACCTGATCTCGACCGACATGACGGCCTCGGTCCGCCCGGGGAAGGTCTCGAAGTCGAGCACCTCGCGCGTGACCGGCCGGTCGAACAGGACGAGGTCCGGCGGCTTGGCCGCGGGGGACGTCGACGACGCGGCGCTCCCGCAGCCCGCCACGGCCCCGCACGCGAGCATCGCCAGCCCGAACAAGGCGTGACGGTCCATAGATCCAGGTCCCTTTCCGATTGTCATGCCTTGGTGTCGGGCCGCGAGCCGGCCGGCGGGCCGCACGCCGGGGGCGTCAGGTCGGCCCCCGCGAGCCGGGCCCGCTCGGAATCCGAGAGGATCCCCCGGAACACGACCTCCAGGATGTCCCGCGCCTGCTCGGCCACGGGCTTCCCCGGCCCGGCGAAATAGTTGGTGAACATCGTGCCGTAGATCAGGTTCCCGACCACCTCGCTGATCTGCTCCGGCCCCAGGTCCCGGAGCCGGCCGGCCTCCTGCATCTCCGCGTACAGCGCCTGCCACTTCCGGCCCCGCACCTCCCGATGCTCGATATAGGTCGGCCGGGTCCGGTCCTTGAATTGGGCACGCTCCTGGATCAGCAGTTCGACGTATTCGGGACGCTCGGCGAAGAAGGTCAGGAAGGCCGTCACGCCCCGGGCGATCCGCTCCACCCCGTCCTCTATACCAGCGATGCCCGCGTCCACCTGGGCCGTCAGCGATCTCATAACCCGGTCGGCCGCCGCCAGGAACAGGTCTCGCTTGCTCGGGAAATAGCGGTAGATCGTCCCCTTGCCGACCCCCAGCCGATCCGCCAACTCCTGCGTCATGGCGTCCGAAAACCCATGCTCCGCAAAAAGTTGCGTCGCCGTCGCGAGGATCTCCTCGCGTCGGGCCTCGCAATCGCGGGCCGACCCGCGGCCATTCGTCCGGGTGTGCAGAGGGGTGTTCATGGTGAATGAATCTTAATTCGGACTGACCGGTCAGTCCAGGGATTATCCGGGCTGGATTTGTAAAATCAACCTCCAACATTCGGGGTTGATTTCGCCCCGGGGCGCGTCCATGATGAGGGCGACCGGATCGCGGGCCCCGGCGAGCCGCGACCCGACACGCCCGAGCCCGCCGCGCCCGCGGCCCCGCCCCGTCGTCGACGCCCGGTCGACCGAGCCCGCCCCGGCCTCCAGCGGAGGAGTGGATTCGACCATGAGGACCCCCAACGCCCGCGGTCGGGCCCTTCGATCTCGCGCGACGGTCGGCCTGGCCGCCTGCGCCTTATCCTTCGCCGTCGCGAGGGGCGAGGGGCCCGGGGCCGGCGAGAAGCCCGGCCCCGAGGCCGTGGCCTTCTTCGAGACGTCGGTCCGGCCGGTGCTGGTCGAGTCGTGCCAGAAGTGCCACGGCCCGGAGAAGCAGAAGGCCGACCTCCGCGTCGACAGCCGCGAGGCGCTGTTGAAGGGGGGCTCGCTGGGGCCGGCGGTGGTCCCGGGCAAGCCGGAGGAGTCGCCGCTGGTCCAGGCCCTGGCGCACGCCGACGACCAGGACCTGAAGATGCCCCCCGCGGGCAAGCTCGCCGACCCGGCGGTGCAGGCCCTGACCCGTTGGGTGCAGATGGGCGCGCCGTGGGGCGAGCCGTCGTCGGCCTCGGCGGCCCCGGCGGTCGAGGACCACTGGGCGTTCCGGCCGCTCCAGCAAGCGCCCGTCCCCGACGTCCGCGATCGGGCGTGGGCGAAGACCCCCATCGACGCCCGGATCCTGGCGAAGCTGGAGGCCGAGGGGATGACCCCGTCGCCCCCCGTCGACCGCCGCACGCTCCTGCGGCGCGCGTCGATCGACCTCGTGGGCGTCCCGCCGACGGCCGCGGAGATCGAGGCGTTCGAAAAGGACGGGTCGCCCGACGCCTTCGCGAAGGTCGTCGACCGCCTGCTGGCCTCGCCCATGTACGGCGAGCGCTGGGGGCGGCACTGGCTGGACGTGGCCCGCTACGCGGACACCAAGGGGTACGTCTTCCAGGAGGACCGGAAGTATCCCTACGCCTTCACCTACCGCGACTACGTCATCGCCGCGTTCAACGAGGACAAGCCGTTCGACCGCTTCGTCGTCGAGCAACTCGCGGCCGACCAGCTGCCGGCCGACGGCGACTCCGAGAAGCTGGCGGCGATGGGCTTCCTGACGGTCGGCCGGCGGTTCCTCCAGGACCGGAACGAGATCATCGACGACCGGATCGACCTGGTCGGCCGCGGGCTGCTGGGCCTGACGGTCGCCTGCGCCCGGTGCCACGACCACAAGTTCGACCCGATCCCGACCGAGGACTATTACTCGCTGTACGGCGTCTTCGCCAGCTCGGTCGAGCCCGCGGAGCTGCCCCGGCTCGACGGCGGCCCGGCGTCGGAGTCGGCCGAGGTGCAGGAGATCGAGAAGCATCTCGCCGAGGCCCGCAAGGTCCGCGACGACTACAAGGCCGCCCGCCGGGCCGAGGCCGCCGCCGACCTGCAAGCCCGAGGCTCGCTCTACGTCCGCGCGGCCTACGACCTGAACTTCGACCTCCGCGCCCAGGGCGTGGACGACCGGGCGAAGCGGGACGACCTGGTCCCCCAGCGCGTCCGCCTGGCCGGCCGGCTGTGGAAGTCGCGGGTCGAGTCGGCCGCCTCGGATTCGCACCCGGTGCTCGCCCCCTGGCGGCTGTTCGCCGCCCTGCCGAAGGACGAGTTCTCGGCGAAGGCCGCCGAGGTCTTCGCGAACCTCGACGGCCGCGAGAAGGCCGCGGCCGGGTCGGTCCACCCGCTCGTCCTGGCCGCCCTCCGCGACGCGAAGCCCGTCGACATGGACGGCGTCGCCGCCTGCTACTCGGCCCTGCTCGCGGGCGTCGAGGAGCGCCTGAAGGCCGCCGGCGACAGGCGGGACCAGCCGCTGGCCGACCCCCAGTGGGAATCGCTCCGCGCGGCGTTCCACGGCCCCGAGGGCGTCCTGAGCCCGAAGGGGGCCGACGACCGGCTGCTGGTCGACCGCGCCCAGCGCGCGGAGTTGCAGAAGCTGGAGCAGAAGGTCGCGGACGTCGACAAGAAGGCCGCCGGAGTGATCCGCCGGGCGATGGTCATGAACGACGCCCCCCAGCCGACCGACCCCCGCGTCTTCATCCGGGGCAACCCCGGCCGGCCCGGCAAGGCGATCCCGCGCCAGTTCCTCAAGGTCCTGAGCGGGCCCGACCGCAAGCCGTTCGGGCAGGGGAGCGGCCGGCTGGACCTGGCCCGCGCCGTCGTGGGGCGGGCCGCCCCGCTGACCGCCCGGGTGATCGTCAACCGCGTCTGGCGCTGGCACTTCGGCGAGGGCCTCGTCGACAGCCCCAGCGACTTCGGCGTCCGGGCCGACGCGCCGTCGCACCCCGAGTTGCTCGACGACCTCGCCGCCGGGTTCCTCGCCGACGGCTGGTCGATCAAGGGGCTGCACCGCCGCATCATGCTGACGAACGCCTACCAGCAGGCGAGCGTCCTCCGTGCCGACTGCGAGGTGAAGGACGCTCGCAACCGCTGGCTCTGGCGGTTCAACCGCCAGCGCCTCGACTTCGAGGCCCTGCGCGACTCGATCCTGGCCGTGTCGGGCTCGCTCGACCCGGCGCGGGGCGGGCCGTCGGTGCCGTTCGACGGGGCGTCGAACCCGCCGCGGCGGACCGTCTACGGCTTCATCGACCGCCAGAACATGGACGGCGTCTACCGCTCGTTCGACTTCGCCGTCCCCGACGCCACCAACCCCAAGCGGTTCGTGACCACGGTCCCCCAGCAGGCCCTCTTCCTCATGAACAGCCCGTTCGTCCAGGCCCAGGCCCGCCGCCTGGCCGACGAGGCGGGGCGCGAGGGGGACGCCGTCGCCGCCGTGTACGAGCGGGTCCTCGGCCGCAAGCCCGACGACCGCGAGCGGGCCCTCGCCCGCGCGTTCGTCGACCGCCCGGCCGTCGAGGGGGAGCCCGCGACGCCCCCCCTGGCGCAGCTCGCCCAGGTGCTGATGCTCACGAACGAATTCCTGTACGTGGATTGATCGAAGCGAGGAGCCGACCGATGGCGCACGCCCCCCACCGCCTCGAAGACCGCGTCTCCACCCGCCGCGAGATGCTCTGCCGCTCGGGCGTGGGCTTCGGCTCGCTGGCGCTGGGCGCCCTGCTGTCGGAGACCGGCTTCCTCGGCCCGGCGGCCCGCGCGGCCGACGCCGCGCCGTCGGCGACCTCGGCGAACCCGCTGCTGCCGCGGTCGGCGCCGGGCAAGGCGACGGCCAAGCGGGTCGTCCACATCTTCATGAACGGCGGGATGTCGCACGTCGACACCTTCGACCCCAAGCCGGCCCTCACGAAGTACCACGGCAAGGAGGTCCCCACCACCCTGCCGACCGAGCGCAAGACCGGCGCGGCGCTGGGCTCGCCGTTCAAGTTCGGCCGGTACGGCGAGTGCGGCCTCGAAGTCAGCGAGCTGTTCGCGCGCACGGCCCAGATGGCCGACGAGATGTGCGTCGTCCGCTCGATGCACGCCGACGTGCCGAACCACGAGCCGTCGCTCATGCTGATGAACTGCGGCGAGTCGCGCCAGGCCCGCCCCAGCCTCGGCTCGTGGGTCCTATACGGGCTCGGCACGGAGAACCAGAACCTCCCCGGCTTCCTCGTGATGTGCCCCGGCGGCTTCCCCATCGCCGAGTCGCAGAACTGGCAGTCGGCCTTCCTGCCGGGCGTCTACCAGGGGACCTACCTGGACACCAAGAACACCGACGTCGAGAAGCTCATCGCCCACATCCGGAACCACGGCGTCGGCCCGAAGGCCCAGCGCGCCCAGCTCGACCTCCTCGCCGAATTGAACCGCGAGCACCTGGACCGCCGCCAGCACGAGGCCGACCTGGAGGCCCGCGTCCAGTCGTTCGAGCTGGCCTACCGGATGCAGTCCGAGGCCGCCGACGCCTTCGACGTCGACCGCGAGCCCCAGCACGTCCGCGACCTCTACGGCCCCGGCGTCCACGCCCGCCAGCTCCTGGCCACGCGACGGCTCCTGGAGCGCGGGGTGCGCTTCGTCCAGCTCTGGCACGGCGACGGCCAGCCGTGGGACAACCACGACGACCTGGAGACCGGCC
The DNA here is from genome assembly GCA_001898385.1 of Planctomycetales bacterium 71-10. GTDB lineage: Bacteria > Planctomycetota > Planctomycetia > Isosphaerales > Isosphaeraceae > Paludisphaera. The sequence continues at coordinate 24,961 of MKTT01000103.1, forward strand.
ACCGCGCCCTCGCCCAGCAGTGCGACCAGGGGATCGCCGCGTTCCTGTTCGACCTCAAGCAGCGCGGGATGCTCGACGAGACGCTCGTCCTCTGCACCGGCGAGTTCGGCCGCACGCCGACCGTCGAGCTGCCGACCCCGGGCGCGAACGCCGGCAAGATGAACGGCCGCGACCACAACCACTACGGGTTCACCGCCTGGATGGCCGGCGGCGGCGTGAAGAAGGGCCACGTCCACGGCGCGACCGACGAGCTGGGCTTCCAGGCCGTCGAGGACAAGGTCCACGTCCACGACCTGCACGCCACGATCCTGCACCTGCTGGGCTTCGACCACGAGAAGTTCACCTTCCACTACGCCGGCCGCGACTTCCGCCTGACCGACGTCCACGGCAACGTCGTCCGCGACCTCATCGCATGAACCCTCCCGAAGCGTTCGCCCGTCCCTCGTCGGCGAGACTCGGCCTCGCTTCCTTCGGCTTCGATTGAAGGAGGAACGTTTCCTGTTTTCTGGCGCAAACCCTTGACGTGGAGCATTTTGGGATATCGGCGTCTTGGGTTCGCTCGTCGATTTCGAAGCGTCGATCGATGGCCGTCGCGCCCATCGATCGACGGGGAGTCGACCCAGTCGAAGTGCAAGCGATCGCGCCTGCGAGGATAGCCGGCCTTGGCGGCGGCTTGGCCCGCATCTGGGGCTTCGATTCGATCGGATTGCCAAGGAGCGGGGGGCTCTTTGGGGATGATCCGCGACCGTCGCCTCCCGATTTCAGGAATCCTGGCCAGGGCGAAGGTTTTCCCCCGGCCGTCACGGTCTTGGGGGGGGGGCGTCATGACGGCCTCTCCCTTCGCGACCTGATGCGCGGCGTGCGGCGGGTTCAGACCCGGAGCCGCCCCTCGATGGAATCGTCCAGGGTCTTCCCGAGCGCCGCGCCGGCCAGCATCTTGATCCCCGCGACGAGGCCGCCGTGCTTCGTGTCCCAGTAATAGCCCTCCGAGGGGGCGACCTCGATGACGACGATGCGGGGGTCGTCCTCGCCCTCGGTGAACCATGTCCGGAGGATCGGCTCCCACAGCTCCTTGATCTTCGCGGGGTCCCGCGAGAGCGCGGCCCGGCCGGTCAGGTGCAGGAAGTCGGAGTTCGGCGAGCCCTGGAAGGACAGCTCGACGTCGGCGTCCGCGCCGATCTCGGCGACGACGTGGCTGTCGCTCGCGCCCAGGAACCAGAGGCGGCCCCGGTCGTCCACCTGGCGGACGTTCATCGGCCGGACGCCCCGCGAGCCCGCGACGGGGCGACTCGTGCGGAAGAAGCACGTCTGCGCCCGGCCGACGATCTCGCGGATCTCCGCGACGGCCTCCTCGCCCCGGAGGTCCTGATGATTCTGCTCGGGCTGGTTGCGATTGATCGAATCCATGAGCCTTCTCCCGGCTGGAGGGTCATCTGATCCGACGGTGGAGATCAGCAAGCGGCGCGCCTTGGGGGGTCGGCCTTCCGCCCCGGGCCCATCCCTGCGACGATCGGGCCGTGGGATTCCTTGAGGGGCCGAGGGGCGAGGGCGTCATGGGCGAGGGCGAGTCGAGGCCGGAACTGCTGGAGACCACCGCCGGGGACTTCCGGCTGCTGGAGTACCGCCTCCGATGCGGCGGTCGGGAGTGGTCGATCCGGCACGTCGGCGTCGTGCTGACGGAGGAGGACGAGACCCGGGCGATCGTGCGGAAGACGAACCGGCTGCCGTACGGGGTCTCGCTCTGGCCGTCGTCGATCGCCCTGGGGCACGAGGTCGCGGGGCGGGGCGAGGAGTTCCGGGGCCGTCGCGTGCTGGAGCTGGGCGCCGGGACCGGGCTGCCGGGGATCGTCGCGGCGGCGCTGGGGGCGAACGTCGTCCAGACCGACAAGGACGAGCTGGCCCTGCACCTCGCCCGCCGCAACGCCGAGGCGAACGGCCTGGCGATCGAGCACCGCGAGGCCGATTGGGAGTCCTGGGACGACACGTCGCGATACGACTGGATCCTGGGCGCGGACGTCCTGTACGGCGACTCGCTCCGCCCCCGACTGCGGCGGATCTTCGAGGGGAACCTCGCCCCCGGCGGCCGGGTGCTGCTCGCCGACCCCCACCGGCCGGGCGCCTACGGCTTCCTGGAATCGCTGGAGGCCGACGGCTGGCGCGTGACCTATTCCAAATACGACGTCGGCGAGGGGGACGCCGCACGGCCGGTCGGCGTCTTCGAGCTGTCGCCGCCGGGCCCGGGGGCCTCCGGGTCGTAGCGATCGACCCACAGCAGGATGCCGTCCCCCGGCTCGTCGGGCTCGGCCGACGACCCTTGACCTTTGGGCATCAGGAAGCGGCGTCGGAATGCGAACCTGCGACGGTCGCGACTCCACGGCACGAAATCCCCTCGATCCATCTCGCTCGTCGACGTCCCCGCGGTCGGCGACCACTCCTTCGGCTCGACGGCCTCGACGAGCGGCGATCCGTCGACGAGCACCGAGATCCGCCGGACGTCCGCGTCGCTCGACTGCCGCAGCTCCATCGCGTGCCGGCCGAACGGCAGGGGATGCCAGCGGAAGTCGGCCGGGAACCCGGCCCGCTCGATGCCTCGCGTCGCCAGGCAGACCCGGAACGAGCCGTCCGGGACGTGCAGGTCCCAGCGGTTGTCGTCGTACCAGAGGGCGTCGAGCTTCACGAACGCGAAGCGGGTCGGTTCCGGGACTTCCAACTCGCGGACTAGGGGCCGGACGGCGTCGATCCGGCCTTCGAGGCGGCGGATCTCGCGGAGGTTGTTGAGGTGGGCCGTCCAGACCGCGACCAGGGCCGTGACGGCCAGCATCGCGCGCAGGCCGAATTGCCAGCGGGAACGCCGCGCGGCCGGGGTGCCGGGGGGCTCGTCGACGGGCTCGGGCATGGCGTCTCCCCCGGGGTCGTCATGGCTGCTGGGGCGGCCCCACGGTGATCTTGAAAACGTCCGGGACGTGACGGTCGACGACGTGGCCGGGCAGCGCCACGCGGGCCTCCGCGATCATCGACGCCGGCATCGCCACCCGCAGGAGCACGGCCGAGGCCGAGGCGTCCATCTCGACCGGCCCGTCGGCCGCCAGGCGCTCGACGATCAACTCGTCCTCGCGGCCCGCCAGGAACTTCGCCATGGCGTCCTCGACGGCGAAGAGGCTGCTCCCGCCGAAAGCCTTCGAGAAGACCTGGAGCCTGCCGGCCTCGTCGCGCCGGCATCGGACCCGGACGATGGCGTCGGACGGGGCACCCGACGAGGAGGTCGAGGAGCCCGAGCCGCCCCCGCCGGCGTGCGAGAAGATCATCGGATAGTTCGCCGGGGCGTGCATCCGCCAGGCGAAGTGGAGCGGCTCGTCCGTATCCAGGCCGAGGAAGTAGACCTTCGTCGGGTTGACGACGGAGAGGTCCCCGGCCGCGTGGGCCATCCGGCGGTAGCGCCCCTCCAGCCGGATCCGCTCCGCGCCGCTCCGCCACGCCAGCACGCCGCCGACGAGGATCGCCGCGAGCATGACCAGGTTGAGGAGGCGGCGCGGCATGGGCGGGCTCGCGATGGAGAAGGGGCCCGGCGACCATCTTATCGCCGGTGCGAGTCCTCGCAAGCGTCACCCGTCGGCCTCAGCGCGCACGCAGCGAATCCATCAGGCTCTCGACCTCGCCCGGCGTGATCCGGCCCGCGGTCTTCGCGATCATCGCGCGGAGGTGGCGCACGCCCTCCACGGACGACGGGAAGCCGACGTTGCCCAGGGGCCCGCGGCTGGTCGCCAGGACGGTGCCGTCGGGCTCCGTGATCGCGAACCAGGGGACGCCGTCGCCGGGCTCGACGGGGAGGCCGGCGCGGGCCTCGTCCGCGCGGGCGTCCACGCCCGCCCAGATCCGGGCGACGACGTAGTCCTTCGCCAGGGCCTCGCGATGCTCCTCCATCCAGCGGGCGAGACGGAAGCAGGGGCCGCAGCGCGGGCCGTCCAGGACGACCCACACGCGGCGGCCGGTCCGCTTCGCCTCCTCGCGGGCCGCGGCCAGGACGGACGTCGCGTCGCGGGCCGGGAGGCGATGCCGCTTCAGGAACGCGGGGCCGGCGTCGGCCGCCTTCGGGTCGATCGGCCCGGCCGCGACCGTCTTCCCCTCGCCGTCCAGCGCGACCAGCACGAACTCGCCGGCCGCGGGGCTCGGCCAGCCGTGCGCGGCGATCGCCTCGGCGTCCCTCGCGACCTGCTCGGCGTCCAGGCGGACCGGGACGAAGGCCAGGACGTCGGGCGTCTGCTCGTCGTCCAGGATCGCGTCGGCCGCCCGCACGGCGTCGCCGTCGGCGCCCGTCAGGACGACCAGCACGCGCATCGGGGCGACCCGGGCGTTGCGGCATGCGGTTTCGATGCGCTTCGCGAGCGGTTCCGCCGGACGGGGCGCGGACGTGCCGGGGATCTGGAGCCTCAGCGTCTCGCCCTCGCGGGCCTCGCCCGGCTCCAGCAGGCGTTCGCGATCGAAGAGGAACAGGTCGGGCTCGCCGGGCTCGACCCGGTGCAAGAACCAGAGCGGGGTGTTCGACGGCGCGCCGTCGAATCGGAACCGCCCCTCGGCGTCGGTGGTGCGGGACAGGATCGGGGTGAAGTCCGTCTCGGCCACGCACAGGTCGAGCGTCCGGCCGGCCGCGGGGCGGCCCCGATCGTCGAGCAGCGTGCCGGCGTAGGAGCCGGTCGCGTGCAACGGGACGTCGCCGTCCGCCTCGGCCTTCGCGACGTAGCCGCTCATCCCGCGGGCCGGGTCGAGGACGAAGAGGGTGGCGGCGGGGGCGTCGAACTCGACCTCGAACGAGCCGTCGGGATGCACCTTCGGCGTCAGGGCCTTGGGGATCGATCTCCGCTCCACGGGCCGGGCCCACGCCCGGGCGACGAGGCTCGGCGACGGGACGAACGGCCTGTCATCGAGGGTCAGCCTCCCGGCGACATGCCGCGAGCCCTGCCAGGGGCGGTGGAACGCGACCTCCACCGGCTCGGCCGACGTCACCCGGACGGTCCGCGATTCCGACCAATCGCCGGAGCTTATGCGGATCTCGACGTCTCCCTTGCCCAGGCCGCAACGGGCGAGGCCCCGGGCGTCGGTCGTCAGCCAGGCCCCCGGCCCGCCCCGGACGTCGCGCTGCTGCCCGGCGGCGTCGATGTAGCGGAAAGGGGTCTCCCCTTCGACCTGGATCCAGGCGCCGGCGACTGGCGCATGCTCCGGGCCGCGCGTCACCTTCACGACGACGGGCGTCGCAGGGTACGTCTTCATCACGATGTCCGCGGGCCTGTCCGAATCCCTGCCGAGAATCACGCCGGTCCAGGCGTCGCAGGCCCAGGCGGTGTCGACGATCCCCAGGATGAAACCGTGATCCGAGGGGACGCTCAGTCGGAACGTCCCGTCGCGGCGGGCCCGCGCGAAGGGCCTGGCCCCGTTGTTCTTCGGGCCGAAACCGAAGCCCGTCACGAGGATCCCGCGGGCGTCGGCCCCGTCGGGCATGACGAGGCGGCCTTGCACGACCCGCTCGCGGCGGGCGCGGACGACGGACAGGCCCTCGCGGATGTGGTCCCGCTCGACCTCGTCGACCTTCCACGCGGGGTCGTCGAAGTCGACCTCGACGTGCCCCAGGACCCCGCCCGGGGCCCAGGGGACGACGGCCTCGCCGTCGGGCCCGGTCGTGACGTGGGACGCCTCGACGTCGTTCGTGGCGATCCAGACGCCCCCTTCGACCTGGAACGAGGCCGCCAGGCGGACGCCGGCGACCGGCCTCCCCTTCTCATCGATCACGCGGACCCGGTGAGGCAGGGGAGGTCGGAGCGAGGCCGCGACCGTTCTCGGCGCGGGGCCGCGATCGCGCATCCGGACGTCGCCCCAGGCCCCCTGGGATGGGTGCCAAACCACGATCCGATCGAGGGGCGAGCCCGCGGGCAGCCGAAGCCTGGCGAGGCCGTCGCCCCCGGTCCGGCCCCGGACCTGGAACCCCGGGCCGGTGGCCACCACCTCCGCTCTTTCGACCGGACGCCCCTCGGCGCTGGCCGTCACGTCGCAGGCCGCCGTCGGCCGGAGGGCCAACTCCAGGGGCTCGGCCAGGACGGTTCGGGCCGAGTCGGGGGAGATTTCCTTCACCACCTGGGACGAGCCGTCGAGCGTGGCGGCGTGCAGGTTGCACGCGGAGGCGAACTCGTCCCGGACGCGGAACCGGCCCTCCGCGTCGGCGACGGCGACCTCGCGGGCCCCACGGTCGGAGTCGAACGCCCGGATGATCGCGCCCGCGGCGGGGGAGCCGTCGGGCATGCGGACGAAGCCCGTGGCCGTCAGCAGGCCGTCGGCGTCGTCGGGCTCGGCGGCGACGGGCGGGGCGGGGGCCTCCGGCCGGGCGGCCTGGTAGGCGTAGGCCGCCGTCGCCAGCCCCGCGGCGAGGGCCAGGGCGGCGGAGGCCGTCGCGATCGAATTGTGGACGAGCATGGTCCGCATCCCCTTCTTCATGAGGCCCCGCACGGCGGCCGGGACCGCACCGGACGCCAATGCCCGCGAGCCGGCGACCGCCAGGGCCAGTCGCGCCGTCGACATCGCCAGCGCGGCGGCCTGGACGGGCTCGGGGGCGGTCGCGAGGGCCGTCGCCACGGCCGCCGGGGCCAGGCCGCGGCGGAGCAGTCGGCCGCGGAGCTTCTCGCGCCCGCGGGCCAGCCGGCTCTGCACCGTCCCCACCGGCCAGCCCAACCGCGCCGCGGCCTGGTGCTGGGTCAGGCCGTCCAGGTGGCAGAGGACCAGGGCCGACCGATATCGCTCCGGCAGCCGGCCCAACTCCTCATGGACCGCGGCGGTCAGGTCGTCGGGCGCGGCCGCGGCGACGGCGGCCGGCCGATCGCGCCCGGCGTGCTCCTCGTGCCGTCGCCTCCGCGCCGAGGCCGCCCGCGCGCTCGCGGCGACGTTGTGCGCCACGCCGTGCAGCCACGAGGCCAGCGACTCGCGGCGTCGGATCGAACCGGCCTTGATCGCCAGGATGAGGAACGTCGCCTGGAAGGCGTCCTCCGCCTCGTGGGGATCGCCCAGGACCGCCCGGCAGGCGCGCAGGACCATCGGTCCGTATCGGTCTACCAGCGCCGCGAAGGCGGGCTCGGCGTCGTCCCCGCGCGCCGCGAACCGCCCCAGCAGCTCCCCGTCCGTCATCCCGCCGATCGCCCCCGCTTCGAATAGCTCGCGGATCGATCGCAGGGCCGCCCCGCCCGTGTCGTTCGCCAAGGGTCTCGCCTCCGGTCCCAGGTGGGTCGCTTCCACAACAGGGAAGACTCGCGCGACCGGCCGCCTATTCCGGATTTCTCGGGATGCCGCCGCGGGGCGCGGGAGGATCGCGGCGAGCACGGCCAGGTCGAGGAGGCGATGCGGCATGGGCGGACACGGGCCCGGCGACCATCCTAATCTGGGCCGCACGGCCTCGCCAGCGCCCCGGCGCCCCGCCCCCAGGGATCGGTCGAGACATCGACTCCCACGAGCCCGGTGGGGAAGACGTCCGGCGAGATCCGCCGGATTCCCCAGGCCCATCCCGCGGCGATGCTCGCGTATCGCCGCGGGGGGCGGGGCGGCTATACTGGACGTTCCGATCCGACCCCCGCCCGCACGATGAACGACGAAGGCCCGCCTCCCATGCCCGAACGCCTCGACAAGCTCGTCGCCGAGCGCTTCCAGCTCTCCCGCCGCGCCGCGCGCGAGGCCGTCGAGCGCGGCCAGGTGGACGTGGGGGGGGAGCGGCAGGTCGACCCGGGGTTCGAGGTCGAGGCCGACGCGGCCGTGACGTTCGAGCCGAACCGGCCGAGGATCGGCACGATCGACCGCCGGCTGAACGTGCTGTACGAGGACCGCGACATCCTGATCGTGGACAAGCCCGCCGGGCTCCTCGTCCAGCCGACCCCGGCGCGCGAGCGCGACACCCTGCTGGAGCGCGCGGGGCGGTATCAGATCCACAAGCGGGGCGTGAAGAAGCCGTACGTCGGGATCGTCCACCGGATCGACCAGCTCACGTCGGGCGTGATCCTGCTAGTGACGAACCCGCGCGCCCTGCGGCCGTTCCAGGACCTGTTCCGCACCCACACCATCGAGCGCGACTACCTCGCGGTGGTGGAGGGGGTCTACCTGACTCCCGAGGGCCGCATCGACCTGCCGCTGGTGGAGGACGCGGGCGACAACCGCCGGGGGGTCTCGCGCGACCCCGACCGCGGCGTCCCGGCGACGACCCACTTCCGCGTGGTCGAGAGCTACGGGACCGTGGCCAGCCTGATCGGCGTCCGCCTGGAGACGGGCCGGACCCACCAGATCCGCATCCACCTGGCCGCCGTCGACCACGCGGTCGTCGGCGACCAGGTCTACGGCCGTCGCAACCGCCCCAAGTTCCCGATCAAGTTCCCCCGCCAGGCCCTCCACGCCGCGGCGCTGGGGTTCAACCACCCGATGTCCGGCAAGCCGATGCGCGTGGATGCGCCGCCGCCGGCCGACTTCACCGGCCTGGTCGACCAGCTGACGCACGACTACGGCGCGGTGAAGACGGCCCCTACGGTCGTCGGCGACGCCATCCATCCCTGACCCGAGGACGGAGCACGCCATGCCGCCGACCCCCTCGCGGGACGTAGAAGCCGAGCTGGAGGCGCTCGACGCCCGGCTGAACGAACTGCTCCCCCCGCGCTACCAGCACTGCTACAACGACGTGCCGCCGACCTCGATGGGCTCGGCGAAGCTGAAGTACGACGAGGACGGCCGCGTCGCCTGGGGCGAGATCTGGACGACGTATTGCGACCTGGCCATGGCCGGCGGCCCGCCGCACCGCGGCAAGCTGCTGGAGCCGCCGCCCGCCGAGGAGGTGGAGTCCGACCCCGCCCGCCACGCCGAGGTCGTCGCCGAGCTGGACCGCGCGATCGGCCTGACGACCGGGGCGGCGACGGTGCCGGGCTACGCCCCGGGCTGGCTCGGGATCCCCTGCGCCGCGGCCGACGAGGCGGCCTGGCTGCAATTCGCCGTCACGGCCGAGAACGTCTCCGCGCGCCGTCGCGGGACGACGCTCCAACTCCCCGCCGGGCCCGGGTTCCGGCCGGAGAAGGAGATCAAGAACGTCGTGGTGGCGCTGTCCAAGTCCCTCCACTACTGGGACGGCCACCTGACCGACGCCCAGCAGAAGCTCGCCGAGCACGAGTCGTGGGATCCGGCGACCGCCGCCGAGGCCGCCGCCGACCCCGCCGCGCACGCCGAGGCGACGGCCGCGATCGAGGACGCCGCCCGCGCCGTCGGCCTGCCGATTTCGCCCCGGCGTTACGCCGGCTGGATCGGCGTGGAGACCGCCGACGAGGAGGCGGCCGTCTGGCTCCTCCGCGCCATCCTGGTGGGACGCGTCCCGGCGCGGCGAGAAGAGGAGGTCCTGTACCTCCCCGTGGTCGCGGGCCGCGGGCCCCGCGTCGCCGAGGTCTTCCGGGACGCCTGGGGCCTCTGGACGGCCCATTCCAACCGCCGGCCCGCGTGGAGGCCGTCGGGCCGGCGAGGGTGAGCCTCGGCCGACTCGGTCAGTTCGCGCCCGCCCCTCCGGGCAGGTCGTCCGTGTCGATGAGGTGGGGCGCGACGCCCTCCGGCCGTTCGGCCGGCGGGACGACGAAGGCCGGGATGGTGTAGCCGGCGAGGACGATGGTGATGTTGTCCTTGCCGCCGGCCTGCATGGCCTTGTCCAGCAGGATCTCCGTCGTGCGCTTCGAGTCCTCGCGGCGGTTGAGGACCTCCAGGATGCCGGCGTCGTCGACCATGTCGTTGAGGCCGTCGCTGCACAGGAGGAGGCGGTCGCCGTCCTCCAGGCGGGTCCATCGGACGTCGGCCTGGATCTTGCCGCGATGGCCGCCGAGGTAGTTGGTCAGGGTGTTGCGGCGGGCGTGGGTGCGGACGTCCTCGGGCTTGATCTGGCCGGCGTCGGCGAGGGCCTGGGCGACGGTGTGGTCGCGGGTGAGCTGCTTCATCTCGCCGCGGCGCCAGAGGTAGGCGCGCGAGTCGCCGACGTGGATCAGGAACAGGTGCGCGCCGACGCTGTAGGCCAGGGTCAGCGTGGTCCCCATGCCGAAGAGGCGGCGGTCGGCCTCGCTCTTGACGGTCAGGCGGCGGTCGATCTCCTGGAAGTACATGCTCATCCGGTTGAGCAGCTCGCGGGCCTCCTTCTCGTTGATCTTGAAGCCCCACTTCACGGACTTGTCGGCCAGGCGGACGCCCGTGCTGATGGCCATCATGCTGGCCACGTCGCCGGCGTTCATGCCCCCCATGCCGTCGGCCACGACCATGCAGTATCCCGTCTCGCCGACGTCGTGCGGGATCTCGCCGGCCGGGAGGTTGTCCATCAGGACCTCCATGTGCCGGGAGACCCGCGAGACCATGTAATGGTCCTCGTTCCGGTTCCGCACCTTGCCGGGGTGGGAGGTCGCGGCCAGGTCGACCTTCACGGAGGTCGAGTGCGGCTCCCGCGGCGCGGGGCGGGTGGAGGAGCTGAGGGGGCTGACCAGGAACTCGAACTGCGAGGTCTCGATATTCACGGGCATCGCCGTCATGGAAGACGCTCCCCTGCGCCGGCCCCGGGATTCAGCGGCCTGGCCGAGTCCGGCCACTCTGGCCAGCATACGTCAGCAACTCCGGGGCCGCGCGGGAATTCGCGGAAATCACCCCGACGCCGATCGATCGCCCCGGCCGTCGCGATGGGAGCGGCGGAAGGCGCCGGGGGTCGTCCCCGTCGCCTTGCGGAACGCGGCGATCAGGTATTCGACGTGGGCGAAGCCGGAGCGGGGGGCGACGGCGTGGAGCGGGAGGTCGGTGTCGATCAGCAGCCGCTTGACCCGGCCGATCCGCATGGCGGCGATGGCGTCGTGCAGGGTGCCGCCGGTGGCGGCGCGGAAGCGGCGGTGCAGCGTGCTGCGCGAGACCCCCGCGCGCTCGGCCACGTCGTCGATCCCGAACCGTCGCGAGGCGTTCTCGCGGAGGAACCGCATGGCGTCGGCCACGACCGGGTCGGAGATCGCCGTCACGTCGCTCGACTGCCGGACCGCGATCCCCTTCGGCGGCACGGGCGCGGGTGCCGGCGGCCGGCGCTCGCCGGCCATGATCCGGCCGAGCAGGGCGGCGGCCTCGTAGCCGATCCGCCGGCAGTCCGGGATCACGCTGGAGAGGGGAGGGTGGGCCAGCTCGCAGGCGAGGATCTCGTCGTCCACGCCGACCACCGCCACCTCCTCCGGGACCGCCACGTCGGCCCGGCGGCAGGCGTCGAGCGCCTGCACGCCCCGGAAGTCGTTGCAGGCCATCAGGCCCATCGGCTTGGGCAGGCCGGACAGCCAGCGCGAGAACCGATCGACCTCGGCCTCCCACGCCGGCATCTGGTGGCCCCACGAGACGGCGTGGGCCGGCTCGTAGACCTCGCAGCGGCGGCCGGCGGCCTCGACGGCCCCGCGGAACGCCTCCAGCCGCAGCCGCGACCATTCGAACTGGGGGTAGCCGAAGTAGCCGAAGCGCTCGAAGCCCCGCTCCATCAGGTGGGCCGCCGCCAGGGCGCCGATGGCGTGCTGGTCGCTCTGCACGGTAGGCAGTCCGGATTGCGGCTCCTGGTCGTCCAGGTCGATCGTGGGGATCCCCGTCCCGCGGATCAGCTCGGAGAACTGCGGGTAGAGCGTGGTGATGATGCCGTCGCCGTCCCAGTCCTCCAGCCACGGCGGCGCGGGGTCCTGCATCGACCGGGGTTCGAAGAAGACCGTCCAGGGGCCGTTCTCGCGGACGTACTGCACGGTGCCGTGGAGGATCTCGCGGCCGTAGGCCATCGAGGTCTCGATGATGAGCGCGACGTGCGGCGGCCCCGCGCGTCGCCTGCGCCTCTTCCTCGCCATCCCGCCCCCGATCCGCGCGGCGAGGTCGCCGCATTTCCTACATCCCCTCGCCGACGGCCCCCTCAAAAGCACCGGTCGACCGCCGCGTCGTGACACGATTTCTTAGCCGAATTTGCATAAAAGTTCAATTCCCCGCCGGCGCGATGCTTGTTTAACATAATTCCCGCTTCACATTCCTTGCAGCGCCTCGCGAGCCTCTCCGACGAGCCCCGGCGTCTCTCCCGCCCGGGGCCGGCGACGACGCCGTCCGACGTCCCATTCCGACCCTTGCACGTCAACAGGTTTGGAGGAGCCTCGACCATGCGCAGGAGCCGCGGATTCACCCTGATCGAGCTGCTGGTGGTGATCGCGATCATCGCGGTCCTGATCGCGCTCCTGCTCCCCGCCGTCCAGTCGGCGCGGGAGGCGGCGCGGCGGGCCCAATGCGTCAACAACCTGAAGCAATTGGGCCTGGCGGCCCAGAACTACGTCTCGACGTACGACACGTTCCCGATGCAGTGCAACTACCCGACGTCGGAGATCCAGGACTCCGGCTTCTCGTGGTCGTGGGCGGTCGCGCTGCTGCCCCACTTCGAGCAGGGGGCGCTCTTCGACTCGATGAACTTCCAGCAGGGGAACTACGGCCTCCAGATCACGACGGCGGGCTACACGCAGGTCGCGTCGCTGCTCTGCCCGTCCGAGTCGATCGCCCAGCGGCCGGGTTACCCCTGGGCGACGGTCAGCTACGTGGGCAACTACGGCGGGCCGGGCCAGATCCAGGCCTACAGCGGGACGATCGTGCCGCCCAAGGACCTGCTGCTCAACGGCTCCATCGGGACCAAGGGCTGGGGCGGCGGCGCGGGGATGGTGCGGATCGGCTCGATCACCGACGGCACGTCGAACACCGCGGTCTTCAGCGAGCACCTCATCGGCCTGGGGATCAACCCCGCGGTGGCGACGATGACGCCGAACTCGAAGGACGCGAGGCGGGTGATCTTCCCCGGCGTGGACTCGACGGGCATAGGGACGGGGGCCGAGGGGGCCATGAAGGCGGCCACGGCCTGCCAGACCCTGCCGAGCACCATGACGGCGAACGCGACGGCCTCGGCGTACCTCGGCTACAACTGGCTGCTGGGCTACCCGACGCACGTCTGCCTGGTGAACTACATGCACGTCGCGCGGCCCAACAGCCTGCACTGCGGCAACGCGGGGGACATCGGCTACGTCCAGTTCGTGGGGCCTACCGGGTCGGCCGCGGCGAGCAGCAACCACTCCGGCGGCGTGAACGTCGCCCTGTCCGACGGCTCGGTCCGGTTCATCAAGGACTCGATCGGCCTGCCGGTCTGGTGGGCGCTCGGCAGCCGCAACGGCGGCGAAGTCATCAGCTCGGACGCCTATTGAGGCCCGGATGGGACGGGAGACGACCATGACGCCTCGACGAGCCATGGGCCCCCTCCGGGGCCTGGCGATCGCCATGATCGCCGTCTACTCTATCGGTTGCCTGGGCTGCGGCTCGGAAGACCGCCTGGCCGGCACGCCCACGAACCTGCCCCCGGGCACCATGCCCCCGGCGCCGCCGCTGACGCAGTCCCCGATCGACATGGCGAAGGCCGCCAAGATCAAGGGGAAGAAGGCGCGGCCCTGACCGCCGCGCCGGGCCGCGCCGGGTGCCGGCGCGGCCCGGGACCATTCCGAGGAGACCTCTCGACGATGCGACGAAATCTCATCACCCGCGGGGCGTTCCTGGCCCTCGCGCTGGCGACGGCCGCCGCGACGGCCGGCGAATTGAAGGTCGGGGCCGCGGCCGCGAACCTGGCGGCCGACGACGCGATGGTCATCGGCGGCGGCATCGGCCCCGGCAAGGCGACCGGGCAGGAAGGCGAGCTGCGGGCCACCGCGATCGTGATCGAGGACCCCCACGGCGGCAAGGTCGCGCTGGTCGAGTGCGACGTCCTGATGGTCGAGCGCGACGTCCTCGACGACGCCGCCCGGCGGATCGAGAAGGCGACGGGCGTCCCGTTCGACAACGTCCTCATCAACGCCACCCACACCCACCACGCCCCGACGACCATCTCGATCCACGGCTACCGTCGCGAGGAGGGGTTCACGAAGCAGGTCGGCGACAAGGCCGTCGAGGCGGCCGTCGCCGCGAACGCGCGGCTCGCGCCGGCGACGATGGAATTCCGGCTGGGCGAGGAGTCGTCGGTCGGCCGCAACAGCCGGCTGCTCCTCTCCAACGGGATGATCTACTGGACCGGCGCCACCGACGACTTCGTCCGCCCCACCGGCCCGTTCGACCCCGAGCTGCCCGTCTGGGCCTTCCGCCGGCCCGACGGCAAGCTCGAAGCGGTCATGTTCAACCACTCCACGCACACCATCGGCGCGCGCACGCCGGGCGTGCGCTCCGCCGGCTTCTACGGCCTGACCGCGCAGGAGCTGGAGAAGGAGCTGGGCGGGACCGTGCTGTTCTTCGAGGGGGCCTCTGGCTCGACGCACAACCTGGACCTGAAGGCCGACGAGATGATCGTCCGGATGAAGGCCGCGGTCGTGGCGGCGCTCGCCAAGGCCGAGCCGCAGGAGGTCGACCGCGTGAAGGGGATCCGCAAGGAGGTGACGGTCAAGGTCCGCGACTTCGACGATGCGAAGGACGACGCCGCCGTCGTCGCCTACGAGGCGTACAAGCTCAAGGACCATCCCCAGATCGCCCAGTTCGTCGTCGACGTCTTCCGCGACATGCGCAAGGAGCTGTCCCCGAGGAAGAACGAGGAGCGCAAGACGTGGGTCCAGGCGATCCGCATCGGCGACACGGCCGTCGTCGGCGTCCCGGCCGAGTTCTTCACGGCGCTGGGCCAGGACATCAAGCGCCGGAGCCCGTTCCGCCACACCTACGTCTTCGAGCTGGCCAACGACTACGTCGGATACCTCCCCGACCGCAAGGGCTTCGAGCAGGGGGGCTACCAGACCTGGACCGGCCTCCACAGCTTCACCGCCCCCGGCACCGGCGAGATGATCGTCGACGAGGCGGTGGGGCTGCTCAAGACGCTGCATGAGGATGCGTCGAAGTGACATCGCAGCGGAGGCCGAGCGGGCCGACGACGACGGCCTTCTCCCCTTGAGGGAGAAGGTGGCCGAAGGCCGGATGAGGGGTCGACCGCCGTCGCATCCCCTCATCCGATCGGGCGGCCCCGAACGTCGACGACCTCGGTCGCGCCACCCCTCATCCGGCCCTCCGGGCCACCTTCTCCCTCAAGGGGAGAAGGCGTCGATCGCCCCGGCCATCTCGGCTGAAGATCCCACCGCCCCCGCCCGCCGCGGCCCGCTCGGACATCCCGTAGGATCCTCCCCATGACGACCCACCGGAACATCGCGCGAACCTGGATCGCCGCCGCGGCGCTCGCCGCGCTCGGGGCCGACGAGCCTCCGCCGAAGCCCCTCGCGCCCGACGAGGCGAGGGCGACGATCCGCCTGGCCGACCCGGAGCTGACGATCGAGCTGGTCGCCTCCGAGCCCGACATCCACAGCCCGGTCGCCGCGGCGTGGGACGAGGACGGGCGGCTGTACGTCGCGGAGATGCTCGACTACCCGCTCGGCCCCGGCTCGGGCAAGGTCCGGATGCTGGAGGACCGCGACGGCGACGGCCGCTACGAGCGCGTCACCGCCTTCGCCGAGGGGCTGAACTTCCCCAACGGCGTCATGCCCTGGAACGGCGGCGTGCTGGTCACGGCCGCGCCCGACATCCTGTTCCTCAAGGACGGCGACGGCGACGGCGTCGCCGACACCCGCCGCGTCGTGCTGACGGGCTTCGCCGAGGGGAACACCCAGCTCCGCGTCAACGGCCTGACCTGGGGCGCGGACAACTGGATCTATGGAGCCAACGGCCGCAGCGACGGCGTCGTCCGCCGCCCCGGCGAGCCCGACGACAAGGCCGTCCCGCTCCGCTTCCACGACTTCCGCTTCAGGCCCGACGGCGGCCCGGTCGAGCCCGTCTCCGGCTTCAGCCAGTTCGGCCTCCCGCGCGACGACTGGGGGCGGCGGTTCCCCTCGTGGAACACCATGCCGATCCGCCACGTCGTCCTGGAGGAAAAGACGCTGGCGCGCAACCCGTTCCTCGCCGAGTCGGCCACCGTCGCGACGATCCTCGACCCCGCCGACGGCGGCCGGGTCTTCCCGATCAGCCCGCCGCCGACCACCTACAACCGCGAGTCCACCGCCTACTACAACGCGAGCTGCGGCCCCATCATCTACCGCGGCGATCTCCTCGGCCCCGGCTACGAGGGGGACGCCTTCTTCTGCGAGTCGCTGACGAACCTCGTCCAGCGTCGGGTGCTGGAGCATCGCGGGCCGACGTTCCTCGCACGCCGCGGCGAGAACGAGGCCGACCGCGAGTTCCTCGCCTCGACCGACCCCTGCTTCCGCGCGGTCAACCTCGCCACCGGGCCCGACGGGGCGCTCTACGTCGTCGACTTCTACCGCGAGGTCGTCGAGCATCCGGCCTTCGTCCCGGCCGAGCTGCGCGAGTCGATCGAGTTCCGCCGCTGGAACAACCGCGGCCGGATCTGGAGGATCGCCAAGAAGGGGACGACGCCCGCCCCGCCGCCTCGGCTGGGCAAGGCGACGACGGCCGAGCTGATCGCCCTGCTGGAGCATCCCAACGGCTGGCGTCGCGACACGGCCCAGCGCCTGCTCGTCGCGCGTCATGACCTGACCGCCGCGCCCGTGCTGGAGACGATGGCCAGGGCGTCGGAATCGCCCCTCGGCCGCCTGCACGCGGCCTGGACGCTCGACGGCCTGGGGGCGCTGGCCGACCCGATCGTCGAGGCGCTGCTGGAAGACCCCGACGCCGACGTCCGCGCCTGCGCCGCGAAGCTGGCCGTCGGCCGCCCCGGGCTGCTGGAGACGCTCGCCACCCTGGCCGACGACCCGGAGGACCGAGTCCGGTTCCAGGCCGCGGTCGCCCTGGGCGACTCCGACGCGCCCGAGGCCGTCGCCGCGCTGGCGACGATCGCCGCCCGGGACGCGGAGGACGAATGGTCGCGCCTGGCCGTCCTCAGCGGACTGCGCGAGACGGCCTCGCCGTTCCTGGCCGACCTGCTGGAAGCTAACCCCGGCTGGCTCGCTGCGCCGACCCCCGGCCAGGCGCACCTCCTGGGCTCGACGGCCGCGATCCTGGGCGCGCGGGCGAATCCCGAGGAGCTTCGGGCCCTGGCCGATCGGATCGACCCCGGGGCGGGCGGGGAGGGGGTCGGCGGCCGGGTCGCGCTGCTGCTGGGCCTCTCCGACGGCCTGGCCCGCGCGGGGAAACCCCCGCGCGAGCTGCTGAAGGAGATGGGCTTCGAGGGGATCGCCGCGCTGCTGGACCGCACCGCGGCGACCGTCGATGCGGCCGACGCCGGCCCGGAAGATCGGGCCCGCGCGCTGACGCTGCTGTCGCGGTTCCGCCCGAACGACGCGGCGTCGCGGATCCCCGCGCTGCTCGCGGCGGGCCAGCCCGAGGCCGTGCAGGCCGCCGCCGCGGAGGCCGTCGCGGAGGTCGGGTCGCCCGAGCTGGCCGGCCGGATCCTGGAGGGCTGGGAGTCGATCCCGACCAATCCCCGCCGCGCGGTGATCGCCGTCCTGATCCGGTCGGCGGCGCTGACCGGGAGCCTGATCGCGGCCCTGGAGGACGACGCCGTGGGCCTGGCCGAGCTGACCCCGGCCGAGCGCGAGGCGTTGCGGGCCTCGTCCGACCCGGAGGTCGCGAGGCGAGCCGGGGCGCTGCTGGCCTCGCGGACGCCGCCGGACCGGGCGGGGGTCGTCGCGAAGTTCCAGCCGGCGCTCAGCCTGGTCGGCGACCCGGAGCGGGGCCGCGAGCTGTTCGCCAAGAACTGCAAGACCTGCCACGCCCATCGCGGCGAGGGCTTCAAGGTGGGCCCGGACATCTCCGGCGTCGCCAGCCGGCCGCCGTCGGCGCTGCTGAAGGACGTCCTCGACCCCAACGCCGACGTCTCGCCCGACTTCGTCGCCTTCACCGTCGCGACCACCCGCGGCCAGACGCTCTCCGGCCTGCTCGCCGAGGAGACCGCGACCAGCCTGAAGCTCAAGGCCGCCGAGGGGGTCGAGCAGTCCGTCCTCCGCTCCGAGGTCGAGGCCGTCCGCCGCACCGGCCGGTCGCTCATGCCCGAGGGCTTCGAAGACGTCCTGGGCGAGCAGGGCCTCGCCGACCTCATCGCGTTCCTCAAGCAGCCCTGAATCGACCCCGAACCCCGAATCGAAAGGCGGATCCGATGATCCTCTCCCTCCCCTGCCTGGCGCTGGCCGCGGGCCTGACGCTCGCGCCCCCCGACTCGTCGGAGGGCTGGACGCCCCTGTTCAACGGCAAGGACCTGACCGGCTGGTACACGTTCCTCCAGCAGCACGGCAAGGATTCCGACCCCGACAAGATCGTCACCATCGAGGACGGTGCGATCCACCTCTACAAGGGCTTCGCCGACAAATCGAAGGTCGTGATGGGCTACATCGGCACGGAGAAGGAGTACGGCGACTACCACCTGCGGCTCCAGTACCGCTGGGGCGACGCCAAGTTCGAGCCACGCTACGCGTTGAAGAAGGACGCCGGGCTGTACTACCACATCACCGGCCCCGACGTCGTCTGGCCGCGGTCGCTCCAGTACCAGATCGAGGAGACGAACGTCGGCGACCTGATCGCGCTGTTCGGGATGCAGGCCGACACGACGATCGACCCGAAGACCCGCGACGCGAAGTCGCCCGACTACCCTACGTTCCTCCCCGCCGACCGCGGCGGCGAGCCGCGCGTGCTCGGCCTGAAGGGGATCGACTACCAGCACCGCCTGGCCGAGGTCGCCGAGCGCGACGGCTGGAACGACGTCGAGGTCATCGCCAGGGGGGACGAGGTCACCCACCTGCTCAACGGCCGCGTCGTGAACCGCGGCGTCGCCGTGCGCTTCGACGACCCCGAGAAGCCCGGCCACCCCGTCCCGCTCACCAAGGGCCGCATCGCCCTGGAGATCGAGGCCGCCGAGCTGTGGTTCCGCAACGTCGAGATCCGCCCGGCGAAGTGAGCGACCGGCCACGCGGAGACCATATAAACCGTGGCGATGCCGAGAGGGTGGACCGCCCGGGCCACCCTCTCGGCCGGCCTTCGGCGGCGTCCCGGCGGGGATCGGCGAGGGCTGCCGGATATCGCGGGCGCGGCGCATGAAAGAGGACGGGGGCCGTCGCGGGCCCCCGTCCGGGATGTTGCTGGGGATCGGCCGGCCGAGGGGCCGGGGTCGATCAATACATGTCTTCGTAGCCGCCGTGGCCGCCCTTCTTCTCGTCGCCGGCGGGGGCGTCGGCGATGAGGGCGTCGGAGGTGAGCAGCAGGGTGGAGACGCTGGCGGCGTGCTGGAGGGCCGAGCGGGTGACCTTGGTCGGGTCGATGATGCCGGCCTTGACCATGTCGACGTACTCGTCCTTCAGGGCGTCGTAGCCGAAGTTGCCCTTGCCCTCGCGGACCTTGCTGACGACCACGCCGCCGTCCTGGCCGGCGTTCTCGGCGATCTGGGTCAGCGGGGCCGCCGCGGCGCGGAGGATGATGTTGTAGCCGACCTCCTCGTCGTGCGCCAGGCCCGACGGCTTGACCGACGAGGCGGCGCGGAGCAGGGCGACGCCGCCGCCGGGGAGGATCCCCTCTTCGAGGGCCGCACGGGTGGCGTGCAGGGCGTCCTCGACGCGGGCCTTCTTCTCCTTCATCTCGCTCTCGGTGGCCGCGCCGACGTTGATCTTGGCGACGCCGCCGGCGAGCTTGGCGAGGCGCTCTTCCAGCTTCTCGCGGTCGTAGTCGCTCTTGGTGTCGGCGATCTCGCGGCGGATGGCCTCGATGCGGCCCTTGATGGACTCGCCCGAGCCGGCGCCCTCGATGATCGTGGTGTTGTCCTTGTCGACCTCGACCTTCTTGGCCCGGCCCAGGTCCTCGAGGCCGACGCCTTCCAGGTCGACGCCCAGGGCCTCGAAGATGGGCTTGCCGCCGGTCAGGACGGCGATGTCCTCCAGCATGGCCTTGCGGCGGTCGCCGTAGCCGGGGGCCTTGACGGCGGCGCAGCGGAAGGTGCCGCGGAGCTTGTTGATGACCAGGGTGGCCAGGGCCTCGCCGTCGACGTCCTCGGCGATGATCAGCAGCGGCTTGCCGGTCTGGGCGACCTTCTCCAGCACCGGGACGAGGTCCTTGACCGACGAGATCTTCTTCTCGTGGATCAGGATGTAGGCGTCCTCCAGGACGGCCGTCATCTCGGCGGGGTTGGTGACGAAGTAGGGGGAGAGGTAGCCGCGGTCGAACTGCATCCCCTCGACCCACTCCACCTCGGTCTTGAGGGTCTTCCCCTCCTCGACCGTGATGACGCCGTCCTTGCCGACCTTCTCGGTGGCCTCGGCGATCATCGAGCCGACCTCGACGTCGAAGTTCGACGCGACGGTGGCGACCTGCTGCGTCTCCTTCTTGTCGGAGATCTTGGTCGAGAGCTTGTGCAGCTCGGCGACCACGTCGGCCACGGCGCGGTCCATGCCCCGCTTGAGCTGGAGCGGGTTGACGCCGGCGACGACGGCCTTGAGGCCCTCGTTGTAGATCGCCTCGGCCATGACGGTGGCGGTGGTCGTGCCGTCGCCGGCGACGTCGGAGGTCTTGCTGGCGACCTCCTTGACCATCTTCGCCCCCATGTCCTCGTACTTGTCCTCCAGCTCGATCTCCTTGGCGACGGTCACGCCGTCCTTGGTGACCGTGGGCGAGCCGAACGACTTCTGGATGATGACGTTCCGGCCGCGGGGGCCGAGCGTCACCTTGACGGCGCGGGCGAGCTTCGCCACCCCGCGCTGCATCGCCTGCCGAGCTTCCTGATCGAACGCGATCATCTTGGCGGCCATGTTGCCTTCATCTCCCTATCGCGATAGAGGAACGTGTCTCGTGTGGTGGGGCGCCAGGCCGGCCCGATCAGCCGACGACCGCGAGGATGTCGTCCTCGCGCATGAGAAGGACCTTCTTGTCGCCGTCGACCTTGAACTCCTCGCCCGCATACGAGGTGAAGATCACCACGTCGCCGGCCTTCACCTGCAGCTCGCGGCGCTTGCCGTCCTTGGTCACGCGGCCCTCGCCCACCGAGAGCACCTTCCCCTTCTGGGGCTTGTCCTTGGCGGTCTCCGGCAGCACGATCCCGCCGGCGGTGGTCCCCTTGGCCTCTTCCCGCTCGACGACCACGCGATCACCCAACGGCTTCAGATTCATCGACCCTGGCTCCTTCGTGCGATTCCATGACCCGGTCGCGACCTCGCGCCGGCCGATCGCCCGGCCCGCGCGACATCATGACATGGCCCCGGCATAAGCAAGGGGTGTGCCGACGCCGATTGTTGGCTATAAGTGTTGAATGGCATTCGTGTTGCGTTTTTGGTTGGCTCGGCCGGGACCCTGGGCCCATCCTGCCGGACCCGGCCGTCGCATGCTGCGGTGTGCCATTTTGACAGGCGGGCGTCCGCCGCAACGTCCGCGTCAGGCGTCGGCGGGCCCCGCTACTCCGAAGGTGATATCGCCCGGCGCCGACTCCCCACGGCGGACCTCCGGATTTGGGTTCGATTGTGGGAATGAGGCTGCTCATGATTGTGACGTAAATCCAATATGTAAATCGATTTGGGCGTCGAAAAATTTGAGTTGGAACGTCGATTTCGTATGCTCGCATCGCCATCCATTCGATGCCCAAGATCCGATTGATCTCTTATGATTGCTTGATGACGTGCTTGTGTGGATCTGGCGACAGCCAAGGGGAAGCTCGTCTTCCGTCTGAAGCCCGGCGAGTTGTCAAAGAACGGTCGTCCGAGAGGTACAGTCCGCGATCGGTGACGCCGGATTTCAGGAATCGAGACGCGGACGAGATTTTCGACCCAGGGCCCGGGGGACGGGGCAGGCGTGTGCCTTTGGATTTTGGCGAATCGCGTCGGGGTCGCGGGAACCATCGTAACGGCCTTCCCCCCTCGCGGGGGAAGGTGGCCCGCAGGGCCGGATGAGGGGGACGACGCGCGCGAAGGCCGTCGGATCTCGCGCCGGCCGTCCCGAGCGGGCCTCCGAACTTCAACGGCCCCCATGCTTCGCGTCCCCCTCATCTGACGCCTTCGGCGTCTGTCTTCCCCCGCGAGGGGGGAAGACGTCGAACGCCGACCGCCGAATTCCCAAGGCACGGCCGGGGGCCTTGCCGGGTTGACGGGGCCTTGGCGCGCGGCTTAGGCTCGATGACTTCTGTCGGAGTTCGGTCCCGAGGCCCGTCCGGGGGGTGGTCCATGCGCAGGTTTCTCGCGGTCCTGGGGCTCGTTGCGGTCTCCGTCGCGCCGGCCGTCGCTCGGGCCGAGGACGGCTCGGTGGTGGTCTACGCGGCGCTGGACCGGGAGTTCTCGGACCCGGTCCTGAAGGACCTGGCGAAACGCGAAGGGCTGACGCTGCGGCCCAAGTACGACGTGGAGAGCACCAAGACGGTCGGCCTGGTCAACGCGATCATGGCCGAGTCGGTCAACCCGCGCTGCGACCTGTTCTGGAACAACGAGATCCTGAACACGATCCGCCTGAAGCGCAAGGGCCTGCTCGCGCCCTTCCGCCCGAAGGCCGCGGCCGACCTGCCGCCGACGTTCCGCGACCCCGACGGCCTCTGGTACGGCTTCGCCGCGCGGGCGCGGATCCTGATCGTGAACACGAAGCTGGTCGCGGAGGCCGACCGGCCGGCGGGGATCGCGGACCTGGCCTCGCCGCGATGGAAGGGGAAGGTCGGCATCGCCAAGCCGCTGTTCGGCACCACGGCCACGCACGCCGCCTGCCTCTTCGCCGCCTGGGGCGACGCGAAGGCCGAGGCGTTCTTCAAGGGCCTGAAGGCGAACGACGTGCAGGTCTTCTCGGGGAACCGGCAGGTCGCCGCGGCGGCGGCCTCGGGGCAGGTCGCCTTCGGCCTGACCGATACGGACGACGCCATGCTGGAGATCGAGGCCGGCTCGCCGGTCGCGATCGTCTACCCCGACCGCAAGCCCGACCAGCTCGGCACGCTGTTCATCCCGAACACGCTCTGCAAGATCCAGGGCGGGCCGCACCCCGAGGCCGCGGACCGGCTGGCCGACGCCATCGTCTCGGCCGAGGTCGAGGACCGCCTGGCCGTGGGGCCGAGCGCCCAGATTCCGCTGCTGAAGACCGCGGCGAAGCCGGCGCGGGTGGAGACCCCGGCGACCGTCCGCGCGATGGAGGCCGACTTCCAGGCCGCGGCCGACGCCTGGGATCGGGCCGCCGCCTTCCTGGCGAAGGAGTTCGCCGACTGACGCGACGGCCCGACGCGGCCGGGTCAGCGCCGGTCGCGGTCGACGCCCGTCTTCTCGCGCCAGTCGGGGTCGTATTCGAGCGAGAAGATGAGCTGGATGGTCTCGGCGCGGTCGGGGCCGGGCTCGCGGAGGGCGTCGAGGGCCTGGCGGATCTGGCCGAGGCGGGGGTCGGGATGCTCGCCGGGGTGGGTCGGGGCGCGGTCGATCCGGTCGAGGTTGGCGGCGATCTCCAGGATCTTGGCGCGGACCTCCAGGAAGTCGCGGTCGAGGATCTGCAGGGCGTCTCGGGTCTGGGTCACGTCGGGCCTCCTCCCCGGCGCGCGTGCGGATCCGCGCCGGCTGGGCCCATCATCGCACGGGCTCCGCGCCATTGCAAACGCCCCGAAGGCGCCGGGGGTGCCTTTGGAATTCGGCGAATCGCGTCGGGGTGGGGGGCCATCGTAACGGCCTTCCCCCCTCGCGGGGGAAGGTGGCCCGAAGGGCCGGATGAGGGGGAGGACGAGCGAGGCGACCGTCGGGATCCCGGGCCGGTCGAGCGGGCCTTCGGAGCCCGACGGCTCCCGTGCTTCGCGTCCCCCTCATCTGATCCCTGCGGGGTCTGTCTTCCCCCGCGAGGGGGGAAGACGCTGACCGCCGAATTCCAAAGACACACCCAAGGCACCCGGACTTGACAGCCGCTCCGGGGCGTCGCATGCTGGGCGTACCGGGCCGAAGTGGCGGAATGGCAGACGCGACGGACTCAAAATCCGTTGGGGTAACACCCGTGTGGGTTCAAGTCCCACCTTCGGTATTCACGATGGGCGACGATTCGGGGCGACCCTCCCGCCCCGGCCCAGGCTCCCGATAACTCGTCCCGAGGGTGCCGGCGCGCATGACCGAGCCCCGACGGACATCGACGGCCCCGGTCGTGCTGGCGATCGCGGGGCTCGCGGCGACGGCCCTGGGCTGGTTCGCGATCGAGCGGCTGGCGAGGCTGGCGGAGGAGCTGGCCGAGGCGGAAGGCTCGGCGCATTCCTGGCACCTGATCGCCTGGCAGGGGCTGGTCCTGGCGATGCTCTGCCTGGCCGGCGTGGCCCTCTGGCTGGCCCGCCGCCGCGACGAGGCCCTGGCGGGCGAAGCCGGCCTCCGCGCCGTGCTGGAGGCCGCGTCGAACGGCGTGGCCCTGATCGACGGGTCGTGCCGGATCGCGCTGGTCAACGC
The DNA here is from genome assembly GCA_001898385.1 of Planctomycetales bacterium 71-10. Classification (GTDB taxonomy): domain Bacteria; phylum Planctomycetota; class Planctomycetia; order Isosphaerales; family Isosphaeraceae; genus Paludisphaera. The sequence goes on from MKTT01000103.1 coordinate 49,332, forward strand.
CCGGATCGAGGCGATGTTCGGCTATCATCGCGACGAGCTGCTGGGCCGGTCGATCGAGACCCTGCTGCCGGACGCCGTCGGTTTCCTGGGGGCGCGGGCCTCGGCCGACGGCCCGCCGATCCTGCGCCCGGACCTCGGGGCTATCCGCGGCGTGGAGACGAAGGGACGGCGGAAGGACGGCGGGACGCTCCCCGTCGACGTCAGCGTCGGCGTCGTCGGCCAGGGCGGGGGGGCGGTCGCCGCCTGCATCCTCCACGACCTCTCCGGTCGGATCCGCGAGGAGGCCCGGCTCCGCGAGGCGTATCGGGCCCTGCGGTTCGCCAACGACCGCCTCCGCGGCGTCGTCGAGGGGTCCGGCGACATGATCGCCGCCCTGGACCTCAACCGCCGCTTCATCGTCCTGAACGACGCGTACCGGCGGACCTTCGAACGCCTGTTCGGGCGGCCGGTCGAGCCGGGCATGCGGCTGGACGACGCGCTGGGGCATCGCCCCGACGACCTCGCCCGGCTCCGCGCCCGCTGGGACCGGGCCTTGCAGGGCGAGCGGTTCCAGGAGGTGGCGGAGTACCCCGACGCCGACGGCGCGGCGACCCACCTGGAGCTGGCGTTCAGCCCGATCCGCGACGACGCCGGCATCCTCCTCGGGGCCGGCCAGGTGATCCGCGACGTCACCGACCGCGTCGAGTCGCACGAGGCCCTGCGCCGCAACGCGGCCGAGCTGGCGGCCGTCGCCGCCTCGCGGGCCACCGCCTACTCGGCCCTCCAGGACGCCTACGAGGAGCTGAAGCGGGCCGAGAGCCGGCTCGTCCAGGCCGAGAAGCTCTCGGCCCTGGGCCAGCTCATCGCCGGCGTCGCGCACGAGATCAACAACCCGCTGGCCTTCGTGGGGAACGACTTGGCCATCCTCCAGCGCGACGTGACGGGGCTGCTCCGGCTGATCCGCCTGTACCGCGAGGCCACGCCCGACCTGGCCGCGACCCGCCCGGAGGTCGCCGCGGAGATCGAGGAGCTGGCCGAGCAGATGGAGCTGGATTACGCGATGGAGCACCTGGGGGGCCTGACGAACCGGGCCCGCGACGGCCTGGGCCGGATCCGCCGGATCGTCCGCGACCTGCGCGACTTCGCCCGGCTGGACGAGGGGGAGATGGACGAGGCCGACCTCAACGCCGCGCTGGCGTCCACGGTCAACATCGTCGCCGGCCTGGGCCGCGAGCGCGACGTCGCCATCGAGTCCGACCTCGGCGAACTGCCGCCGGTGACGTGCTCGCCGGGGAAGATCAACCAGGTGGCGCTGAACCTCCTCATCAACGCCGTCGACGCCAGCCCGCGCGGGTCGACCGTGACGCTCCGGACCCGCCCCGACGGCCCGGACGGCGTGGCGATCGAGGTGATCGACCGCGGCGAGGGGATCCCCGAGCCGGTCCGCAACCGGATCTTCGACCCGTTCTTCACCACCAAGCCCGTCGGCCAGGGGACGGGCCTGGGGCTCTCCATCAGCTACGGCATCGTCCAGGACCACGGCGGCCGGATCGACGTCGAATCGGCCCCCGGCGAGGGATCGACGTTCACCGTCCACCTCCCCCTGAAGCCCCCCGCCAGGCCCCGCGCGGCGAGGGCCGCGGGCCGCGACGGGCGGTGACGCGGACGACGCGCCGGCCCCGTCGCCTCACAGCGGCGGCAGGCCCTGGCGGGCGCGGCGCTCGTTGCGCTTCTCCGTCCGGCGTTGCTGGCGGGCCTCCTTCTCAAGCTGCCGCTCCTCGGGCGTGCGCGAGAACGGGAGGCGGAAGCCGGGGAGGAGGAGTTCGGCGTCGGGGTCGGCCTCGGGCCGGGGCGGCGGCGGGACGTCGCGGGCCGGGGCGGGGCCTTCCAGCCGCGGCGCGGGCCGCGCGGGGCCCTCGACGACCGGCGGCGGCGGGGCGATGCGCACGGGGGGGGCGGGGCGGGGGCGGCCGGGGCCGCGTCGGAAGATGTCGCCGATCCCCGCGCCGACGCCCAGCGTGGTCTCCAGCAGCGACTCGCCGAAGTCCTGGAACCGCTGCTTGATCTTCTCGCCGTCGATCTTCGGGTTGTCCAGCGTCCCCGTCAGCGGCACCTGGATCTGGGCGTTCCGCAGGAGGGTGGAGAGGACGGGGATGTCGCGCCGAGGGGGGACGGCGGCGAACGTCGCCAGCATGTCGATCCGCTTGTCGAAGTCCATCCAGCCGTCCAGGCCGATCACCGCCACCTCGCCGACGGGGAGGATCAGCCCCTCCTGGTAGATGGTCCGGCCCAGGATGCGGACCGAGATCGGGTCGCGCAGGACGAAGATGGCCTTGCGCTCCAGGTTGAACACGTCGATGAGCTGGTCGACCAGCGGGCCGGGCATGAACCGGACCTCGTCGAACTGGACGTCCCCCTCCACCTTGGTCTTGCGGGCGTCGCCGTCCAGGTCGAACCGGGCGTCGACCAGGTCGAACGACACCTTCCCTTCGACGCGCGTCGCCTGATCGAGCACCGGGGCGACGTAGGAGAGGAAGCGGTGCGAGACCTCGTCGTTGACGATCGCGCCGGCGAGGCTCGAACCCTGGCCCAGCGTCAGCCAGCGCCCGCCCTCCTCATCGGTCTCGACGGCCGGGTCGAGCTGGAGCCGGCCGCCGTTGAGCATGGCGTCGATCGGGTCGATGACGGGCTTGCCGTCGACGGCCCGCAGCGCGAGCGTGGTCTTCTCCAGCCGCATGCCGAAGACGTCGACGAGGTCGAGTTGCAGGCCGACCTCGCCGTTCAGGGTCGACTTCGCCAGCCCTCCCTCCTCCAGCGGCGCGCGGCCGGTCAGGCTCCAGGCGTGCGGGCCGCCTCGGATCGAGGCGCCGGGCTCCACCCGCGCGGCGAGTTCCTGCGTGAGCCGGTCCCAGTTCGGCGCGAGCATCCCCTTCATGTCGACCGTCGCGGCCTTCTCCGGCACGGCGACGGTCCCCTCGCCGTCGGCCGTGCCGAACGGCGTGTCGAGCTTGAGCGCCGCCACGTCCAGCCGCCGCTCCGGGACGGCGAGCCGGGAGTCGAGCGACAGCGTGATCATGCCGAGGTCGGTCTTCGAGCCGTCCTTCTCGGTCAGCGTGAGCTTCTGGCCCTGGACGGTCCCGTCGAGGTCCCAGGCGTCGCCGGACTGCTTGCCGTCGCACTCGACGGCCAGCACGCCGCCGACGGGGAGGTCGTCCAGGCCGTAGGCGTCGCGGATCGAGTCGAAGTCGCCCGAGGCGCGGACGCGGAACCAGGTCGATCCGTTCGACCGCAGGCCGCCGGCCAGCACGTCGTCGATCGAGACGGCCGGTTCGCGCTCCTGCGCCTCCGGGGGGGCGTCGCGGCGGGCGATCTTCAGCTCGTCCTTCTTCACGTCGTAGCGAGCGGCCCCGCGCCAGACGTAGGGGTCCTGGGGGATGAAGTCGCCGCCGGGGCCGACGTAACGGCCGATGGCCAGGCGGAGGTTGCTCGCGTCGATCGCGTCGGGCCCGGCGACGACGCTGCCGGCGGCCTCGACGAGCCGCTTCGCCCCGCCCAGGTCCACGACCGTCCGCGCCAGGGCCTTGACCCCCTCGGGCGTCGGGCGGTCGGCGGGCGAGGTCGTCTCCAGCTTCAACTCGTCCTCGGCGCTGCGGGCGGCGAGCGAGGCGTAGCGCCAGTCGCGCGGCAGGCCGGACGCCTCGGCCTCGCCGCGGACGGCCAGCTCGGCCTTGATCTCGTCGCGCCGGACGGTCTCCAGGACGGGCAGGCCGGAGAGGACCAGGCCCTTGATCCCGCCGTCGCCCGCGACCTGGTAGCGGCCGTCCTGCCGCGTGTAGCGGGCGCGGAGCGTCCCCGCGCCGGCGGCGTCGAACTTGCCGAGGTCGACCCAGTCCCGGACCTTGGCGCGGGCCGCCGCCAGGTCGAACGAGGCGTCGACCTCGATGCCGGAATCCAGGTCCCCCTTGCCGCTGGCGGTCAGGAACGGCGTGCGGACGTCCAGCCGCTCCAGGGCGATCGAGTCGGGCGAGCGGTCCAGCAGGAGCGTCATCGAGGTCGGGTCGTCCCAGGCGATGGTGGTCTCGCCCTTCTTCGCGGCCAGGTCGGAGAGCGCGGCGTGGACCTCGATCCGCTGGCCGGGGGCCGCGGCGTTGCCGGCGCGCGCCTTCGCCTCGGCGGTCAGGGTGACGGCGCCCTTCTCGACGGTCACGTCGTCCTGGAGGTGTAGGGTGTGGCGGAGGAGGTTGGCGAGCGTCAGGTCGACGCGGCCCTCCAGCTTCGCCGAGCGGTCGGCGGCCGGCGGGAACTCGCCCGAGGCCGACAGGCTCGCGACCGGGGCGTCGAACGCGAACCGCTCGATCTGGTAGACGCCGCCGCGGCCTTCCGCCTTCCAACCGAGCTTCAGGGGAGTCTGGACGATCACGTCGCCGGAGAGCTTCGGCCCCTCGGCCGTGAAGCCGTCGAAGGTCGCGTCGCCGGAGGTCGTCAGAGCGCCGTCGACGACCTTGAGGTCGATCGAGCCCGAGAGCCGGCCCGAGGTCCGCAGGCCCTCCAACTCGCCGAACGTCGGCGCGATCCGCCACGGCCACTGGTCGGCCGTCACGGCGAGCGCCGCGTTCTTCATGGGGCTGACCCCCGCCTCGACGCGGCCCAGGCTGCCGGCGATGTTCAGCTTGCCGGCGGCGGAGCCCTCGCGGTCGCGCGACAGCTTCAGGTCCCAGGCGATCGGCTCGGGAAAGCGCGTCAGGTCGATGGCGATGTCGGCGTGGTCGGCATAGAACGGGTCGGCGACGCCCTGCTGGGTGAACTTGAGCGTCGCGTCCTCGATGCGGATCTGGATGGTGTGATCCGGCCTGTCTTTGAGGATCGGCTTGAGGGTGTCGATCAGGTCGATGTCGCCCTCGGTGGAGCGGCCGATGTCCACCGCCCCCTTGTGGAGGGTGAGCGTCCCGACGACCGGCCGGGCGAACAGGATCTGCCACAGGCTCCACGAGAACGTCCCGGTCGGGGCCTCGACAAGCTTCCGGCCGGACGAGTCGAGCAGGGCGGGGGCCGTGATCGCCGTCGGCCGGAACCACGACAGGCGGACGGCGTCGAACGACACCCCACCCGGCGCGAGGACCCGGTTGGCCGCGGCCTCGATCTTCGCCTTCGCCCACGCCGAGCTGGCGACCCAGGGGACCGCCGCGAACAGCAGGGCCGGGATCAGCACGACCGCCGCGACCGCCCAGGGCCACCACCGGCGGCGCCTGCGCGGACGTGCCGGAACCTCGTTCGTCGTGCTCATGCCGTCGCCCCTCGATCCCGACCCGGCCCGTGAAACGGCGCGGCCGGCGCATCCGGCCGCGTCCATCCAATGTACCGAAGGGCGTCGCGCCCCGTCCCATCCATTTCCCTGCGCGGTGGGCCTTCGTGCCTTCGGATTTCGGCGGATCGCGTCGGAGTCGCGGGGGCCATCATAACGGCCTTCCCCCCGGCGGGGGAAGGTGGCCCGGAGGGCCGGATGAGGGGGAGGACACGCGAGACGGCCGTCGGATCCTCGCGCCGGCCCGGACGGGCGGGCCTTCGAGGTCTGACGGCGCCCGTGCTCCGCGTCCCCCTCATCTGACCGCTTCGCGGTCTGTCTTCCCCCGCGAGGGGGGAAGACGTCGAACGCCGACCGCCAACTTCCGAAGCCACATCCTCCCCGCGGCGGGCCGGGTCCGGCCGGGGAGGACGCGCCTTGACCGCGACCCCGAGGCGGTTCGACAATGAACCCTCGGCCCCCGGACGCCGTCCATGAAGTGAAGTGTCGCCCCGCCGCGAGCCGGGGCCCTCGCCCTCGTCTCGACAGACCGAAGGATCGCGTATGCCCCCCGCCCCGTCCTCCCCCGAGTCCCCCACGTCGCGGGCGACCGCGTCGGGCCCCGACGCCCTGGGCCGCTTCGGCGCGTTCGGCGGGCGGTTCGTGCCCGAGACGCTGATGGACGCCCTGAACCAGCTCTCCGCGGCCTACGACGAGGCGATGGCGGATCCCGAGTTCGTCCGCGAGCTGGAATACTACTGGCGCGACTACGTCGGCCGGCCCTCGCCGCTCTACAAGGCCGAGCGGCTCTCGAAGTATGCGGGCGGCGCCGACATCTACCTGAAGCGGGAAGACCTGAACCACACCGGCGCGCACAAGATCAACAACGCCATCGGCCAGGTGATGATCGCCCGCCGGATGGGCAAGACGCGCGTCATCGCCGAGACCGGCGCGGGCCAGCACGGCGTGGCCACGGCCACGGCCTGCGCCCTGTTCGGGATCTCGTGCACGGTCTACATGGGCGAGGAGGACATCCGCCGCCAGAAGCTCAACGTCTTCAACATGCGGACGATGGGCGCGACGGTCGTCCCGGTCGGCAGCGGCTCGAAGACCCTGCGCGACGCCACCAACGAGGCGTTCCGCGACTGGATGGGGTCGTCCAAGGAGACGCACTACACGATCGGCAGCGTGGTCGGCCCGCACCCGTTCCCGATGATCGTCCGCGACTTCCAGTCGGTCATCGGCCGCGAGGCCCGGGCGCAAGTGCTGGAGAAGGTGGGCCGCCTGCCGGACGCCGTGGTGGCGTGCGTCGGCGGCGGGTCGAACGCGGCGGGGATCTTCTATCCGTTCGTCGGCGACGCCTCCGTCGAGCTGGTCGGGGCCGAGGCCGGCGGCCGGGGCGGCAAGGCGGGCGACCACGCCTCCAGCCTCACGCAGGGGAAGCCGGGCGTCCTCCACGGCAGCTTCAGCTACGTCCTCCAGGACGAGGACGGCCAGACCCAGGACGTCCACTCGATCTCCGCCGGCCTGGACTACCCGGGCGTCGGCCCCGAGCACGCCTACTGGAAGGACTCCGGCCGCGTCCGCTACGAGAGCGTCACCGACGCCGAGGCCCTGGACGCCTACGGCGTGGCGGCGCGGAACGAGGGGATCCTCCCGGCCCTGGAGTCCAGCCACGCGATCGCCCAGGCGTTCAAGGAGGCGAAGCGGCTGGGCCCCGGCAAGGTCCTGATAGCCTGCCTCTCCGGCCGCGGCGACAAGGACGCGTTCGAAGTCGCCCGCCTCCGCGGCGAGCCGATCCACTGACCGGACGGGACGAGCACGACAGGGCCGAGCCGACGCGGACGTCGGCCGGCGTCGCGAGGGGGTCCCGCCCGTCCCCCCCCGCGATCGGCACGACCACACGACCCGACGGGCCGCCTCGCGCACCGGCCGGCATCCCCCCCATGAACCGCATCGACGCCCTCTTCGCCCGCCTGAAGTCCGAAGGCCGCCGCGCCCTCATGCCGTTCCTCACCGCCGGCGACCCCGACCTGGCGACCACCGCCGCCCTGATCCCCGAGCTGGTGCGCCGGGGGGCGGACCTGCTGGAGATCGGGGTCCCGTACTCCGACCCCGTCGCCGACGGCCCGGTCATCGCCGCCAGCTATCACCGGGCGCTGACGCAGGGGATCCGCGTCGCCCATATCTTCCAGACGCTCCGCACCCTGCGGGCCGAGGGGGACGCCGCGGTCCGCGAGACGCCGCTGATCTCGATGGTGTCGTTCTCGATCGTCAACAAGATGGGCGTCGACCGCTACCTGAACGACGCCGCCACCGCCGGGCTCGACGGCCTGATCGTCCCCGACCTGCCGGTGGAGGAGTCGGCGAAGCTCCAGGAGAAGGCCACCCTCCGCGACCTGAAGCTGATCCAGCTCATCACGCCGACCACCCCGCGCGCCCGGGCCGTCGAGATCGCCCGGCTGACGACCGGCTTCATCTACTACGTCTCCGTCGCCGGGATCACCGGCGAGCGCAAGGCCCTGCCGGAAGACCTGAAGGCGAACGTCGCCTGGCTGCGCACCCAGACCGACCTGCCGATCTGCATCGGCTTCGGCATCAGCTCGCCCGACCAGGTCCAGGAGCTGGCCGAGGTGGCCGACGGCCTGATCGTCGGCTCCGCCCTCGTCCGCCGCCTCGCCGACGCCGCCAACCGCCCCAAGGGGGACGTGGTGAAGGAGGTCGGCGACTTCATCGGCGAGCTGTCCGGCGCGCTCGCGCCAAAGGGCTGATCGCGGCTCAGGCGCGGAGCGACGCCGCCAGGGCCTCCAGCCGCACCATGGCCCGATCGAGGCTGGGCGAGCGTCTTCGGGCCGCGCCCGGATCCCAGACGTCGCGAACCCAGGGGCAAAGCCGGTCGTTGTAGCCGAGCCCCTGTCTCGCCTCCGTCCCCTTGCCGGGGACGAGGTCGAGGCGCACATCCTTGGGGGCGTGCTTCTCGGCGAGCCGGAGCAACTCCCGCTTGGGATCGGCCACGTCGTCGGGCTGGTGCGGAGCCTTCAGCGACTTGGTCCGGTTGAAGAGGGCCGACAGGCCCTCATGATCGGCGAGCAGCCAGGCTTCGATTTCACGCACCGCGACGCGCAGGATCAGGCCGTCGGGCTGCGGCCTGCCGTCGAGCCAATCTCGGATCAAGCTCGACGGGCACGCGGCGGCGTCCAGGTCGGTCAGGACGACCACCGGGACGCGGGACGCCATCTCGCAGAAGTTCGGCATTCGGCTCCGGAGGTATCCGAAGCCGCGACGCCGCAGCAGTTGACCGATCGCGACGCCGGAGTCCAGCAAGAGTCGCCGTCCGACGGCCTCGCTCAACTCGTCTTCCGTCGCCAGCGTGATCGCGGTCATAGGGGGAGCATCATCTGATTCGGATTGACCGGACGCGCCTTGGGGAGGACGATCTCGGCCACGCTGAAGCCAGCCTTCAGCGAGGCTTTCTCATTCTCTTCCAGGGATCGCGCCTCCGAACCCTCGCGGCCGGCCTGGAGGAGGATCACCCCTCGTCCGTCGATGCCCGGGTTGCTGAGCAGGGCCTCGCTATGGGTGCTGATGATGATTTGACGCTTCCTCCCGCTCCTCCGGGAGACGCGAGCCATCATCGAGGGGATCTGTTCGACGATCGCGTCGTTCAAGGAAAGCTCGGGTTCCTCGAGGAGGAGCATCGAGTCGCCCTCGAGGAGGGTCCAGAGCAGGGCCACCAGCCGCAAGGTCCCGTCGGAGAAATGGACCTCCCTCTGCCACCCTGCCTTGGGCCGATAATGCTCGTACAGAGCCGAGAGATGCGGCTGCCCATGCTCGTCGCGCTCGAACTTGAGTTCGGCGAACTGCGGGACGGCATGCACCAGGACTTCCTGAATTCGTTTCAGCCGGGCGGTACGGGTCGTCTGCGGCGTGTTGGCGATCCTGTCGAGGAAACCCTGCCCGAACGGGTCGTCCTCCAGCCGAATCCCGCCGATCCGATCGCCGAACTTGAGGAGCTGTGGGACCAGGTGGAGATAGGTTACGGCTCCGAAGAAGGTGGCGATCTCGCGGAACGGGGCATTCACCTGGATCTGCTCCAGGGCGGTCTGGGTCAACCGTATCCGGTCCCGCTTGTCGCCGGCGTCGGGGCGAGACAAGAGGCAGATATCGTCCTTCCAGACCTCTTCCCTTGCGATCCGGGTCTCGTGCTTTCCGTGAGGCTCGGATTTGAATGCGAGGACGTATCTCCAGGTCGCCGAATCCGGGCCGGGCTCGGTCATGAGGACGTCGATGCAGACTTCCGGATTCGAACGAGCGTGAAGGCAACGGAGCTTCTGGGTCCCGCCCCTGAGTTCCAGGGCCTTCTGGAGGCCACCGCCCTGCGGCTTGGCGACGTCTCGCAGGAAGCGAAAGACGTCGAGCAGATTCGACTTCCCGACCGCGTTGGCGCCGAGGACGTAAGTCGTATCGTGCAAGGGCACGTCGAGCGACCGAAAGTTCCGCCAGTTCTCCAGCCTGAGATGCGTTGCAATCATGTCGGGGCATCGCCGAGGGAATGACGTCGATGGAGCGGGTCGATCCGACCTGGACGACACCGTGAGTCGCTCGTCTCTTCTCGAACGCCTGGTCGAGTCTACTCGATCGGCCTTGAGGAGACGACGAGGAACGTTCGGGACCGCCTTTCCCCCCTTGCGACGCCTCGACCCTAGCGGCTAAGTTCGACGGACTCTCCCGTCGGATTGGTCAGGTGGAGCCGGGCTCGACGCATTTCGGAAGGCCGACGCATGAAACGCTGCAAGATGCGGGTGGGGATGGTCGGCGGGGGAGGGGGGAACAGCTTCTTCGGGGCCCCGCACCGCCGCGCGATCCTGATGGACAACTCGGCCGAGCTGACCGCCGGCGCGCTCCGCAGCGATCCGGCCGCGGCGCTCGCCTCGGCGGAGGAGCTGTTCTTCGAGCGGGGGTACGGCCATTGGGGCGACCTCGTCGCCGGCGAGGCCGCGCGGCCGGAAGGGGACCGGATCGACTACCTCACGATCGTCACCCCCAACGACGCCCACGCCGGCCCGGCCGAGGCCGCGGCGGGCGCCGGGATCGGCGTCCTCTGCGAGAAGCCGCTCACCACCACGCTCGACGAGGCCCGCAGGCTGCACGCGGCGGTCCAGGCGGCCGACGTCCCGTTCGTCGTCGCCCACACCTACACCGGCTACCCGATGGTCATGCTCGCGCGCCAGCTCGTGCGCGACGGCCTCATCGGCGAGGTCCGCAAGGTGGAGGCGTGGTATCCCCAGGGCTGGCTGGCCACCCGCCGCGAGGCCGAGGGGAGCAAGCAGGCGTCGTGGCGCACCGACCCGGCGCAGGCGGGGGCCTCGGGATGCGGCGGCGACATCGGCTCACACGCGTATGAGTTCATCCGGTTCGTCGCCAGCCTACGCGCGGTGCGGGTCTCCGCGCGCATGAAGTCGGTCGTCCCCGGGCGGGCCCTGGACGACGACTTCGGCGTCTTCGCCGAGCTGGACAACGGCGCGATCGGCGTCGTGTCGGCGTCGCAGATCACCATCGGGGCCGAGAACGACAACGGGTTCCGCGTGATCGGCACGGCCGGGACGCTGCGATGGCGGCACACCCACTTCGCGCAGCTCGAACACTACGTCGTCGACCGGCCGGTCGCGATCTATCGCGCGGGGGTGGACTACGGCTACATCCCGGGCTCGATCCGGCCGTACCTGCGCATGCCCCAGGGCCACCCCGAGGGCTTCCACGAGGCGCTCGCCAACCTGCACCGGACGATCGAGTGGACCATCCGGGGCCGCCGCGGCGAGGAGGCCCCAAAGCCGTTCGACCACCCGGGGATCGTCGACGGCGTGGCCGTCATGGCGTTCCTGGAGGCGTCGGTCGCCAGCGCCCGCGAGGCCGGCGCGTGGGTCGACGTGCCGTTCAATGGCTGACGGAGGGCGTGCCGTGAAGGAGACCCTGGTCCGCTTCAGCGTGGCGATCGGCGGCGAGCTGCTGAGGCGGTTCGACGAGTATCGCGAGCGCCACAGCTACCCCAACCGGAGCGAGGCCGTCCGCGGGCTGATGCGCGACGCGCTGATCGACGAGGCGGTGGACGAGGAGGCGACCGACGCGATGGGCGTGGTGACGCTGATCTACGACCACCACGCGACCGGGATCGCCAGGCGGCTGACCGACGTCCAGCACGAGCACCTGGACATGGTCGTGACCACGACCCACGTCCACCTGGACGCCGCCCGCTGCCTGGAGGTGGTGCTCGTGCGCGGCAAGGCCGCGGGGGTGCGTCGCCTGGCCGACGACCTCATCGGCATCAAGGGGGTGGAGACCGGCCGCCTCGTGCTGGCCGCCGCCGGGCCGATCGTCAAGGCCCACGGCCATTCGCACCCGCATCCGCACTGAGCGGGCGGGGCCGCAACGCCGAAAGGGCGACGCCCCCGTCGATCTCCGTGCGTCGGTGCGCCGGGATCGTCGGGGGCGCCGCCCTGTGCGGGCGACGGGGGATCGCCCGGATCAGGGACGATTCCGCATCGGGTCCGCCTCGTCCGGCGTGGTGACGCTGTCCGGGCCGGGGCCGACGCCCGGGTTGGGCGGGGCGGGGACCTCGCTCAGCGGGCTGTCGTTCACGTTGGTCGGGTTGCCGAGGGCGTTCTGGGCCCCCGTCGGCATCCCGGCTCCGGGGCGCTGGGTCGTGATCGGCTCGGCGCTGCCGGGGACGTCCATGCCCATCTGGCGCATGCGGGCCCGCTGGGTGGCCGCCTGGGTGTTGGCCCAGGGGAACTCGGGGCCGCGGGAGAAGTACTGGACGTCATCGTGCATGTACTTGCCGGACGGCAGGGTCATGCCGGCGTATTCCACCTGGCAGCCGACCGACGGCAACACGAAGCCCATCGCCAGCGCCGACCAGAGCGCCGCCCGTCGGCGCGTGGCTCCTCGCGGCGAACTCATGCCGGGCAACCCCATAGCTTCCACCCTCCTTGGCGTTCTCGGCCGGGCCGCCGGTCCATAGGTCCCCGGTGAAGGGGGGCGGCCCGCCGCGGGAGTCTGATCGGGAAAGAGCCCGGCGGCCGGATGCGATGACGCGGGCGAACCGCGGGGCGACCGGCTCTCGGACGACCGCCCCGCGATGCTCGCGTCACGGCCGCCGGGCTTCTTGTTCGCTTACAGGATCGGCCGGGACGCCCGGTCAAGCCCAATGAATCCGCCCGATCGGCCCGAAATCCCCCCGGACGCCCTTGACGCCCGCTCAGGCGTCGGGGCCGGCGGCCGGCCCCGGGCGGGCGATCAGCATGGGGACGTCCAGGCCGTGGCGGACGCGGTCGATGGTCTCGCCGTACAGCAGGTCGCGGACCCAGCCGTGGCCGTGCGAGCCCACCACCAGGATGTCCACCGGGCGTTCGCGAAGGTGGTCGATCAGGCTCCGGGCCGGGTCGGGGCCGTGGAGCAGGGCCGGGCTGGCGCGATAGCCCTGCTCGCCCAGCGCCCGGACCAGGCCGTCCAGGTATTCGGCGTCGGCCCCCGTTTCCAGGTCGGCCGTGTCCTCGCCGTGGAGGGCCGACAGGGGCGAATCGACGACGTGCAGCAGGACCAGCTCGCCCCCCGCCGCCCCCTGCGCGTGCGCCAGGCCGAGCGCCCGGTTCAGGATCTCGACGTCGGCCGCGGTGTGCTCCAGGGCCACGCCGATCCTCCCCAGCGCCCGGGGCCGCAGGGCCTCGGCCCAGTCCATCTCGGCCCGCGAGGGGGGCCGCCAGGCCGGCGACGGGGCGACGATCGGCTTGACCAGCACCCAGCCCAGGAGCCCCGCGACGGCCGCCGTCAGCCCCCAGAGCCCGGCGGCCACCGGCCAGGCCAGCGGGACCGGGCCCAGGCGGACGCCCGACTCGGCCGCCATCGCGATCCATTCGGTGATCTGGTCGTACACGAGATAGCCGTTCAGGCCCACGATCACCGCCGCCACGACCCAGGCGAGGACCTGGCCCCACCAGGGGGTCGCGAACGCCCCCATGTTCCGCCGGTTGGACGTGAAGTGGATCAGCGGGATCACCGCGAACGAGAGTTGCAGGCTCAAGATCACCTGGCTGAGGATCAAGAGCCCCTGCGTCGACCCCTCGCCCACCATCGCGATCACCACGGCCGCCGGGATCAGGGCGATCATCCGCGTGACGAGCCGCCGCAGCCACGGCGCGATCCGCAGGTGGAGGTAGCCCTCCATCACGATCTGCCCGGCCAGCGTCCCCGTCAGGGTCGAACTCTGGCCGGCGCAGAGCAGGGCCACGCCGAACAGGATCGGCGCGCCGGCCCCGAGGAAGTCCGGCAGCAGCTCGTACGCCCGCTCGATCGTCGCCACTTCTCGGCCGTTGGCGTGGAAGACCGCCGCGCTCAGGACGAGGATCGCCGCGTTCACGAAGAACGCCGCGTTCAGGGCGACCGTGGAGTCGATCAGGTAGAACCGGCAGGCCGTGGCCTTGCTCCCGCGGTCGGCCCCGATCCGCCTCGTCTGCACCAGCGCCGAGTGCAGATAGAGGTTGTGGGGCATCACCGTCGCCCCCAGGATCCCGATCGCCACCACCAGCGAGCCCTCGGGCAGCGACGGCCTCAGCCCCGCCGCCATCGCCCCCAGGTCGGGCCGGGCCATGAAGACCTGGATCAGGAAGCACGCGCCGATCGTCGCCACCAGCGCCAGGATCACCGCCTCCATCTTCCGCATCCCCCAGCGCTGGAGGTACAGCAGGAGGAAGGTGTCGAACGCCGTCACGACGCAGCCCAGGAGCATCGGCATGTCGAACATCAGCTTCAGGGCGATGATCGTCCCCAGGATCTCGGCCAGGTCGGTCGCCGCGATGGCGATCTCGGCCAGGACCCAGAGGATCGCGTTGACCCTCGGCGAATACTCCGCCCGGCACGCCTGCGCCAGGTCGTGGCGCGTCACCACCCCCAGCCGAGCGGCCAGGGTCTGGAGCAACAGCGCCATCATGTTGGACATCAGCAGGACCCAGAGCAGGGCGTAGCCGAACCGGGCCCCGCCTTCCAGGTCGGTCGCCCAGTTCCCCGGGTCCATGTAGCCGACGCTCACCAGGTACGCCGGCCCCAGGAACGTGAACAGCCGCCGGAATCGCCCGAACCGCCCGCCCCCCGTCGGCACGTCGACCGAGCCGTGAACCTCCTCCAGGGAACGACGATCCGACCCGGCATCCTCGACGACGGCCATGTCCATCCTCGCTTCCCGCGCCGCCCCGATACGGCCCCTCGAAGGGCCAGACGGCGCATTATCCACGCTTCCGAGTTCATCCTTTTTTAACTCGGATTTCTGGGGTTTGCAAGGCGAGGTCGTGCCTAGCGAAAGTTGGATTTTGAGCAATCAAAATCGACGTGCGCGGCAGGGCCCGCCCGGGGCTCGCTCGAAGGCAGCCTTACGGCGACGGGGCCAGGGCCCGTTCCATCGCCTCAAGGCCGTCGACGAGGCGGGGGCCGGCGCGGGTGGTGAGGTCTTCGTCGAGGGCGTGGATGCGGGCGTCGCGGATCGCGGGGACGTCCTTCCAGCCGGGACGATTCAGGAGGCGTCGGCGGTTCTGCTCCTCGGTGCGGTCGCCGCCGCTCATGAGTCCGAAGGTGGCCAGGACGACCTCCGGGCGGCGGATGACGACCTCCTCGTCGCTGGGGGTGGGGTAGTTCTGGGCGACGTCGGCGAAAGCGTTGACGCCCCCCGCCTCGTCGACCATGCGGCCGAGGAAGGTCGCCGGGCCGACGGTCATCAGCGGGTCGTCGTAGAGGAGGTACAGCACCTTCGGCCGGGGCCCCGTCCGCGCGGCGACGCGGGCGCGGACGGCTTCGAGGCGGGCTTCGAACGCCGCGGCGACCTCGTCCGCCTTCGCCTCGCGGCCGACGAGCCGCCCGACGGCGCGGATGTTGGCGGCGACGTCGGCCGGCCGCTCGGCGTCGAGCGCGACGACCGTCATCCCCAATCGCTCCAGCGGCGCGATCGCCGGCCCCTGCACGCCGGCCGTCGCCAGCACGAGGTCGGGCTTGAGCGCGACCATCGTCTCCAGGTTCATCGCCTGGGCCGACATCCCGCCGACCGACGCCCGCGACTTCGCCTCGGGCGGATAGTCGTCGACCGTCGTCACGCCGACCACGGCGTCCCCCGCGTCGATCGCGAACAGGATCTCCGTGTTCGACGGCGCGAGCGAGACCACGCGCGTCGCGGCCTTCTCCAGCGTGATCGACCGGCCGACCGAATCCGTCACGCGTCGCGGCCAGCCCTCCCCCTCCGCGACGGCCGCGCGCAGGGCGGGAGCGGCCGGGGAGGGCGCGGAGGTCTTGGTCGCCTCCGGCGCGCCACATCCTGCGGCGAGGATCAGGCATAGCCCGAGCCGATGAAGCGGGTGTTTCGTCCGTCCCCTCTCCCGCCGGTGCTTCGTCGCAAGCAATGGAGAGCGAGCATGGTTCCCCCCTTCTCCCCTCGTGGGAGAAGGTGCCGCGCAGCGGCGGATGAGGGGGGCGCGTCCGAAGGCTTCCGGCCGCGCCCCCCTCATCCGGCCTTCGGCCACCTTCTCCCACGAGGGGAGAAGGATGCTTGTCATCAGTTTGCTTGGGTTTCTATTCCGTGCGGGTTTCTCGGCTCCGGAGGTCATCACTTCGGGGCTCCTTCGGCGCGACGGCGCGGGGGGGGGAGGACCATGGGGGCGCCGGTGACGGGATGGCGGTCGACGAGGACGGGGCAGCGGTAGGCGCGGGCGAGGAGGTCGGGCGTGAGGACGGCGTCGGGATCGCCGACGGCCAGCAAGGTCCCCTCGGCCAGCAGGGCGATGCGGTCGGCCCAGGTCGACGCCTGGTTCAGGTCGTGCAGGCTCACCACGACGGCCAGCCCTTCCTCATGCGCCAGGCGGTCGACCAGGTCCAGGATCTCGATCTGGTAGTTCCAGTCCAGGTGCGCGGTGGGCTCGTCCAGCAGCAGGACGCGGGGCTCCTGCGCGAGCGACCGCGCGAGCGTCACGCGCTGCCACTCGCCGGCGGAGAGGGCGTCGACGGTCCGATGACGCATGGGCCCCAGGCGGGTCAGGTCCAGCATGCGATCGACGACCGCCTCGTCCTCGGCGGTCATGGGGAGCCACCAGCCGCGATGCGACGCGCGGCCGAGCCGGACGACCTCGTCGATGGTCAGCCGAGCGCCGCCGGGGTCGTCCTGGAGGGCGATCGCGACGCGGCGGTGGGCCCAGGCCCGCCCGCGCCTCCAGGCGTCCTCGCCGTCCACGAGCACCGAGCCGGCGCGGGGCGGCAGCAGCCGGGCGAGCGTCCGCAGGAGCGTCGTCTTGCCCGAGCCGTTCGGCCCCAGCAGCGCCAGGACGGTGCCCGCGGGGACGTCCAGGTCGATGCCCGTCAGGACGTCGGGGAGGCCGCGGCCGTAGCCGCACGAGAGGCCCTCGGCGTGGAGGCGGGCCGTCATCGGATCGCCCTCCTCAGCACCACGAGGAAGAACGGCCCCCCCAGGATCGCCGTGAGCACGCCCACGGGAAGCTCGACCGGCGCGGCGACGGTGCGCGCCAGGTCGTCGGCCAGGACCATCAGGATCGCGCCGGCGAGGCCGGAGGCCGGGATCAGGTAGCGGTGCCGCGCCCCGACGAACGCCCTCGCGACGTGGGGGGCGATCAGCCCGACGAAGCCGATGACCCCCGCGACGGCCACCGCGGCGGCCGTCGCCAGGCTGGCCGCCGCCACGATCATCCCGCTCATCCGCCGCAGCGGCAGCCCGAGCGCCTGCGCCGGCTGCTCGCCCAGGCAGAGGGCGTCGAGCGGCCGAGCCAGGGCGCACAGCCCCGCGAAGCCTACGGCGACGTACGGCAAGGAGCCCAGCACCGCCGGCCAGCCCCGACCGGCCAGGCTCCCCATCATCCACAGGACGATCCGGGCCAGCTCCTCGTCGTGCAGGACCATCAGCAGCCAGACGACGGCCCCCAGACAACTGCTCACCGCCGAGCCCGCCAGCAGCAGCGTGACGATGGGCGCGGGGCCCCACCAGGCGGTGCAGAAGTAGACCAGCCCGGCCGCCCCCAGCGCCCCGAGGAACGCCCCCATCGACACCGCGCCGAACCCGAACGCCCCCGCGTCCCCCGCCGCGATCATGACCAGGGTCGCCCCCAGGGCCGATCCCGTCGAGGCCCCGATGACGTAGGGGTCGGCCAGCGGGTTGCGGAACAGCCCCTGGTACGCCGCGCCCGCCGATCCGAGCGCCAGGCCGACGAGCGAGGCCAGGATCACGCGGGGGAGGCGGAGGTCCCGGACGATGGTCGCGTCGCTCCCCTCGCCGCCGAGGGCCGCGAAGATCCGCGCCGGCGATAGCCGCACCGCGCCGACGCCCAGGCTCGCCGTCGCGACGACGGCCAGGATCGCCAGCAGCAGCAGGATTCGCGCGGCCCGGGCGCTCACGAAGGGGCCCCCGGGGGATCCGGGAAGTACGACGCGCAGGGCGTCAGGGAGTCGAGGAATTCCAGGCCGTTGGGGACGTCGCGGCCCCCGGCGAGCTGGATCGGCGCGAGGGGCTCGTCGAGGCCGACGTCGGAGATCGGGCCGGTCGTCTCGACGCGGCCGGCGGGGCCCAGGACGACCCGCGCGGGCGAGGTGCGGGCGATCCGCCGGCCGACCCGGGCGAAGAGGTCGGGCCACTCCAGGCCGAGGCCGTCCTCCAGGTCGCGGATCAGGTCCGGGTCGTCCGTCCGGAGGCAGAAGGCCGAGCCCCGCGACGGCAGGCCCAGGTCGTAGAGCCGGGCGTCGCGGTCGCGCGGGTCGACGGCGTCGCGGTCGGGCCCGAGCGCGACGAGGCCGGGGCGGTTCGCGCCGCGCGGCCTCGTGCGGGGGACCGCCAGCTCGATCGGCCGCCGCGACGCGTCCTCGCCGGCCACGGCCCGCGACAGGATCCGCACCTGGTCCGGGACGTCGATCCGGATGGCGGCGCGGGGCGTCCGCGCGACGATCCGCCACGGGCCGACGGCCTCGACCTCGCAGGGCTCGCCGGGCGTCGCGCGGAACTCCGAAGCGCCGCCGAAGTTGCCGATCGCCCAGGCCCCGCCGGGCCGGAGCGTGCGGCCGATGAAGTCCGCCAGGGCCTCGCGGGTCCAGTTCAGGCGGTGGAGGCCGACGCCGAGCCGGGCCCGGCGCGCGGGCAATTCCGACCAGACCCGTTCCAGGAACGCGGGGGGGGCGTCGCGCCAGGCGGCGATCTCGCCCCGGGTCCGGGCGCATCCGAGGCAGTGGCTGGCCGCCGCGTCGAGGCGGCAGAAGCCGATGCAGGGGCTGGTCGTCACGGACGCCGCCCCCCGGCCCCGCCGGGGGGGCGTCGCGGGCGATTCCACGGGCGAGACATCGAGGCAGACCTTTCCGCCGGGCCGGGCGGTTCTGGGGTGAGGCTCGGCCGGTCGCGGCCGGTCGTCGATCGTCGTCCCGACGGGCAGGTCTTCTGGCTCTCGGCTCTCGCGGCCCCGGACGGCCTTCCCGCCGCGAACGGCAGTGGCGCGACGTCCCGGGCCTCGCCGATCACAGCGGCGGCCCCGCGCCGGATTCGCACCGGCTTCCCTATTCTCCCGCGTCGACTACGCCACGGGCACCCGTCGGAGGGATGTCGTCATTAGACCGGCCGCGGCGGATTTATTCAAGGATGGGTCGCGGGGCCGGGCCGTCGGGCTTTCGAAACGAACGACCCCGGCCTGGGCCGGGGTCGTTCCGCCTGGCATGGAGAGGGCCCCTCGATCACCGGGGCGACGAGGGGAGCCAGGGCTTGTGCATGTGGACGGTCCGCCCGGTGCCGTATTCGCGGTTGTGCCGCGAGACCGGCTGGCCGGCGGTGCCGCCGCCGGTGCGGGCCCTGGGGGCCGACGCGACGCCCGGCGTGTAGCCCTGCCAGGCCGTCGTCGGGGCGTAGCCCTGCCAGGCCGTCGTCGGGGCGTAGCCCTGCCAGGCCGCGGCCGAGGGCGGGTAGGCGTAGACCGGGGTCGTCGCCTGCGGCGCGTAGCCGCCGACGCTCGGGGCCGCGGAGCCCCAGGAGTAGCCGGGGGCGTAGCCGGACCAGCCCGGCGTCCCGCCCGCGACCGCCTGCTGGGCGTGGGCCCGGCCGGCACCCAGGGCGAGCAACCCCGCGACGCCCAGCGTCGCGACGGTGCGGCGGATCGTCGTCTTGATATGGATCATGGCCTTGGCCTCCTTCTCCCTGGATCGGCCCGGCTCGCGTCCCCGCTCGAGGATGGCCGAAA
Organism: Planctomycetales bacterium 71-10; assembly: GCA_001898385.1. Classification (GTDB taxonomy): domain Bacteria; phylum Planctomycetota; class Planctomycetia; order Isosphaerales; family Isosphaeraceae; genus Paludisphaera. The sequence goes on from MKTT01000103.1 coordinate 68,841, forward strand.
CGGCCGAGCGACCCGGATGGGGCCGGTGGGCCCCCTCAAATATGGACGGCACCGAAGGGCTCAGGGCACCAGGCGACGTCGGTCATGCCTGACCCTAAGAACAAACGAGGCGCCAACGCGTCCCGTCCTCGGCCGAGGTGCGGCCAGATCCTTGGAAATGCAATCCCTGCAAGGCGATGCGATCTTGATCGGAATTCCTGGAGTTCGCGGACACACCCCCCGCCTTTCGGGCGGCTGGAAGTCGTGCGACCACCCCGGACGTCGGACGACCAGGGGCGGCGGCGTCTCCGGGATCACTTGGAGGTGGGCGGTGGGCCGCCGAGAGCTGCATCATGGAGCGGGCGGCGGGCGGAATCGTGGAACTTCCGCCGGGGGGCGGGGCACTGCCTATCCGGATGCGAACGAACGATGAGGGCCGGCGATGCGAAACAGCGGCGGGTCGGTCGCCCGGGACCTGGAGCGACTTTTCCGGGGCGGCGTGGACGTCGCCGACGGGGAATTGCTCCGCAGGTTCCTGGCGCACGGCGACGGGGATGCGTTCGAGGCGATCGTGATCCGTCACGGGCCGATGGTCCGGGGCGTCTGCGGCCGGCTCCTGCGCGATCCCCACGACGCGGACGACGCCTTCCAGGCGACGTTCCTGGTCCTGGCCCGCGACGGCCGGAAGCTCCGCGACCCGGGTCGGCTGGCCTCGTGGCTCTACACCGCGGCCCGTCGCGCGTCGTTGCGGGCCCGGTCGCGGTCGGCTCGGCGACGGGCCGACCCGCTGCCCGCCGACGTCGCCGCGCCCGAGGATCGCCGCGGCGAGTGGTCCGACGTCCTGCCGATCCTCGACGCCGAGCTGGCCCGGCTGCCGGCCTCCCAGCGCGACGTCCTGACGCTCTGCCTCCTCGGCGGGGCCACCGAGCAGGAGGCCGCGCGACGGCTCGACTGCCCCGTCGGCACCGTCAAGAGCCGCCTCTCCCGCGGGAGGGACGCGCTCCGGCACCGGCTGGTGCGAAGGGGCGTCGCCCCGGCCGTCGCGCTGGCGGCGTCCTCGTCGACCGTGTCGTTCGCGTCCGTCGTGCCCGAGACCCTGATCCGCGCAGCGGTCGCGGCGGCCTCCGCGGGAGGCCCGATCCCGCCGGCCGTCGCGACCCTGGCCCGAGGAGCTTTCTCCATGCTAGCGAAGTCCACGATCCTCGCCACAGCCCTGGCCGCCGGCCTCGGCCTGCTCGGCTGGTCCGCCGCCGCCTGGACTTTAGACGACCCCGCGCCCCAGGCCCCAGACGCCCCGGCTCCGGCCGTCGCGACCGGGAACCCGAGCCCTGGCCAATTGCTGAAGGACAACCGCCTCAAGCAGATTGGCCTGGCGCTGCATAACTATGCAGCCTACGCGTCCAACGACCGCGCGTTCCCGCCGCAGACCGTTCGGGGGGCGGCGATGTCCACCGGACCGGCGATTCTGAGCTGGCGAGTCGCCATCCTGCCCTATATCGATGAAGAAGCGCTCTACAAGGAATTCCACCTCGACGAGTCCTGGGACGGTCCGCACAATCGCCAGCTCATCTCGCGGATGCCGGAGATCTTCCAGACGCCTGATGCCCCCGCCCTGCCGGGTCACACCCGATTCCAGGCCTTCTGGGGGCCGGGGGCGATCTTCAAATCGCAAGTGAAGGGGGAGCCGGGCGAGCCGAAGTCGGAGGGAACCCGTTTGTCCGAGATTACCGACGGTATGTCGAATACGGCGATGGTCGGCGTCGCCGCCAGGCCGGTCGTCTGGACGCAGCCGGATGACCTGGCCTTCATCCCCGGGCAAGAGCCGCCGAGCCTGGACACCTCGGATGCGCGCGGCTATGCCATCCTCCTCGCCGACGGCTCCATCAACTTCCTGCCCGAGCGGCCGACCCGGCCGAATTTCCTGACAGCCCTCCTGACCCGGGCGGGGGGAGAGGTCTTAAACTGGTCGGATCAGTCGTCGCTGGAGGTCCCTCCCGTCCGGACTTTGGGCGACATGAGCAGTAGCCCTCCGACGCCGGCTACGATCCTCATCGCCCCGGCGTCCGTCGAGGATCGCCTCCGTCGGCTGGAGGAGAAGATGGATCGCCTCCTCCAGAAGCTGGACGCGGACGGCGATCCGAAGCCGTGAAATGGAGCGCGGCGAGGTCGTCCGATCGGGACGCCCTCGCCCTTGCGCCGGCCGGATCAGGGGAGCGGCGCGGCGGGGCCGGTGAAGACGTCCATGGGGGTGTAGCCCTTCCACCAGCCGGAGTAGAAGTTGCTGCCGTAAGGGCCCATCCCGTAGGCCTGGCCGTAGGTCTGGTAGCGGGCGTAGGGGGTATACGTCGGCACGCCGGCGGGCATGCTGTTGAGTTCTTCGAAGTTGCCGCGGGGCAGGGCGCGGCGGTACGGCGCGGGCGGGTTGTTCGCGTTGCGGAGGGTCGCGCGCGGGGCGCGACGGTTCGCGCGTGCGGCGGCCTTCGGGGCCTTGGCGACGGCTTCCGCGTCGGCCTCGGCCCGGGCGTCGGCGTCGGCCTTGGCCTTGGCGACGGGGTCGACCCCCTCGTGGGCGGCGTTGGCGGCGTCGATGGTCGCGGCCTCGACGAGCGAATCGGCCCCGAGGGGGGGGATGATCGGTGCCGAGAAGTAGGTCCCGAAGCGGGACTCGATCACGCCGGGGAAGGGATAGTAGAGCGACGGCGCCTGGACGTACTGGCCGCCGAAGCCGCCGTACCCCGACGCCTCACCAACCCCCTGGGCCGAGGCCGTCGTCGCGAAGCCCAGCAGGCACGCCGTCGTCAGAAGACCTGGCCGTCTCATCGTCATCGCTCCCCAGGGGCCACGGGACGTCCCGATTTCACTCCTTTATCTTAGTGCCGAAACCGTGCCGAGGCGTCGAGAAATCGCCGGGGAATGGCCGGGCCGCTTCGACCGTCCGATTCCCGCTCGCGATCGGCTTCCTTCGGCTCCGTTCGCCGCGGGGGGTTGGGCTGTGGTGTTGTTGTAAGTGATTTTCTTTACGTCGGTTGCGGTGGATTCTTGCCTCCGGCTTTTGGCTTCGATCGTTCGATTCGAATGCCTTTTCTCGGGCCGTCCGGGATGTCGCGCGGGTAGGAGAGGCGGACCTCGACGCGGCTCCGATCCGGCGGGCCCCGCGTTCCGACCCGGCGAGCGGGCCTCATCCGGCCCCGTTCGATGCGTGCGACTTGTCAAAGAACGGCGCGGGGTGCGGTCCTTGGGATGATCCGCGGAGAGTTCGGGGGGATTTCAGGATTTCGAAAAATCCTGATCGTCACGGATTTTGGGGGGGCGACAAGAATCGTCTTCCCCCCTCGCGGGGGAAGACAGACCGCGAAGCGGTCAGATGAGGGGGACGCGAAGCGCGGAGGCCGTGGGGATCCGATGGCCCGCCCGGGACGGCCGTCGCGCAGTCCGACCGCCGTCTCGCTCGTCGTCCCCCTCGTCCGGCCCTGCGGGCCACCTTCCCCCGCGAGGGGGGAAAGCCGTCATGACGACCCCCCAAAATCCGTGACGGTCAGGAAAAATCAAGCCTCCCGGCCAGGAGCTTCGTCGAAATCCCGGGGAGCAAACGCGCATCCCCCCCCCATCGTGGTGCTCCTTCGAAGGTATCGATGCACGAGCAGGAATCCCCCCTTCTCCCCTCGTGGGAGAAGGTGCCCCGGAGGGGCGGATGAGGGGGGCGCGACCGGGGGCCGCCGGCTTCAATGTCTTCGCATGAAGAGTGGAGCGACGGCGGTCGCCCCCTCATCCGGCCTTCGGCCACCTTCTCCCACGAGGGGAGAAGGATGCTTGTCGTCACCCAACTCGGCCTTTTCTCGGAGGAGCACCGGCCGGCTCAACTCGGGGGGGCGGAGATCGGGGGCGGGGGGAGGAGGACCTTCTTCTCCTGGAACTTCTTCTTGAGCCGCTTCAGGAACTCGCGCTTGACGTTCCACTGCTGGAGCGGGAGCGTCTTGATGGAGAACAGGATCACGACGGCCGTGTCCGTGAGGGCGTCGACGCCCATCATGTTCAGGTCGTCGACGATCATCAGGCGGAGCTTGGGATCCTGGCGGATCTCCTTGCCCAGGTCGGTGATGATGCCGATGACGCGGTCGACGTCCTCCTCCCAGGCGATCCGCACGGCGAACGAGGCGCTCGACCAGCCGTGGGTGAGGTTGACGACCGAGGTGGTGGAGCCGTTGGGGAGGAAGTGCAGGCCGCCGTCGCCGTCTCGGAGGGCCGTCATGCGGAGGGTGATCTGCTCCACCTGCCCGCTGTGGTCGCCGATCTTGACGACGTCCTTCAGCTTGTACTGGTTCTCCAGCAGGATCATGAAGCCGTAGAAGAAGTCCTTGATGAGGTTCTGGGCGCCGAACGCCACCGCGACGCCGGCCACCGCGGCGCCGCCGAGGAGCGGCGTGATCGGGATCCCCACCTGGCTCAGCAGGGTCGAGCCCCCGCCGATCAGCACGACCACGCTGCCGGTGTTCTGGAGCACGCTGACGAGCGTGTCCATCCGGTTGTCGCGCTCGGCCTTCGAGCCGCGGAGGCCCCGCGAGGCGAAGATCTCCACGATCTTGTGCGCATAGCGGCTGACCAGCAGGTACAGGATCGACATCACGACCAGCGTCGCGACGATCGACGGGCCGTGCATCCAGAGCCAGGCGCGGATGTTGTGCGAGGAGAGCGGGCTCTGCAGCGCCTCCACCTTCTCCTGGGTCTGCTCCAGGCCCGCCTGGGCCGATTGCGCGCGGAGGCTGGTCTTCTGGAGGGCGTCGACGACGAGGGCCCGCTCCTCGACCATCTCCTCGAAGCGGGACCGGAGCCGCTTCTCGTCCTCGGTCGCGGCGCGGATGCGGCGGTCCATGGAGCCCAGGGCGTCGCCGCCGTCGTGGGTCCACGCCTGCACGGCGGCCGAGGGCTTGCCGTCGGCCAGCTCGTCCTGGAGGTAGTCGCGGGTTTGGGTCGCGTTCTGGACGGACTGTCGCGAGACCTCGACCAGCTCGCGGACGATCTCCAGCGAGCGGGCGAGGCTCTGCATGCGGGCGTCGAGCGTCATCGTCCGTTCCTGGAGCTTCTGGACGGCCGTGCTCCGGGCCGCCAGGTCCTTCTTCGCGGAGATCAGCTCCTTGCTCGGGGGGGCGGTGGGCTTCTTCTCGGCGTCGGCCCCGGGCGCGGCGGCGGGGGCCGACGCCTCCGCCTTGGCGGCGTCCGCCTTGGCCGCCTCGGCGGCCGGCGCGACGGCGTCCTTCTTCGCCGGCTCCTCGGCCTTGACCTCCTTGGGGACGAGCGGCTGGCCGGGGATGATGGGGATCTGGACGGCCTTCGGCGCGTCGTCCGGCTTCTTCGTCTCGGCGACGGCCTCGGCGGCCTGGGCGATCGGCGGGGTGGGGACGGCCTGGTCGGGCGCGGGGGGCGGCTCGGGCGTCCGGTCGTCGTCCAGGAACTGCGCGAGGTCGCCGGTGGTCAGCACGGCGGCGAGGCGGCGGCGGTCGTGGGCCAGGACGGTGCGGAGGATCTCGATCCGTTCGAGCATCAGCATCCGCGCCCGGAGGTCCAGGTTGAGCCGCCCGCGGGCGAGGTCCCAGGGGGCCTGGAGGGCCTTCGCCTGGCGGTCGATCTCCTCCAGCCGCGAGGGCTCGCCGGCGGCCTGGGCCTTCTTGCGCTCGCGGTCGAGGCTCTGCTTCAGGTCGTCGAGGTGCTGGAAGACGTCGCGGGCCTCGTCCAGCTCCTCTTGCTCTTCGAGCCGGGGCGTGAGGTCGTCCAGCTCGCGCTCGTTGCCGCGGATGACGCGCTCCAGCATGGCGACCACCTCGGCGGCGGTCAGCCGGAAGGGCTCGCCGGTGGCGGGATCCGGCGAAGCGGCCGGGCCCGGGGAGGCCGGCGCGAGCGGGTCCGGGCCCGGGGCCTCGGCCGCGTCCTTCGCCCCGCCCGGCTTGAGGCCGGCGAGGCGTTCGGAGGTGAAATACTCGCATCCGGCGGCGGCGAGGGCCAGGGCCGAGGCCCCCAGGACGGTCGCCAGGATGCGGGCGAAGACGCCCCGGCGCGGGCGCGGGTCGGTCTGGGCGGGGGGCGGGAGCAAAGGCGACCTCGAATGGCAGGAGACGCGCGGGCGTCCGGGGTCCACGGTGGAGTCGGATGGCCGGTCGTCCTCGACCGACGATACAGTGGATCGCGACGGGCTGCCAAGGGCCGCAAGTGCGGCGCCAGGCCCGGCCGCCGCCCGGAACCGTCCCGATGTCTCGCACGATCAAGCTGTTCAAGCCCTACGATGTGCTCTGCCAGTTCACCGACCCCGAGGGCCGGCCGACCCTGGCCGACTTCGTCCCGATCCCGGGCGTCTACGCCGCCGGCCGGCTCGACCGCGACAGCGAGGGCCTGCTCCTCCTCACCGACGACGGCCCGCTCGCCCACCGCCTCACCGACCCCCGGTTCGACCACCCCAAGATCTATCTCGTCCAGGTCGAACGCGTGCCGACCGAGGATGCACTCGATGCCCTCCGGCGCGGCGTGACGCTGGGCGACGGCCCGACGAAGCCCGCCGGCGCGGAACTCCTGGCCGAGCCGCCCGACCTCCCCGAGCGCCCCGTCCCGATCCGATTCCGCAAGAACGTCCCCACGGCCTGGATCCGGCTGACGATCCGCGAGGGCCGCAACCGCCAGGTGCGCCGGATGACCGCGGCCGTCGGCCATCCCACGCTGCGGCTCGTCCGCTGGGCCGTCGCCGACGTCGCGCTCGACGGCCTCGCGCCCGGCGCGTGGGCCGACCTATCCGACGGCGAGGCCGCCGCCCTGCGCCGCCTCGCCGTCGCCGCGCCCGCGAAGAAGCGGCGGGGCGACCGGGGCAGGGCGTCGCCGCGACGTTGACACTCCCTCCCTTGCCTTCCCCGATAGGATTCGGCGTCGCCCGCGTCGGGACCCCGCCGATCCTCCTCCCTCGGCCGATCTGAAACTCACGCCTGGATGCACCCTTGATGGCCCTCGCCGAAACTTCGCCGCACCTCGACCGCAAGGAGGCCGGGCGCGGCTTCCGGTTCCTGCTCCTGCTCGGCCTGCTGGACGCCTTCGGCCCGCTCGGCATCGACATGTACCTGCCGGCGTTCCCGGACATCGCCCGCGACCTGCACGCCGAGGGGGGGCGGGTGGAGCTGACGCTCTCGCTGTTCCTGGCCGGGCTGGCGATCGGGCAGCTCGTCATCGGGCCGATCTCCGACCGGATCGGCCGCCGCAAGCCGCTGCTGTTCGGCGCGGCGGCGTTCGTGCTCACCTCGGTCGTCTGCGCGTTCACGCGGTCGATCGAGGCCCTGATCGCGGCCCGGTTCATCATGGGCCTGGCGGGCGCGACGGGCATGGTGGTGGCGCGGGCCGTGGTGCGCGACACCTACGAGGAGGCGGAGTCGGCGCGGGTATACTCGCTGCTGATGCTGGTGATCGGCGTGGCGCCGATCATCTCGCCGACGCTGGGGGCGTGGGCGATGACGTTCGGCGGCTGGCCGGCGATCTTCTGGTCGCTGGCCGCGATCGCCGTCGCCTGCGGGCTCGGCGTGCTGTTCGACATGCCCGAGACGCTGGCCGAGGGCCGTCGCGACCGCGAGCCGGCGGCCTCGATCCTGCCGCGCTACGCGCTGGTGGCGGCCGACGGCCGGTTCCTGGGCTACGCGATCCCGTCGAGCCTGGCGCTGGGGATGATCTTCGCCTACGTCACGGCCGCGCCGACGATGTTCATGCGGCATTTCGGCCTGACGCAGGGGTGGTTCAACGTGGCGTTCGCGGCCAACGCGATCGGGCTGATCGGCGCGGCGCAGCTCAACCGGCGGCTGTCGCGGCGGTTCGACACCCACGCGATCCTCCGCGGGGCGTCGCGGGCGAACGCCGCGGCGGCCCTGCTGATGGCGGCGCTGGCGTTCACCGGCTTCGGGGGCCTCCCCGCGTTCCTGGCGACGATCTTCGCGACGCTGGCGACGATCGGCCTGATCCTCCCCAACGCCACGGCCGCCGTGATGGCCCCGTTCCCGGACCACGCCGGGGTGGCGTCGGCCCTGCTGGGGGCGCTCCAGTTCGCGATGGGCGCGGCGATCGGGGCGATGGTCGGGCTCTCCAGCGACGGCACGCCGAAGGCCATGGCCCTGACGATGGCCGCCTGCGCGACCGCCTCGCTCGCCGTCTCCGCGACGGTCGAGCGCCGCCGGTCGCGCCGGGCGGCGCTCGCCGTCGCGTGAGGATCGGAAGGGCCTCCGCTCACACCTTCCACTTCGCTCGGAACGGGCGGGTGCGGAGGCCGTCGGCCTCCTCGTCGTTCGTGATCGTGCCGGAGGCGGGGTCGAACTCCAGCTTGCGGCCGAGGATCCAGGAGGCGGCGGCGGCGTGGCAGGCGGAGTGGGAGTTCCGCATGACCTCGGCGTTGGCGGCGGGCTTGGCGCGGGTCTTGATGCAGTCGAGCCAGTTCCGCGCGTGGCCGCCGACGTCCAGGCCGCTGTCGGGCGTGCCGGAGGGGAGGTCCTTGAGGCTCGCCTTGAGGCCGTCGGGCTCGACGTGGACGCCGCCGTTGTCGCCCGTCTCGACCCAGCCGTCCTCGCCCACGAACCGGACCGGGCAGGTCCCCAGCGCGGTGATCCAGCGCGGGCCGCGGTCGCCGAAGGGCTCCTTGAGGAAGTCGATGACCAGCTCGATCCCGCCGGCGTACTTCGCGGTGATCTTCGTCTCCGAGGGCTCGAACGAGACCGGGCCGGTCGCGTCGGCGTCGGCGGCCCACTGGCAGAGGTCGACGGTGTGCGCGCCCCAGTCGAGCAGGCGGGCGCCGGAGTCGAAGTCGTACTGCCCGCGCCAACGGCCCTGGACGTAAGCCTCGTTGTACGGCCGCCAGGGGGCGGGGCCGAGCCAGAGGTCCCAGTCGACGACGTCCTTCGCGGGCGTCGGCTGTGTGGGGAGCCACGCGGTCTCGATCGAGGGCGTGTAGACCGTGGCGTACACCGTCTTGAGCTTGCCGAGCTTCCCGGTGCGGGCGAGGTTCACGGCGTACTGGAAGTTGGGGACGCTGCGGCGCTGGGTGCCGGCCTGGAAGACGCGGCCGGTCTCGTTCATGACGTCGGCCAGCTTGCGGCAGAGGTCGATCGTCAGGCCGCACGGCTTCTCGCTGTAGACGTCCTTGCCGGCGCGGGCGGCGAGGATCGAGGTGTGGGCGTGCCAGCGGTCGCCGGTGGCGATCAGCACGGCGTCGACGTCCTTGCGGTCCAGCAGCTCGCGGAAGTCGCGGATCGCGGCGCAGTTTTGATCGCCGTAATGCTTGTCCACGCGGGCCTTGGCGGCGTCGCGGCGCCTGGCCTGGACGTCGGACACGGCGACGCAGCGGACGTCGGCCTGGGCGAGCATCGGGCCGAGGTCGTAGGTGCAGCGCGGGCCGTAGCCGATCACCCCCAGCCCGATCCGCTCGCTGGGCGCCGCGGCCCCGCCTCGCCCCAGCGCCCGCGCCGGGACGACCGTCGGGAAGGCCGCGGCGACGCCGACGGCGCTCAGGAAGCTTCGGCGGCTGGCGCCGCCCCGGTGGTTCGCGGGATTCGTCATCGCGGGCTCCTCAGGAGGGATGGGCTCATGACGCCGCCGACTCTAGCGCGCCGGCGGCGTGGGGGCAACTCCCGAGGGGTTCGTCGGGTTACTCCGAGAACGCCTCCAGCTCGGCGCACGAGGAGAACGCCTGGCCCGGGGCGTCGCCCGAGGCGGGCGTCCCGACCGCCCGCACGCCGACCGCGGACGTCGGCTCCTTGAGCTTCAACTCGAAGGCCTGGCCGGGGGCGAGGTCGGGGACATGGGTCGCGTCGGTCGCCGGATAGTCGGCCAGCTCGCCGACGGCCTCCCACGGCCCGCCGGGCTCGCGCCGGACCTCGATGCGCGGCCTCCCTTTCGAGGCGTCGAACCAGCCGCCGTCGTGGAACGTCTTGCCGTGGCGGAAGACCACGCGGCCGACCCTGGCGGGCGCGGGGAGGTCGACCGCGTACCAGTCCTCGCCTCCCCTCGGCCGGCGGTCGTCGAACGTGACGACGAAGCTCTCAGGGTCGCCGTCGTTGATGGAGCCGTCGACGTTCCCGCCGCGCGATCGGGATTCCTCCGCGTAGGCCAGGAGCGAGGCCGCCTCGGCGAGCGGCACGCCCGGGGCGCGGAGCCATACGCGATACGCGCCTCCCGTGGAGCCGGCCTCGGCGAACGGGACGAACGCGGCGGTCGTGGGCTTCGACGGGTCCTTGCCCACGACCGGGATCGCGAACTCCAGGGCGTCGCCGGGCTTCGGCTCGGCCCTCTCGACGGGGAGCAACCCGACGGCCCGCGCGGGGGGGCCGCCGGGGTTGCGGGCCTCGTCGTAGGCCAGGACGAACGGGCCCCAGGCCAGGGCCTGTCGATCCGGGTTGGAGACGCCGCCGGGGATGACGTTCAAGCCCAGGTCGAGGTTGATCTGGATCTCCGTGCCGTCGGCCCAGGCGTCGGACGTCATGAGGACCGAGCCGTTCGGCCGGATCTTCAGGTCGACCGACGACCCGCGGATCGAGACCGTCTGGCGCGGGCTCCACCAGGGCCTCGGGATCGACAGGGCCAGGGCGACGGGCTTCGGCGTGCGGATCGTGATCGTGCTGCGGCCGACGCGCGGGAACTCGCTCCGCTGGTCGAGGACGACGTCGCCCACGGCCGTCGGGACGGTCGCGCGGGAGGTCTCGCGGGTCTCGACGATCACCGCGGTGCGGCCGTCAATCTCGGTCGTCAGGTAGGCTTCCTGCACCGCCAGGGCCATGCCGCGGGGGCCGCTGGAGTGGCAGCAGGTGATGTGGGCGTCGTACTTCTTCCGGCCTTCGAGCGCCGTGTAGTAGCACCAGTCCGACCCGGCCGGGTGCTGGGCGGCGGCCAGATGGTTGTAGGCGGCGCGCTCCACCTCGTCGGCGTACTTCCGCTCGCCGGTGAAGCGCAAAAGCTGCATCGAGAGCTGGATCCACGTCGTCGTCACGCAGACCTCGCCGATGTTCGCCCCGACGCCGTTGGGGAGGACGTGGGCCTTGGGGAAGTGCTCCGCCGCGCTCGCCGAACCGCTGATGTACAGCCGGTTGGCGACGACGTCGTCCCAGGCGTGGACGACCGGGTCGAGGAACCGCCGGTCGCCCGTCGCGCGGGCCAGCTCGCACAGGCCGACGAGGTTGGACAGCATCTCGTACGCCTTGGCGTTGCCGACCTCGTCCACGCCCTTCCCGGCCGCCAGCCGCGCCAGGATCCCGGGGCCGTTCGGCTCGTCCCACGACGTCACGATGTAGCGGGCGAAGTCCAGGTACTTCTGCTCGCCCGTCGCCCGGTAGAGGAGGACGACCGGCTCCAGGACGCTCGTCGCGGCCATGCCCTGGTGGGTCCCGGCGGCGAGGATGCTGCGCCTGGCGGGGAAGGTGGCGATGAGGAGGTCGCCCATCTTGCGGCAGGCGTCGAGGGCCCTGGCGTCGCCGGTGTACTGGTGGTAGGTCAGCAGGCCGATCAGGTTGTACTTGTGCGACCAGACGTCCCAGTCGGCCCCCCGGAACAGCCCGAAGCGCTCCTCCGGGACGTAGGTGCCGAGGTAGCCGTCGGGCTCCTGGCAGGCGGTCAGCTCGGCGACGACGGCGTCGAGCTTCGCCTTGAGCGCCGGGTCCCCGGTGTTCGCCCAGGCGAGCGTCGCCGCGTGCAGCCACTTGCCGATGTGCTCGCCGATCCAGGGGTGGCTCCCGGGCTTCTTGCGATAGCCGGCGAGCAGCGGCTCGACGTCCACGTTCAGGAGCCGGGCTTTCTCGTTGAGCGCCACCCGGTTCCCCAGCCAGCCGCCGAGCTGGATCCGCGAGGGTGACAGCAGGTGCGCCGCGTCCGGCAGCCGGTCGGGCGTCGTGTACGGGATGGGCTCGATCGTCGCGGCCAGGAGGGCGAGGAGGATGGGCGTCATGGAGAGAGTCCCGGTGGTGGCGGATCAGAGCAGCAGCGAATCCAGCCGGGTCAGCCCGACGGGCTCGCGGCTGGCGAAGGGCTCGGCGTGGCCGACGCCGACCATGTGGCCCCAGTAGCGGGTGCGGTCGCAGACCGAGTCGATCACGCCCGGCCGCCCCGCCGGCTGGTTGTCCACGAGCTGCGAGCGGTAGCAGTTCAGCGCGGCGACTTTGGCGTCGAGTTCGTCGCTGACGTCCATCACGAGGCTGGGCCGCTCGACGATCCGCAGGTGGACGCTGAAGTAATAGAGGATGCGCGCGGGGTGGAACGGCTCGCCGGGGATGTCGGACTTGGAGAGCTTGCTCCAGAACCGGGCGTCCTCGACCAGCTTGGTCGCCGCCGTGTGGTCGGGGTGGGCGTCCTCCCAGTACGGGGCGAAGATCAGCCGCGGGCGCACCTGCCGGAAGACCGCCGCGAGCGCCCGGCGGTTGGCCAGGTCGGGTTGCAGGCTCCGGTTCGGCAGGCCGAGGTTCCGGCGCCAGGGGTCGCCGAGCTTCGCGTTGGCCGCGGCGGTCTCGTCCCGGCGCTTCTCGACCGAGCCGAGGGGCGTGGGCTCGCCGCTGGTGAGGTCGAGGATGCCGACCTTCCACCCCTGCTTCATCAGCCGGACGATCGTCCCGCCCGCGCCCAGCTCGGCGTCGTCGGGATGGGGGGACACGACCAGGGCGTCGAGCATGGATCCATTCCGTGAGGTTTCCGAGGGCCCGCGGCCGGGCCGACCAGCCCAGAGTAATCGCTCCGCATCGGTGGCGACAGGGCCGGCCTCGGTGTACGATCCACCCGAAGCCCCCGCCCTCGGAGCCTTCCCATGAGCGAGTACCAGTACTACGAGTTCCGCGCCCTCGACCGCCCGCTGGACCGGAAGGCGATGGACGACCTCCGCAAGCTGTCGTCCCGCGCCGAGATCACGCCGACGAGCTTCACGAACACCTACCACTATGGCGACTTCCGCGGCAAGCCGGCCGACCTGATGGACCGCTACTTCGACGCCTTCCTCTACGTCGCCAACTGGGGGACGCGCGACCTGTCGTTCCGGCTCCCCGAAGGGGCGCTCGACCTGGAAGCCGCCCGCGCCTACGAGGCGGAGGACGTGCTGGAGGTCCGCGAGGGGAAGGGCTTCCTCGTGGTCGACCTCCACTGGAACATCGAGGGCGGGGACGGGGGCTGGATCGAGGGCGAGGAGTTCATGCCCGACCTGCTGCCGGTGCGCGACCTCCTCCTCCGCGGCGACCTCCGCCCCCTCTACATCACCTGGCTCTCCGGGCTGTTCGAAAACGACGAGGCCGAGGACCGCCCCGAGCCCCCCGTCCCGCCGGGCCTCAAGAAGCTCCCCCCCGAGCTGGAGGCGCTGGCGGAATTCTTCCGGGTCGACCCGCTGCTCCTCAAGGCCGCCGCCGAGGCGAGCGCGGGGGAGGCCCCGGCGGGCCCCCTCCGCGCCGAGCTGGTCCGCTGGATTTCGAAGCTCCCGGCCGACGAGAAGGGGGACTATCTCGTCCGGCCGGTGGCCGACGGCGAGGACGTCGCCCTCCGCGCCGAACTCCTGGCGAGGCATCGCAAGGAGCACGGCCCGAAGACGAAGGCCGAGGCCGGCCCGCGCCGGATGGTCTCCGAGCTGTTCGCGGCCCGCGACGCGCTGGAGGGGAAGAAGCGTCGCGCCGAGGAGAAGGCGCGGGCGGCGCATCTCGACGCCGTCGCGCGCCGTGGCGAGGCGGCCTGGAGCGAGGTGACGGATCGGATCATGGCGAGGAACGCCGAGGGCTACGACCTCGCCGTCGCGCTGCTCGTCGACCTTCGCGACCTGGCCGCGCGGTCCGGCGACCTGGAGGGGTTCCGGAGTCGGCTGGATGGGCTGCGGAAGGCCCACCGGGGGAAGTCGGCGTTCATCGGGCGGCTCGACGACCGGTTGAGGGGCTGACGCCGCGGGCCGGCGCGCGGAAGAGGCGAGCGGGTCGTGGTCCCGCTCGCCTCGGCGATCGATGTGCGTGGGCGGTGGGGATCAGGCGGAGGGGGAGGCCTTCTTGGAGGCGGGCTTCTTCGCGGCGGGCTTCTTGGCGACGGCGGGCTTGGCCTTCGCCTTGGCGGCGGGCTTGACCTTGGCCTCGGCGGCGGGGGCCGCGGCGGCCTTCTTGGCGGCGGGCTTCTTGGGGGCCTTCGCCTCGGCCTTGGGGGCCTCGGCCTTCACGGTGGTCTTGACGGCCTTCGCCTTGGGGGCGGCCTTCTTCGCGGCCTTGGGCTTGGCCTCGGCGCCGGGGAGCGAGGCGGCGACGGCCGAGACGACCTCCGCGACCTTGTCCTTGGCGACCTCGGCGCCGTGGGCGATCGCCTCGCCGGCGGCCTTGGCCGTCTCGACGACCTTGGCGGGCGCCTTCTTCGCGGCCTTCTTCGTCGCGACGGCGGCGTCGACCACCGTCTCCTTCACGCCCTCCGCGACCGTCTTCGGTTTCGTCTTCTTCGCAGCAGCCATGTGGACCTCTCGTACGGGGACTCGGGGGACCTGCGGCCTTCGCCCTCGCCCCGGGCGGCCCGAGGGCGATCGCGACGTCGAACGAGCGGGGCGACCTCGCCCGCTCGCGAGCGCGAGCGCGGGAGATCGCTTGGGGAATTCTAGCCCACGAACCGCCGCCGTGGGATCGGATCTTGATGATTCGTTCCCGTCTCGAATCGTGATTGCGACCCCGCGCGCGAACCCCTGCGGCGTGCGAAGAGATTGCCGCGCCGCGGTGGCGGACGAACTGGAAACCCGGCCCGCGCTCCACTACCATCACGAGGAGGGCGAGCGCCGCCCTGTCATCGAAACGACCCCTCCCCGGAAGGTCGCCGCCCGCCATGTTGAGATCCGTCGAGATCCAGAACTTCGGCTCCTGCGCGCGGACGAGCTTCGACCTCGACGCGCCGCTCTCCGCGCTGTGCGGCCGGAACGGGGTGGGGAAGACGACGGTGCTCAACGCGATCGCCTTGCTGTGCTCAAAGACCATCACCGCCTACCCCATTCCCACTCGAAGCAACTTCTTCCTTAGACGCTCGGTGGATATCGCAGGGGTCAGCATGACCTTGGGCCTCGAACTCGACGGGGTGCATTACGACTACGAATTCTCCGCCCCCGATTTCTCGGACTCGGCACGTCCGGTCGAACTCACGGAGTTCTTGACCGCGGGCAACGGCGAATCACGAACCTCGGTCTTCAGCCGACAGGGAGAATCCGTTGAGGCGCTTGGCCGAACCGATTGCATCCGCATCCCAAAGCTGACGCCCGGGCTGGCCGCATTGATCTCCCTCCTTCCTCGGGACGATCCCGCCAGTCTCCATCTCGAACGCGTACGAAGCTTCTTCGCCGGGGTGCGGTATTACACCTTCGAGGTCGACCCCCCTACCGAATCTATGATCTCGGCACGAGCGTATGAGGAGTGGAGAGACCGTCACAAAGCCGTTGGGGAGCCGGCCCCGTCCCTCGCGATGTGCCTCGTCTATATGCAACAGGAGGAGCCCGAGCTATTTGACGAGTTACAGTCGATCCTGGGACCGGAAGGGATAGGCGTCGTCGAGTGGATCGGCGTCCACGACCTGGGAAGCATAATCGCGAATTCAGAGGAGCGATGGGGGGACTCGAAGTACTTCATGCCACAGGTCATACCGTCTCGCCACATGGGGGGAGGCGCGAATTCATTCCGTTTGCCAGAACTCTCCGTCGGCACGCGGCGGATCATCCAGATCGTCACTTCCATGCTGTTTGATCGCCGCTCGCTCATGCTGATGGAGCAGCCGGAGGACTCGATCCATCCCGGGCTCCTGCGGAAGCTCATCGACCTGCTGCGGACCTACTCCGGCGATACGCAGATGCTCTTCACGACGCATTCGGCCGCGGTGCTCGACATCCTGGAACCGGAAGAAGTGCTTCTGGCGACGGCGGTCGAGGGCTCCACCGAGGTCCGACGCCTGACGCCGGACGAGTTGGTTCGGGCGAAGGACTTCCTGGCGTCGGAAGGGACCCTGTCGGACTTCCTCGAAGCCCAGGACGAACTTTGATCATGTTCGCGATCCTGGCCGAAGATCGCTCGGACGCCGAGGCCCTCGTGATCCTGGTCAAGCGGATCCTGGATCGTGAGGATCTGAAGATCCACAAGAAGGGGTTCAGCGGCTGTGGCGAACTCCGCCGCAAGGCGGCCAGCCACATCCTCGATTTCGCGCGCCAGGGGGCGTCGCGGTTCATCATCTGCCACGACTCGGATGGGAAGGATCCCGGCACCGTGCGCAAGTCGGTGCGGGATGGGATCGGCGGCAAGCTCGATCTGAACTCCTACAGGCACGCGATCATCGTCCCCGTTCAGGAGCTGGAAGCCTGGATCATCGCCGATGCGAAGGCGATCACCTCCGCGATCCGAAGCCTGGTGATCGCGGATGTTCGCCAGCCGGAGACGATCTCCAGCCCGAAGGAATGGCTGGTCGCGCAGTCCCGGACCGGGGGGAAGTCGAGACCGCTCTACGCTCCCGCCACTTTCAACAAGCAGGTGGCGGCGTTTCTCGACGTCCCAAAGGTCCAGGCCAAATGCCCGTCGTTTCGCGAACTCGTCGAGTTCGTGCGGGCGTCGTGAAGGGACGGCCGATTGCAGCCGTCCCCACGCATTCTCCGACGTCACATCACGATCAGCGGCGAGCGCTTCTCGGCGGCCTCGTCCATGAAGGACTGGATCCGGCCGACGAGCTCGCGGGCGTCGGGGGTGACGCCTTCCAGGATCAGGGCGTTGGACCAGAGCTGGAGGCCGCACTCCCGGATGAAGGCGTCGTGGTCGGCGTTGGCGGACAGTCGTGACAGGCGGCGGATCAGCGGGGCCTTCGGGTTGACTTCGAGGATCCGCGAGGCTTCCGGCACGGCCTGGTTGGCCATCTTCAGGATGCGCTGCATCTGGGTGGAGAACGAGCCGTCGGCGTTGACCAGGCAGCAGGGGCTGTCGGTCAGGCGGTGCGACTCGCGGACCTCGCGGACGCGGTCGCCGATGGCCTCGCCGAAGAGGGCCAGCACGCGGTCGAAGCCGGGCTCGGCCTTCGTCGCCGCGGCCTCCTCGGCCTTCTCGTCGGCGGGGGCGTCGGGGAGTTCGAGGTCGTCGGAGTCGATGGAGGTCAGGGGCTTGCCCGAGTACGAGCCCAGGGCGTTCATGACGAACTCGTCGACGGGCTCGGTCAGGTAGAGGACTTCGAGCTTGCGCTTGCGGAAGACTTCCAGGTTCGGGTTCTTCTCGATCGCGGCGAGGTCCGGGCCACCGAGGAAGTAGATGCGCTTCTGGCCCTCGGGCATGCGGGCGATGTAGTCGTCGAGGGCGACGTCGAGCTGGCCGTCGGCCTTGTGGGACGAGGCGAACCGGATCAGCTTCGCCAGCCGGTCGCGCTGGGGGACGTCGACGATCGCCCCCTCCTTCAGCAGCGCCCCGAACTGGTCGGTGAAGGTCTGGAACGCCTCGGGCTCGTCCTTCGCCAGTTGCTCCAGGCGGTCGAAGATCGACTTGACCAGCGAGCCGCGGATCCGGCGGATGACGGTGTTGTCCTGGAGCGTCTCGCGCGAGACGTTCAGCGGCAGGTCCTCGGAGTCGACCAGGCCGAAGAGGAACCGGAGGTAGTCCGGCAGCAACTCGCGGCAGTCCGACTGCACCAGCACCCGCTTGGCGCACAGGCTGACGCCGTGCTCCACGCGCGGGAAGCCCAGGCGCTCCAGGTTCGACGGCGGGCAGTACAGGACGGCGTGGAACTGGATCGGCGAATCCACCGAGACGTGCAGCCGCCAGAGGGGCTTCTCCTCCGGGTGGTGGCTGAGGTGCTGGTAGAACCGCTCGTGCTGCTCGTCGGTCACCTGGCGCTTGGGCTCGACCCAGATGGGCTTCTGGTCGTTCAGCACCTCGCCGCCGGGCTCCAGCTTGATCGGGTGCGGGATGAAGCTGGAGTAGCGCCGGACGACCTCCTGGATCCGGTACGGCGAGGCGAAGTCCTGGGCGTCCTCCTTCAGGTGCAGGACGATCTCGGTCCCGCGCGGGAGGGGGTCGGCGACGGCCTCGACGGTGAACCGGCCGGTCCCCTCGGAGGCCCACTCCCAGCCCGATTCCTCGCGATAGCTGCGGGTCCGGACGCGGACCTGGTCGGCGATCATGAACGCCGAGTAGAAGCCGACGCCGAACTGGCCGATGAGCGAGAGCTGGGCCTTCGCCCTGTCCTCGGGCGACAGCCCCTTGAGGAACTCGCCCGAGCCGCTGCGGGCGATGGTCCCCAGGTTGGCGATCAACTCGTCGTGCGTCATGCCGACGCCCGTGTCGCGGATCGTCAGCGTGCGGGCGGCCTCGTCGGGCCGGATCGCGATCTCCAGCGCGCCGCAGTCGCGTTGCGAGTCGTCGGTCAGGGAGACGAAGCGCATCTTGTCGAGCGCGTCGGAGGCGTTGGAGATCAGCTCGCGGAGCGCGATGTCCCGGCTCTGGTAGAGCGAGTGCGACAGCAGGTGGAGCACCTGCTTGATCTCGGCCTGGAAGGCGAATTCCTGCTTCTCGTGCGCGTGTTCGGCTGACATGGGGGAGGTTGACCTCAAGACCGGACGGGCCCCGAGCCGGGCCCTTCGCGATGGTTCTTCCTCTTATTATGTCGACGGACGCCGCGCGGTTCGAGCCCGGTCGCGGGTCACTTCGCCGGGGCCGGCTCGCGGGCGCCCTCGACGCGCTTCAGCTCGCGGGAGAGGTCCGGGGTGAGGTCGGCGGCGTCGAAGCCGGGGGAGTCGGGGAGCAGGATCTCCCACTCGCGGCAGACGTCGTAGCGGACGACGCCCTCCTGGATGCGGCAGTTGAGGATGTGGCCGCCGAAGGCGCGGTCGGCCGAGAGGAAATGCCAGTGGTAGCCGGGGACGGTCAGCCCGCGGACCCACGCCGGGCTGCGGACGCCCAGCAACGTCCCCTTCGCGCCGTCGCGGGTCCAGACCGATTGGCCCTTCGACACCTCCTCCAGCGGCCGGTACGGGGGCTCCTGGCGGGGGACGCTCCGGACGGTGATCGAGCCCAGGTCGGCCTCGATCCGGATCGCGATGAACGCGTTCTTCTGCGGCAGCGCGGCGTCCAGCGCGGCCTCAAGCTCCGCGAGCCGCCCGGCCGCGGGGCAGGGGAGCGAGCCGTCCTCGTCGAACGGGGTCACGACGGCGAACGGGGTGGTCATCCCCCCCGCGTCGACCACCGAGCCGTCCCCCCGGGCCAGGTACGCCCGGCCGTCGAGGACGATCAGCTCGCCGTCGAGGTGGTCGACCGTCCCGAGGCCGAAGTCGCCCAGGCGCAGCAGGTCGGCGACGGGCGTCACGCCGTCGTACCGGCCGATCATCAGGGCGTTGATGACCGAGGTCTGCACGATCGCGTCCCGGCCCGACGCCGCGGGCGGCGGGGCGGGCGCGGCGAGGGCGAGCGCGAGGCACGCGGCGGCCAGTCGTCGTTTCATCGAGGCCCTTCGCGGGGGTCAGTACGTCCGGCCGATCTTCGCCACGATCGCGCGGCGGACCTCCAGCGGGTCGATCCCGCCGGCCTTGCGGTAGACGACCTCGCCGCCGGGGGCCAGGATCAGGGTGTAGGGGACCGGGCCGGGCCACTTCGGATCCAGGGCCTCGGCGAAGGCGTCGCGGTCGGAGGAATTGAGGATGTAGTTGGTCGCGGCGACGTGGTGGGCCTTCAGCGTCGCCAGGGCGTCGGCCTTCTTGGCGACGTCGTCCAGGCTGATCGTGACCAGGCGGAAGGGCCGGCCGCGGTACATCCGGTTCATGGTGACGAACTCGGGAAGCTCCTGGACGCAGGGGCCGCACCAGGTCGCCCAGACGTTGACCACGGTGTACTTGTCCCCCTCGTTCTTCGCCAGCTTCGCCACGCCGGCCAGGTCGATCGGCTCGATCGCCACGGGCTCGGCGTCCCAGGTCTCCAGCGACTTGCGGGCGTCGGCCTGCTTGTCGGACCACTTGGTCGAGCAGCCGAAGACGCGGGTCGTCGGCGTCGCGACGTCCCGGCCGGCCAGGATCGCGTCGAGCGCGGCGATGGCGTCGTGCGACTTCGGCGTCTTCACCTCGGCGTCGTCGAACCGGCCCTGATAGCGCAGCTTGCGCTCGGCGTCGAAGATGAAGACGTGGGGCGTGGCCAGGCAGCCGTAGGCCTTCGCGACGGCCTGGCTCTCGCCGTCGTAGAGGTAGGGGTACGGGTACTTGTGGTCGCGGGCGCGGATCTTCATGTGCTCGAACGAGTCGTCGAGGTCGGTGTACCCCAGCTCGTCGAGCCGGACGGCCTTCGGGTCGTTGGGGGAGATCGCCACCACGGCGACGTCCTTCGGCTTGTAGTCCTCGTAGAGCTTGGCGAGCCGGGCCTCGTAAGCCTGGGCGGTCGGGCAGTGGTTGCAGGTGAAGACGACCACCAGGGCCTTCGCGTCGGCGTAGTCCTTCAGCGCGTGGTTCGAGCCGTCGACGCCGGGCAGGTCGAAGTCGGGGGCCGCCGCGCCGATGTCGAGGGGCCTGAGGCCGGGCGGGTCGGCGTGGACGCCCCCGACGGCGCAGGCGAGGAGGCCGAGGACGATCGCGAGGCGGGTCGGTTTCATGGCGAGGTCGCTCCCGGGGGCGTCGGTCGGTTCCGCACGTCTTCGCGCGACGGCGAGCCCGTAGTCTGACCGACGGGCCGGCCCCGGGCAAGCCCGGGACGGGTCAGGGGTGGGGGCGGGGGAAGGGCATCGGGACCGGGAAGCCGTAGGGCGTCGGGTTCTGTTCGAAAGTCATCGGCACCGACGGCAGGTACGGCCCCGGCTCGGCGATCGGCCGGAGGTGCACCGTCCGAGGGGCCTTCCCCACCACGTCCCGCGCCGAGGGGCCCATGAACAGCCCCTCGGCCGCGGCGGCGGCGAGCAGTTCGCGATGGATCACCGAGCCGACCTTGCGCAGCTCGGTCGGGCCCGACTCCCGGGCCAGGTCGACGTCCTGGACGACCACCTTGTAGTTGGGGTGCTTCTCGCGCATCGTCGCCAGCCAGGCGTCGACGGCCGGGGTGTACTCCCCCCGGCGGACGTCGTACCCGCGGTACCGGAACGTGGCGATCGGGTCGGAGCGGTCGTACCAGGTCACGACCTTGAAGTCGACGCGGCGGGCGGGCTCCTCGGCGGACGCCGTCGCGGCGAGCGCGACCGCGAGGATGATTCGGAGGCGGGGCATGCGTTCCTCCCGGGAGGGCGGCCAAGCGGCCGGCCCTTCCATTATGCGGCGACGGCGGCCCGGGGAGTAGGGCCCGCCCTCAGGCCCTCAGGCCCTCAGGCCGGGCCGGCCTCCGGCGTCGGCGCGGGGGCGGGGCGCATGAAGACCTTGAGGCCGCGGGAGATCGTCGGCAGGATGGGCCGGCTCGCCATGCAGCCGTAGGGGCATCCCTTCGTGCAGGCGACCGTCTCGGCGCGGAGGGCGCGGGCGGCCTCGCCCGTCCAGATCTCGCGGGCCGACTGGCGGGAGGCGTCGCCGATCGCGCCGAAGTCGCCGCAGCTCGTCACGCGGCCCCGCGGGTCGATGGAGTAGACCCGCAGGCCGATCCGGCAGGTGCCGACCTCGGGCTCGACCTTCAGCCGGCGGAAGTGGTCGGGCATGCGGAGGAGCCGATAGGTCGACGTCTCGATCCGGGCCCCCCGCGCCTGCATCGCGAGCAGCTCCGCGATCACGCCCTCCATCTCGTCGCACTCCGCGGCCGTCGGCCACAGCTCGCCCCGGGCCTCCTCGGTCCAGCCTCGCAGGGGCTCGAAATCGATGGAAGTCGCCCCGCGATCCTCCGCCCACCTCACGAGGTCGGGCGCGGTGCGGAAGTTCGCGGCGTTGAGCGTCGACTTGATCCGGATGGGGAACGATCGACCGGCGGCGGCCCTGGCCTCGCGCAGGTTGCGGATCCCGGCCGTGATCGCCGCCAGCGAGCCCGGGGCGGCCCGAAGCCGGTCGTGCAGCTCGGGCGTCGGCCCGTCGACCGAGATCTCGACGTGCGCCGGGCCCGCCGCGACGAACCGCTCGACGACCCGGAGGTTCTTGAACGCGGAGCCGTTGGTGATCACCCCGAAGTCGATCCGGTTCCGCCGGCAGCACTCCAGGATGTCCAGGAAGCCCTTCTTGACGAACGGCTCGCCGCCGACGAACTGGATGCGATACCGCCCCAGGAACTCCCCCAGGCTCTCGATCGCCCGGATCCAGCCCTCGGCGGGCATCTCGTCCACCTCGGGCCGTCGCCAGCATCCGCACTGGAGGCAGGCGTAGTTGCAGCGGTCGGTGAGCAGGGCGCGGATCTCCGTGGGCCGCGTGACGTCGACGCCCGTCCGGAGGTACAGCGCCTCCGGCGCGACCGTCGAGAGGTGTCGGAGCCCGAGTCGGGCGATCAGCGCCAGGTCCATGCTTCCGGCCCGCCGAGCCGAGTCGATCGAGGGCCGCGGCCGGCCCGCCCGATCCCAATGTTGACGCCCTCCCGCCTCGCGAACAAGTGTAGAGGTTATTAGATTCACTGATGTTTAAATTAGGCGGCCTGCCGCGGGCGTCGTCGCGGTCAAACGAGGCCGATTCCCGGGCCGTCGGCCGGCGAGCCGGCCTGAAATGGCGCGGGCGGGGCGGCCCGCGCCGTTGCCCTGCGGCAACGCTCGCCTACTTCGCAATCGTCCGGCCGGGGCCGTCTCGGCCGTCAGAACCGCTCCGGGTCCTCGCCGACGGCGATGATGCTGCACGCCTGGATCAGCCCCACGCCCAGCTCCTCGGCGCGGGCGAGGAGGGCGGGGGACTCGGCCCCGGGGTTGATCCAGACCTCGTCGACGCGCTTGTCGCGGATCTGGTCGAGGATCCGGATCCCCACGGCGGGGGGGACGTAGAACGAGACCCGGTCGAGGTGGTCGCCGGGGATGGAGGCCAGGTCGGGATGGCAGGGGAGGCCCTCCACCTCCGTCAGCGTCGGGTTGACGGGCAGGACCTCCCAGCCCTGGGCGACGAACGCCCGCACGGCCTTGTTGCCGTACTTCGAACGGTCCTGGCTGGCGCCGACGACGGCGATCCGGGGGCGGGGGGCGGGCATGGCGGGCTCCTTCCGGG
>MKTT01000103.1:91899-115640 GCA_001898385.1 Planctomycetales bacterium 71-10
GCGATGACGCCCTCGCGGCGGATCAGCTCCAGCCGGCCGAGGGCCAGCCGGACGGCGTCGGCGCGGGCGGGGTCCAGGGCCTTCAGGAAGGGCGCGGCGGCTTCCAGCAGGATCGAGCCCGCGGCGGGCGTGCGGACCAGGCCCTTGCGGTCGTCCTCGCCGGACGACTGCTCCAGGATCTCCTCGATGACCGACTTCGGCTTGGGGATCGCGCGGACGTCGTAGTCGGCCAGCTTGGCGGCCTCGGCCGCGAAGGCCACGGCGTCGCGGAAGCCGCCGAGCCTGTCGACCAGGCCCAGCTCCAGCGCCTGCTTGCCCGTGTAGACGCGGCCCCCGGCGATCTCGTCGATCGGCTTCTTGAGCTTGCCGCCGCGGATCGCGACGACGTGGCCCTTGAACTCGCCGTAGATCTCGTCCATGTAGCCCTGCATCTTCAGCCGCTCGGCCGGCGTGAAGACGTCTCCCGAGGCGAGCATGCCGGCGTTCTGGCCGCGGCGGTAGGGCTTGAACGAGACGCCCAGCTTCTCGAACAGGCCGCCGGTCGCCAGCTTGCCGCTGACCACGCCGATCGAGCCGGTGATGGTGGCGTCGTCTGCGAAGACCGTGTCGGCGCCGCAGGCGACGTAGTAGCCGCCGCTGCCGGCGACGTTCCCCATCGAGACCACCAGGGGCTTCTTCGCCTTCACCCGCTTCGTGGCGTCGAGGATGATCTCGCTCGCCAGGGCCGAGCCGCCGGGCGAGTCGACGCGGAGGACGACGGCCTTCACCGCGTCGTCGTTCGCGGCGTCGTCCAGGGCCCGGCGGATCTTCACGCCGACGGCCGACTCGTCCTGGAACGCGGCCATCCCCCCCGGGGCGTCGAGCACGATCGCGCCGTCGACGTACACCACGCCGATCGCCGGCTTCCCCTTGTCGACCTTCGAGGAGGCCATGACCTCGCCGAGGAACTTGAACAGGCCGAACGGGTTGGTGGCGTCGAGCTTGGGCTCCTCCTTCTTGCCGTACTTGCGGTCCAGCACCACGTCGTCGCCGTAGGTCTTCTTGAGGAGGGCCTCGAGCTCCTGGCGGTGCTCCACGGCGTCCAGGATCCCCAGCTCCTTCGCCCGCTCGGCGGTGTGCGGGCCGCTGTCGATCCACGCCTTGACCAGCGTCGGGTTGACCTTCCGCGACTCGGCGATCCGCGCGACCATCGTGTCGTAGAGGCCGTCCAGCAGCCAGTTCTGCATGGCGTCGGCCTCCTTGCTCGGGCCGTCGCGCATGAACATCTCGGCGGCGCTCTTGTAGTCGCCGCAGGTGAGGAAGTCGGGCCGGACGCCGATCTTCTCCAGCAGCCCCCGGATGTACGGGGCCTCGCCGTAGAGGCCGGTGATCCAGAGGTCGGCCGTCGGGACCGCGCTCACGCGCGACGCCCCGCTCAGCAGGACGTACTGGCCCAGGCCGCCGATCGAGTCCGCGTGGCCGTAGACTTCCTTGCCCGCCGCCTTCACCCGCGCGAACGCGGCGCGGATCTCGGCCACCTGGGCGGAGCCGACGGACGGGCCCTCCAGGATCGCGACCACGGCCTTCACGGCCGGGTCCTTCGCCGCCTTGTCCAGCCGCTCGACCAGCGTCCAGAGCGGGATGGACGACTCGCCGCCGAGGTTCAGGACGTCGTCCTTCGGGGTCTCCTTCACCGACCCGGAGAGCCGGAAGACGGCCACGCGGGGCTTGGGGGGCTCGGGCTTGGCCTCGGCCGCGGGCTTCTCCTGGGCCCGCGCCGCGGGGGCGAACCACGCCGTCGCCAGGGCCGCGGCCAGGGCGAAGCGGCGTCCGCTGCTGATGCACTTCATGGGGGCGTCCTCGTGAGATTGCCGGCGTCCGACCGGCGCGGCCGCGTCTCGTCGCGGCGGTCGGTCGGGTATTCGACGGGGCCGGGCGATTCTTCTCGACCCCCGCCGCCGTCATGGTAAACCGCGGCGGCCGGGGGGATCAATCCGGGCGTCCGACAATCGTCGATGGCGGCGGTCACTCGAACAGCCGCATCTGGGCGTCGGGCTTCTCGGGGCGGCGGAAGGCGGCGGGGGAGACGGGCCAGGGGCGGAGGTTGAGGTCGAGCCGCCGGCACGAGGTCTTGAAGACGCGGGCGATGATGTCGGCGATCGGGCCTTCGCCCCGCATGCGGTCGCCGAAGCGGGAGTCGTAGAGCCGGCCGCCGTGCATCGACCGGATGCGGTCGAGGATCTTGTCCTTGGCGTCGGGGTGATGGCGTTCGAGCCAGTCGGCGAACAGCGGGGCGACGGCCATCGGCAGCCGGACGGCGACGTAGCCCGCCGCGGTCGCGCCGGCCCTGGCGGCGGCCTCCAGGATGGCGGGCATCTCGTGGTCGGTCAGGCCGGGGATCACGGGCGCGACCATCACGCCCGTCGGCACGCCGGCCTCCGACAGCGCCCGGATCGCCGCCAGCCGCCCCGACGGCCGGCTCGTCCGCGGCTCCAGGTCGGCGGCGAGGGCGGGGTTCAGCGTGGTGATCGAGATGAACACGCCCGCCGCGCCGTGGCGGGCGAGGTCGGCAAGGATGTCGACGTCGCGGGCGACCAGCCGGTTCTTGGTGACGATCGTCACGGGCTGGCGGTACTCGGCCATGACCTTCAGGCAGGCCCGCGTCAGGCGCAGCTTGCGCTCGATCGGCTGGTACGGGTCGGTCACGCCGCTGAGCGCCAGGACCCGGGGCCGCCACCGCGGCGCGTCGAGCGCCGCGCGGAGCAGGGCGGGGGCGTCGCGCTTCACCAGGATCTTGGTCTCGAAGTCGATCCCCGCCGACATCCCCAGGTACTCATGGGTGGGACGGGCATAGCAATAGATGCAGCCGTGTTCACACCCGCGGTAGGGGTTGATGCTGGCCTCGAAGCCCACGTCCGGGCTGTCGTTCTCGGCGACGATCGTGCGCGAGCGGTCGTCGAGGAACTCGGTCTCCGGCCGGCGGAGCGAGTCCAGGTACTCGGCGTCGTCCTGCACGGTCTCCAGCTCGACCTCGTGGCACCGGGGGTCGAACCGATTCGGGGGGTTGAAGCCGGCCCCCCGGCCCTTCGGGGGGATGCGCTCGCCGCTCATGACACACCTCGCGGTTGATCCGACGCCCATGGTTCCGTCCCTCGATGCGCCTTCCTCCCCCGGCCTGCGCGACGAGTCTAGCACTCGGAGTTTGAGTGTACAAGAGAATAGTTGTTCGGGGCGGCGAATGCCGATCCGGCCTGAGAGGGCGACTTTTCGAAGCGGTGGGCACGGTCGAAAAACCGCGAGGTTGGCTTCGATCGTGGGAAGACGTGTTTCCATGAATTTGATGCAATATGTTTTTGTGTATGGTCTTGCGGGGCCCGAAATCTGGCTTCGGTCGTCGTTTTCGGTAGACTCGCGCCGACCTCCCCGGCGTGCCGCCGGCCCGACATTTTCAGCGCGGCCTATGCTGGTGGGCGTCCCCGTGTGTCGTCGCCGATCGGGCGGCCTTCACGACGTTTCCGTCGTTCACTGCGGCCGGGTTGTCAAAGAGCCGGGAATCTTGCGTCTTCCGTATGGTCCGCGGCGGGCGCGTGGAGATTCCAGGATTTCGAACGAAATTGCGAAAGACCTTCCGCCCGGGTTCGGCGGCGCAGGCGCGATCGCGACCCGCGCCCGCAAAGAGGGTAGGGGACGACCGGCGGATGAAGGTCGTCGCGGCGCAGGGGGGCGTCCATGCGCGCCGGGGCCAAGCATCCCTCTCCCTCGCGGGAGGGAGTGGCGGCAGGCGGGATAAAGGGACGACCGCCGTCGCAGCCCAGAGCTTGCAATCCCCGTAGGCTGGGTCGAGACCCAGCCGGGATGAAACGTCGCGCGTCCCTGCCCTCTCTCCCGCCGGGAGAGGGTGGCTGCGCAGTGGCAGGTGAGGGTCGTCGGTGTGCGAATGGCATGCCGGCCCTCGACCATAAACCGTTGCTATCTCAACGGGTCCGACGACCCTCACCCGGCCCTGCGGGCCACCCTCTCCCGGCGGGGGAGGGGACGTCGGACGTTTCCCCATCCTTCCCAAATTTCGGGTCGAAAAGATATGTTCACATCTCTGCCCGCGGCGAGAGGAAGGGGGCGATGTTCGCCCACGGATTTCGGCGGATCCTTCGCCGGCGTCGGGCGAGCGGCGGGATCAGGGGCCGGGCTTGGCCTGGGGGGCGGCCTTGAACTCGTCGGCGGTCATGCGGCGGACGGTGCGGTTGAGGAGCAGGACGGGGCCCCCCTGGGTCGGGACGTCCTTGCCGTAGGCGAGGACTTCCTCGTTCGGGCTGCCGCCGGGCTCTTCCTTGGTGTCGGGGAGGGGGACGTTCCAGATGACCACGACGGAGCCGGACAACACCAGGTCGGCGCCGCCCGAGTCGCCGGGGTTGGCGCGCAATTCCTTCATGTTCTTGGGGGGCTTCCCCTTGGCTAGCTGGAAGTTGCGCAGGACCTCGCCCACCTGGCCGAGGCGGTTCTCCTCGCCGCGTTCGAGGGTGGGGGGGCCGCTCGACGAGCCGTCGCAGCCGGCGGCCAGGGCGGCGAGGAGGAACAGGGCGCGGATCGGGGACTTCATCGGGCACCTCGGGACGAAGGGGCCCGCGCGACGTTCGCCGCGCGGGCCGTGGTCTCGGTCGTATCCGCCGGCCGGATCAATAGCCGTCGGCGCTGACGACCTCGCCGGCGCCCTTGGTGCCGAGGGCCCGCCAGGTCTGGGCGCTGATCGAGTCCTTGATGAACTTGACCGAGCCGTCCGCGAACGCGACGTTGACGCCGCCGGAGTGCTTGCTGCGGGCCGCGATGTGGGCGCAGATGTAGTCGCTGCTGTTGGCGCAGTCGTAGGTCTTGGGGTTGGGCGTCTGGGTGTGCGAGTAGAAGGCCATCGGGGCGATGCCGCGGTAGAACTGCTGGCCGCGATAGCGGAGCCGTGCCGCCCCCAGGCACGTCGCCTGGTTGGGCAGGACGCTCGTGGTGAAGTCGCCGGCACCCACGCCGAAGACGTTCAGCTGGCTGTTGACCGGGACCTCGCTCGCGTCGTTGTTGACGGAGGTCGAGCGGAGCGTCTCCGAGAACATCGCCGTGTTGCTCGTGCCGTCGCTGATCGAGGCGATCGTCGTCGCGTTGGTCACCTTCTGGTAGTCGGGGTTGTTGGCCCCCCCGGCGATCGTCGGCGACGCGCCGTAGTCCAGGCGGACGTTGAAGACGCCGGCCTGGTTGGTGTCGACCTCGGTCTTGTTGGCCGCGTAGCCCGACGGCGGGGGCCCCAGCTCGGGGCAGCCGGTGCCGCCGATGGACGCGAAGTAGTTGTTGTAGCCGATCAGCCCCCGGAATTTCGTGGTCGACGGGTCGGACGGGCAGACGTAGGCCGAGACCAGCAGCGTGCCGGCCGTGATGTTGGCGTTGGCCATGGTGCCGTCGGCGATCTGGTTGTAGATCCCGTTCAGGTTGAACGCGAAATTGTACGCGTTGTAGAGGTTGGCCCCCTCCAGGAAGCCCAGCATCGTCACCAGGGGCGAAGGCCGGGGGTACAGGGGGACGGCGATGGTCGGCGTCTGGCCGAAGCCCGGCGGGAAGGTGCCGTTCGTGGACTCGAAGTTGTGCGCGGCCAGGGCCAGTTGCTTCAGGTTGTTGACGCACTGCATCCGGCGCGCGGCCTCGCGGGCGCTCTGGACGGCCGGGAGCAGCAGGGCGATCAGCACGGCGATGATCGCGATGACGACCAGCAGCTCGATGAGGGTGAACCCTCGGCGCGGGCTCCGGGACATGACGTCGTCCTCCGGGACGTGGGAAGGGGCGTGGTCGGCGCGAGGATCGGGCGACGCAATTCGATGGGGCTTCGTCGCCCGACGCGCCCGCAGTCTACCCAGCGTGGACGTCGCGATACAATCGTGAAATGATGAAGTTTTAACGAAGTAATTAGGACTTGGCGTCGGCCAGGAGGCCGCGGATCAGGGCCGAGACCCCGTCGTGGTCGTGGTCGGGGGCGACCCGGTCGGCGGCGGCGAGGACTTCGGGCGCGGCGTGGCCCATGGCGACGCCCAGGCCGGCGCCGAGCAGCATGGGGACGTCGTTCATGTCGTCGCCCACGGCGCAGATCTCCTCCGGGGCGATGCCCCACGCCTCGGCGACGTGGAGGACGGCCGACCACTTGCTCGCGTCGGCGCGGATCACCTCGCACATCGTCCCGAGATAGCGGGGCGACTTCTGCACGAAGGTCCGGACGCGGTCGCCGAACCGGGCGAGGACGTGGCGCTCGAAGCCCGACATCGCCTCGCGCGTGCCGACGGCGCAGGCGTGGAAGAACGGGCCCGCCGTCACGTCGCCGACCTGCGCGTGGTCGAGGTTCTGGCCGACGTAGTCGTCGAGCGGGGCCCGGCCGGAAGGGAAGAGGGAGACGCGGAAGTCGGGCTCGTCGTGCGCGCGGTCGTTGAAGGCGACGACGGGCTGGTCGTGCTCGCGGAAGAGTTCGAGCAGGTCGGCGACGAGGTCGGGCGGCAGGTCGGCGCGCCAGAGGGTGGAGTCGTCGGCCGGCTCCTTCACGATCGAGCCGGAGTTGCAGACGATGGGGGCGTCGATCCCGAGTTCCCGCGCCACCGGCCAGGCCCGACGGTAGCGCCGGCCGGTGCAGAGGACCGGCCGGATCCCGGCCGCCGCGGCGCGGGCGACGGCCTCCTTCGTGCTCGCCAGCAGCACGCCCCGGCTGTCCAGGAGGGTGCCGTCGACGTCGAGCGCCAGCAGGCGGTACTTCGGCCGGCTCATGCGCGGGCGGCCTTCGCGGCCCGACGCCCCTGGACGCTGTGCGGGAACAGGCCGACCTGGTCGAGCCGGCCGTCGGGGCCGATGGGCATCGGCATGTAGTCGGTCTCGCGGGTGAGGGCCGGATCGGCCACGATCTCGGCCTCCAGGGGCTGCGAGACCCAGAGTTCGTCGGTCTCCAGCGTGTTCGGGATGACGACGACGCGGGCCTCGGCCGGGTCGATGCGCCAGCAGGTGTCGAGGGCCTGCTCGATCACGGCGCGGTCGGTGGGGAGGGTGATCGGGATCCGGGCCCGCTCCAGGCAGCAGGAGGTCAGGACGTTGATCCGGAACGCCTCGTGGTCGATGTTCGCGACCAGGCGCTCGGTGGCCAGGTCGGCGAAGCCGATGCCGACGATGTTGCCGTGGCTCTCCTCGGAGACGTCCAGCACGACCAGCCGGGTGACGACGGGGCGGGCGAAGTCGTCCTGGGTCTCGATCATCAGGCGGCCGATGACGTTGGGGTCCATGCCGGCGCCCGAGTAGTTCTTGCCCAGCTCGCCGACGACGAGGAGGTCGATCTGGTCGAACGGCAGCCGCCCCATCAGCGAGCGCGCGCGGTCCAGGAGCTTCGGCTCCTCCTCGAAGAGGTTGTGCGGCTCCAGCGGGACGATGTCGGCGGTCTCGTCGCGGGCGTTCTCCAGGATCGCCAGGCCGAGGGCGAACTTCGTGTTCTGCAACAGGAACCGGCCGACGGCGGGGAGGACTTCCTTGAGCCCTCGCAGGCCGAGCTTGTGGACCTGGGTGGCGCCGTCGCGCTTGCCCAGGCCGATCGTCATCATCTTGACGATGCCCGACTCGTAGGTCGCGTGAAAATCCGAGTGCGGCTTCACGCGGTTGAGCAGGACGACGCCGTCGGCCTGGTAGGCGTTGCGGTCGAAGTAGATCGGCAGGCCGACGGGGTTCGTGCCCAGGATGACGGTGTCCATGTCGGTCTTCACCGGGACGCCCATGGCCTCCTCGGTGACGTCGTAGCCGGCGAGCAGCTCGCGCTGGCCTTCGGAGCAGGCGCCGCCGTGGCTCCCCATCGCGGCGACGATGAAGGGCCGGTAGCCCATCTCTTTGAGCGCGTCGACCGTCGCGCGGGCCATCGTCGCGATGTTCTTGATACCGCGGCTCCCCACGCCCACGGCGACCGTCCCGCCGGCCGGCACGCGGGCGCGCAGGCCGCTCTCCAGGATCAGGCGGCGGACCGTCCCGGCGACGTCCTCCACGCGGGGCTGGGCGATGTTCTGGCGGACGCGGGCGAGGGGGGGGAGGTTCATGGGTCGGGCACCGGGGAGGAGGCTCGTTTGATGTCCTCGTAGGCTGGGTCGAGACCCGGCCCGGACGAGGCGTCGCGTATCCCGGGCTGGGTCTCGACCCAGCCTACGAGAGCAATCCGAGCGATCGGCCGCGACGGTCGACCGCCGGACTCGTCGTCGATCCGCTCAATACCCCGCCTTCTTGTCCACGACGTTGACGAGCGCCTCGCCCGCGGCGAAGCGGCGGAGGTTCTCGCGGAAGATGGCGAAGCGGCGGCGGTCGCCGCCGGGGGACTGGCCGGCGGTGTGGGGGGTGATGATGACGTTCCGGGAGTAGAGCGGGTGGCCGTCGGGCAGGGGCTCGGGGTCGGTCACGTCGAGGCCCGCGGCCGACACCTTGCCCGAATCCAGCGCCGCGACGAGGGCGTCGGTGTCGACGACCTTGCCGCGCGAGACGTTGATCAGGATCGCCCCCGGCTTCATCAGGTCGAACTCGCGGGCGGCGATCATGCGGGTCGACTGCTTGGTCAGCGGCACGGCGCTGGCGACGATGTCGGCCTTCGGCAGCAGTTCGTGGAACTTCTCGGGCCGGTGCAGCTCGTCGACGAACAGGGGACGCTCCCAGACCTTGGGGTCGGTGGCGAGCACGCGGACGCCGAAGCCGTAGGCGCGGCGGGCGATCTCCGTGCCGATGCCCCCCAGGCCGATCACGAGCATCGTCTTGCCGGCCAACTCGTCGAACACCACGCCGCGGCGGCGGTCGCCCCAGCGCTTCTCGGAGGTCGTGGCGATGTAGTGGGGGAGGTCGCGGGTGAAGGCCAGCAGGTAGGCGATGGCCTGGTCGGCGATCTGCGGGGCGAAGACGCGGGCCATGTTGGTCAGGACGATGGGGCCTTCCACCAGCTCCGGGATCCCCATCAGGCTCTCGACGCCCGCCGCGGGGAACTGGGCCCACTTCAGCGACTTCGCCCCGGCGCGGATCACGGCGGGGGAGGTGAAGGCGTAGACCCCCTGGGCGTCGACGACCTTCGCGGCGGCCTCGTCCTCGCTTCCGCAGACGACCAGCTCGACGCCCGGCGCGACGGCCCGGAGTTCGGCCAGCTCCTCGGGCCGCATCCGGGGGACCACGACCTTGAGCGGGCCTTCGGCCTCGGCGGCGCGGCCTTCGGGGAGCGAGGCGACGACGGGGGCCGCGGCGGCGGCCGCGGCGAGGAACGAGCGGCGTCTCATGGCGGAGGCTCCGGGGCGGGGGCGTTCGGGGTCTCGTCGCGGGGGGGCCGCTCGTCGGCCGGGCGTCAGCCGAGCCGGGGGAGCAGCCGTTCCACGATCGTCGCGCCGATGTTCAGCGAGGCGGTCGCGGCGGGGGAGGGGGCGTTGTTCACGTTGATGACGTGGTCGGCCTCCTGGATCAGGAAGTCGTCGACCATGCCGCCGTCGGGCTGCACGGCCTGGGCCCGGATGCCCGCGGGGGCGGGGACCAGGTGCTCGGCCTTGATCTCCGGCACCAGCCGCGACAGCGCCTTGACGAACGCCGCCTTGCTGGCGGACCGCCACATCTCGCCCAGGCCGGTCCGCCAGTACTTGCGGGCGAGCTTGCGGAAGCCCGAGTAGCGGAGGGTCTCGAAGAAGTCCTTCGCGTTGAAGTCGGTCTTGCGGTACGCCTCGCGGCCGAAGGCCAGCACGGCGTTCGGCCCGCACTCCACGCCCCCCTCGATCATCCGGGTGAAGTGGACGCCCAGGAACGGGAAGGCGGGGTCGGGCACCGGGTAGATCAGGTTCTTGCAGAGGTGCTCGGCCTCGGGCTTCAGCTCGAAGTACTCGCCGCGGAACGGCACGATCTGGGCGTCGGGCTTCACGCCCCCCATCGCCGTGACGCGGTCGCACTGGAGGCCCGCGCAGTTGACGATCTGCTGCGTCTCGACCTGCTCGCCCTTGGCGGTCGTGAGGATGGCCTTATCCTTCGACCGCTCGATCTTCGCGACGCGGGCGTCGGTGAGGACCTGGCCGCCGGCCTCCCGGATCCGCTGGGCCAGGCGGCGGCAGACCTCCTTATAGTCGACGATGCCGGCCTCGGGGACGTGGATGGCCTTCACGCCGGCGGCGTGGGGCTCCAGCTCGGCGAGGCGTTCCTTGCCGATGACCTCGCAGGAGACGCCGTTGGCCTGCCCGCGCTCGTAGATCCGTTCCAGGGCGGGGAGGTCCTTGTCGTCGATGGCGACGATGACCTTGCCGCAGATTTCGAAGGGGATGTCCTCGGAGGCGCAGAAGTCCTCCATGAGCTTCTTGCCCTGCCGGCAGTTGGTCGCCTTGAGCGAGCCCGGCTTGTAGTAGATGCCGGAATGGAGCACGCCCGAGTTGTGGCCGGTCTGGTGGCGGCCGACCTCGGGCTCTTTCTCCAGGACGACCACGCGGGTCCCCGGACGGGAACGGGTGAGCTGGTAGGCGG
The DNA here is from genome assembly GCA_001898385.1 of Planctomycetales bacterium 71-10. Lineage (GTDB taxonomy): Bacteria > Planctomycetota > Planctomycetia > Isosphaerales > Isosphaeraceae > Paludisphaera. The sequence continues at coordinate 102,385 of MKTT01000103.1, forward strand.
TCGCCAGGCCGACGATCCCCCCGCCGACGACGGCCACATCGGTTGCGATCAACGTCTTCCTCGTCGTTTCGTTTCCATCCCGCGGGGCCGAGTCCGGGCCGCGCGTCATCCTATCATCCCGCGAGGCCGCCTCCGGCACAAGTCCCGGCGCGGGCGGCCTTGCCGCGCGGGCCGGGGGCGGGGACAATCGGCGGGGACCCGAACCGACCGACGAACGCGGAGCGCGCGACCCATGGCCCTGGAACTGACCTACGACCTCATCGCCAAGCGGATCGACCACTCGCTGCTCCAGCCGACGCTGACGGAGGAGGAGATGGAGGCCGGCTGCATCCTGGCGGCCGAGTACGGCGTCGCCAGCGTCTGCATCAAGCCGTTCGCCGTCCCCCTGGCGGCGAAGATCCTGCGCGGGACGGGCGTGGAGGTCGGCACGACGATCGGCTTCCCCCACGGCGGCCACGCGACGAGCGTGAAGGTCGACGAGTCCCGGAAGGCGATGGACGACGGCGCGACCGAGCTGGACATGGTCGTCAACATCGGCCAGGCGATCGGCGGGAACTGGCCGGCGGTCGCCGCCGACATCAAGGCCGTGGTCGACGTCGCCCATGCCGGCGGGGCGATCGTGAAGGTCATCTTCGAGAACTGCTACCTCGGCGACGGGCAGAAGGTCCGCCTCTGCCAGATCTGCGGCGAGGTCGGCGCCGACTACGTCAAGACCTCCACCGGCTACGGCACCGGCGGCGCGACCCACGCCGACCTGATCCTGATGCGGAAGTCGTCGCCGCCTTCGGTGAAGCTCAAGGCGGCCGGCGGCGTCCGGACGCTCGACCAGGCCATCGAGGTCGTCGAGCTCGGCTGCGACCGCTTCGGCGCCAGCAAGACCGCCGAGATCCTGGACGACCTCAAGGCCCGGCTGGCCGCCGGCGGCTGAGGCTCGGAGCCTGTTCCAGAAGGTGGATTTGAACGTCCTTCCCCCCTGGCGGGGGAAGGTGGCCCGCAGGGCCGGATGAGGGGGAAGACGCGCCGGACGGCCGTCGGGATCCCGAGCCGGTCGGGCGGGCCTCCGATATCCGACGGCACCCGTGCTCCGCGTCCCCCTCATCCGACCCCTTCGGGGTCTGCCTTCCCCCGCGAGGGGGGAAGGCGTCACGAGGATCGCCCCGCGAGCTTCTGGATCAGACGCTCAATAATCCCGCGCCTCGGCCTCCTGGACGATCGTCGCCCACAGCAGGGCCGCGGTGAGGGCGGCGATCGGCAGGCCCATCAGCCACCAGGAGGGGAGGGCGAGCGTCAGGACGGCGGGGAGGAAGGCCGCGGCCAGGGGGAGCAGCCGGCTGCCGAACCAGCGCGCGGGCCGGATGCCGCTCGCGAACGCGCCCAGGTAGACCAGCGGCGTCATCGCCCACGCCCGGAAGGCCGCGTCGGTCATCGACCATTCGAAGGGCCCGGGGTGGGTGCGCGGCCAGGCCGCCCACGTCCCGTACAGGAGGATCGGCGCGAGCGAGCAGGCCAGCAGCAGGGCGATCCCCGTCAGGACCTTCGTCGCGAGGATCGTCCGCCGCGGGAGCGGCAGGTGCAGCAAGTACAGCGACGTCCCCTGGTGCGGCTCCCACGCCGACTGCCGGAACCCCAGCGCGATCGCCAGCAGGCAGCCGACGAACCCCACCGTCGACGCGAAATTGTCCTGGATGAACGGCAACTCCGTCGGCTTGCCGTCGGCCCCGCGGATGAGCCAGGACACCGAGCGGAGCACCGGCTCGCCCAGCCCCGTGAGGTTGCCCAGGTAGATGAGATAGACCCCCAGCGCGAGCGCCCCGAACGCCCAGGTCTCGCGCCATTCCTTCATCGCCAGCGCCCGAATCATGGTCCCCTCCCGGCGTGTCCCGATCGTCCGATGTCGAAGCGGCGAGGCCGCGGCTCAGGCGAAGATCTCGATCCCCGTGGCCGCCGGCGCGGGGAAGGCTTCCCCGCAGGCGAGGCACGAGGGTCGGTCGCGAGGCGCGCGGGCCCCGCAGCGCGGGCAGGCCGCGCGGGCGGGCCAGCGTCGATGCAGCCGGAAGCCGACCCAGCCCGGCAGGCCGAACAGCCCGACGAACGCCGCCCACCCCGCCCGCTCGTTCGCCGGCAGCCCGAACGCCCGCGCCCGCCGCCAAGCGGCGACCGCCAGGGCCGTCGCCAGGACCGCCACGGCGATCAGCCCCGGGATCGAGGCCCTCAAGATGGCCCCCAGCGCCGCGGGATAGTTGCGATTCGAGTCGTTGGAAGCCGCCGCCGCCTCCACCACGAGGAGCGGCACCGGTGCGGGGATCGCGGCGGCCGTGAGGCCCAGCATCGCCCGGCCGCTCGCGAGGGGCGAGCCGTTCGCCAGCTCGACCGTCGTCGCCTTCCGGATCGCGCCGTCGGCGGCGACCTGGTAGAGCGTGACGTTGCGCGTCTGGTTGTCGTACACGGTCTCGGCGGGCGTCGGCGGTTCGAAGGTGACGACCGCCGAGCCGTCGCGGGCCTCGTACCAGTTGAGCGAAGCGTTCGGCGGGACCTCGGGCGGGATGACGAACGTCCCGATGACGTTGTAGGCGTGGTCCAGCCGGAAGACCTTCCCCGGCGTCCGGACCAGGATCGCCCGCGTCGCGCCCTTCTCATCCGCCGCCCCCTGGCCGAAGTACGAGAAGAGATAGGGGATCGCCAGCGACACGATCGGTTCCGGGGATTCGAAGGCCGTGCGGACGGAGCCGTCGGCGAGGTCGACGACGCGGAGGATGTTCCCGTCGAAGATGTGGGCCAGGCGCGGCGGGACGTCGCTCGGGGCGGCGCCCAGCGATGGGGACGACAGGGAATACACCGAGGCCGGCACGGAGCTGCCCCACTGGATGTAGGAAGTCACCGGGGCCGAGGAGGGGATCCGCTCCTCGAGCGGTACGGGTGTCGTCCGGAACCCGGACATCCCGAGATAGCCGATGCGGCGGTTGCTCACCCGCTCGTAGCCGACGAACGAGCCCGTCCGTCCCGAGCCGCCGTCCAGGATGAAGTACCAGATGGCCTTCGGGTCGCGCTCGTTGAAGAACGGCTTGATCCGCGAGGTCCACGGGGGGCCGGCCAGGGCCGCCGGCCACGATCGCGGCTCGCCCGCGAGGTAGAGGTACTGGATGATGTCGCCGGCGGTCGACCCGTTCGGGATTTCGCGCCCTTCGAGGTCTCGGCTCGACCTCTGCGAGTAATCGTTGAACGGATAGCTGTCGATCCTCGGCGTGCCGTCGCTCGCGACCTGGATCATCTCCGCTCGGGGGACCTCCTGGCCGATCCCATTATACAGGACCGTGCTCCCGAGCCAGAAGACGACGGCGGCCCAGATCGTGCCGAAGCCGAGGGCGAGCACGGCCCCCTTGGCGAACCTCCGGAGCGCGGAATCCTTGTAAGCGTCCATGGTCATGCGGCCCCCCGATCGTCGGAACCTTCGGCCGCCTCGTCCGCGACGCCCCCGAGCAGGGGGAGCGACCGCCGCGGCCCTCGGGTGTAGGCGACGAACGCGTCTTCCAGGTTCAGCCCCGCCACGTCCCAGGATTTCGGCCCCAGGGCCTCGACCGCGGCCTGCTGTTCCGGCCCGAAGTCGACGACCACCAGCTCCAGCCGGCGGCCGACCTGCCACGCCTGCACCAGCCCCCGACAGCCCGGGAACGCCGGCGGCTCGCCCGCGAACTCCAGCACGACCCGGCTCACGGCCTCCTTGAACCGGTCGGTCGGGCAGTCGACACGCAGCACGCCGTTCACGAGGACGCCGATCCGGTCGGCCACGCGCTCGACGTCGGCCAGGATGTGCGAGCTGAACAGGATCGTCCGCCCCCGGCGCTGGACGAGGTGGATCATGGACAGCAGGAAGTCGTGGCGGGCCACCGTGTCCAGGCCCAGCGTGGGGTCGTCCAGCACCAGCAGGTCCGGGTCGGGGGCGATCGCCAGCGCCAGCGCGACGTTCGCCCGCTGGCCGTTCGAGAGCCGCCGGATCTTCGCCCGGCCCGACAGCTCGAAGTGGTCGAGGACCCGCTCGAACATCGCCCGGTCCCAGCGCCCGGGATGGAAGGCGCCCGCGAATCTCGCGGCCTCCGCGATGGTCATCCAGCCGTAGAGCGGGTGCCCTTCCGCCAGGTAGGCGATGCGGCCCTTCGCCTCCATCGGCAGCGCGGCCAGGTCGTGGCCCAGCAGCTCGATCCGCCCGAAGCTCGGCCGGACCATGCCCATGAGCATCTTGATCGTGGTCGACTTGCCGGCGCCGTTGCGGCCCAGGAAGCCGTAGACGGACCCGGCCGGGATCCGCAGGTCCAGGCCGTCCACCACGCGGCGGCCGTCGTACTCCTTCGTCAGTCGCTCGGTCGCGATGGCGGCGGTCATGGCCGACCCTCCTCCCCCTTCGAAGACGGCTTATCCGGGCCCCAGCGGAACTCCCGCGACCGCTCGGCCACGAGCCGCGCGACCTCGGCCTTGGAGAACCCCAGGTGGACCGCCTCCGTCAGCAGCCGGTCCACCCCCTCCGTCAGCCGACGCCTCCGGGCTTCCTCGGTCAGCTCGCCCCGAGGCTCGGCGACGAACACCCCGCGTCCCGGCCGGTTGGCCAGCAGCCCTTCCCGCTCCAGCTCCGTGTACGCGCGGGCCACCGTGTTGGGGTTCACCACCAGGTCCCGCGAGAGCTGCCGCACCGAGGGCAACTGCTCGCCGGGCTTCACCCCCCCGCGGGCGATCCCCTCGCGCACCTGCTCCACGAGCTGCCGGTAGATGGGAAGCCGACTCATCCCGTCGATCTCGAATTGCATGGCGGGCCCCCGTTGACTGTACTAGTCATGCTAATACAGTTGGCGGGCGAGTCAAGAGCCGATTTCGCGCGGGATTCGCTTTCGAAGCGAGGGGGGGACGCAACCTCGTTCGGCACGATTCGCCCATCGCCCGGGCGCGCGCCCGTTCCCCCTGCTTCAACGAGGGCGCTCCGACGAAAACATGAGGAGAGGGCGATGACGAGCATCCTTCTCCCCTCGCGGTGCTCTGTCGAAAGCATGCCGACGCGGGTCGAAGGCGATCTTCCCCCCTTGCGGGGGAAGACAGACCCCGCAGGGGTCAGATGAGGGGGACGCGAAGTACACGAGCCATCGGCATCCAAAGGCCCGCCCGCTCGGCCTTCGCCGCGGCCCGACGGTCTTCTCGCTCGTCGTCCCCCTCATCCGGCCCTTCGGGCCACCTTCCCCCGCGAGGGGGGAAGGCCGTTCGTCGCCCGAATCGCGGATGTTTTCGACGGAGCACCCTCGCGGGAGAAGGGGGGATTCATGCTCGTATTTCGATGTTTTTGCCGGAGTTGCCGCGAGGGGGGGACGCGCGCCGTCGGCCTTCGGAGGGCGCGGTCCTCTTGCAGGACGGGAAGGGGGGGCCGTCAGGCGTCGTCCCGGGCGGCCAGGTCGCGGTAGTAGTAGGTCGTGCTGCAGAGGCCGCCGGCGGGCATGAAGGCGAAGTTGGGGATGTCGCCGACGCGGGTCCAGCCCAGGCGTTCGTAGAGGCGGGCGCCGTCGCCGCCGGTGACGGCGTCGAGGACGAGGAGGGTCCGGCCGCGCGCCAGGGCCTCGGCCTCGGCGGCGCGCATCAGGGCGGCGCCCAGGCCGCGGCGGCGGGCGCGACGGTGGACCAGCATCTTGGCCACGTCGGCGCGGTGGGGCTGGTTCTCGGGGAGGTCCAGGATCAGTTGCACGGTCCCGCAGGTCCCGAGGTCGTCCTCGGCGACGAGGAGCGCGCGGGCGCCGCGGGCGACGTCGTCGGCCACGCGCCGCCAGAAGGCGACGGCCCGCTCGCGCGTCAGCGGGAGCATGAAGCTCACCGACGCGCCCCCTTCGACGCAGTCGATGAGCAGGTCGGCGAGTTGTTCGACCTGATCGTCGTCGAGGTCGTCGAGCCGCTTCAATCGCGGGGTTTCGGCCATCGGCATCCCTCCGGCCTTGAGGTTATCCGCCGGCTTCGCGGCTTCCCAGACCGGCCTTCGGACCCGGCCGGGATTCTTCACCGATTCCTCACGCGAGATTCCCGCGCTCTTCGCCTCGCCCGTGATGAAGAACGGTACATTAACCTGACGTCATGAGGTGCGTTTCATATTCAGGATTAGGGATGCTTGAACAGATGTGGGACCAGGGACGCGGGGTTCGTGGGGCGGCGGGCCGGCTCGTCGCCGCGGCGGGCGTGCTGGCGGCCCTCGCGGGCTGCTCTGAGTCCGACGGGCCGGGGTCGCTGACGACCTATCCGGTGAGCGGCAAGGTGACGCTCGCCGACGGCAAGCCGTTGGCGTCCGGGGTGGTCGTCTTCGCGGCGCCCGAGCGAGGGATGGAGTTCTCCGCCCCGGTGGGGGACGACGGATCGTTCACCCTGAAGACCCCCTACGGGGACGGCGCGCCGGAGGGGACCTACAAGGTCCGCATCGAGCGCGACCCGTCCAAGGCCGACGCCCACCTGAGGGGCAAGAAGGCGGCCGCCCCGGTCCCCTATCCCGCGAAGTACGGCGACGAGACGACCTCCGGGCTGACGGCCGTCGTCAGGCCGTCGCCCAACGCGCTCGAGCCCTTCGTGCTCGCGAAATGACCCCAGCCCCGACCCCGCCCCCCCGCCACCAGACGCCTCGAACTCGTCCCAGGAGAATCGACCCGATGCGGTCCCGCCCGTGCGCCCCCCGCCGATCGGCCTTCACGCTGATCGAGCTGCTCGTCGTCATCGCGATCATCGCCGTGCTGATCGCCCTGCTGCTGCCGGCCGTGCAGTCGGCCCGCGAGGCCGCCCGCCGCGCCCAGTGCACGAACAACCTGAAGCAGATCGGCCTGGCGATGCACAATTACGAGAGCGGCAACGGCTGCTTCCCGCCGGCCGGCGAGTCGACCAACTACACGCCGTCGTCCGTCGGCTCGTCCTCGACGACGCCGATCACCCAGTTCGTCGACGGCGGCTGGAGCACGTTCGCCCGGCTGATGTCGTACATGGAAGGGGGCAACTCGTACAACGCCCTCAACTTCAACGTCAAGGAATACAACGAGGCGACCGGGATGAACTTCACCGGCGCCTCCACGGTGGTCAACGTCTACCTCTGCCCGTCGGCCAACCGCTCCCCGGGCGGCGGCAACGACGGCGCCGACCCCAACGATCCGATCAGCGTGACCTTCGGCCGCGGCTACGGCTACGTCGACTACGGCCCGACCTGCTACACCGACATCAGCCCGACCGGCGCGATCGTCACCCCCGGGTCGGCCGTCCCCTATCGTGACAAGACGAGCCGCCAGGACGGCCTGCTCAAGCAGGGCAAGTCGACCATCGCCGAGGTGACCGACGGCACCAGCAACACCATCGCCGTCGGCGAGGACGCCGGCCGCGACCCCCGCTTCATCAGCCCCTACACCGAGGGCGAGATGTACGCCGGCGTCCAGGCGCCGGCGTCCTACTACGCGGGCGAGCAGGGTCCCGCCGGCGGCACCACGATGAAGAAGCGCTACTGGCGCTGGGCCGACCCGGACAACGCGTTCGGCGTCTCGGGCGCGCCCAACAACAAGTTCCGGCCGATGTGCGAGACCGCCGCGTGGCTCCAGACGGGCGTCACCGGCGGCAACAACGCCGGCGCCAACGACGAGCTGTTCTCGTTCCACGCCGGCGGCGTCAACGCCCTGTTCGGCGACGGCTCCGTCCGCTTCATCAAGGACTCGATCAGCCCGGTCACCCTCCGCGCCCTGGTCACCAAGAGCGGCGGCGAGGTCGTCTCGGCCGACTCCTACTGAGCCCCCCAGGCCGGGGCGACGTCGATCGCCCCGGCCCATCCCCCCGCCTTCCATCCCCCCCTCGCGACACGCCTCGGCCGGCGGGCACGCCCCGCTGCGCCGAGTTTCATCATTTCCCCGCACAATCTTCCCCGTGCATTCCCGCATCCATCCCGAGGGATGGATAGAGTATCCATCGCTCGCCCAAACGACCTTCGATGGATCGCCGGGCATCGGCTCGATGACGCTCGCCTCGCCCGCCCGCGATCTCGGTCGCCGGCGGCGATGGGCGCTTGCGCCGACCGACCCCCGACAAGGAGAACCGACCCGATGCCTTCCCCGAAGCGGCGTCCCGCGGCCGCGCTGATCGAGTCCCTGGCGGCCTTCGCCATCGCGGCGGGGGCGGCCGGCTGCGGCGAGGACCGGCCCGAGGTCGGCGTCGCGACGTACCCGGTGCAGGGCAAGGTCGTCCTGGCCGACGGCAAGCCCCTGACCTCGGGCGTCGTCGTCTTCGTCTCGGGCGGTGAGAAGACGCCCCCGGTCTCGGGGACGGTCAACCCGGACGGGTCCTTCGCGATCATGACCGACGGCGTCGCCCCCGGGGCCCCGGCCGGGGACTACAAGGTCCGGCTGGAAATCGACCCCGACGCGGGCGCGACGGGGGCCTCGCCGAAGAAGCGCGGCGGGCTGCCGTTCCCCGCCAAGTACGGCAAGGAATCGACCTCCGGCCTGACCGCCACGGTCAAGGCCGAGACCGCGAACGAATTGCCCCCCTTCGTGCTCAACTGACCCGCGCCCCCATGCCGGCCTGGGGCCGTCCCCCCCGTGCGGGCCGGTCCCGCCCCAGGCTCGTCCGCCCTCCGGAGTTCCCATTCGATGAGTCGCCGTGTCCCCTCCGCCGCGCGCCGCTCGGCCTTCACGCTGATCGAGCTGCTGGTGGTGATCGCCATCATCGCCGTGCTGATCGCCCTGCTCCTCCCGGCCGTCCAGGCGGCACGCGAGGCCGCCCGTCGCGCCCAGTGCACCAACAACCTGAAGCAGATCGGCCTGGCCCTGCACAACTACGAGAGCTCGGTGGGCGCGTTCCCGCCGGCGGGCCAGGGCACCAACTTCGGCGTGTCGCCCGCCTCGACGATCTTCGACGAGCCCGGCGTGCTGGTCCGCCTGCTCCCCTACCTGGAGGGGACGAACGTCAGCAACGCCTACAACTTCAGCCTCCCCTACACCCACACCTCGGGCTCCAACAAGACGGCCTGCTCCACGGTCATCAACGCCTACGTCTGCCCGTCGTCCGTCCGCGACGGCAACGGCGGCCGCGACTCCACCGACCCGGCCGAGGCGTCGCTGCCGGCCGGGCTCCAGATGGGCTACGGCGTGCAGGACTACGGCGCGCCTTGCTACACGGACATCAGCGCCGCCGGGGCCACCGGGGGGGCGGGGAGCACCGCCATCACCCCGTACCGCAACAACAACGACCGGGCCGACGGCCTGCTCAAGGTCAGCATGACCCGCATCGCGGAGGTGACCGACGGCACCAGCAACACGATGATGATCGCTGAGGACGCCGGCCGCGACGCCCGCTACATCGCCAACACCATGTACGCCAACGGCGCCTGCTCGCCGCTGCACGCCCCGGCCAACCCCGTCCGCGATTCCTACTTCGACGCCGGCCTGCCGCGCCGATTCTGGCGCTGGGCCGAGGCCGACGGCGCCTTCGGCGTCTCGGGCCAGATCAACAACAACAAGACCCGCATCGGCCTGGCGCGCTACGGCACGCCCTACCCGGCCGCCGGCGGGGACCCCGCCGACGGCGGCATCAACAAGGTGAACAACAACGCCGCCAACAACGACGAGATCTTCAGCTTCCACTCCGGCGGCGCGAACATCCTCTTCGGCGACGGCAGCGTGAAGTTTCTCAAGGAGACCACCAGCGTCGTGGTCCTCCGCAACCTCGTCACGCCCAAGGGGGGCGAGGTCGTCAGCTCCGACTCGTTCTGACCCGACGCGGCTTGAAGCCCAGGGCCCCGGCCGCCGTCCTCGCGACGGCGGCCGGGGCCGCTTCGCGCGCGTCGGCTCATTTCTCGAACAGCGGGTCGAGCGGGATGACGCGGGCGGAGTCGCCGTCGTGGACGGCCATCTTGCCGCCGGGGTAGATGCAGCCGCCGGCGAACTTTCCGTCCTTGGAGACGGCGTAGAACGAGACGTTGAACGTCGTCTTGCCGTCGGGCCGGCGGCGCTTGGGGTCGCGGATGCTGCTCTCGGCGATCCGCTTCAGGGCCCCCATCACGGCGTCCTTCGGCGCGAGCCCCCGGCGCATGTTCTCGACGACGAGGTAGCTGGAGCAGTGCAGCAGGTTGGCCTCGCCGATGCCGGTGGAGCCGGCCGAGCCGACCTCGTTGTCCAGGTACAGCCCGGCGCCGAGGATCGGCGAGTCCCCCACGCGCCCGGGGATCTTCCACGACAGCCCGGACGTCGTGGTGGTGCAGCCGAGGTCGCCGTGGGTGTCCAGGACGGAGCAGTGGATCGTCCCGGTGACGCGGCGCTTCATGTAGTCGTCCAGGTAGGCGGCGACCTCCTCCTGCGGGGGCGGGACCCAGTCGTCGTTCGGGTCGCGGGTCTCCTTCCAGTGGAGCCAAACCTTGCGCGACTCCTCGGTGAGCAGGTCGACCTCCGGGAAGCCGTGGGCGCGGGCGAACCGCAGCGCGCCCTCGCCGACGATCAGGCAGTGGCGGGTGCGCTTCATGACCAGGCGGGCGACGGCCGCGGGGTGCATGATGTTGCGGATCGAGGCGACCGAGCCGCCGCCGTGGGTCGGCCCGTGCATGACGGCCGCGTCCAGCTCGACCACGCCGTCCTCGTTCGGCAGGCCGCCGTATCCCACCGAGTCGTCCTTGGGATCGGCCTCGACGATGGCGACCCCCTCGATGGCGGCGTCGAGCGGGTCGTAGCCCTTCTTCGCCAGCTCGATCGCCTTCTCGACGGCGCGGAGGCCGTTGCCGCTGGAGACGGCGATCGGCCGTCGGTCGCCGACGGGCCTGGGCTCCGAGGCCCCCACGGCGAGCGTCGCCAGGCTGGCCGCGGCGGTGGTCCCCATGAAGTGCCGACGGTTCATCGGGCTGCGCATGCCGGGTCGTCCCTTCGAAGTCGGGCCGGGCCGACGGACGCATCGTCGCACGGGACGAGGCGCATCGGCCCTGACCTGACATTCTGGATGAGACGCGCGACGATCGCCACTGGGTTCCCCGGCGGCGCGGCGGCCGGCCGGATCAGCGGCGGGTGGGGGCGGGGTCGGGGGCGGCGACGACGGCGGAGCGGGAGGGGGAGGTCATCCAGCAGGTGAAATGCTCCACCTGGCCGGGCTTCGGCTCGGCGGCGACGCGGTAGCCGCGGTAGATGGTCTTGGCCGTGCCGTCGGCCTCGCGGATCGTGATCGCGACGGCCACGTTGCGGTCGGCGCCGCGGATCTCCACGTCCTTCAGCGTCACCGACCGCTGCGAGGCCCGCGAGCCCGCCCCGTCGATGTCGATGGTCTGCGGCTCGAAGCGGCAGCTCGCGTTCGCGGGCTTGACCTCGATCTTGCACCCCTTCGAGCCCGAGCCCGACGAGAGCGCCAGCTGCAGCTCGATCGTCCGCTTGCCGGCCGCGTCGGGCTCGGTCTTGGCCTTGGCCTTCTCCTTCGGCGTCGCCTTCGCCTGGGCCTCCTGGCCGTACAGCGCGGGGATGAAAGCCGAGGCGGTCATGAACCCCGCGGCCAGCGCCCAAACCTTCCAGAACCTGATCCGCATCGGTCCGACTCCGTTCTCAGAGGGCCGGCCGGCCCGTCCTGGGCCGCCTCTCGTCGCCCGATCCGATCGTCGCGGCGGGCCGGCGCGCCCGCATCGGCCGTCCGTCCGCCTCGCGCCCGATCGATCGGGAGCGTCTCCGCCGCATTGGGTTGCTCGACGCGGCCGATCGGCCGTCGTCGTCGCCAGGCACTCGCGCGCCCGGGTCGGCGAATGCGACCCGGAACTTGAGGCTCCTCCGAGGTGGGCCGCAGATTACCCCGCCCGCCCTGGCCCGGCAAGGTCAACCTGGGGCGCGGGCGCTTGTTGGGATTTGGCATCCGGACGGCCTTCCCCCCTCGCGGGGGAAGGTGGCCCGAAGGGCCGGATGAGGGGGACGACGAGCGCGAAGGCCGTCGGGCTCCCGAGCTGGTCGGGCGGGCTTTCGAATCCCGACGGGCCGCGTGCTTCGCGTCCCCCTCATCTGACCCCTGCGGGGTCTGTCTTCCCCCGCGAGGGGGGAAGACGTTCGATGCGATCCGCCATATCTCAAGGAGACGGGACGCCTTGGGGCGCATGACGAAGGCCGGCGGCCCGCCGATTCGCGGGGCCGCCGGCCTTGCATGTTCGTCGCGGCTCGCGAGCCGAGCGGCGTCAGTCGCGGTTGTTGGCGAGCTTGGCCAGCAGGCGGAGGATCTCCAGGTACAGCCAGACGAGCGTGACCAGCAGGCCGAACGCCCCGTACCACTCCATGGACTTGGGGGCCTCGCGGCGGGAGCCTTCCTCGATGAAGTCGAAGTCCAGCAGCAGGTTGAACGCCGCGATCCCGACGACCAGGAAGCTGAAGCCGATCCCCAGCGGCGACGTGCTCCACGTCAGCGAGCCGAAGCCGAACAGCCGCAGGACGATCGAGACCAGGTAGAAGAGGCAGACCGCGCCGGTCGCCATCACGATCCCGGACCGGAGCTTCTCGGTGACGCGGATCGTCCCGCTGGCGTAGAGGAAGGCCATGACCAGCGCCACGCCGACGGTCAGCGAGACCGCCTGGAGCGCGATCCCCTGGTAGGCGATGCCGTGCTTGGCCACCACCATCGCCTCGATGAGCCGCGAGACGCCGCCGAGGAACACGCCCTCCATCGCGGCGTAGAGCGGGGCCGTCCAGGGGGCGGTCGCCGGCTTGAAGATGGTGATCAGCGAGGTCACGAAGCCGGCGATCGCCGCGCCGACGACGACCTGAATCCCCATCCGGCCGTCGCCCACGGCGCCCCAGGTCCAGAGGCCGGTGGCCGAGAGGATGGCGAGGAGCAGGGCCGTCTTGCCCATGGTCCCCTGGACGGTCATCGCGTGGCTGCGGTCGACGCCGTACACCTGGTCGTAGCCGGCGAAGACCTCCTGGGAGAAGGCGGGGTTGCTTGAGGACAGGTTGCCGGTGGCCACGGATTCGTCTCCTTGCTGGAAGCGCGACGGGTCGGGGCGGTCGTCCCCGGCGGTCACGGCGGGCCCTCGGCGAGGGCCCTGGACGGCCCCATTCTCGGCCGACCCCGCGGATTTGGCAAGCAGAACCGCCGTCGCGCGGGACCGCCCCCACGCTCCACTATACGACGACTTCCGCGCCGGAGTTCGGGGTCTCGGACGCGGACACGAGGCCGTGTTGACGGATGGGGACGCAAATCCTTCTCGGCACGACGCTTATGACATCGGGGCGACCCTGCCGCTCTAGCCGCAAATCCTGGAATCCATGTGA
>MKTT01000104.1 GCA_001898385.1 Planctomycetales bacterium 71-10
CCCCCGTCGGCCGGCGCGCGCCGGTCGCATCCTCTCCGCGGAGAATCCCGCCCACGTCTGGGCCCTCGCGAAAGGACCAGGACCGCCTATGAACCGAGCCTCGCGCACCGCCGCGTTCGCCATCCTCCTCGGAGCCGCAGCCAGCCCGATGAAAGCCGACGAGCCCGCCAAGCCGTTCGCGTACCCCGACGCCCCGCAGTCGGACACAGTCGACGTCTACCACGGCGTGAAGGTCCCCGACCCGTACCGCCCGCTGGAAGACCCCGACTCCGACGTCACCCGCGCCTGGGTCGAGGCCGAGAACCAGGTGACGGGCGCGTTCCTGGGCTCCGTCCCCCAACGCGACGCCATCCGCGCCCGCGTCACGGAGCTGTGGGACTACGAGAAGTTCGGCACCCCCGGCAAGAAGGGGGGCCGCTACTTCTACGCGCACAACACGGGCCTCCAGAACCAGTCGGTCCTGTACACGCTCGACAGGCTCGACGGCGAGCCGAAGATGCTGCTCGACCCGAACACGCTCTCGGCCGACGGCACCGTGGCCCTGGCGGGGACGGTCGCCAGCGACGACGGCAAGAAGCTCGCCTACGGCATCGCCGAGGCGGGCTCGGACTGGAACGTCTGGAAGGTCCGCGACGTCGAGACCGGCAAGGATGCGGACGACAAGATCGAGTGGGTCAAGTTCTCGTCCGCGACCTGGACGCCGGACAACTCGGCGTTCTTCTACGGCCGCTTCCCCGCGCCCGAGCCGGGGCAGGACCTGAAGGGCGCCAACTACTTCCAGAAGGTCTACCTCCACCGCCTGGGGACGCCGCAGGCCGAGGACGCCTTGATCTGGGAGGACCCCGAGCACAAGGAATGGGAGGCCACGCCGGCCGTCACCGACGACGGCAAGTACCTGGTCCTCACGCTCCACAAGGGGACCGACGCCAAGTACCGCGTGCTCTATCGCCCCTTCGACCGGCCCGACGCGAAGCCCACGCACCTCGTCGGCGACTTCGACGCCGAGTACGAATTCCTCGACAACGACGGCCCCGTCTTCTGGTTCAAGACCAACAAGGACGCCGAGCGCGGGAAGGTCGTGGCGATCGACACCCGCGATCCGCAGCCGGAGAAGTGGGTCGAGCTGATCCCCGAGGCGGCCGAGACCCTGGAAAGCGTCGACGTCGTCGGCGACCGCTTCCTCGCGACCTACCTGAAGGACGCCCACACCGTCGTCCGCGTCTTCGACCTGGCCGGCGAGCACGTCCGCGACGTCGACCTGCCGGGCCTGGGGACGGCCTCGGGCTTCGGCGGCAAGCGGAAGGACCGGGAGACGTTCTACGCGTTCACGTCGTACACCACCCCGGCCGCGATCTATCGCTACGACGTCGAGACCGGCGAGAGCACCGTCTGGCGCAAGCCCGCGCTGAAGTTCGACCCGTCGAAGTATGAAACCGTGCAGGTCTTCTACCCCAGCAAGGACGGGACGAAGATCCCGATGTTCATCACGTCGAAGAAGGGCGTGAAGAAGGACGGCGACAACCCGACCCTGCTGTACGGCTACGGCGGGTTCAACATCCCGCTGACGCCCGGCTTCAGCCCGTCGGCCCTGACGTGGCTGGAGATGGGGGGCGTGTACGCGGTGGCCAACCTCCGCGGCGGCGGCGAGTACGGCGAGAGCTGGCACCAGGGGGGCACCCGCACCCGCAAGCAGAACGTCTTCGACGACTTCATCGCCGCGGCCGAGTGGCTGGTCGCCGAGAAGTACACCCGCAAGGAGAAGCTGGCGATCTCCGGCCGGTCGAACGGCGGGCTGCTCGTCGGCGCCTGCATGACCCAGCGGCCCGACCTCTACGGCGCGTGCCTGCCGGGCGTGGGCGTGCTGGACATGCTGAGGTTCCACAAGTTCACGATCGGCTGGGCGTGGATCGACGACTACGGCTCGTCGGACGACCCGGAGGAGTTCAAGGCCCTGCACGCCTACAGCCCGCTGCACAACGTGAAGCCCGGGACCTGCTACCCGCCGACGATGGTCATCACGGCCGACCACGACGACCGCGTCGTCCCGGCGCACAGCTTCAAGTTCGCCGCGGCGCTCCAGGCGGCCCAGTCGTGCGACAACCCGGTGTTGATCCGCATCGAGACCAAGGCCGGCCACGGCGCGGGCAAGCCGACGACCAAGGTCATCGAGGAGGCCGCCGACCAGTGGGCGTTCCTGGTGAAGACGCTGAACGTCGAGGCCAGGCCGTGACCGACGAGGGCCCGACGCTTCCCCAGCCGCCCCCCGCCGCGCCGGCCGAGCCCGGCGCGGCGGAGGTCCGGCCGTACCCGGAGTTCGCGACGCCGACGAAGGAGATCCCGGCGAAGGCGAAGCCCGGCTGGCGGGACGGCCTCCGCGACATCGGCCGGGGGATGGAGTTCGGGGCGTGGGCCGCGGCGCTGGCGTCGATCCCCGTCGCCGCGTTCGTCGTCGGCGCCTCGCTGGGGCTGGTCCAGATCCTCGTCGGCCTCTCGACGATGGTGCAGGAGGTCTTCAAGACCGCCGGCCGAGCGGTCATGGTCTGCCTCCTCATCAGCTTCTGGTGCGCCCCGCCGATGGGCTTGGCGGCCTGGCTGATCCGGGGGATCCTCAAGCGGTTCGGCCGGCCGGGGGCCGACCTCGCGACCCGCAAGCGGCGGCGACGGCGACGCTGGGCCGTCCTGGCGGCGCTGGCGACGATCGCGATCGTCGCGGGGCTCGGCGCGACGATCGCCCTGAACCGCTACTCGACCCGAGCCTTCGAGGAGGCCGCCGCCGAGGTCGACGCCGAGGACCCCGACTGGCGGCTCGACGATCTGATGGCGACCCGCGAGGAGATCGCCGACGACGACAACGCCGCCCTGGTCGTCGCCGACGTGTTCAACATGCTCCCCGAGTCCTGGCCGCCGGAGCAGGTCGACGCCGCCGTGGGGCGGGCGCTCGACGCCGACGATTCGCGGAAGCTGGGCGAGGAGACCGCCGCGACGATCCGCGACGAGATGGACGACCTCGCCGACGCCGTCGACCTCGCGCGGACCCTGGCCGAATACGACCGCGGCCGTCACGAGCTGGAGATCGGGCCGAAGGTCATCGACACGCTCCTCCCCGACACCCAGAACTCCCGGGCCGTCGCCCGACTCCTCAACGTCGACGCGATCCGGCTCGCCGAAGACGGCAAGCTGGACGAGGCCCTCGATTCCTGCCGCGCCATCCTGGTCGCGGCCCGTTCGATCGGCGACGAGCCGTTCCTGATCTCGCAACTGGCCCGGACCGCGATCGTCGCCATCGACGAGCGGCCGATCCGCCGCGTGCTGGCGCAGGGCAAGCCGTCCGACGAGGCCCTCGCGAGCCTCCAGGATCTCCTCGAAGACGAACTGTACCAGCCCCGGCTCTGGTGGGGCCTCCGCGGCGAGCGGGCGAGCCTCGTCGAGATGATCCGCCGCATCAAGGACGGCGAGACGCCCCTCGACGAACCCGTCGGCAACACCCCCCCGGGGACGACCCGCATCCCCGGGTTGATGATCGTCGGCGGGGATTACCAGATGGCCGTCGCCCTTCGCTGGTTCGAAGACCTGCTGGCGATCCCCGACCTCCCCGAGGCCGAGTGGGACGCCGCCTACGCCGCCTTTCAGGAGAAGATCGTCGCGGTCGGGAGGTCCCGGCTCGGCAAGTACACGACGACGTATCCCTACTTCATGATGCCGGCGATCCAGGGGAGCCTCGACGCCGAGCGGCGCATCCGCGCCGTGCTCGGCTCGCTCATCCTGCTCGTCGCGGCCGAGCGCCATCGCCAGGCGACGGGGGAGTGGCCGGCGACGATCGACGACTTCGACCCGGACATCCTCTTCGAGCCGCCCCACGACCCCTACACGGGAGAGCCGTACCGGATGACCTACGCCGACGGCCGCCTGCGGATCTACTCGCCGGGCCCGAACCTCCGCGACGAAGGGGGCGCCTACGACCTCAAGAAGTGGACGAAGAAGGCCGGCGAGGACGACGTGGGGACCTTCGCCTACGACCCCGAGCTGCGCGGGCGGCCGGCGGTCGCGGGGGAGGGCCCATGAGCGGGGACGGCCGAACGTCAGGGCTTTACTCCGGGGCCCGCGGAGGATAATGTGTACCTAGAGGTGAAGAATTCCGATTCGAATCCCATGCGACGGGATCCGGGGTGACCCGCGGGGCCGGCGAGGCGGCCGGCGGGGCGTCGCCGCGAGGTCTCGCGCGAGCGAGGTCCCGGCGTCGAGCGCCGGGCGACACCGATGGCGCGCATACCCCTGCCAGTTCTGCAAGGACCCTCGGGCCGAGGCGATGCCGCCTTCGCGGCCGGCTCCGAGGTCACGGCGACGACGCTGATCCCGGACCTGATCCGGGCCCATCCCGGGGCGAGGGTCGTGCTCGACCGCTACGGCCTGCGGGGCTGCGGCGGTCGCCTGGGGCCTTACGAGACGCTGGGGTTCTTCGCGAGGGCCCACGGCGTGGAGCAGGGGCGGCTGCTCCGCGAGCTGGCCGAGGCGATCGATCGCGGCGAGGCGGCCCGCCACGAGGTCGCCGACCTCACCGACTCGATCTACCGCCGCTACTTCCTCGCCGGGATCGCCATGGTCCTGACGGCGGGCGCCACCTGGGGCGCGTGGCTGCTCTGGAGGATCGGGCTGGGGGGCTCGTTCCTGGTCAACCCGCTCCAGAGCGTGAACGCGCACGGCATGGTGCAGATCTCCGGATGGGTGGGCCTGTTCATCATGGGGTTCGCCTACCAGGCGTTCCCGCGGATCTGGCATACGAGCCTCGCCGCGCCCCGGCTGGCCGTCGCCGTCTTCGCGGCCATGGTGGTCGGGATCGTGGCGCAGGCGGTCGGGATGGTCGCGGCCGTCGTGCCGCTGGCCATGGTCGGCGCGGGGTTGCAGGTGGTCGCGGTGGCGGCGTTCGTCGCGCAGATCCTGGCGACGTTCCGCCGCTCCGGCGCGAGGTTCGAGCCCTACGCGGCGTTCGTGGTCGCGGCGCTGGGGTGGTTCCTGGCGTCGACCCTCATGAGCGGCTGGCACACCTGGACGACGATGACCGCGCCGGGCGAGGCGGCGTTGGTCTGGTACGTCGCGACCTACCAGGCCCCGCTGCGCGACCTCCAGGTCCACGGCCTGGCCCTGTTCATGATCCTGGGCGTGTCGATCCGCATGGTGCCGGCGCTGTTCGGGGCGCCCAAGGTGGACGACCGCCGGGCGTGGTGGGCGCTCGGGCTGCTGACGGCGGCGGTGCTGGGCGAGGTGGGCCTCTTCCTGGCGTATCGCTGGACGGGGAATCATGCGCTGGCGGCGGGGCTGATGAGCCCCTGGCTGATGCTGGCGGCGGGCGTCGCGCTGGTGGTCCTCCCCTGGCGGCCGTGGCGGCCGTTCCCCGAGCCGGATCGCGTGGGGAAGTTCGTGAGGGCGGCCTACATCTGGCTCGCCGTCTCGATCGCGATGCTCCTGCTGATGCCGGCGCATGCGGCGGCCAGCGGGCTGCCGTTCAGCCATGCGTACTACGGGGCGATCCGCCACGCCGTCACGGTGGGGTTCGTCAGCCTGATGATCATGGGGTTCGCGGCGAAGGTCGTGCCGACGCTCAACGGCGTGGACCCGCGGAAGATCAGCGGGCTGTGGGGCCCGTTCTTGCTGGTGAACGCCGGCTGCTTCCTCCGCGTGGCCTCGCAGACGCTGACGGACTGGTCGGCGGCCCCCTATGCGGTCATCGGCCTGAGCGGGACGATGGAGGTCGCCGGGCTGGCGTGGTGGGGGGCGGGGCTGGCGTCGCTGATGATCCGCGGGGCCCGCGAGGCCGGCGACCCCGGCCCCGGCTCCGCTCCCGAGCGGATCGTCGGCGGGCATCATCCGGCCGACGTCCTGGACTGGTTCCCCGAGACCGCGGCGGTGTTCGACCGGTTCGGCATGGACGGCCTGCGGCGGCCGGCCCTGCGCCGGACGCTCGGCCGACGGACGACGCTGGACCAGGCGGCCCGGCTCCGCGGGATCGCGCCCGCGGAACTGGTCCTCGCCCTGAACGAGGCCCGGCGCTGACGCCGGCCGCTCATCGGGTCGCGGCGGCCTCGCCGAAGAAGGGGAAGATCCGCAGCAGCTCGGCCCGGTCGGGCTGGCGGCCGTACTCGCAGACCTGGAACGCCTCGGCCGCCCGCACGGCCCCGCCGCGATCGGGGCCGAGGAGTTCCGCGAGCTTGTCGCGGAAGCGGTCGGCGGAGGACCCGTAGCGCTTCAGCACCTGCTCCCGGAACCACGCCTTGCGCGCGGCGGGGTCCTTGGGGACCTCGTCGAGATAGCCCTCGATCCAGGGGAGCCATTCGAAGAACTGGGAGTCCATCTCGGCGAGGGCGTCGACCTTGCGGTCCAGCACCGGGTCGATGGGGACGACGACGTCGGCCCGGAACGGGTTGGGCTGCTGGAAGCGGTCGGCGACGTAGAGGAAGACGGGGTTGGTCTTCAGCGCCGGCGTGTCCGGGCAGAAGTTGGGGACGGCCACCATGTAGGCGGTGTCCTGCACCAGGACGCCGGTGTAGCGGTGGTCGGGGTGGTAGTCGTTGGGCCTCGGGGCGATGACGACGTCGGCGTTCCACGAGCGGATCGCGCGGGCGACGGCCTTGCGGTTCTCCAGCGTGGGCATCAGCTCGCCGTCGTGGTTGTCGAGCGTCTGGGATTCGACGCCCAGGATCTTCGCGGCGCGGACGGATTCCTCGCGGCGACGGCGGGCGAGCGGGCCGCCGGACATCTCGTGATGGCCGATGTCGCCGTTGGTCAGGCTGACGAACTTGACCGCGTGGCCGGCGTCGACCCAGCGGGCGGCGGTGCCGCCGGCGGTCAGCTCGCAGTCGTCGGGGTGGGCGCCGAAGACGATGATCCGGAGGGGCTTGGCGGGCTGCATGGTCTCTCCGCCGCGGGCCGGCGCGGGGTGCGTGAAGGTGGAGGAGGCCAGGGCCAGGGCCAGGGCCGAGAGGGCGATCGACGGGGCCGGGCGTCGGCCGTCGGGGGGGCGGATCATGGGGGAGGCTCCTTGGGGGATGGGTCGGCCTGGGGCGACCGGGCGGGGCCGCCGCGACGCCAGCGTACCCCCGCGCGGGCCGCGAGGCGACGGGGCTCCGGCGTCCGCTTGTCGGGCGCGAAACGGGGGTCGTACAATCAGGGCATGAGAGTCCATCCGCCGACCCGGCCCGGCCTCGCCCTGATCGTCGCCCTGACCCTCGGGGCCGCGGCGCCGGACGGCGCGCGCGGGGAGTCGCCCGGCCCGGACCGGCTGGCTCGCCCGGGGGGGCCGGTGGTCGAGGGGCGGCTGCGGCTCGACCCGTCGGCGGGGCTTCTGTTCGAGCCGGCGGCGGGCGGGACCCTGCGGGCGACGCCCGGGGCCGTGGTGGAGTTCGCGCCGCCGCCCGCGGCCGGCGCGGCGGTCCCGCCGATGTTCCGGGCCGCGATGGGCGAGTCCGGGAGGGTCTCCGGCGCGCTGGCGGCGATCGCCGAGGGCTCGGTCACGCTGGCGGTCCCCTGGCAGGCCGCGCCGGTCGTCGTGCGGAGGCCGGGCGTGCAGTCGCTGGTGCAGCGGCCGGGAGAGGTCCGGATCCTGGCCGACGACTTCGACGCGATCGACCCGGCCTGGGCCGTCGTCGGCGGGCCCCGCGCGGCGGTCGAGGGGGGCGAGACGGCCGTGCTCCTGCCGCCCGGCGGGTCGTCGATCGAGCGCCGGTTCGAGGAGCCCGTCGAGGCCGGCCGCGTCGACCTGAGCTTCCGCGACGACGGCCGGGTCCACCCCGGCCGGTCGTGGACCCTGGCCCTGACGTTCCGTGCCCCCGGCGGGCCGGCCGTCGTGCGGGTGCTGCTGGGCTGGGCCGAGGAGAGCCTGGCCGTGGAGTCGCCCGACGGGCCGACCCTGGTGGTCCAGCGCCTGGCCCGCGCCGACGCCTGGCGCCGCGCGACCGTCCGGTTCGACGACCGCCGCACGGAGATCGCGGTCGACGGCAAGGACCTGGCCCACGGCGTCGGGCCCGAGGGGCCGCTCGAATCGATCCGGGTCGCGGTCGAGGGCGAAGGGGACGACGGCCCGGCCGGGCTCGTCGGCGCGGTGCAGGTCGCCCGGTTCGCGTCGGCCCCCCCCGGCCTGGAGGTGGATCCCACCCAGGACGAGGCCCGGCTGGTGGTCGGCGACCAGCTCTTCGGGACGGTCCTCCGCGGCGACCGCGACCGCGTCGCGATGACTGTGGACGACCGCCCGGTCGCGATCGCCTGGAAGGACCTCGCCGGGCTCCGCTTCCGCCGCGACCCCGCCGCCGGATCGCCCGTCTCGGGCGCCCTCGCGCGGGTCGAGTGGGACGCGGGCGACGGGGCCGGAGAGGAGCCCGACTTCGCCGAGGGGGCCGTCTCCGCCCTCACCGACGAGGCCCTGACCCTGGAGACCCCCTACGCCGGCGCGCTGACGATCCCCCGCGATCGACTGGCGCGGCTCCGCGTCCTGGAGCCGGGGGTCCGCCTGGTGATCGACCCCTGCTCGCACCACCTGGGGGACGAGATCTCCGGGACCTCCCCGGCGCTCGACCCGCCGATGGACGAGGGGGGCGTGCTCGAACGGGCCTTCGACGTCCCGGCGGAAGCCCCGGGCGTCGGCCCCGCGTCGATCGTCCTGGACGTCGTCGGGGTCGTGGGCGAGGCGACCGGGCTGATGTTCTCCGACCAGGTGCGCCGCGGCGAGTTGAAGACCTATGTCGCGATCGACGGCCGGCGGATCGACTACATCAACCGCTACATCGACGACGCCAACGAGACGCCCCGGCGGATCCGCATCCCCGTCCCGGCCGACGCCCTGCGGCCCGGCCCGCACGTCCTCCGCCTGGAGCAGACGGGGGACGCCCGCGACCCGACCGCGTTCGACGACCTGGGCGTCCTCGGCGTGGCCGTCGAGTTCTCGCCCCCCGCGCCCCGACCTTGACCCGAACCCCGACGAGCCGACGTCCCCCATGAAGATGCTCACCCGCAGCATGGTCCGACACGCCCACGCCATCGCCCGAGAGGTCGGCGCGCGGGTGGTGCTGCTCCACGCCGACGTGGTCGAGCAGGACGCCGAGCTGAAGTCGCTGATCGACGACGTGAACTTCCGGATCATCCTCGTCTCGCGCCGCTGCGACTTCACCGCCCCGGAGGAGCTGAAGGACCTCTGCCGCGTCGTCCAGCTCCCGGACATCGCCATGACCCGCGCCGGGCAGGTGAAGGTGGCGACCCTGGTGGCCGCGGCCGAGGGCCTGGTCCACGCCGGCGACCGGCTCCTCTGCCTGACGGGCGTCGACCGCTCGGGCTCGATGGACACGATCATGGTCCTGGACATGGGGACCGAGATCGAGATGTTCGCCGCCGGCGCCGCCGACCCGCTCCCCCCGGACGTCAGCCCGGCCGTCTTCGAGCGGGTCCTCAACGTCGCCGGCGAGCTGGGCGTCGAGGGCCGCGAGGGCCGGCCCGTAGGGGCGCTGTTCGTCGTCGGCGACTGCGAGAGCGTCCTGGCCCAGAGCCATCAACTGGTGTTCAACCCCTTCCACGGCTACCCGGAGGAGGAGCGGAACATCCTCGACCCCCGGCTGGAGGAGACCATCAAGGAGTTCTCGGCCATCGACGGAGCCTACGTCGTCCGCGGCGACGGCGTGGTCCTCTGCGCGGCCCGCTACCTGGCCCCGCGGGCCAAGCTGGAGGAGGCGCTCCCCCAGGGCCTGGGGACCCGCCACGAGGCCGGCGCGGCGATCACCGTCACCACCGACGCCCTCTCGGTCTGCGTCTCCCAGTCCACGGGCACGGTCTCCATCTTCCGCCGCGGCAAGATGATCCTGGACATCCAGAAGCCCCGCGGCCGCAACCCGGACGGCCTTTGAGGCCCGGCCGCCTCAGCCCAGAAGCTCGCGGATCGGCCGGCCCTCGCTCAGCTTGATCGGCCGGCCGGTGACGGGGGCGACGTTCTCCCGCGCGGGGTCGAGGCCCAGGGCCGACAGGACCGTGGCGTGGACGTCCTGGACCGGGACGGGGCGGGCCGGGTCCTTGACGCCCTCGGGGTCGGTCTCGCCCAGCGCGAGCCCGGCGTTGAGGCCGCCGCCGGCCAGCGCCAGGCTGAAGCCGTTGGTCCAGTGGTCGCGGCCCCCGAAGGGGTTGATCCGGGGCGTCCGGCCGAACTCGCCGCAGCAGAGGACCACCGTCCGGTCCAGCAGGTCGCGACGGCGCAGGTCGCGGAGCAGGGCCGAGAACGCCGGGTCGAGCACGCCGACCAGCCGGCGGTGGACCTCATGGTTGTTGACGTGCGAATCCCAGCCGTCCAGCGTCACCTCCACGCACCGGACGCCGACCTCGATGAGCCGGCGAGCCGCCAGGCAGCCGCGGCCGAACGGGGAGTCGCCGTACTCGGCCCGGGTCTCGGCCGACTCCTGGCCGACGTCGAACGCCTTGAGCTGTTCCGACGTCATCATCGCCCGCGCCGAGGCCACCGCCTTGCGGTGCAGCGTCGCCTCGACCCGCGCCGATCGGCCGTGGGCGAAGGCGCGGTCGACGACGTCCAGGTCCAGGGCGCGGCGGGCGTCGCGTTCGGAGGGGACGAAGGCCGAGACGTCCGGGAGCTTCCCCTTCGGGTCGTCGGCCTGGAAGGCGTCGTACTCGCCGCCGAGGAACCCGCCGCGGCCGGGCCACTGGCCGGCGAGGATCGAGACGTGGCGGGGGATGTCGGCGGGGCCGACGGGCAGCTCGTGGCAGCAGATCGCCCCGATGGACGGGTGGACGACCGTGGGGTCGGGGCGATACCCCGTCTTCAACATATAGGTCCCGCGCTCGTGGTCCCCCTCCTTGCTGGTCATCGACCGGACGAGGGCGACCGAGCCCATCTCGCCCGCCAGCCGCTCGAACCCCGAGGCCAGCCGGACGCCCTTCGCGGCGGTCTCGACGGCCCGCGTCCCGCCGGCGGAGGCGGAATCGGGGTGGGGGTCGAAGGTTTCGAGCTGGCTGGGGCCGCCGGCCAGCCACAGGAGGATGAGGGAGGACGGCGGGCCGTCGGCCTTCTCCGCCTGTCGCGCCAGGATCTGGGCCGCGGGGGTGAGCCAGCCCAGGCCGGCGCCGACGCCCAGCGAGAGGAAGCCGCGACGATCGATGCGCATGGGGGCGTCCTCAGTGGTTCCAGGAGAACTCGGCCGAGTTGAGAAGCGTCCAGAGCAGGTCGGAGGCCAGGTCGACGCGGGCGTCGCCGCGGACGTCGCGGAACCGGGGCGTGAAGTGGGCGGCCTCCTCGGGCGTCGGCCGTCGGGTGAGGACGCACAGGTAGGCCAGCTCCACCAGCGTCTCGTCGTCCGGGGCGAGCTTGGCGAGCCGGCTGGAGGCGTTCCCCATCTCCCCCTTGGTCCGCTTCTCGACCAGCTCGCCGTTCATGAGGAGCAGGCGCTGGGGGAGGGTGCCGCCGCGGGGGGCGAACTCGTCCTCGCCGACGTCGCCGTAGCGGCGGACGAAGTCGTTCCCCTCGGTGTAGGTGACGAGCCGGGCGAGCCAGAACGAGCGCGGGCCGAGCGTCGCCAGCGAGGCCGATTGCGACAGGCCGCCGGCCACCTGCTCGGGCCGGAGCCGGGTCATGGGGAACGCGGCCCAGGTCTCGTCCTCGGGCGACGCCGCCTCGTCGGGGAGGTCCGCCGAGTCGAGCCGGAAGGCCTCCGTCGCGGCGATCGCGCGGAGCAGGCGGCGGAGGTCGCCGCCGTGCTCGACGAAGTCGGCGGCCAGCAGGTCCAGGGCCTTCGGCGGCTCGGCGAGGGACGGGACGTCGTCGACGGGGTCGACGAGCGGGCGGCCGAAGAGGAGGGCCCAGGCCCGGTTGGCGACGGCCCGGCCGAAGTGCGGGTTGCGCGGGTCGACGACCCACGCCGCCAGCCGCTCGCGCGGGGGCCCGGCGGCCGGGAGCAGCTCCGGGTGCGACGGCACGGCCGGGGCGATCGTCCGGGGCTCCTTCGTCTTGCGGTCCAGGGGATGATAATCGTCCTCGCCGTCGGAGACCCCGCGGAGGTTGGACCGGACGCCGCCGAAGAACGCGGCGAGGCCGCGGAAGTCGTCCTGCTTCCAGGGCTGGAACGGGTGGTCGTGGCACTGGGCGCAGTCGATGCGGGCCCCGAGGAACGCCCGCGAGACCCGCGCGGCGAGGCGCTCGGGGTCGGGCCGCTCGGTCATCTCGTCGCGGGTGACGGAGACGAAGTTGACGGCCGGCCGGTCGGTCCAGATGCCGCGTCCGGCGATGAGTTCGCGGACGATCTCCGGGTAGGGCCGGTTCTCCATCAGGGCGTCGCTCAGCCAGGCGACGAACCGCCGCCTCCGGAAGACGATGAACGGCCCGTCCTCCACGCCCACGAACGCCCTCGCGAACCGCTCGGCGAGGTAGTCGGCCGTGCGGCGGTCGCGCAGCAGCTCGTCGGCCCAGGCGCCGACCCGGCCCTCGGCGGGCATGGCTTCGAACCGGCGGATCTCCTCCAGCGACGGCACGGTGCCGGCCAGCGCGAGGTTCAGCCGGCGCATCACCGCCAGGTCGGGGGTCGCCGGCGCGGGGGCGACCCCCTTCGCCTTCCAGCCTTCCCGGAGGGCCTGGTCCACCCGGGCCGAGACTTCCGGCCGCGCCCCGACCGTCGCGACCGGCCCCCGCGTCGGCGACGCCGACCGGATGACGCCCCTCCCCATCGCCAGCGCGGCACCGACCAACACGCAGAGGAACCCGAGGTCTCGCAGCCGCATCGCTCGCCTCCCCGTCCGCCCCCGCCCGGTGGGGACGCATCCATATACTCTCCGACGAAGGTCCGCGTTTCAGCCCCTTCCGAGATTGGCTTCCTTCGGGGGAAGCCGGCTTCCTTGGATTAAGGCGCAAGTGTTTGTGGGGTAAGATTTTGCAATTGAATGAAACTTGGGTTTGATCGTCGTTTTCGACTTCATCCCGGAAGCGATCTCGCCTGATCCCGCCGCCGATCGGCGCGAGGTGCCGGGCGGGGAAGGTGGCGCGGGGGGCGATGCTGTTTGGCATGAGATTGAGCCGCCCGGGGTCGTCCCCTCTCCCGCCGGGAGAGGGTGCCGCGCAACGGCGGGTGAGGGTCGCCGGAGTTCGGAGAGCATGACGGTCTCGCGATCTCCGTGCCGGCCCACGCCAAGCATCCTTCTCCCCTTGAGGTACTCCGTCGAAAGCATGCCGATGGGGGTCGAAGACGGTCTTCCCCCCTCGCGGGGGAAGACAGACGCCGAAGGCGTCAGATGAGGGGGGCGCGAAGCGCGAGGCTCGTCGGGATTCGAAAGCCCGCCCGACCGGCCCGGGATTCCGGCGGCCGTCCGGCACTTCCTCCCCCTCATCCGGCCCTCCGGGCCACCTTCCCCCGCCAGGGGGGAAGGCCGTTCATCGCTTTCATCCCGAGTGTCTTCGACGCAGCACCCTCGTGGGAGAAGGATGCTTGTCATCAGGCTGCTCGGTCCTTGCGCGTCCGACATGCCCTCCGCGCCCCGACGACCCTTACCCGGCCCTTCGGGCCACCCTCTCCCGGCGGGAGAGGGGACGTCAAGCGGACTCTTCCTGCCTGTGGCATCGCCCTCCGGGCCGCCCGATCCCGGCGGCTCCTGATCGATCCGAGTTGTCAAAGAACGCCCGTCCCCTGGGACGATCCGCATCCGAGGGGGCGGGATTTCAGGATTCTTGGGACTTTTCGACAGGCCCGCGGCGCGATGAAACCGATCGGCGATCCGCGGAGTAATCCTCCGCATGGGAGCCGTCGTCATGCTCATCGAGCCGCCCACGCCAGCGGCCCCGACCTCGGGGGGGCCGGCCGGGGTCGTGAGGCGCGCCTTCGGTCGGGTCGCGGGCGTCGTCGCCGGCGCGGTCGCCGGGGCGTTCGGGCTGGCATCGCTGGTGGGCGGGCTGGCGGTCCTGACGTCGATCCCCGGGCTGCAACTCCTGGCGCTGGGGTATCTGCTGGAATCCTCGGCGCGGGTGGCGCGGACGGGGAGGCTGCGCGACGGCGTGTTCGGCGTGAGGCTGGCCGGACGGGTCGGCGGGATGGCGCTGGGGACGGCCGTCGCGATGATCCCGATGTGGGTCGTCGGCTCCTACGCGCGGTCGGCGGCGATCGTGGATCCGGGCGGGGCGGTGGAGCGGGGCTGGCGGATCGCGCTGGTCGTCGCCTGGGCCCTGACGAGCTTCCACCTCCTGATCGCGTTCCTGCGCGGGGGGCGGCTGCGGCACTTCCTCTGGCCGTTCGGCGGGCCGTCCTGGCTGCGGCGTCGGCTCCGCGAGGGGGGGCTGTATGCGGCGTCTCGCGACGGTTTCTGGGGGTTCGTCGGGCGGTTCCGGCCGGGGCATTACTTCCGCGTGGGCCTGGTCGGGTTCGTGGGGACGATGGCGTGGATCGGGCCGCCGTCGGCGATGATCGCGGCGACGACGCGGTTCCCGCTGCTGGCTCCGCTGGGGATGCTGGCGCTGGCGTGCGTCGCGCCGATCGTCCCGTTCGTGCAGACGGCGTATGCGGTGGAGGGGAGGACGTCCGCCCTGTTCGGGCTGCGGGCGGCCCGGGAGCGGTTCCGCCACGCCCCCTGGGCGTTCGCGTTCGCCCTGTTCGTCCTGCTGGCGGCCTCGATCCCGCTGTACCTGCTGAAGATCGAGATGATCCCGCGCGAGGCCGCCTGGCTGCCGGGCCTGGTCTTCGTCGTGTTCCTCGCCCCGGCGCGGCTGCTGGTGGGCTGGGCCTACGCGCGTTCGCTGCGTCGCGAGCGCCGGAGCCACTGGTCCTTCCGGCTGCTGGGAAGGCTGGCGATCGTGGCCGCCGCCCTCGTCTACGTGCTGGTCGTGTTCCTCTCCCAGTACACATCGTGGGGCGGCGGGCGGAGCCTGTTCGAACAGCACGCCTTCCTCACCCCCGCGCCGTTCCTGCAATTCGATCGCTGAAACGGGGCGGGGGCGGGTTCGGACCCGGGTCAGGTGGTGATGATCCCCCGGGCGTCGGTGACGTCGACCCCGCCGGCGGCGTTGTCGGCGACCTGATTGTCGCGGAGGACGGTCCAGCGGACGTCGCCCGTGGCGCGGAGGCCGTAGCCGGCGTTGCCGAGGATCCGGTTGCCGACTACCCGGTTGTTGCGGGCCGAGACGATCGTCACGCCGTCGCCGCCGTTGTTCGCGATGAGGATCGACTCGCCCTCGCCGGTCCCGCCAATCGAGGTCCCGGACGTGCCGGGGCCGAGGTAGACGCCGCCCAGGGCGTTCCCCAGCGCGGTCGTCTGCCGCGCCCCCGTGCCGACGTAGGTGTTGAAGATGAGGTTGTCGCGGGCCGAGCCGACGACCTCGATGCCGTAGCGGCCGTTGGCCGAGGCGGTGACGCGGGGCTCCACCGAGGGCTGGAAGCCGCCGATCGCGTTGCCGCGGGCGCGGCCGGAGAGCTTGATCCCGCTGCCGCCGTTGGGGATGGCGGCGTTGATGGCGGTGTTCGTGCCGGCGGCCGTGTCGGTGACCTGCACGCCGGTCGCCCGGCCGCCCAGCTCGATGCCGTCGCCCAGGTTGCCGGAGATGATGCTGGTCCGGATCTGGTTGTCGCCGCCGCTCGACGTGATCAGGATGCCGTCGCCGCGGTTCGGGGCCGCGCCGCCGAAGGCGAAGACGCCCCCGAAGGT
Organism: Planctomycetales bacterium 71-10; assembly: GCA_001898385.1. Classification (GTDB taxonomy): domain Bacteria; phylum Planctomycetota; class Planctomycetia; order Isosphaerales; family Isosphaeraceae; genus Paludisphaera. The sequence goes on from MKTT01000104.1 coordinate 15,655, forward strand.
GTTGAACGAGACGAAGCCGCTCGCCTGGTCGCGCACCTCGATGCCGTTGCGGTCGTTCCCCGAGATCACGTTCCCCAGCGGGATCACGCCGCCGACCTGGGTGTTTTGCGAACGGCCCGAGACCAGCAGGCCGTCGCCGCGGTTGGCGACGACGGTGGCGTTGTCCGCGCCCACGCCCATGAAGTTCGCGTGGACCGTGACGTCGTTCGAGTTCGTGACCCGCAGGCCGTTGCCGCCGTTGCCGGAGAGGACGTTGTAGAAGACGAACGGGCTGTCCTGGATCGTGCAGCCGATCAGGTCGTTGTCGTCGGCCCCGTCGATCGCCACGCCGTCGAGCCGGTTCCCCAGCGCGGAGTCCCCGGAGGCGTCCGTCCCGATGAAATTGCCGCTGAGGACGTTCCGGGTCGACCGGCCGTTGATGAGCACGCCGTTCCCGCGGTTGCCGGAGATCAGGTTCCCCTGCGGCGGGCGGACGAAGACGCCGGCCGTCGGGTCGTTGCCCCCGGTGGCCGCGCCGCCGATGACGTTTCGCGCGGCCCCCTGCGTCAGCAGGACGCCGTTCCCGCGGTTGCCGAGGGCGACGGTCCCGGAGGCGTCGGTCCCGATGAAGTTCATCGCGATCCGGCTGTCGCTCCCGCCGTAGACGCCGACGCCGTCGCCGCCGTTGCCGGAGATGACGTTGGAGAGTTGGAACGCCTGGGGCGTCCCCGGATCCTCGCGGCCGATGAGGTTGCCGCGCGAGCCGGCGTTGATGCGGACGCCGTCGCCGCGGTTGGCGGCGATCGTGGAGCCGTCGGCGAGCAGGCCGATGTAGTTGCCCTGGACGGTGACGTTCGAGGCGTCGAGCGTCACGCCGTCGCCGCCCGATCGCACGATGGACAGGGAGGAGAGCGTCGAGCCGTCGGCCCCGCGGGCGAACCGGAGCCCGCGGGCGCCCTGCAAGTCGACCGTGACGACGGGCGCCCCGGCGAAGCCGGGCGCGGAGGTCCCGTCGATCGTCGTCGGCCCGGTGATCGCCGGGAGCGCCGAGCGGCCGGCCTTGATCGTCCCGGGGACGGCGAAGTCGATCTCGTCCGGGCCGGGGCTGGAATTCGCCTGGACGATCGCCCAGCGCAGCGATCCGGGGCCCGTGCTGGCGAGGCTCGTCACCGCGATCGTCGACAGGACCCGGCGATCCTCCAGCGTCTCAAGGCCGACGCGGCGACGCCGACGCGGCGTCGGCCGGGGGAGGGGCGCGTTCATCGTTCCGTTCGTCCTTTCGACCTGCGACGGCCTGGCCGGCCCGCGGGGGCCGACGACCGTCGTCGGCCGCCCCACAAGTCGAACCTAGGGCGCGGGGTGTCGAAATGGGCGGACGGGATGAAAATTACGAAATCCGCGACGGGCCTCAGCCCAGCTCGGCGGCGGCGGGCTCGTCGAGGATCCAGACGACCCGGTCGGCGACGGTGCGGAGGACGGAGGCGGGGACGGAGGCCGTGACCGGGCCCTTGAGGGCCCGGGCGACGATCGGGGCCTTCTTGGGGCCGGTCGCCAGCATGAGGATGGTGCGCGCGGCGAGGATCTGGCGGACGCCCATCGTCAGGGCGCGGGGGATCACGGCCTCGAGCGAGCCGAACTCGCGGACGGCGTCGGCCTTCGTGATCGGGTGGAGATCGATCGGGAGGGTGCCGCGGGCGGCGAACTCGGCGACGGGGAGGTCGGAGGGCTCGTTGAATCCGATGTGGCCGTTGCGGCCGATGCCCAGGAGCTGGAGGTCCAGGCCGCCGTCGGCGTCGATCCAGCGGTCGAACTCGGCGGCGTGGGCGGCGGCGGCGTGCTCGGGGACCGTGCCGTCGAGGACGTGGGCCCGGTTGGGGGCGAGGTCGACGCGGCTGAACAGGTGCCGATGCATGTAGGAGCGGTAGCTGAGCGGGTCGAGCGGCTGGATGGGGTAGTATTCGTCCAGGTTGTACGTCGTGACGTCCCGGAAGGAGAGCGAGCCGTCGGCGACGCGGGCGGCGAGGCGGTCGTAGACCTTCTCGGGCGTCGCGCCGGTGGCGAGGCCGAGGACCGCCTTGCCGCGGGCGGCGACGGCCTCGGCGACGACGCGGGCGATGCGGTCGGCGGCGTCGCGGGAGGCGGCGTCGGCGTCGGGGTGGACGATCACGGTCGCGTCGGCGACGCGCAGGGGGCGTTCGGCGGGCATCGAGGAGGCTCGCGGGGCTGGGGATGTGGGGTCGGTCAGGCCGAGGCGGCGGCTTTGGGGGGCTCGACGGCGAGCGGGGCCGCCGGGGCGCGGCCGCCGGGGCGCTCGCGCAGCAGGCCGAGGGCCTGGTGGATCGGGTCGGGGGGGTCGTTGGTCGCCCGGCAGGGGTCGTGCGACTCCAGCTCGAACAGCTCGACGCCGACGAAGCGCTCGTCGGTGCGGTGGGCGCGGCCGGCGAGGCTGTGGCCCTCGGCCCATTCGCGGGTGAGGGCGGCGTAGGCCCGCCCCAGGTGGGAGCAGTACTGGGTGTAGTCGGTCAGGAGGATCTGCGAGGCGTGGCAGTGGATGGCCCACTCCTTGGTGCGCTCGGCCTCGCCGTCGTAGGAGAAGTAGGCGTTGGGGCGGGGGAGGGGGCCCCAGGGGGTCCAGCCGGTCATGACCAGGGTGTCGTGCAGGCCGGCGCCGAGCAGGCCGACGGCGGCCAGGGCGCGGGTGACGCGGTGGGCGGCGTGGGCGTCGTTGGCCGGCGGGACGATGATCGCGCCGGGGCGGCGCTTGGCGAACCAGTCGACGACCTTGGCGACGTCCTCGTCGGTCGGGTGGTAGCCGGGCTGGCGGTAGCCCTCCAGGTTCCAGCAGACGGCCTCGGCGCCCAGGACGTTGCATTCGAGGCGGAACTCGGCCTCGCGCATCGTGATCTTCTTCTGGTCGTTGAGCCAGGGGGCGGCGACGTTGCGCTCGCCGGCGAAGACCAGGACCTCGATCACCGGCAGGCCGCGGCGCACGGCGTACTCGTGCATGAGGCAGGCGGCGGTGATGGCCCCGTCGTCGGCGTGCGGGCAGAGCATCACGAGGGGGCGGTTCGGGCCCAGGGCGTTGCGCAGGGGCTCGCGGACGTCGACCAGGTGCCCGTGCGCCTCCGACCCGCTGGCGGCCCGGAGCAGGCCGTCGAATTCCGATCGCCGCGTCGACGGGGATGAGTCGTTCATGGATGCGTCTTGTGGGGAGTTGGGAGGATACGGGAGACTTCGGCGACCGGGTCCCGGGCGATGCGCGACAAGGGGGCCGGGCTCGGGACGAGGGCCGTGAGCGGGGCGCGCGGGAGGGGGCGGATCCGGGCCGGGGTCGCGGGCCGGCGGGCCTCATGCCATCCATTGTGCAGTCCGCCCCCGGGGTCGTCAACCGGCCCCGGGGGGGACGGGGCGTCAGATGGAATGCTCTTCGAAGAGCCGGGAGCGGAAGCGCGACCATTCGGTGACGTCGCCGGAGGGGGCGTGGGGATGCTTCCGGATGTACTCGGCGAACAGCCGGTCGATCAGGTCGAAGCGCTCGGAGACGGCCCGGAGGACGGCGACGGCCAGGGCCTCGGCGGCGCGGGGGTGGTCGCGGCGGAGGGTCTGGTAGGCCGGGTGGTGCAGGGTGAGCAGGCGGACGTCGGACGTCGCCCGGACGGTCGCCGGGGGCGGGTCGGGGCGGAAGAACGAGGTCGTGCCGAAGACGGCCGGGGCCGAGAGGGTGGTGATGAGGTCGGTGCGGCCGTCCTCGCCCCGGCGGAGGATCTCGGCGGTCCCCTCGATCAGGAACGCGAGGTGGTCGTTGGGCTGGCCCTGGGCCAGCAGCGTCGCCCCCTTCGCGGCCCGCTCCTCGGCCAGGGCGCGGAGGAGTTCCTGCTTGGTCTCGCGGTCCGTCGATTCCAGCCAGGGGGCGGCCATGAACCGTTCTGCGGCGTCGGCGTTGATCATCGTCCATCCTCGGGGATGACTGCGCCCCGGGGACTCCGCTCTGGGGATGCCTCGCGCCCGGGGCCGTCCAGAGTATCGCGGCGGCGGCCGATCTTCAAATCCGCTCCGCGCGCCGGGCGGCGGGCGACCTTGCGGGTCGGGGGGACTTTTCCCGGCGACGGGGTCGCGCCCTCGGGGGGTGCCCCCGCGGGCCGGAATGGCCCGAGGCGGCCCCGGCGGAATGCCGATCCAACACGACGGATGAGTTCGGCAAGGGTCCGGCAGGGAAGCCGTGGGCCGCGGTCGCGGGATCGCGCCGCTCCGGGCGGGAGGAGACGCCATGAGGTCGTCGCGCGTGTCGGTCTGGGCGGTGGGCTTGCTGCTGGGCGTCTCCGGCTGCGCCGGGGTCCGGCAGGGGGGCCCGGTCTCGGCCCCGGACGGGATGGCCGCCGTCGGGCCCGCGCCGACGGGCGTCCGCGGCTGGTGGTCGCGGCGGTTCGGCGGGGGGGACGGGTCGGCGGTCCAGTCGGACCTGGGCTCCATCCCCCCGGCGCGGGCCTTCCCGGCGTCGGGCGGCGGGTGGGGGAGCGTCTACCAGTTCTCCAGGCCCCCGTGGGTGACGCGCCAGCCGCAGCGCGCCCCGATCTTCAGCCTCAACGGTTCGGGCGTCCCGGCCCAGCCGAAGATGACCCCGGCCGAGATCAACGAGGCCATCGCCCGGATGACCGGGGGGCGTCGCGACGACGACCAGGTCCTGCCGGTCCGCAACGTCGACGAGACGCGGCTCGCGTCGGCCGAGGACGACGGCGAAGGCCCCGCGACCCTGTCCCGCCCGGTCCGCCTCCCCGACGCCCTCGCCGACGCGCCCTTCGCCGACGAGACGATCGCCGACGAGCCCAGGCCGACGATCCCGCCCGGCGGCGCGACGCTCCTGGGCGTCCGCGACGCCGAGGAGCCCGCCGCGGCCGCGCGGGACGAGGCTCGCGACCGCCTGGCCATGGCGAGCCCCGCACGCGAGACGGCCTCGCACGAGGCCCAGGACGGCAGCCTCGTCCGGTCCTCCCAGGTCCCGCCGCCGCCGCCGATCCGCCCCGAGCCCGGCGTCGCGCCGCCCGAGGCCGATCCGGTCCCCCCGCCCCCGCTCGACACGCCCAGGCCCGAAGAAGCCCCCAGGCCCGTCGAGGCCCCGACCCTGGAGGAGCCGGTCGAGGCCCCCAAGCCGGCCGAGGCCCCCAAGCCGGCCGAGGCCCCCAAGCCGGTGGAGGAGCCCAAACCGGCCGAGCCGACTCCGCCGCCCGCCCCGGCCCCCGAACCGCCCGCCCCGGCCCCGAAGCCGGCGGAGGCGATCGCCCCCGAGGCCGCGAAGCCGGCCCCGGCCGCGGTCGAGGCGCCGAAGCCGGAGCCGGGGGATCTGGACGTCGCCCCGCCGCCGCCGACGTCGGCCCCACAGCCTCAGGTGCAGGCCCAGTCGCAGCCGCCGGCGCCGACGACCCAGACGCCGACTTACTCGGCCCCGGTCGCGACGGCGTTCCCGGAGCCGGCCCCCAGGGCGCATCGCTGGTCGTTCTGGAACTGGAAGTCGGGCGGGCACGGCCACGGCCACGCCGAGGCTTCGCCGCAGTCGCCCGCCGCCCTGCCGCCGGTGATGTTCCCGACCTCGTACGAGTCGGTCTGGGCCAAGCCCCTCGTCCCCTCGCCGCAGGCGACGCCCCAGGTCGCGCCTTCGCCGCAGGCCGAGACGGCCGCCGAGAAGCCGTGCTGGCTGGTCGACCGCCTCAAGACTCGCGCCCACCAGTTCAAGGCCTGGAAGCACGAGCACATCTGCAAGCACATCCAGAACTTCAAGGCCGCGCTCAAGGGCGAGGGCTGCCGCGCCTGCAAGGAGGCCGTGACCGCCAGCCCCCAGGCCGTCCCCTCGCCCCAGGCCGCGCCGACGCCGCAGGCGAAGCCCAGCCCCCAGGAACTCCCCGTGATCGGGGGCTCGCGGTTCGGGCTGTATTGAGGGCGCGTCATGAGCGTCGGCGGCCTCCCTTTCTGGCAATGCAGCCTGATCCTGTTCCTGGCCACCCCCGCCGAGGAGGCGGGGGTGCTGGGGGCCGCTCGGGCCCGCGGCATCGATCCGCGAAAGCTCAGGCATCCGATCCTCGGCGAATATCATTGGCTGGGACAGGTCGGGGATGAGGTCGTGATCGCCCCTCGGCCGGCACGCCAGGGCGGTCGGGTTGTGATGGGCTCCCAAGGGAGGCTTGGGACGGCGGCCCGAGGGCTCCGGTTCCGCGAGGCCACGGGGGCCTTCGGGATCGTCCAGATCGGGATGGCCTTCGGCGTCCAACCGGAGGCGCAGGGGTTGGGAGACGTGCTTGTCTCCACCTCCTTGATCCCCTACGATAATCGCGTGGTGCGCGACCACGCGGACGGAGGGGGACGATACCTGGTCGACCACCGGGAGGCGGGCCGCGAGGCCGCCAGGGCGTCGCTGGTCGAACTGTTCCTCCGGGAGCGTCATCGCGATGTCGACCGGGATTATCGCGTCCACTTCGGGGCCCTGCTGTCCGGGGCGGCCCGCATCCACTCGGCTTCTTACCGGGACGAATTGATTCGGGGAGCGGCGGCCGGCGTCGACCCGATCGTCGGCGGGGAGATGGAAGGCGTGGGATTGCTCGCCGCTTCCGCGGGCCCCGACGACCCCAGTTGGTGCATCGTGAAGGGGATATCCGACTTCGCGGACTCCGACCGCGACCACGTCATCGGCGAAGCTCGCGCCAAAGCCTGCCGCAACGCCGCCGACTTCGTGCTGTCCGCCCTGCAGAACGACCGATGACGAGGCGACGCGCCTCGACGATCTTGGAGGTGCCGGCATGTCCGCTATCGACGGCTTCTTTCGGCGACCCGTCGAGACCGTGCCCGATCCGCGCCTCCGCGATTGGAGCCGAAGGCTCGGCCTTCCTGGGGCGTCCGCCACGCTGACCCTCGTGGAGCCGCCGGACGTGTTCGACCCCTCCGGCCCGGAGATGATCGTCCGATTCGACGACGATTCGACGGACGACGAGCCGTGGGACGACGACCTGAACGCCGGGCTCATTGCGCTGGGCGTGCGGGCCGTCGATCCCGAGCAGGAGGCTTCGCGGATCGCCTTGGCCTTGCGAGCGGCCTTGCGCAAGACGGAGAGGGACGTCGGCGACGGCTATTTCAACGCGGTCTTGTTGGACCTGATCCGCGAGAGCGGGCTCGACGAGGAGGGGGAGATCGCCGAGGTCCTGAAGTACGTCTACGCAGGCGATCCGTTCAAGGGGAAGAAGTACGACGCGTGTCGTGAGCGGATGGCCGAGGAGATCGCCAGACGCGCCGACGAGCTTCGAGGCCCGCTCCGGTACGACGAGGGCGAGGCCAAGAAGATCCTCGTGGCGGCGATCGCGAAGTTCGTCGACCGGCGGTTTACGGTCAGCGTGCGCCGAAAGCTGGGGTGGCTCTGACGGCGGCTCGCGTCCGAACGGTACGGCCCGCGGCGCGTGCGCCGCGGGCCCGTCGCGTTTCAGGACTTGACGCGGGCGGTGCCGTCCTCGTCGATCTCGATCTCGACGAGGTTCGAGCCGGGGGCGACGTCGACCTTCAGGTCGGAGGTCGCGGCCTGGTTCAGCTTGGTGGGGACGACGTGGCGGAAGACCTTGCCGGAGGGGTCGGTGAAGGTCCCCTCGTCCGCGGCCTGCTTGCCGGGGCGGGGCGGGGTCGCGGCCTTCGTCTTGGCGATCATGAACTCGCGGGGGGATTTCTCGGGGTCGGGCAGGGGGGGCCGGCCCGAGCCGGCGACCTCCTCCAGGCCGATGATGGCGATCCGGTGCGGGCCGACGACGGCGCCGTCGCCGGGCTCCTCGGTGGAGAGGACGAACGAGCCGTCCGCGGCGATGGAGCCGGCGGCGGGGGGGGCGTCGGGGGCGTCGGGTTCGAACTTGACGCTCCCGCCGGGGACCGGCGCCCCCTTGTAGCTGATCTTGCCCCGGACCTTGGCCAGGTGCAGGCCGTTGCCGGGGCCGCAGCCGCCGGCCGCCAGCAGCGCGGCGGCGGCCAGCAGCGCCGCGACGGTCGCGATGTTCCAGTTGCGCATGATGTCGAGGCCCTCGGTTCAGTGTCGTGGGTCGGTCGGTTCGGTCCCCCGGCCGGGCGTCCCGGCGCGGCGCGGGGGCGTGGAGGGCGACGGCTCAGAAGGCGTCGGCGGAGATGATCTCGCCGCGGTTGCGGGTGCTGGCGGCGGCGTAGGTCCGGGGGTTGATCGACTGCTTGATGAACCGGACCGAGCCGTCCGAGAAGGTGAAGTTGGCGCCCCCGGCGTGCTTGCTCTTGAAGGCGAAGTTGTAGACCTGGTTGCGGAAGCAGTGGGTGGCGTTGATGGCGGTGATGTAGGCCGTGGAGCAGACGGTGCCGTCGGTGGGGTCGGTCTGGCCGTCCTTGAGGTTGGTCTTCCAGTTCAGCGGGATGATGGTGCCGCCGTAGGCGCCGTGGCCGTTGACCCAGAGGAGCTGGCCGTTGTAATGGGGCGAGTTCTCGCCCAGGAGCATGGTGTTGCTGGTGCCGTCGGTGCAGCCGGCGAGGGTGGTCGTGGCGCCGGAGCTGCAATCGCCGAACATGCCGCTGAACTTGTTCCCGCAGCCCCAACTGCGGCCCTGCTCGACGGGCTCGCTGGAGTAGACGTCGAACAGGGGGTTGCCCGTCCGCTGGTCGCCCCAGCTGGCGATGTAGTTGAGCGGGGCGGCCAGGTACGACGTCCCCAGGTCGTTGATGGTCGTCCACTTGCGGTCGTCGAACAGGCGGTTCGAATCGTCCGAAGGGCAGAGGTAGCCGGCGATCAGCGTGCGGTAGATGGTGGAGTTGGCGGGGTGCATGTCGCCGCCGTTGCCGCTGTTGGTGTTGCCGATCGAGAAGTTGATGGAGTTGCTCAGGTTGGCCTGCTCCAGCTGGGGCAGGATCATGGCCGACCAGGCCCACCACGAGCCGCCCCAGCCGCTGTCCACCAGCGACCCGGGCGGGAAGCTGCCGACGACGTCGTGGTAGTTGTGCATGGCGATGCCCAGCTGCTTCATGTTGTTGACGCACTGGGCGCGTCGGGCGGCCTCGCGGGCCGCCTGGACGGCGGGGAGCAGCAGCGCGATGAGGACGGCGATGATCGCGATCACCACGAGCAGCTCGATCAGCGTGAAACCGCGGCGGGCTCCGGGCGCTTGCACGGTCATGACGAGGCTCCTTGGACAAGGGTGACGGGGGGGCGGGCGCACCGCGGCCGTCCCCGCGAGGCGAAGCCTGCGGGCCGGGCGCGGACGACGATCGGGGACGCCCGACGACGAGCAAGGGTCGGGCGGCCTCGGGACGGACGGATGAAGGTGATGAGGCCGGGGCGACGGGGCGTGGGCCCCGCGTCAGTCGATCTTCTCCTTGAGCAGGCGGACGGCCGCGGCGAGGTCGCGGCCGCGGAACGACTCGACGATGGCGCGGTGCTCCTCGTAGATCTCCATGGCGTCGGCGCTGAGCTTCTGGGTGCGCCGGAAGTGCGAGCGGATCCGGCCGACGAGGGTCTCCCAGATGACGATCAGGTCGGGCTGGCCGGCGCGCTCCAGGAGGCGGCGGTGGAACGCGAGGTCGGCCTCGGCGATGGCGTGGTAGTCGGCCCGGGCGCAGGCGTCGCGCATCCGGCCCAGGATCTCGTCCCAGGCGGCGAAGTCGGCCGCGTCCAGGTCGTCGAAGACCAGGCGCAGGGCGTAGACCTCGACCGTGCGGCGGATCGGGATGATGAGGTTGCGGATCTCGCGCGGGGCCTCCGGCGCGACGACGGCGCCGCGGTTGGGCCGGCTGATGAGCAGGCCCTGCGTGGAGAGCTTCTGGACGGCCTCGCGCACCAGGCCGCGGCCGACGCCGAAGCGGCTGGACAGCTCGGCCTCGGTGAGCCTGGAGCCGGCCTGGAGCCGGCCGGTCAGGATCTCCTCGCGCAGCACGCGGCTGACGGGGGACTCGGGGTTGTCTTCGCCTTCGGCCACCATGCTCGGGGCTCGCTACGGTGTGGGGGCCGGCGTCGGAGGGAGGCCGGCCGATGGGGGCCGCGGGCCGCCGCCGGCCTCGCGATGCTGGAATGTAGGCGATCGGAGGCCGATTGTCTACAATATTATTCGCCTCGCGGGGCCGATTTTGTAGACAAGGCCGGAAATATTGTCTACAATCGGGCGGAGGCGTCGGGTCGGAGCCCGGCGGTGCGGGCCCCCGATCGACGGGAGGAAGCTCATGCCCCACGGTCGACCGAAGCGTGCGATCCCGGCCCTCGCGGCCCTGGCCGTCGGCCTCGCGTCCGTCGCGGCGCGGGGGCAGTCGGCCGCGGAGGTCGAGGCGTTCGAGAAGCACGTCCGCCCGCTCCTCGTCGAGAAGTGCCAGTCCTGCCACGGCCCCGACAAGCAGAAAGGCGGCCTGCGGCTCGACGCCCGCGCCGCGCTGGTGGAAGGGGGCGACTCGGGCCCGGCCGTGGTCCCGGGCGACCCCGAGGAGAGCCTGCTGATGCAGGCGGTCCGGCGCGAGGACGGCCTGGAGATGCCGCCGGACGGGCCCCTGGCCCCGGAGCAGGTCGAGGCGCTGGGGCGCTGGATCGCCGCCGGGGCCGCGTGGCCGGCGGACTCCGGCCCGGCCGTGGAGAGCCGCAAGGACGTCTGGGCGCGGCACTGGGCGTTCCAGCCGATCGCGAGGCCCGGGCCGCCGACGCCCCGCGAGCCCTCGCGCGTCCGCACGCCGGTCGACGCCTTCGTGCTCGCGAAGCTCGACGCCGCCGGGCTGGCCCCTTCGCCCGAGGCCGACCGCCGCACCCTGATCCGCCGCCTCTCCTACGACCTGACCGGCCTGCCGCCGTCGCCCGAGGAGGTCGCCGCGTTCGTCGCCGATCCCGACCCAGACGCCTACGAGAAGCTCGTCGACCGCCTGCTGGCCTCCGAAGCCTACGGCGAGCAGTGGGCCCGCCACTGGCTGGACGTCGCCCGCTACGCCGACACCAAGGGCTACGTCTACGGCCGCGAGGAGCGCTTCTTCGTCCACTCGCCCGCCTACCGCGACTGGGTTGCGAGGGCGTTCAACGAGGACATGCCGTACGACCGCTTCCTCGTCGACCAGATCGCCGCCGACAAGGCCGAGCCGGAGGACCCCGAAGCCCTGGCGGCGCTCGGGTTCGTGACGCTGGGCCGGCGGTTCCTGGGGGTCGCGAACGACATCCTGGACGACCGGATCGACGTGGTCACCCGCGGGACGATGGGGATGACCGTCGCCTGCGCCCGCTGCCACGACCACAAGTTCGACCCGATCCCCACCGCCGATTACTACTCGCTGTACGGCGTCTTCATGAACTGCACCGAGCGGCTGACGCGGATCGGCGAGCCCTCGGGCTCCGAGGCCGAGCGCGCGGCGTTCGAGGCCGAGCTGAAGAAGCGGGTCGACGCGCTGGAGGCGGGCGTCGCCGCCGCGAGGGCCGAGGCGGCGGGGCGGATCCGGTCGCGGATCGCCGATTACCTGGCGGTCCAGCTCGACATGAGCCAGGTCCCGCCCGACGGCTTCGACACCATCCTCTACGCCGACGACCTGGTGCCGGCCTCGGCCCGGCGCTGGCAGCGATACCTGGCCGACGCGGCGAGGGCCGACGACCCGATCTTCCGCCCCTGGCGCCGCCTGGCCGCGATCCCCGCGAACGAGCTGGCCGCGAGGGCGGCGGCCGCCCTGGCCGAGCCCGACGCCCCCGGCGCGGCCCCGGTCAACCCGCGCGTGGCCGCCGCGTTCGCGACGCCCCCGGCGACGATGCGCGAGGCCGCCGAGCGCTACGCCGCGGTCTTCAAGGCGGTCGACGGCGAGCCGGAAGAGTCGCGGAAGGCCGACCCGGCCGCCGAGGCCCTGCACCGCGTGCTCCACGCCGAGGACTCGCCTTGCGTCGTCCCGGACGAGCCCATCGTCACGATCGAGGCGTTCCTGGACAACAACCAGGACGTGAAGCTCTGGAACCTCCAGGGGGAGGTGGACCGCTGGCTGATGCAGTCGCCGTCGGCCCCGCCTTACGCCTCGGCGCTGGTCGACCGGGCGGAGATCCGCGAGCCCCGCGTCTTCAAGCGCGGCAACGCGGCGAACCCCGGCGACGTGGTGCCGCGGCGGTTCCTGAAGGTGGTCGCCGGGGACGACGCGGAGCCGTTCGCCGACGGCAGCGGCCGGCTGGAGCTGGCCCGCGCGATCGTCGACCCGGGGAATCCGCTCACGCCCCGCGTCTGGGTGAACCGGATCTGGGCCCACCACTTCGGCGCCGGGCTCGTCCGCACGCCCAGCGACTTCGGCATCCGCGCCGAGGCCCCCAGCCATCCGGAGCTGCTCGACTGGCTGGCCCGCAAGCTGATGGACGAGGGCTGGAGCACGAAGGCGATCCACCGGCTGATCCTGCTGTCGTCGACCTACCGCCAGAGTTCGAGCGGCGGCGGGCCGACGGACGAGGAGGCGCGGCTGAAGGACCCGGAGGACCGCCTCCTCTGGAGGATGAACTCCCACCGCCTGACGTTCGAGGAGGCGCGCGACTCGCTGCTGGCCGCGTCCGGCGAGCTGGACCGCCGCGTCGGGGGCCGGGGCGCGCCGCTGTTCGGCGGCGACGGCAACCATCGCCGCACGCTCTACGGCGTCGTCGACCGCCAGTTCCTGCCGGGCGTCTACCGGACGTTCGACTTCGCCAACCCGGACCTGCACATCCCGCTCCGGAGCGAGACGACCGTCCCGCAGCAGGCCCTGTTCGCGATGAACCACCCGTTCCCCGCCGCGAGGGCCCGCGCCCTGGCGGCGAAGCTCCCCGAGGGGGACGACGAGGCCGTCCGCGCCCTGTTCCTCGCCGCCCTCCAGCGCGAGCCCACCGCCGACGAGGCGTCGGCTGCGCGGGAGTTCCTGGCCGACGCCGCGGCGCAGCCCGCCCCCGCGCCGCCGGCCGAGTCGACGGCCTGGAGCTACGGCGTGACGGCCGTCGACCCGGAGAAGGGGCCTTCGAAAGAGCTTCGGCCGATGCCGTTCTTCGACGGCAAGGGCTGGGGGGGCGGCCCGACCTGGCCCGACCCGACGCTCGGCTGGGCGCGGCTCACCGCCGAGGGGGGCCACCCCGGCGACGACCTGGCCCGCGCGACCGTCCGCCGCTGGACCTCGCCGATCCGAGGGACGGTCGCCGTGGAGTCGACGCTGGAGCACCAACTGGACGTCGGCGACGGCGTCCGGGGATGGCTGGCGACGGGTCGCGGCGTCGTCCAGAAGTCGGTCGTCCGCAACGGGAAGGCCGATTTCAACGCCCCGTCGATCGAGGTCGAGCCGGGCGACACGATCGACTTCGTCGTGGACGTCGGCGGCGGGCTGAACACCGACCAGCACCTGTGGTCGCCGAAGATCCGGGCGACGCGCGTCGACGCCGGCCCGGCACCCTCGGGCGGCCTGTGGGACGCGCATCGCGACTTCCGCGGGCCGACCTCGGAGGCCCTGGCCCCGCGCGAGCAGCTCGCGCAGGTGCTGCTGATGTCGAATGAATTCATGTTCGTCGATTGACGTCCGATCGGGGAGGGGGGATCGCCATGGTGTTCGACCCGATCAACCTCGGCCGCCGCGAGGTGCTCCGGCGCTCGGCGATGGGCCTGGGGGCGCTGGGGCTGGCCGACATCCTGAAGGGAGAGGGGGCCGCCGCGTCCCCCGGCTCGCCGGCCGACGCGGGGGACCTCTCGCCGAGGGCCCCGCACTTCCCCGGCAAGGCGAAGCGCGTCGTCCACTTCTTCCTCAACGGCGGCCCCAGCCACGTCGACACGTTCGACCCCAAGCCCGCCCTGGCGAAGTACGACGGCAAGCCCATCCCCAACAGCCTGACCACCGAGCGCAAGACCGGCGCGGCGTTCGCTTCGCCGTTCAAGTTCAGGCGGTACGGCGAGAGCGGCCTGGAAATCTCCGAGCTGTTCGCGCGCACGGCCGAGCACGCCGACGACATCGCGGTGATCCGCTCGATGGTCGCGCAGGTGCCGAACCACGAGCCGTCGCTGATGCTCATGAACTGCGGCGACTCCGTGATGGCCCGGCCGAGCGTCGGGGCGTGGATCCTGTACGGCCTGGGAACGGAGAACCAGAACCTGCCCGGGTTCGTCGCCATGTGCCCGAGCGGCTACCCCGTGAAGGACGCCGAGAACTGGAACTCCGGATTCCTGCCGGGCGCCTACCAGGGGACGTACATCGACCCCCAGTCCACCGACGTCGACAAGCTGATCGAGAACATCCGCAGCCCGCACGCCGACCGGGCGATCCAGCGGCGGCAGCTCGACCTGCTCCGTCGGCTGGCGGCGGGCCACCGGGCCGAGCGGCCCGACGCGCGGCTGGACGCGCGGATCCAGTCGTTCGAGACGGCGTTCCGCATGCAGATGGAGGCGGCCGACGCCTTCGACGTGACCCGCGAGCCCGAGGCCGTCCGCGCGATGTACGGCGAAGGCGTCCACGGCCGCCAGACGCTCATCGCCCGCCGCCTGCTGGAGCGCGGCGTGCGCTACGTCCAGCTCTGGCACGGCGCCGGCCAGCCCTGGGACGACCACGCGAACCTCGTCCCCCACCATCGCGCGCTGGCCGGGGAGATCGACGGCCCGATCGCCGCCCTGATCGCCGACCTGAAGCGGCTGGGGATGTTCGAGGACACGCTGGTGGTCTGGGGCGGCGAGTTCGGCCGCACGCCGACCGTCGAGCTGGACGGCTCCGGCAAGTCGGCCCTGGGCCGCGACCACAACCACTACGGGTTCAGCGTCTGGATGGCGGGCGGCGGCGTGAAGGGGGGGACGATCCACGGCGCGACCGACGAGTTCGGCTTCCAGGCCGTCGAGGACCCGACCAGCGTCCACGACCTCCACGCCACGATCCTCCACCTGCTGGGCTTCGACCACGAGCGCCTGACCTACCGCTACGCCGGCCGCGACTTCCGCCTGACCGACGTGCATGGGAAGGTGGTGAAGTCGATCCTGGCGTGAGAGACCGACCCGCCGGGGGGGGCCGAACCGGTCTTCCCCCCTGGCGGGGGAAGACAGACGCCGAAGGCGTCAGATGAGGGGGACGACCAGCACGGGCGGTGTCGGATTCGACGGCCCGCCCGATCGAGCCCATGCCGCAAGCCGACGGTCGTCTCGCGCGTCTTCCCCCTCATCCGGCCCTCCGGGCCACCTTCCCCCGCCAGGGGGGAAGGCCGTTGGAATCGAATCCCCCGACCGAAAGGCAGTCCCCCCCACATGACGCGCGTCGTCGCCCGCCCCGACAAGCTCGACCTCGACTCCCCCGGCCGTCGCGACTACTGGGTCGCCCTGGAGCACGACAGCATCTGGGGCGACCACCTCATCCCCCTGACCGTCTGGGTCGGGCCCGAGGCCGAGGAGGGTCGCGGGCTGGTCGCCTTCGGCTCGAACCACGGCAATGAATACGAGGGGCCGGTCGCGCTGAAGCACCTGATGAAGACGATCCGGACCGAGGACGTCCGCGGCCGGCTCATCTTCGTCCCGGTGCTGAACCCCTCCGCGTTCCGCGCCGGGACGCGCGAGAGCCGGCCGGAGGACGACGGCGTGAACCTGAACCGGGCGTTCGTCGACGGCGCCGGGACGGCCCCCGGGCGCACGGGGATCACGCACCGGATCGCGGCGTTCGTGCGGTCGCACATCTGGCCGCGGGTGCATACGGTCATCGACCTCCACTCCGGCGGCGACGTCGCCCGGTTCTCGCACGCGGCCAGCTACCATCGGCTGGACGACCCGGCGCAGGAGGCGGCGGCGCTGGAGATGGCGCGGTGGTTCGGCGTCCCCTCGATCATGGTCTACCAGAACCAGACGCCCGGCCTGCTCCCCAGCGAGGCCGAGCGGCTGGGGAAGATCACCGTCGGGACCGAGCTGGGATGGGGCCGGGCCGTCGACGTGCAGGGCGTGCGGTACGCGAAGCAGGGGGTGCTGGCCGCGGCGATCCATCAGGGGCAGCTCCGCGGCGAAATCGAGCCGATCGCCTTCCATCGCGACGGGGCCCAGCGCATCCTGGAGATGGTCGACCGGGACTGCTTCATCGTCGCGCCGTTCGACGGCCACTACGAGCCCCTGCACGAATGCGGCGAGGCGGTGCGGAAGGGGCAGACGGTCGGCCTGCTGCACGACTTCGACCACGTCGACATGGATCCCTGGCCGGCCGTCGCGGCGCTCGACGGCGTGATCCTCGCGCAGGCGTGGGTCGCGCCCATCCGGCGCGGGCAGCACATCGTCGTGGTCGCCCGCGAGGTCTCCGCCTGACCGGCCGCCTCTCCGATCGAAGTTCCCTACGGAATCCTATATGAAGATCACCGAGATCGTCTGCCAGATCCTCCGCATCAAGAACGTGGAGGCCAAGACGGCCAGCAGCCAGGATTCGGTCCTCGTGCGGGTGCGGACCGACGACGGGCTGGAAGGGGTCGGCGAGGCCGACTCGTCGCCCGAGATGGTCAAGGCGGTCATCGACGCCCCGTTCAGCCACAACATCGCCAGCGGCCTGCGCAAGATCCTGATCGGCGAGGACGCCCTGGAGATCGACCGGCTCTGGCAGAAGATGTACCGCAGCACCATGTACTGCGGGCGGCACTCGACGACCATCACGGCGATGGCCGCCATCGACATGGCCCTGTGGGACCTGAAGGGGAAGAAGTTCGGCCAGCCCATCCACCGGCTGCTGGGGGGCAAGCGGCACGACCGCTTCCGCGCCTACGCCTCCATCCTCTTCGGCAAGGACGGCCGCCAGACCGCCGACATCGGCCGGCGCTGGATCGACGCCGGCTACACGGCCGTCAAGTTCGGCTGGGAGCCGATGGGCCAGAACGAGGCCCTCGACCGCGAGCTGGTCGCCGGCGCGCGGAAGGGGCTGGGGGATTCGGCCGAGCTGCTGATCGACGCCGGCTGCGTCTGGGACGCCCGCACGGCGCTCGACCGGGCCAAGGCGTTCGAGCAGCAGCGGATCGGCTGGCTGGAGGAGCCGCTGCACCCGGACGACTACGAGGGCTACCGCTGGCTCCGCGACCGCTCGCCGGTGCCGATCGCCTCGGGCGAGGAGGAATGCGGCCGGCAGTCGTTCCGGCCGTACATCGACGGCCGCTGCCTGGACGTGTACCAGGTGGACCTCTCGCGCAACGGCTTCACCGACGCCGCCTACATCCGGCAGCGGGTGGAGGAGATCGGGGCGCGGCTGTGCAACCACTGCTACACCAGCCCGGTGACGGTCGCCGCCAGCCTGCACTGGCTGGCCACCTGCCGCGACGCCTTCCTGTTCGAGGACTGCGTCGAGGACTCGCCGCTCCGCCACGAGCTGACGGTCGAGAAGGTGCAGGCCGTCGACGGCTGGATCCAGGTCCCCGACGGCCCCGGCCTGGGCGTGACGATCAATGAGGACTTCGTCCGCTCGACCCTCGTGAGCGAGTCGCGCTGATGGCGACGGCCGCGGAGGTCGACGGGGCGACGGAGCCGGGATGGGGCCGCGAGTCGGCCCGCGTCCTGGCGTTCGTCGCCTCGCTGTCGATGATCACTTACCTGGACCGGGCGTGCTTCGGCATGGCGCTGAAGCCGATCGCCGCGGAGCTGGGCCTGGACGACGTCTCGCGGCTGAAGTGGGCGATCACGGCCTTCGCGATCGCCTACGCGGCCTTCGAGATCCCCGCCGGAGCGCTCGGCGACCGGCTGGGGGCGAAGGTGATGCTCACGCGCATCGTCCTCTGGTGGTCGGCCTTCACGGCCATGACGGGGCTGATCGGCCTGCGCGTCGGGCCGGTCGTCCTGGGGGGCGTGGGCTCGCTGATCGCGCTGCGGTTCCTGTTCGGGGCCGGCGAGGCCGGCGCGTACCCCAACATCACCCGGGCCCTGCACGAGCGGATCCCGCCCGCGCGCTGGGAGTCGGCGCAGGGGATCGTCTTCATGTCGGGCCGGCTGGCCGGCGGGCTCACCCCCTTGCTCTGGGCCTTCCTGGTGGGGGGCTCGGCCGGGGCGGGGGGCCTGGTGAGCTGGCGGGCGGCGTTCCTGATCTTCGGGGCGATCGGCGCGGCGTGGGCCGTCGCGTTCACGATCGGCTTCCGCGACCGCCCGGCCTCGGCCCGCGGCGCGGCCGGCTCGCACGGGGCGATCCCCTGGAAGGCCCTGGCGAGCAGCCCCGTCCTGTGGGCGCTCTGCCTGATGTACCTGCTGGCGAACTACGCCTGGGCGTTCAACTTCACCTACCTGCCGACCTACGTCGAGGAGCGGTTCGGCGTCGGCGCCGGCGACACGCTGGGGGCGATCGCCAAGGGGGCGCCGCTCTGGTTCGGGGCGACGGGGTGCTTCCTCGGCGGGCCGGCGATCAACGCCCTGTCGCGCCGCCTGGGCGACCGCCGTCTGGCCCGCCGCGTGCTGGGGGTCGCGGCGATGCTCTGCGGCGCGGCGTGCTGGTGGGGGGCCTCGCGGGCGGCGGGCATCTACTCGTTCTGCGTGCTGATCTCGCTGGCGGCGTTCTCGATCGACGTCACCCTGGGGGCCGCCTGGGCGAGCTGCCAGGACCTCGGCCGGGGGCACGCCGCGGTGACGGCCGCGTGCATGAACACGATCGGCACCCTGGGGAGCGCCCTGAACGGCTGGCTGACCGGGACGCTGGTGGAGGGCTCCATCCTCGCGAAGGCCGCCGCGACGGGCGTCGCCGCGGGGGGGCTCGCCGCGGCGGACAAGAAGGCCGCGATGCTGGCGGGGTACGACTCGGTGTTCGTCACCTACATGCTGGCGTTCCTCGTGGCCGCGGCCTGCTGGGCGGTCATCGACCCGAGACGGCCGCTCGTCTCGGAGCGGGCCGAGGCGGTCGGACGGCCCTCCTCGTAGGCTGGGTCGCGACCCAGCCCGGGATATGCGGCGCCTCATCCGGGCTGGGTCGCGACCCAGCCTACGGGGGAGGGCCCGGGGAAGCGACGGCGGTCGCCACCCAGATCCGGCCTTCGGCCACCTTCTCCCATGAGCGGAGGAGGATGCTTATCGCCGCAATCCCCCCCCGGTTCTCGACGGGGCGCCCCGAGGGGAGAAGATCGAGGTCCGCGCCGGCCCGCGTCCCGAAGTCGATCCTCCTCCGTAACGAGGGCGGCCGCGCCCGAATTCCGTAGGAGGGCCTCGCCGCGGGGGGCCCTTGGGCGTAGGATGGAGTTGCACATCTGACAGAAGTCGGATTGTTCGGGCGTGCGGGGGGGCTGTCCCTGGGGGGGCTTCCGGCCTAGCATGGAACCGGGCGGTCTTCGAGCATCCGAAACGACGAGGGCGGGGGGCGGACGTCATGCCACCACGGCTGGTCTCGCTGGCGATCCTGGTCTACTGGTCGGTGGCGGCGTTCTTCCTGCTGACGTGGGAGGTGCTGCCGGAGATGACGCTCGGGTACCCGCCGGACCTGCGGGCGATCGCGTCGGCCGCGGGGACGAACCCGGGGCCGGTGACGTGGTCGATCGACGTGATCGACGACCGCGGCAAGCCCGACGTGCGCCGGACCGTCGGCTCGGCGACGACGGAGTCGCGGCGCACGGAGGAGGGGGCGTACGAGATGACCAGCCACGTCGACGTGGACGCCTCGGAGCTGCTGCGGCGGACCCCGCTGGCCGGCGCGCCGGGCGTCCACCTGACCATCGACGGCCGCTACGACGTCTCGCCCCGCGGGGACCTGCGGTCGTTCGACATGGAGGTGAAGGGGGCGGGGCTCGGCGACAAGCTGTTCTCGGTCGAGGGGAGGGTGGCCGACGGCGTGCTGGAGGTCTCCTCGCGCGGGATCGCCTCGCTGCTGAACCGCCGGATGAAGTTCCCGTACGAGCCGAAGGGGGTGGTCTACGATTCGCTCCGGCCGCTCGACCGCCTGCCGGGGCTCCAGGTGGGCCAGCGCTGGGACGTCCAGGTGGTGAACCCGCTGTCGGGGACGGTGGAGACGGCCCGCGTGGTGGTGGAGAAGCGGACGCTGATCGACTGGAACGGCGAGGCCGTCAGCGCGTTCGAAGTCGTGCAGACCGCCGGCCCGATCAGGGCGAGGACGTGGGTGGCGCTGGACGGGGTGATCCTCCGCCAGCAGGTCCCGATGCCGGTGGTGGAGATGATCCTGGAGCGGCTGCCCGACGGCGCCCCGAAGCCCGTGGCCGAGCCCGCGAGGGGGGACGAGCGATGATCGAGCTGCGCGGGGTCGGCAAGTCGTTCGGTTCGAAGCGGGCGGTCGACGGCCTGGACCTGACCGTCAGGCCGGGCGAGCTGTTCGCCTTCCTCGGGCCGAACGGGGCGGGGAAGACCACGACCATCAAGATGATCTGCGGCCTGCTCAGCCCCAGCCAGGGGGAGGTGCTGGTCGGCGGCCACCCGGCCGGGTCGGAGGGGGCCCGTCGGCTGCTGGGCTACGTCCCCGACCAGCCGTACCTGTACGACAAGCTCACCGGCCGCGAGTTCCTCCGGTTCATCGTCGAGATGTACGGCGTCGGCCGCGCCGCCGGCGCGGCGAGGATCGAGGAGATGATCGACACGTTCGAGATGGCCGAGTTCATCGACGACCTGTGCGAGGGCTACTCGCAGGGGATGAAGCAGCGCGTGGTCTTCGCGTCGGCCCTGGTCCACGAGCCGAAGGTGCTGGTGGTCGACGAGCCGCTGGTCGGCCTGGACCCGCGCAGCGCCCGGATCGTCAAGAACATGTTCGTCTCCCAGGCGCGGGCCGGGGCGACGGTCCTGATGTCGATCCACCTGCTGGGGATCGCCGAGGAGCTGGCCGACGTGATCGGGATCGTCGACCGGGGGAAGATGCTGGCCGTCGGGACGCTGGACGAGCTGCGCGCCGAGTCGCGGCACGGCGGCAGCCTGGAGGACCTGTTCCTGAAGCTGACGGACCACGACGTCCCGCGCGCGGTCAGCTCGGTCGCCCGCGCCCGCCTGGAGCCCACCCCATGAGCCTGGCCCTCCCCGAGCCGATCGCCGCCCGCGTCGAGGCCGGGCCCCTCGACGGCCGCGTGGCCCGCGGCCTGCGCTGGCTGCGCTGGCGGCAGTTGCGGAACACGCTGGGCGTGATGGTGGCCGACTCGCGGCTGCGGGCGTCGATGATCGCGTTCTGCTCGGCCGTGTTCTGGGCGGGCCTGTTCCTCCTGTTCCTGGGGAGCTTCCAGTTCATCGCGGGGTACGTCGACCTGGCCAACACCATCGTCGAGTACCTGTTCAGCATGTTCTTCCTGTCGCTGCTGGCGATGCTCCTGTTCTCGAACGGGATCATCGTCTACGCGGCGCTCTTCCGCTCGCGCGAGGCGGCGTTCCTGCTGACGACGCCGGCCTCCACCGACCGGATCTTCGCGCACAAGTTCGCGGAGGCGGTGGGGTTCTCGTCGTGGGGCTTCTTCCTGCTGGGGAGCCCGCTGCTGGTCGCCTACGGGCTGACGATCCGCCCCGACCCCACCGCGGCGGCCGGGTCGCCCGCCGTGTTCTATCCGCTGTTCATGGTCTTCCTCGCCGTGTTCGTCCTGATCCCGTCGAGCCTGGGGGCGATCGTGGCGCTGGTGGTGGCGAACGTCTTCCCGAAGCGGGAGAAATCGGTCCTCGTCCTGACGGCGGCGGCGGCCGCGGCGGCGGCGGCCTACGTCGGCTGGCGGCTCTGGCGGACGCCCGGCGAGGCGCTCACGGGCGACTGGCTGGGGGGCGTGCTCAACCGCCTGGCGTTCTGCCAGCACCCGCTCTGGCCCAGCCGATGGATGTCGGCCGGGATCATGGCCTCGGCCAAGGGGGAGTGGAAGACGGCGGCGTACTACCTGATGATCCTCTCGTCCCACGCCGGGCTGGCGTACCTCGTCGCCGCCGTGCTGGCCCGCGACCTCTATCGCCGGGGCTACAGCCGCGTGCAGGGGGGGCGGTCCAGCCGCAAGCGCCGGGGGTTCCGGCTCATGGACGCCGCGTTCCATCGCCTGTTCTTCTTCCTCCCCCACCCGATCCGCCTGCTGATCCTGAAGGACCTGCGGACGTTCCTGCGCGACTCGACGCAGTGGTCGCAGTTCCTGATCTTCTTCGGCCTGCTGGGGTTCTACTTCCTGAACATCCCCCGGCTGGGCTACGGGGCGCAGAGCCCGTACTGGCGGAACCTGGTGAGCTTCCTGAACCTGTCGGTGACGGCGCTGATCCTCTCGACGTTCACCAGCCGGTTCATCTTCCCGCTGCTGTCGCTGGAGGGGCGGAACTTCTGGGCCCTGGGGCTTCTGCCGCTGCGCCGCGACCACATCCTCTGGGGGAAGTTCGCGTTCTCGGCGGGGATCTCGCTGATCTCGACCGAGTTCCTGGTGGTGCTGTCCGACCTGATGCTCCAGATGAACCCCTGGATGATCCTGCTGCACGTCGGGATGATCGCCGTGCTCTGCCTGGGGCTGTCGGGGATCAGCGTGGGGCTGGGGGCGCGGCTGCCGAACCTGCGCGAGAGCGACCCCTCCAAGATCGCGGCGGGGTTCGGCGGGACGTTCAACCTGCTGGTGAGCCTGGTGTTCATCTTCACGGTGGTCACGGCGCTGGCGATCCCCTGCCACCTGTATTTCGTGGGGCAGGAGAACGCCGAATCCGCGAGGTTCATCCTCTCGCGGAGCGGCCTGCGGTTCTGGCTGACGACGGCCTCGCTGGCCAGCCTGGCCCTGGGCGCGGCGGCCACGATCATCCCCCTGCGGATCGGGATCAAGGCGTTCAACCGGATGGAATTCTGAGCGACCCGGCACGCCGCCGAGCCGACTTCCGCCCCCGGGAGGAGTCGCGCCGGCGTTGGGTTCGTTCGCGTCGACAAGCGATCGGATGTCGTGATTCAAGATATTGCGGTGCAATGGGTTGTGGACGTCCATGTTCGGCTTCGATCGTCGTTTTCGAAGTCGTGAATCGCATCCTCCATTCGATCGCTCGGGGCGGCGTCCGGACGGGGGGGTAGCTCTCGAATCTGGGGGGGCGAATGGTCACGGTGGTCCGGGCGGTCCGCCCGGACGTCCCCATCCCGAGATCCGTCGACGTCCGGGCGGACCGCCCGGACCACCCATCTCGCGGAGCAGGGCGGCGAAATCCAGGAAACGGAGCTATATCCTCCGGGCGGGAACCTTCCGGGCCCCCCCACCTCCCGCCCGCGGCGGCGAGGCCGTGGCCGTCCGCCTGACGAGCTGCATACCGGATTGCCAAAGATGCGAAGGGATGGCGGCCCTCCATTTCGGTACAGTCGACGGGCCGGGCGTCCCGATTTCACGATTCCGAAATTCCGTGAGGAGGGCGAGAGGATGACGCGACGATTCCCGTTGTGGGTGTTGACGCTGGCGGCGCTGGCCGCGACGGCGACGGCGCGGGGCCAGGCGGCCCGGACGAAGGCCGACGCCGCGGTGATCGTCGAGGGGGTCGTCCGCGACTTCTTCAAGAGCGCCGTCGCCGGGAGCCACGGCGTCCTGATGCAGCTGGAGGCGACGCGCACCGAGATGGGCCCGAACGCCGCCGCGGCCCGCCGGATGCCGATCCCCGCCCCCGGCGACCCGGTCTACGTCCACCTCGCCGAGACGACGGCCAAGGCCCCGCAGCCGAGCCAGGCCGTCCGCGTCTTCCTCGCCCCTCGCGCCGCGGGGGGCTGGGAGGCGGCGGGCGACGACTGGTTCGAGGTCGTCGGCGGCCCGCCCGTCAACGCCCCCACGCCCAGGACGGAGCCGGAGTCGGGATCGCCGACGGCCGCGACCGGCCCTTCCGGCAAGACGATCCTGAAGGACCTGGGCGTGAAGGCCGACCCGGTGGAGGTCAACGGCCGGATGGTCCTGAAGATCGCCTCGCTGATCCCTGATGGGCCGTTGCAGAAGGCCGGGTTCGAGCCGGGCGACGTCGTCATCGGCGTGAACAAGTCGGGCTTCGCCAGCCTCCAGCAGCTCGCCGACCTGATCGCCAAGGGCCCGGCCACGGCCGAGTTCGTCGCGCTCAACGTCCGCAACAACGAGCAGGCGACGGTCCCCGTCGACGTGACCGCCCTGGTCGCCGCCGCGCCGCACAAGCCGGCCCCCGAGCCCGCGCCGGCCTCGGAGCGGTCTCTGGGCCTCGCCGTGGAGCCGGTCCGGATCGGCCTGCGCACGGCGCTGAAGGTGACGGGGGTGGAGCCCAACGGCCCGGCGAAGAAGGCGGGCTTCGAGGTCGGCGACGTGCTGGTCGAGGCCGCCGGCGTCCGCCTGGTCGACGAGGCTTCGCTCAAGGAGGCCGTCGACAGGGCGATCGGCGAGACGCTGACCGTGACCGTCCGCGACGTCCGCTCGGGCAAGGACGTCCCCGTGGAGGTGGAGATCGGCAAGCCCACGAGCGGCGTCGGGACGAGCCCGATCCCGCGCCCCGAGCCCGAGCCCGAGCCGTCCCCGTCCCCATCGCCGACGCCCGGCGCGGGGGCGACCTCGCGGTCGATCGGCCTGACGGTGAAGCCCGGCACGGCCGACCTGCTCCCGGTGGTGAAGGTCGCCGCCGTGGCCCCCGGCAGCCCGGCGGAGAAGGCGGGCCTGGAAGTCGGCGACGCCATCGTCGGCGTCAACGACCGCGTCGTCTTCGCCCCCGACATCCTCGAAGAAGCCCTCAAGGCCGCCGGCCCCTCCTTCACCCTGACCGTCCTGGACGTGAAGTCCGGGAAGAAGTCTCAGGTGAAGGTCGAGGCTGGACGCTGACGCAAGCCGCCCGTCGGCGCGATCCGCGCCGGCGGACGCTCGGAAGAGTCTCGAAACTCAGGCGTCGCGACGTCGCCGCAGGGCGACGCCGGCCAGGATGACCGTAGCGGAGCCGGCGGCGATCAGGCTGGACGGCTCGGGGACCGCTGTGGCAGTTCCGCGCAGGGCGAATGCGGCGAAGCTGCTGGCGGCGAGGGCGGTGAATCCGGTCCCTTGCGGGACGTCCGAGACTTGGCCGGCATCGTCGTAGCCCCACGCGACGATTGACCCGTCCGCCCGCAAGGCATAGCCGGTTAAGTAGCCGCCGGCGATGGCAATGAAGCCGTCGCCGGTCGGGGCGTCCGAGACCTGGCCGAAGCGATCGTCGCCCCATGCGAGGATCGAGCCGTCCGCGCGCAACGCGTAGGCGGCGAAGCCACCGGCGGCGATGGCCGTAAACCCGCCCTCGGCTGGCGCATTCGAGCCCAGGCCGGCGGAGAGGTAGCCCCAGACGGCGATCGAGCCGTCCCCACCCAGTCCGTAGCCAGTGAAATGGCCTCCTGCGATGGCGACGAAGCCGTCTTCGGTCGGCGTCCCGGAGGCTTGGCCATACTCGTCGATGCCCCACCCGACAATCGTGCCGTCCTCTCGCAGTGCATACCCGCCGTAGGTCGTGGCGGCGATGGCCTTGAATCCGCCGCCGGTCGGAGCATCCGATATCTGTCCGTAGTAGTCGGCACCCCAGGCGATGATCGAGCCGTCCTCGCGAAGCGCGTAGCCATTGCCCCCGCCGGCGGAGATGGCCTTGAATCCGCCGCCGGCCGGCGCATTCGAGACTTGACTGGACTGGTCGTCGCCCCATGCGACGATCGATCCGTCCGCCCGCAATGCATAGGCTGTCTCCCCACCGGCGGCGATGGCGATGAAATCATCGCCGGCCGGTACGTCGGAGACCTGGCCGTGATACATGTCATCACCCCACCCGACGATCTCTCCGGCCTGGGCCGTCGGCACGGCGATCAGGCCGAGGGCGAAGGATGAAAGGGCCAATCCAAGAAGGCGACGGGACATCGATAATCTCCGGCGGGAAGGGGTGGAAGAGGCAGCGAGGGGCGTCAGGCGGCCCGGCGCTTGCACAAGGCCGCCCCGGCCAGGATCATCGCCGCCGAGCCGGCGGCGATCAGGCTGGACGGTTCGGGGACTGAGGCCAGGGTTAGGCCTGAGTCGAAAGCGATGTCCGAATCCGAAAGGATCGTCCCGTCCGGCAAGCTCAGGGATTCCAGGGAGATTGTGTGGCCGAACTGCGTGTAGGCCCATCCGGGATTCGCGCCGCTGTTCGCGATGTATCCAGCCAGGGACCCCGATGACACAGTCAACTTCCAGGCGTATCCGCCGTAATTGCGGTCGTAATGGGCTTGGTAAATCATCTTCCCTGAGAAGGCTCCGGTCTCGGGGTCGAACGTGAGGTCGGTGAACCCGTCGCCAATGCTCAGGACCCCGCCGGATATGAGGACGTGGTAATCCAATAGGCGGTTGTCGTATGCTCCCCTGACGTTCAGGGTTAGATTGGACCCGATCGTCGCAGTGATCCCGGCTTGAGAATACTGAGAGGCGTCTAGGACGCCCGACACCTGGAAGGTCAAAGTCAAATAGTCCGGTCGGGAGTCTCCCTGGTAGGTGATAATATCGCTCCATACGGCGTTGGCGCGGGCCTCGGCCTGTGTGAACGTCCCCCTGGCTTCATCGATCGCATGCGTCTCCAGGCGTATCAAGCCGGATGCGCTGGCGTTCGTCTGCGCCCACGCGTAGGTATACTGCATGCCGGTTGGGCCGACGCTCTCCGCCTCATATACGAGCAGAGCGGAGTTGGTGCCGGAGCGTTCCACTCCGAAGTTGGCGGACGGCGAACCCGGGACATTCTTGATCCAGACTTTGGTGTGGTCGGTGAGGATTCCGGCCGTGGCGGGCGAGGAGCCACATAGTGAGATGAGTGCGATTCCAAGGAATGCAAGATATTTCACGAGCTTCACGCGACACCTCGGCAGATGCGGTTTTAGGAGGCTGCCTCACGAATCGGGATGCAGCATGGTTGGCCGATCCTCAGTGCTCATGGCGATCACGACGGGAATCGAACGAGCTGGCGCGAATTCATTGGATGAAGGCTGTCGCTTTAGACGTCAGAAGGGCGATGGGTGCATCGATGTCTGGCCTCGCTGCTTGATCCCCCACAGCGACATGCGCTAGGATGTCTTAGAGATATCGGGATGGTGTGGGGCGGGGGCTGGTATGTCGGGCAACTTCGATCACGAGGCCGTTCAACCCAAACCTCGCATCGGATCCGAGATGCTGAAACGGTGTCGGGCGTACCTGAAACGCCGGGCCCGGGGGCTGATCCCGGTCGCCATCCAGGGCAAGGTCGGGGCGAGCGACCTGGTGCAGGAGGCGCTCGTCGACGCGACGCGGCGGATCGAGGAGATGCCGGCGGGGCGGTCGGACGAGTTGCGGGCCTGGCTGTATCGGATCATGGTGCTGAACCTGGCCGAGCAGAAGCGGCGGTTCCTCGGGACGGCCCGGGCGGACGTCCGGCGCGAGGTCCGGTTGGAGGCCACCCCCCCGCGGCCGGGGCTCGCGACGCTCCGCGACCGGCTGGGCGGCGGGGGCGAGTCGCCGTCGGACCGGGCGATGGGTCGCGAGGATGAAGGCCGTCTCGCCGACGCGATCGCGGCCCTGCCGGAGGTCGAGCGCCGGGTCGTGGTGCTGCGCTACTGGGAACGCCTGGAGTACGCGGAGATCGGCCGTCGGCTGGGCGGGCGCTCGGCCGACGCGGCCCGCATGCTCCACGCCCGCGCCTGCAAGCGGCTGTTCCGGGAGATGGGGGGAGAGGCCCCTTGAGCGGCGAGGAGAGGACGCCGGGCGGGCCCTCGCCGTTCGACGAATGGCTCGCGCGCTACGACGACGCCCTGTTGCGCGGGGAGACCCCGCCCGAGTTGACCGAGGTCGAGGGGGCCGAGGCCGCACGCCTGCGCGGCTTCCTCGACATGCTCGACCGGACGCTGAGGCCCGGGGGGGGCGACGTCGCCCCGCCGACGATTTCCGAGGGGATCGCCGAGGAGGGCTTCGCGGAGGACGAGGGGCGACCGCACGAGCCGATCGGGCGGTTCATCATCGAGGAGAGGCTGGGGAGCGGCGGGTTCGGCATCGTGTTCCGGGCGTTCGACCCGACGATCGGCCGGCGGGTGGCCCTCAAGATCCCGAAGGCCGATGCTCTGGCGGATCCCGACGTCCGTCGCCGCTTCCTCCGGGAGGCCCACTCCGCGGCGCAGCTCGACCACCCCAACCTCGTGCCGGTGTTCGAGGTCGGCGAGGCGGGTCGCGTCTGCTACATCGCCTCGGCCTACTGCGAGGGCCCGACGCTCCGGCGTTGGCTCCAGGAGGCGGGGGCGCCGGCCGATCCCCGGTCCGCGGCGCGGCTGGCCCTGGCCCTGGCCGGCGCGATCGAGCACATGCACGCCCGGGGCCTGCTCCACTGCGACCTGAAGCCGGAGAACGTCCTGCTGGAGCTGTCGCCCGAGGGCGAGCCGACGCCGCGTGTGACCGACTTCGGCCTCGCGCGCCTGGCCGACGCGCCCGTGGGCGAGTCGACCGCGGCGAGGGCCTGGGGGACGCCGCCGTATATGGCCCCCGAGCAGATCGAGATGCGTCGCGAGGCGATCGGCCCGGCGACGGACGTCTACGCGCTCGGCGCGATCCTCTATGAACTGCTGACCGGCCGGCCGCCGCACCGAGGTGGGACGATCTGGGAGCTGATGCTCGCCGTGGCCTCCGAGCCCCCCGCCGAGCCTCGACGGCTCCGCCGCGACGTCCCGCGCGACCTGGACGCGATCGCGATGCGGTGCCTGGAGAAGCGCCCCGACCGCCGCTACCCAGACGCCACAGCCCTGGCCGAAGACCTGACCCGCTACCTCGACCGCCGGCCGACGATCGCCCGCCCGCTCGGCCGGGCCCGTCGCCTCGCCCGCTGGTCGGCCCGCAACCCGGCCGCCGCGGCGCTGCTGATCCTGGGCGCGGCGACGCTGGTCGGCGCCGCCGCCTATACCGCGGCGCTGCGGCGGGCCGTCGCCGACCTGAACCGGGCGAACGCCGAGACG
Organism: Planctomycetales bacterium 71-10; assembly: GCA_001898385.1. Lineage (GTDB taxonomy): Bacteria > Planctomycetota > Planctomycetia > Isosphaerales > Isosphaeraceae > Paludisphaera. The sequence continues at coordinate 44,371 of MKTT01000104.1, forward strand.
AGGGACGCCCGCGACCGTGCGGAGGAGCAGGAGGCCCGGGCCAGGGGGGCCCTGGCCCGTGCCGAGGAGAGGGGCGAGGCGGAGCGGCAGGCCCAGTACGTCGCCACCCTCGCGCTGGCCCAGCAGGACCTGGCCGGCGACCAGGCGATGCCGGCGCAGAGGCTTCTCCGGGGGGTGATCCCGAGATTCCCCGCCGATGGTCCCGATCGCCGGGACTTCGCCTGGCACTACCTCTGGCGACAGGCCCGCCGCGTGTATACGGTCCTCGACGACCTGGCCCCGGGCATCGACTGTCGCGCGTCGTCTTCCGACGGCTGGCTGCTGGCGACGGTCAACGGCCGGGGCGGGGGGCGATGGCGCATCTCCCGACCCCCCGCGGTCGACTTGCCCGCACCTTCTCGACCGGTGTACGAGTTCGAAGCATTGGCACCCGGTCGTTCGCATCTCTTAAGGCTTCTTCCGGTCTCTGGGGGGGGCCTCGGCGTGGGATACGCCGACGACGGAGGCCGGCGCAGGCTCCTGGCGTTCGATCTCGCGGGGCAGGAGGTGCGAGGGACCCTGGCGAATGGCCTACTCAAGACCTCGGACATGGACGAGTCCGGCGACGGCCGCTTCGCCATCGGCCTGCAACCCCAGCGCACGAGGAAGCTGTCGGCCATGGAACTCCCTCTCGGCGATCGCAAGGCGAAGGTCCTCTGCGTACCCGCCGCCGAGATGGTCGTCTTCAACGGCGATGCCACGCGTGTCGTTTCCTTGATGCCCACGGCGGCCAGCGGTCAATACCTGTTGGAATTCTGGAACATCAAATCGGGACGGCGCATTGCCGGGTACGCCGAGCCCGTCAGCGGGGCCCTGGCGGCGTCGCCCCTCCCGGGGGGACCGATCGCCACGGGGAGTCTCAACGGCCTGGTTGCGATCCGTGAGCCGCTGAGGGGCGAAGTCATCATCGCACTTCCCGCCCCGCAACGAGACCGCGACCGGGCCGCCTGCGTCGCGTTTTCTCCGGACGGGAAGACGCTGGCGGCGGGTTATAACGGCCTCGTCATTCTGTGGGACTTCGAGAATGGTCGGGAACTCGCCCGGATCGACGGGCTTGGGAGTTGGATCGCGTCGGTCGCCTTCCTGGGGGTGGCGCCCGCGGATGTCGCCATCGGAATGAGCTCGGGGGAGGTCGTCATCTGGCACGCCGCGCCGATCGAGCCCGCCGTCATCCTGGGCGGCCACGGCGATGAGGTCTGGGGCGTGGGCTACGTCGGCGACGGATCGACCCTCGCCACGCTCGGGGGGGACGGCCTCAAGTTCTGGGACCTCCCCACCGGCCGGCAATCGGAGGCGCCGGCGGGCCATGAAGCGTGGCCGTCGTGCCTGGCCGCTTCGAAGTCGGGCGGGCTCGTGGCCACGGGCGACTTCGGCGGGGACGTCCTCATCTGGGACGTCGAGGGGCGGAGGCCGCTCCACCACCTGAAGAAGGCCCACGCGGATCGCGTGCGGGCCGTCGCCGCCTCTCCCGACGGCGCGCTGGTCGCGTCCGGGGGGCGCGATCGGACGGTGCGCCTCTGGGACGCGCGATCGGGGGACGCGGCGGGGGAACTGGTCGGGCACGAGGCGAGCGTCCGGGGGCTGGCCTTCCGGCCGGACGGTCGCGTCCTCGCCTCGTCCGGCGAGGACGGCGTCCTCCGGCTCTGGGACGTCGACGCACGGCGGGAGGTGGGTCGCCTGGAAGTGTCGTCCCACGCCTCCTGCCTCGCCTGGAGCCCGGACGGCCGCCTCGTCGCCGCCGGGGACACTCAGGGAGGGGCGACCATCTGGGACATCGACGGCGGCCAAGTTCGCACGCGACTGACGAACCTGCATCGGAAGGAGGTGGACGGCCTGGCGTTCAGCCCGGACGGCCGGATCCTGGCGGTGGGGGGGCAGGATAGGATGATCACGCTCATCGACGTGGCGACCGGCCGGCGGCACCTGACGCTGGCCGGGCACGAGGGGGGCGTGAATGCGCTGGCGTTCAGCCCGGACGGGCGCACGCTGGCGTCGGCGAGCCATGACAAGACCGTCCGCCTCTGGTGGGCCGGGCCCGCGGAGACGTCGGCCTTGCCGGGGGCGGCGTTCGGACTATAATTTCGATAAGGATTGAAAGGACGACGGCGACGTCGATTTCGGACCTTGCGAAACGTCCGAACTGGAGGAGGGGATGGCGAAGCCGGTGCGGGTCGGGGCGGTCAGCTACCTGAACGCCAAGCCGCTGTACTACCGGTTCGAGGAGTTCGCGCCCGACGCCCGGCTGGAGATGGAGGTCCCGAGCCGGCTGGCCGAGCGGCTGGCGGCGGGGGACCTGGACGTGGCCTTGATCCCGTCGGTGGAGTACCTGCGGGGGGCGTCGCGGGGGTACGAGATCCTGCCGGGGTTCGCGATCGGGGCCCGGGGGCCGGTGCGCAGCGTCAAGCTGTTCAGCAAGGTCCCGCTCGGCGAGATCGACCGGCTGGCGCTCGACGCCGGCTCGCGGACGAGCCAGGCGCTGGTGCAGGTCTGGCTGGAGGCGCGGCACGGCGTCCGGCCGGGCGTGATCGAGCCGCTGCCGCTGGGGGTCTCCGCCCTGGAGAGCACGGCCGACGCCGTCTTGGTGATCGGCGACCGGGCGATGAAGGTCCCCGACGGGCCGTTCCCCGCGGTCGTCGACCTGGCCGAAGCCTGGCGCGACCTCACCGGCCTGCCGTTCGTCTTCGCCCTCTGGGTCGTCCGCGCGGGGGCCGACCTGGGGGACCTCCCCGACGCCCTGGCGCGCTGCCGGGCCGAGGGCCTGGCGCACGCCGACGACCTGGCCCGGATTCACGGCCCCAGGCTGGGCCTGGATTTCGGGACGTGTTACGATTACCTGACCCGCGTCCTGTCTTATGATTTGGGCGAGCCGGAGCTGGCGGGCCTGAGGCGATTCGCCGCCATGGCCGCGCGCCTGGGGCTCGCGCCCGAAGGAGTGAATCTTGTCTTCCACCGCCCCCGAGACCTTGCGGCGAGCCGCTGAAGGCGGACGCCTGACGTTCGACGAAGGCGTCGCCCTGCTCCGGGGGGCCAAGCTGCTCGACCTGGGCCGCGCGGCGAACGAACTCTGCCTGCGCAAGAACCCCGGGCCGTACCGCACGTTCAACATCGACCGCAACATCAACTACACCAACGTCTGCACGGCCGTCTGCGACTTCTGCGCCTTCTACCGCAAGGTCGACGACTCCGACGCCTACGTCCTCGACCGCGACGTCCTGTTCGACAAGATCCGCGAGACCGTGGAGCTGGGCGGCGACCAGATCTTGCTGCAAGGCGGCCTCCACCCGAAGCTCAAGCTGGAGTGGTACGAGGAGCTGCTGCGGGACATCCGGTCCGAGTTCCCGAGCATCAACGTCCACGGCTTCAGCGCCCCGGAGATCCACCACTTCACCAAGGTGGCCAAGCTCCCGCTCCGGACGATCCTGGAGCGGCTGAAGGAGGCGGGACTGGGGAGCCTCCCCGGCGGCGGGGCCGAGATCCTCGTCGACCGCGTCCGCAAGGCGATCACCCGCGGCAAGGTGAACACCGACGACTGGATCAACGTCCACCGCGTCTGGCACCAGCTCGGCGGGCGGTCGACGGCCACCATGATGTTCGGCCACGTCGAGACGATCGAGGAGCGGATCGAGCACCTGGACCGCGTCCGCAGCCTCCAGGACGAGACCGGCGGCTTCACGGCGCACATCTGCTGGACGTTCCAGCCCGAGAACACCGAGATGGCCGACGTCCCCCCCGCCGGGGCGTTCGAGTACCTCCGCACCCAGGCCATGACCCGGCTGTACCTGGACAACGTGCCGCACATCCAGTCGTCGTGGGTCACGCAGGGGGCGAAGATCGGCCAGATGGGCCTGTTCTTCGGCGCCGACGACATGGGGAGCCTGATGATCGAGGAGAACGTCGTCTCCTCCGCCGGCACCGTCCACCACCTCAGCCTGGACGAGATCAAGCGCTGCATCACCGAGGCCGGGTACGTCCCCCGCCAGCGGAACGTGTTCTACGAGTACATCGACGAGGCCCCCGCGGCGCTCGCCGGGGCCGTCGCGTGATCCTCGTCGAGCACCTCGGCAAGTCGTTCCACGACGCCCGCCGCGGCTGGGTCGAGGCCGTGCGCGACGTCTCGTTCGAATGCCGGCCCGGCGAGATCTTCGGCCTGCTCGGCCCCAACGGGGCGGGGAAGACGACGACCCTGCGGACGCTCAGCACCGTCCTGAAGCCCACCGAGGGCCGGGCGGTCGTCGCGGGGTACGACGTCGTCGAGCACCCCGAGGAGGTCCGCCGCCGGATCGGCTTCATGTCGGCCGGCACGGGCATCTACGACCGGATGACCGCCTGGGAGCTGGTCGAATATTTCGGCCGGCTCTACGGCATCCCCAAGGACGCCCTCCGCGACCGCATGGAGGCCGTCTTCGCCTGGCTCCGCATGGACGACTTCCGCGACGTGCTGGGCTCGAAGATGTCGACCGGCATGAAGCAGAAGGTCTCCATCGCCCGGACCGTCGTCCACGACCCCCCCGTCCTCATCTTCGACGAGCCCACGTCCGGCCTGGACATCCTGGTCCAGCGCACCGTGCTGGACAAGATCCTGGAACTCCGCGACATGGGCAAGACCGTCGTCTTCTCGACCCACTCCATGAGCGAGGTCGAGCGGCTCTGCTCGCGGGTCGCCGTCATCTACAGGGGCCGGCTCCAGGCCCAGGGGCCGATCGACGAGCTGCTGGCGGCCCACGGCCAGCCGAACGTCGAGGAGCTGTTCTTCGCGCTGGTCGAGAAGGCCGACGCCGAATACGAGGCCGCCGGTGCCGGGGCGGGGGCCGCGTCATGAGCTGGTCGAACGTCCTGCTGATCTTCCGGCGCGAGGGGATGGACCAGCTCCGCGACCGCCGGACGCTGTTCATGGTCGTGGTCTTCCCGATCCTGCTGTACCCGATCATCGGGGCGGGCGTGCTCCAGTTCGCCGCCGCGTTGCAGGAGAAGCCGAGGCGGGTGGTGGTGGTCGGGGCCGAGCGGCTGCCGAAGGAGCCCGCGCTCCTGGCGCCCGAGGGCGAGGGCTTCAACCCGTCGCTGTTCGACTCGCCCGCCGAGGCCGCCCGGCTGACCGTGGAGCGCCGGGCCGACGCGGGGGAGTGGGCGAATCCCGCGTTCCGCGAGGAGGCCGTCCGCGACGGCGACGCCTCGGCCGTGATGGTGATCCCGGCCGACCTGCCGGAGCAGTTCGCGGCCAGGGCGGACGTGGCCATCCCGATCCACTACCGCAGCGTGGACGAGACCAGCAAGATCACCTACCTGCGGCTCCGCGAGGCCCTCGACCGCTGGAAGGCCGGCATCGTCGAGGAGCGCCGGAAGGGGGACAAGCTCCCCGAGGGGTACGCCCGGCCCATCGAGGTGCGGGGGCTGGACGCGGCCACCACGCAGGAGATCGGCGGCAGCGTCTGGGGGCGGATCTTCCCGTTCCTGCTGGTGCTGATGTCGCTGACCGGGGCGTTCTACCCGGCCGTCGACCTGTGCGCCGGGGAGAAGGAGCGGGGGACGATGGAGACCCTGCTCATCAGCCCCGCCGGCCGGGCCGAGATCGTCGTCGGCAAGTTCCTGGCCGTGCTCGCCGCCAGCGTGACGACGGCCGTCCTGAACCTCGTGAGCATGGGCGTGACCGGCCTGCAACTGGCCCGTCGCGCCACGGCGATGGGGGGGGGCGACCCGGCCCGCGAGGCCGCCGCGGCGCTCGCGCCGCCGACGCTGCAATCGGCCCTCTGGATGGTCGTCCTGCTGATCCCGCTGGCCGCCTTCTTCAGCGCGATCTGCCTGGCCGTCGCCGCCATGGCCCGAAGTATGAAGGAGGGGCAGTATTACATGACGCCCCTCTACCTGGTCTGCCTGCCGCTGATCTTCCTGACGATGGCGCCGGGGATCGAGCTGAACGCGTTCTACAGCCTGGTGCCGGTGACGGGCGTCGCGCTCTTGCTCCGGGCCCTGATCGTGGGCGACTACCTGACGGCCTTCCGGTTTTTCGTCCCGGTGCTGCTGCCGACGGTCGTCTACGCCTGGCTCGCCCTGCGGTGGGCCGTGGACCAGTTCAGCGACGAGAACGTGCTGTTCCGCGAATCCGAGCGGTTCAGCCTGGTCCCCTGGATCCGCGGCGTGATCCGCGACCGGGGGCCGCGGCCGACCTCGGCGCAGGCGGTGCTCGGCTTCGCGCTCATCATCACGGCGTCGTGGCTGTTCGCCCAGGTGTTGCTGACGACGGGCCTGGGGGGGATCGGCGTGGTGGCGGCGGGGCAGGGGGTGATCCTGCTGGTCCCGCTGGTCATGGCCTTCCTGCTGACGACCGACCCCGCGGGGACGCTGAGGCTGCGCGGGGCGGCGGGCCGGTATTTCGCGATCGGGGCCGCGGCGGCGGTCGCGGTGAAGCCGCTGTCGGCGGAGTTCGAGCGGCTGGTGCAGTGGGCCTACCCGATCTCGGACGCGACGAGGTCCGTGTTCGAGTCGCTGTTGAAGGGGGACACGCCGCTGCCGCTGGCGATCCTGGTCTTCGCGCTGGTCCCGGCGGTCTGCGAGGAGGTCGCGTTCCGCGGGTTCATCCTGTCGGGGTTGCAGTCGGGGCGGCGGACGCGGTCGGCTATCGTGCTGTCGGCCTTGCTGTTCGGGCTGCTGCACGTCTTCCTGAGCCTGTTCCAGCAGTTCTTCAACGCGGCGATCCTGGGGGTCCTGATCGGGCTGCTGGCGGTGCGGAGCCGGAGCCTGTGGCCGGGGGTCGTCTTCCACGCGGTGAACAACGGCCTGGCGGTGGCGACCGGGGCGTGGATCGGGCTGTTGCAGAGGGCCGGGATCGCCGGGTGGGTCTACCGCGACGCGGAAGACGGGCTCTATCATGTCCCGTGGGTCGTCGCGGGGGCGGTCGTCGTCGCGGCGCTGGTCCTCCATCTCTGGAAGTTCGACCGCCGGGACGTCGGGGAGGCCGGATGAGGCGAGGGGCGATCAGCCTCCGGGCGCGCTACGTCTTCCCCGTGGAGGGGCCGCCGATCGCGGACGGCGTCGTCGCCGTCGACGGCGGCCGGATCGCCTGGGTCGGCCCCGCGAGCGAGCGTCGCGCGGACCTCAACCTGGGGAACGTCGCGATCATCCCCGGCCTGGTCAACGCCCACACGCACCTGGAACTCTCCCGCATGCCGGGCGACGAGGGGCCGCCCCCCGGCGGCTCCGAGGACGAGGTCGAGTGGATCCGCAAGGTCACGCTCCGGCGGATCTCCGGCGCGTGGGGGCCGTCCTACGCCGACAACGCGAAACGCAACCTGAAGGCGACGATCGAGGCCGGGACGACGCTGGTGGCCGACATCACCACCGCCGGCCTGAGCTGGGGTGCGATCGCCGAGTCCCCCGTGCGCGCCGTGGTCTTCGCCGAGGTGATCGGCCTGAAGCGGCACCGCGGCCTCCAGACCAGCGGCGAGGCGTGGAAGTGGCTGGGGTCGATCGACGCCGAGGCCCAGGTCGCGGCCAACGCCCGGCCGGGGCTGTCGCCGCACTCCCCGTACAGCACGGCGGGCTGGCTCTACCACAACGCGGCCGGCAGCCGGCTGCCGCTGACGACCCACCTGGCCGAGATGCCCGAGGAGCTTCGCCTCCTGGAGCATCGCGACGGCCCCCTGCGCGGCTTCCTGGAGGAGATCGGCGCGTGGGACGACGAGTGGGAGCCCGTCGGCCCCCGGCCGGCCGACTACATCCGCAAGGGGGAGCTGCGCGACGCCGACTGGCTGGTGGCCCACGGCACCTACATCGAGCCGTCCGAGTTCTGGCAGCTCCGGCCCGAGGCGTCGGCCAAGGGGCAGCGGGTGGCGGTCGCCTACTGCCCCCGGACCAACGCCCGGTTCGGCCACCACGCCCACCCCTACCGGGCGCTCCTGGAGAAGGGGGCGATCGTCTGCCTGGGGACGGACAGCCTGGCGTCCAGCCCGTCGCTTGGGATCCTGGACGAGATGCGGTTCCTCCACGCCTGCGACGGCTCGCTCTCGGGCGAGCTTCTGCTTACGATGGGGACCCTCTTCGGCGCCTGGGCCCTCCGCGCCGAGGCCGCGACGGGGACGCTCCGCGCGGGCAAGTCCGCCGACATGGCCGTCGTCCGCCTCCCCGCCCGCGACGAGGCCGACCCTTACATGCTCCTGCTGGAATCCGACCTCCCCGTCGTCGCCACCGTGTTCGAAGGCGAGTTCGTCGCCGGCTCGTGGCAGGGGATCTGAGGTCGACCGCGACGAGGGGAGAGGCCCGGGAACCATGAGCGCCGTCGCCGAGATGCTGGCCGCCCGGACGGGGAAGCCGTCGCGGGTCGTGGTGGGGATGATCTCCGGGACGAGCGCCGACTCGATCGACGCGGCGGTCTGCCGGATCGAGGGTTATGGCCTGCCGGCGGCCGGCCGTCCCGGGGCGCGGGTGGAGCTGTTGCACTACGCCGAGGCCCCCTATCCGGCCGAGACGCGGGCCCGCATCCTGGACCTGAAACGCTGGGGCGTCCGCGACGTGGCCGAGATGGGGGTCCTGGTCGCCGAGGCGTTCGCCGCCGCCTTCGACGTGGCCGTCGCCGGGGCCGGGCTGACGCCGGGGGACGTCGACCTGATCGGGTCGCACGGCCAGACGGTCTACCATCACAGCTCCGTCCCGGGCGCGATCGGCGCGACGCTCCAGGTCGGGGACGGCGACGTGCTGGCCGAGCGCACGGGGGCCCTGGTGATCGCCGACTTCCGGATGCGCGACGTCGCCGCCGGCGGCGAGGGGGCCCCGATCTCGCCGTTCGCCGACATCATCCTGTACGCGCCCCGCGAGGCCGAGGCCGCGCCCGGGCGCCGGGCCGTGCTCAACCTGGGGGGCATCGCCAACGTCACGGTGCTCGACCCGGATCCGTCGCGGGTGTTCGGCTTCGACACCGGCCCGGCGAACACGCTGCTCGACCGCCTGGCCCGGCGGATCTCCGGCGGGGCGCTCGCCTGCGACCGCGACGGGGCGCTCGCGCGGGCGGGGACGGTCGACGGGGCCCTGGTCGATCGCCTGCTGGCCGAGGACGCCTACCTCGCGCGCCGGCCGCCGAAGTCGACGGGCTTCGAGATGTACGGCGACGACTTCGTCGAGCGGGCCGGGGTGCTCCTGGGCCGGTTCGACGCCGACCTGATGGCCACTCTGACCGAGTACACGGCGAGGACCGTGGCCGACGCCTTCGCGCGGTTCGTGCCGCCGGTCGTCGAGGTGATCGGGGCGGGCGGCGGGGTGAAGAACCCGGCGCTGTTCGGCCGGCTCGCCGAGCTGCTCGCCCCGGCCCGCCTGCTGCTGGGGGACGACCGCGGCGTCCCCGGCGATGCGCGCGAGGCGATGGCGTTCGCGGTCCTGGCGCACGAGGCCCTGTTCGGCCTGCCGACGTCGCTCCCCTCCGTCACGGGGGCCCGCCGCCCGGCCGTGCTGGGGAAGTTCTGCCTGCCGGGGGGGTGAGCGGGCCGGCCCCGTCGTTCCGGGTGGCCGGGCGAAGGGCCAGTTGATAACCTCTTGAGGGCGGCCGGGGCCCGACGGGGGGCGTCCGGGCGCGGGCGGGGCGGGAGGCGGACTCTTGGACGGCGCGACGAGGCCGCAGCGGTTGAGGGTCGGGGTCGTCGGCCTGGGTCGGCTCTGGGAGGGCCGGCACAAGCCGTCGCTGGCGCGGCTCCAGGACCGCTTCCGCGTCGCGGCGGTGTACGATCAGGTCGCCCGCCGCGCCGAGATCGAGGCGGCGCAGCTCGGCTGCGCGGCGTGCGAGGGGCTCGCCGCCCTGGTCGCCCGGCCGGACGTGGACGTCGTCTACCTGCTGGCCCCCCAGTGGTTCGGCCTGCACGCGGCCTTCCTCGCCTGCGAGGCCGGCAAGCCCATCTACTGCGCCCTGCCGCTCTCCGGCGACGTGGCGGAGCTGGAACGCCTGGCGGCGCGGGTCGACGAGGCCGGCGTCCCGTTCACGCCCGAGTTCGCCCGCCGCTGCTACCCGGCGACGCTCCGGCTTCGCGAACTGCTGGCGACGACCCTGGGCCCGCCCCGGTTGATCGTCGGCCAGAGCCGCGTCGTCAGCTTCGACCGCTACGCCCAGCCGGGCCCGACCACGCAGGTCGTCCCGGTGCCGCTCGCCATCGACCCGGGGAGCTACCTGCTCGACTGGTGCTCGTTCCTCTTCGGGTCGACCCCGACGGCCGTCTCCGCGGCCGGGGCGCGGGTGCTGCCGCACCGGGCCCCCGCGGCCGACGATCGGGATTTCGACTCCTTCACCGCCCACTTCCCCGGCGGCGGGACGGCCCAGGTCTCGTACAGCCTCTACCACCGGGCCGAGTGGGGCGAGGCCGGCCGCTTCCTCCCCCCCTCGGGCTTCCAGGTCTTCGCCGAGCGCGGGGCGGCGTGGGTGGAGATGCCCGACCGCATCCAGTGGTGGGACGCCGAGGGCCCGCACGAGGAACGCCTCCCGGTCGAGCCGACCGTCGGCGACCTGCTCAACGACCAGTTCCACCGGCTCGTCCACGGGGCCCCTTCGTCGGCCCCCACGATCCGCGACGCCCTGGACGTCGCCCGGATCGTCGCCGACCTGGAGCGCGGCCGGGCCGGGGAGGGCTGACCCGTGCGCCGTCACGCCCCACTCGCCGCGACGATGGCGGCGGCGGCCGTCGGCTGGCTCCTCGTCTGGCGCGCGGCCGTCGCCTCGTCGGCGACCTACGACGAGACGACCTACCTGGACGCCGCCGCCCGCTGGTGGCGCGCCGGCGACGCCGTCGGCGTCACCCGGATGGGCTCGCCCAACCTGCCCTGGAAGGTGCAGCTCGCGCCGACGTTCCTGGCCCTGGACCTCGCCGGCCGGGGCGGGCTGATCGACGACCAGCCGCGACGCCAGGCCGAATTGCTGCCGATCGCCCGGCTGGGGGCGTCGTGGATCTGGCTCGCGGGGCTCGCGCTGACGGCCTGGTGGGCGCGAAGGCTGAACGACGCGAGGGCGATGGCCTTCGCGGCGTGGCTCTACGCCCTGAGCCCGAACCTGATCGCCCACGGCTCGCTCGTGACGATGGAGGCGCCGGTGACCGTCGCGACCGCCGCGGCGTTCCTGGCCTTCGGGTCGTTCCTGGCCTCGGGGCGCCGGCGCTGGTTCTGGGCGTCCGCGGCGCTCTGCGGGCTGGCGTTCGCGTGCAAGTTCACGGCGATCGTCTACCCGCCGATCCTGGGCCTGATCTGGTGGCTGCACGACCGGCCCCGGCGCACGGCCCGCAAGGCGATCGCCATGGCCGGGTTCGTCGCGGCGATGCTCGCGGCCGACTTCGCGCTGACCGGCTTCGCCACGCTCCCCCTGAGCCCGGCGACCGGCGAGCACCCGAGCGCCGTCGGCCGATTCGGGGCGCTGGTCGCGCGGGCGTACGAGACGCCGATCCCCCAGGACTGGGTGGGCTTCGCGACGCAGATGCGGCACCAGGCGTCGGGCGGGCCGAGCTACCTGCTGGGCGAGCGCCGGATGTGGGGGTGGCGATACTACTACCTCGTCGCGATGGCGGTGAAGGTGCCGCTCGCGCTCTGGCTGATGGCGGGGGCCCGCCTGGGGCGCGACGGCCCCCGCGCCTGCCTGACGCGCGAGCCCGACCGGATGCTGTTGCAAGCGATGGTGCTGTTCTTCGCCGTCGCCTCCGCGGGGTCGTCGCGGAACTACGGCGTGCGCTACCTGCTGCCGATGGCGCCGCCGGCGATCGTGTGGATCTCGCGGGCGGCGAGGGGAGGGGAGGGCGGAGCGACCCGAGGCCGTGCGGTCCGCGGGGTCGTGCTGGCCCTGGGCCTGCTCGGCCAGGCGGTCGCGGTGGCGAGCGTCTATCCCGACGAGCTGACGTACTTCAACGCCCTGGCCGGCGGCCGGCGGGGGGGCCGGTCCGTGCTGTCGGATTCGAACCTCGACTGGGGCCAGGGCCTGCGCTCACTGCGGCGGCTCCAGGACGCCCGCCCGGAGTTCCGCGACCTGACCTTCTATTATTTCGGCGACGTCGACCCGTCCGCCTACGGCGTCGCGGGGGCCCATCACGTCGTCGACGCCGTCGGGGCCTGGCCGGCCCCGCCGCCGGTGGGCTCGGTCGCGACGCGATACGTCGCCGTCTCGGCCTCGCTCCAGCACGGCCCCTGGGGGCCGGACGGATTCTTCGCCGCGCTCGACGGCGTCGAGCCGGTCGCGACGACGGACGACGGGACGATCGCGGTGTATCGCAACCCCGCTCCGGTTCGGCTGATGCCTGTCGCGCCCTGATGTTAGAATGGGACGTCGGCACGATCGGACGCGAACAGGGAGACGGAAGGGCGGACATGGCGATCAAGGGGATCCTGGAGCGGTTCAAGAAGGGGCTGGCGCGCACGGCGCAGCTGTTCAACGTCCGGTCGTGGTTCGGGCGGAAGGTCGACCAGGCGTTCCTGGACGAGCTGGAGGGGCGGCTCATCCAGGCGGACGTCGGCGTGGCGGCGACGGGGCGGATCATCGACTCCGTGCGCGAGGCGTTCGCCGAGAAGACGGCCGACGAGAACCTCGTGGCGTTCGTGAAGGCCCAGCTCAAGGAGCTGCTGAGCGAGCCCGGCGCCGAGTCGCTGGCGGTCGCCGCCAAGAAGCCGAGCGTCTACCTGATCGCCGGCGTGAACGGCTCGGGGAAGACGACGTCGATCGCCAAGCTGGCGCAGCGGCTCCGCGACGAGGGGAAGTCGGTCTGCCTGGCCGCGTGCGACACCTTCCGCGCCGCGGCGGCCGACCAGCTCTCGATCTGGGCCGGCCGCGCCGGCTGCGAGATCGTCTGCGGCGCGCCGGGGGCCGACCCGGCGAGCGTGGCGCACGACGCCTGCCAGCGCGCCCTGGCGCGGGGCTCGGACGTGCTGATCGTCGACACCGCCGGCCGGCTCCACACCCAGACCCACCTGATGCGCGAGCTGGAGAAGATCGTCGGGGTCGTCCGCCGCCAGATCCCCGGGGCCCCGCACGAGGTCCTGCTGGTCCTGGACGGGACCAACGGCCAGAACGCGATCCGCCAGGCCGAGGTCTTCACCAAGAGCATCGGCACGACGGGCGTCATCCTGACGAAGCTCGACGGCACGGCCAAGGGGGGCGTGGCGGTCGCCGTCCGGCAGACGATGAAGCTGCCGATCAAGTTCGTCGGCGTGGGCGAGGCCATCGAGGACTTCCAGCCGTTCGACGCCGACGCCTTCGTGGAGTCGCTGTTCGCCTGAGCCGCGCCGGGGTTTGCCTTGGGAATTCGGCGGATCGCGTCGGAGGTTGAGGGGGCATCCTGACGGCCTTCCCCCCTGGCGGGGGAAGGTGGCCCGAAGGGCCGGATGAGGGGGACGACGTGCGCGGAGGCCGCCGGATTTCGCGCCGGCCCGGACGGGCGGGCCTTCGAATCTCGACGGCGCTTTTGCTTCGCGTCCCCCTCATCTGACCGCTTCGCGGTCTGTCTTCCCCCGCAAGGGGGGAAGACGTCGGACATCGACCGCCGAATTCCCAAGGCACGCCCGCCGTGCCGCCGAGTCGGCCTCGATTGACAGGGCGGGCGGAATGTGGATAACACGGTCGCCCCGCGACGCGCCCGGCGTCGTCCGCCCAGGGAAGGGCCCGGACGCCGCGGCGACCTCTCGCGTCGGGGGCGGATCCGTGGAGGATGGATGGCGACCTTCCGCATCGACGCGACGCCGGCCCGGCTCCGCTCCTGGGTCGACCGGGCCCGCAAGGCGACCGCCGGCCGCCCGGCGGCCGCGAGGCTCGGCCTGCTGGCGCTGGTGGCGGGCGGCCTCGCCGTGGCCGGCTGCCTGGCCGCCTGGTCGATCGCCCCGGCCGATCGCGTCCCGCTGGCGGCGGGTCGGTCGTTCCGCAAGGTCGACCTCGACAAGATCGAGCGGGCCCTCCAGAAAGGGGGGGTCGACTACGCGATCGACGGCCGCCGCGTGGTCGTGCCGAGCCGATCGGCCGAGGCCGCCGCGACGATCGTCGCCGGGCTCGACCTCGGCCCGCGCACGCCCGACGAGCTGCGCGAAGGCTCGGCCCCCTCGTCGTGGCTCTTCGAGTCGTCCCGCGAGCGGGACGAGCGGCTCCAGCGCGACCGGGCGAAGGTCTACGAGTCGATCATCGACGGCCTGCCGAACGTCGAGAGTTCCTTCGTCTCCCTCCCCGTCCGCGAGCGCGTCCGCGCGTCGTCGAGGACGGCCCCGAAGGCGACGTGCCTGGTGCAGGTGCAGACCGAGGAGGGGGCGGAACTCTCGCCGGGGACGGTCGAGTCGATCATCTCGATCCTGGCCACCGCCGCGCCCGGCCTGACCCGGGAGTCGTTCTGGATCGGCGACGGCGAGGGGCGGATCTATCGCGATCCCAGCAAGCCCGACCTCGCGGCGCAGTCGACCAACCGGGCCCGCGAGGAGGAGCTGACGCGCCGGATCCTCGACAAGCTCGCCCCGTGGATCAAGGACGTGCTGGTGCTGGTCCAGCTCGAAGACGTCGCCGCCGAGTCGCCGGCGCCCTCGCCGCGACCCGAGGCCCCGACGCCGGGGGTCGCGGTCGGGCTCAATCGCGCGATGGAGGTCGACGCCGACGAGCCGGCCCCGGAAGCCGACGCCCCGGCGGTCGCGGCGGCCGAGCCGGCGCGGAAGCGGGGCGGGGCCTGGGTGTTCGTGCCGCGGAGCTACTACTACAACGCCAGCCGGCTCCCGGGCGGCGGCCAGCCGTCGCACGAGGACTACATCGCCCTGAAGAACAAGACCGAGCAGGTCATCCAGACGACCGTCCGGCTCGCGTCGTCCGAGGCCGACGTCGACTGGGCCCCGACGATCGTCGACGTCCTGCCCGACGAGGTGCCCGCCGAGGGCCCGTCCCCCGGCGCGACGGCGGCCTCGCGGCGGTCGGCCCGCGAGTGGGCGGTGGCGGGGTCGGCGGGGGCGGCGGCGGCGGCCCTGGTGGCCCTCGGGACGTGGATCTTCGGCCGCCAGCCGGCCCGCAAGGCCGCGCCCAGCCGGGGCGGCCTGCGCTACCACCGCGGCTCGCCCGGGGCGCCCGCCCCGACGGAGCGCGTCCTCGAATTCGTCCGGCGCAATCCGGAGACGGCCTTCAGCGTCCTGAACCGCTGGACGGCCCAGGGAGGGGGGAGGTCATGAACGCCGCATCGTCCCCGTCCGCGTCCCCCAGGCCGACGGCCTGGCGCGAGGACCCCACCGAGGCCCCACGCGACCCCGCCGCCGGGGTCGGCCCCGCGCCGGCCGAGGCGCCGTCGATCTCCGCGATCCCGCCGCTGCGCAAGGCGGCGATCGTGCTCGTCAGCCTGGAGCAGTCGATCTCGTCGCAATTGCTGGCTCATCTCGACCCGGAGGCGGTGGAGGCCGTCACCTGGGAGATCGCCCGGATGGACCGCGTCGACCCGGCGGAGCAGGCCGTGGTCCTGGAGGAGTTTCTCAGCCTGGGCCTGCGCCGGCTCTGCTTCGTCTTCGACGACGTCCTCCGCATGGACGACGCCGAGGTTCGCGCCGCGTTCCGCCCGGAGGATGCCGAGGCCTGGGCGCTCGCCCTGGCCGGGTCGGCCCCGCCGCTGCGGGCGAAGGTGCTGGGTGCCCTGAACGCCTCGGCCGCCCTGGTGCTCCAGCGCCACCTGGAGGGCCTGGGCCCCTTCCGCCTCTCCGACACCGAGGTCGCGCAGGTGGAGGTCGCCGAGCGGATCCGCATGCTCTCCGACCAGGGCGCCCTCGACCTGCCCGACCCCAGCGGCCGGGAAGAGGTGCTCGTCTGATCGCGACGGGATCCCGCCCATTCACGCACCCCCGACCGGCTCCGCGACGACCGAAGGAACCTCGCATGGCCCCAGCCAGGCTCATCTTGACGACGCTCGCCTTGACCCTCGGGGTCGCCGCGGCCTCCCCGGCGCAGGACGCCGGGGCCGACGACCGGGCGAAGGCCCCGCGGACGATCGCCGGCGAGCGATCGAAGAAGACCGCGCAGGCGCCGGTCTCGCAGGCGTGGTGGCTGGGGACGACCGTGATGATCCTGGCCCTGGGTGGCGCCGGCGCCGTCTGCGCGGCCGCCCGGAAGCAGTGCTCGGCCGGGGCGGCGGTCAAGCTCCAGGTCGTCGGCCGGGTCCACCTCCCGCCGCGTCATTCCGTCTTCGCCGTCAAGGCCGGCGGCCGGACGCTCCTCATCGGCACCGGCCCGCAAGGGGGCCCGACTCTCCTCGGCGAGCTGGACGACGAGCCCGCGGAGGCACCCGCCCCGGCCGCCGTCGCTCCCGCGCCCGCCCCCCATCGCCCGGTCCACGCCCAGAGCCGCTTCGACGTGCGGATCGGAGACGAGTCATGAGGCGGAGCCTTCGCGCCGGGGCCTTCGCGCTGCTTTTCCTGACGAGCCTCGCCGCCGTCTCGGCCCAGACCGCGCCGGGCCCGGCGCCGCGGCGGCCCGATCCGGTCTCGCGGATCAACAAGCCGGCCGAGGTCCACGACCCGCCGGCGCTGAGCCCGGCCGACGCCGTGCGGTCGGTCCAGACGGTGGTGCTGTTCGGCGCGGCCTCGCTCCTGCCGGTGGCCCTGCTGATGATCACGCCGTTCGTGCGGATCAACATCGTGCTCATCCTGCTGCGGCAGGCGCTGGGGAGCCCGCAGGTGCCGGGGAACCAGGTGCTCATGGCCCTGGCGCTGCTGCTCAGCGCGATCGTCATGCGGCCCGTGGCCGAGAAGGTCTATGCAGACGCCGTCGAGCCGTACATGGCCGGCAAGGCCGGCGCGGTCGCGGCCTGGAACGCCGGGTCCGCGCCGGTGAAGGCGTTCATGGTCGACCAGATCGACCGGAACAACCACCACGATTACCTGACCACGCTGCACGAGCGGGCGCATCCCGACTCGCCGGCCGCGTCGGCCGATCCGGCGCGGGCGGCGGACTTCGAGCTGGGCGTGGTGGCGCCGGCGTACATCCTCAGCGAGCTGACGACGGCCCTGAAGATCGGCTTCATGCTGTATCTGCCGTTCCTGGTCATCGACTTGGTGGTCTCGGCCGTACTGGCGGCGATGGGCCTGTTCATGATGCCGCCGACGCTGGTGTCGACGCCCGCCAAGCTCATCGTCTTCGTCCTGGCGGACGGCTGGCTGCTGGTGGCCGACATGCTGCTCGCCGGGCTCTCGGGCTGAACCATCGGATCGGAGGTTGGGCATGGACGTGGATCAGGCGATCGACTGGACCCGCGAGGCGCTGCGGCTGACGCTGCTGCTGGGCGGCCCGCTGCTGGCCGCGGCGCTGATGGCGGGGCTGGTCGTGAACATCTTCCAGACGATGACCCAGCTCAACGAGCCGGTCGTCGGCATGGTGCCCCGGCTGGTGGCCGTCGCGGTGGCGACGCTGGTCCTCCTGCCGTGGCTGGCGTCGCGCTGGATCGACTTCACGGTCGACCTGATCGGGTCGATCCCGGACATGCTCTAGCCACGACGAGGCCCCGGCCCCGATGGGCGACTCCCCGATCGACGTGATGTGGCTGGCGGCGAACGCGCCGGCGTTCGCGCTGGTGGCGGCGCGGGCGGCGGGCGTCTGCTTCACGGCCCCGGTGCTGGCCGCGCCCGGGCTGGATTGGCGGTTCCGCACCGTCATGGCCCTGGCGCTGGGCGCGTGGACCGCCCCGCTGGCCGCGGGCGCGATCGGCGCGCCGACGTCGCGGTTCGGGCTCGGCTGGCTGGTCGCGAACGAGGCGGTCGTCGGCGGCCTGATGGGGCTGTCGGCGTCGCTGGTCGTGGCGGCGGCGCGGCAGGCGGGCGAGCTGGTGGCGTCGCAGGCCGGCCTGGCGACGTCCTCGCTGTTCGACCCGGAGACGGGCGAGGAGTCGACGGCGCTGGGCCACCTCTACGGCCTGGTCGCGCTGGCCGCGTTCCTCGCCCTGGACGGCCCCCTGGCGATCGTCGACGGCCTGCTGCGCAGCTTCGAGGCGTTCCCCGCGGGCCGGCTGGCCCTGGAGCGGGATTCGGCGGAAGCCCTCTTCGCCCAGACGGCCGACGCGCTGAAACTGGCCCTCCGCGCCGCGGCCCCGCCCGCCGTGGCCCTGGCGACGGCCGGCGTGGCGCTGGGATGGCTGGGGAGGCTCGCGCCCAGCGTCCCGCTGATGACGCTCTCGCTGCCGATCCGCGCGGCGCTCGGCGTGGTGCTCGTGATGGCGAGCCTCGCCGGACTCGCCGCGTGCCTGGACGGCGCGTGGGCCGCCTGGGCGGCCGGGGGATACTGATAGAGGTCATTCCGGAGGAGCGCAGGCGGCCCCGACGCCTTCCCCCCTGGCGGGGGAAGGCAGACCCCGAAGGGGTCGGATGAGGGGGACGCGAAGCACGAGCGCCGTCGGGATTCGAAGGCCCGTCCGACCGGCTCGGGATCTCGACGGCCGTCCGGCGCGTCCTCCCCCTCATCCGGCCCTTCGGGCCACCTTCCCCCGCGAGGGGGGAAGGCCGTTGGTTACGGAAGCAGTCTCTGATAGGGGGGGCGGGTCCGATGTCCGAGGATCGCACGCAGGCCGCTTCGCCCCGACGCCGGCAGCTCGCCCGCGAGCAGGGGAAGGTCGCGCACAGCCCGGAGCTGACCGCCGCCGTCGGCTGGCTCGTGGCCGTGGTGATACTGGCCGGGGGCGAGGCATCGCTGCTCGGGTCGCTCGCGGACGTCGTGCGCGCGCCGCTCGTCGGGCCGGCGGCGAGCCTCGAAGACGCCCGCGACCTGGGCCGGCTGGTCCTCGGCGCGGCGACGGCCGTGGCGATCCCGGTCGGCCTGCTGCTCTTGGGGTTCGCCCTGGGGGCGACCGCGGCCCATCTGATCCAGACGCGCGGGATGTTCGCGCCCTCGCTCCTCGCGCCCGACGTCATGCGGCTCTGGCGGGTGGGGCAGGGGGGGGGACTGGGCGCGAAGCTGGAGCGTTGCGCCTGGTCGATCGTCAAGGCGGCGGTCCTGGCGACCGTGGCCGTCTGGGGGCTGCGCTCGCGCTGGGGGGACCTGCAAGGGCTGGCGTTCCAGGACTTCCCGGCCGCCGCGCACGGGGCGTTCGCGATCCTGCTGGCCCCGGCCTGGGCCCTGGCGGCGGCGATGGTCGTCGTGGGCCTGGCCGACTACGGCCTGCGCCTCGCGCGGTTCGAGGCCATGCTCCGGATGTCGACGGAGGAGCAGCGCGAGGACCAGAAGACCCTGGACGGCGACCCCAAGGTCCGGTCCTCGCGGCGTCGCCTGGCGCACGCGATGCGCGACGGGACGCCCGAGTTGCTGGAGGGGGCGACGCTCGCGCTGTTCGGCGACGCCGGCCTGGTGGTGGTCCTCTCCGGCGGGCCGCCGCCGCGCAAGGTGTTCGTGCGGGCGTCGGCCCGGGGGAGGTCGGGGGCGACGATCCGCCGCGCGATCCATCGGGCGAAGCTGCCGACCTTGGAGGCCGCCCAGCTCGCCCTGCGGATCGCCTCCGCCCCCGCGCCTTCCCCCCGCGCGGCGATCGCCGATCCCCTGCTGATCGCCCAGCTTCGCGGGGCATGGCCGAAGGGCTGATCGGGGCCGTTCGCGGGGCCTTTCGCCCTGGACAGGCCGGGGCTCCGGGGGTAAGGTCCCTGCACACATCACGCGGGCCGATTCCGGCCGGGGGAGAATTCGAGCGGGAGTCTTTTCGGGTCGCGGGGAGGGTCCGCGCGTCGCGTCGTTCGGCCTTCGTGTGGAGAGGATTGGATGGCTTCCTCGACGTCCGGTGGGCCCGCATGGCGGGGCCTCTCAAGCCTGGTCCTCCCGATCACGATCGTGGGCGCGGTCCTGGTCTTCGTCGTCCCGGTCTCGCCGGAGGTGCTGGACCTGCTGCTGGCGGCGAACCTGACGCTGGCGGTCCTGGTCCTGCTGACCACCCTGGGGATCCGCTCGCCGCAGGAGTTCAGCTCCTTCCCGACGATCCTGCTGACGACCACGCTGACGCGGCTGGTCCTCAACGTGGCCACCACGCGGCGGGTCCTCACCCACGGCGGCGACATGGGCGTCGACGCGGCCGGGACGGTCGTCCGGGCGTTCGGCGAGTTCGTCGCGGGCGACAAGGTGCTCGTCGGCGTGATCCTGTTCGCGATCCTGGTGGTCATCCAGTTCGTGGTCATCACGAAGGGGGCCACGCGCATCAGCGAGGTCGCCGCGCGGTTCATGCTCGACGGCCTGCCCGGCCGCCAGATGGCCATCGACGCCGACCTGCACGCCGGGGTCATCGACCAGCACCAGGCGCACGCCCGCCGCGAGGAGGTCTACCGCCAGGCCGACTTCTTCGGGGCGATGGACGGTGCCGGCAAGTTCGTCCGCGGCGACGCCGTGGCCGGCGTGGTGATCCTGATGGTGAACATCGCCGGGGGCCTGTTCATCGGCGTCGTCCAGAACGGCATGCCCGTCGAGGAGGCCGTCGAGGTCTTCACCAAGCTGACCATCGGCGACGGCCTGGTCAGCCAGGTGCCGGCGTTCCTGATCTCGCTGGCCGCGGGCCTGATCGTCACCCGGTCGTCCACGGCGACGGACATCGGCCGCGACGTCGTCGGCCAGCTCACCCGGAACCCGACCGTCCTGGGCGTCGCGTCGGCCTTCCTGGGCCTGCTGGCCTTCACGCCCCTGCCCAAGCTGCCGCTGCTCGCCCTCTCCGCGACGCTGGGCTACCGCGCCTATCGCCTGCGGGGGACGCTGCCGGACGTCGAGGAGGAGCCCGAGGCCCGCCCCGCGCCGCGACGCGCCCCGACCCGCGCCGAGGAGCCTCGCGCCGAGGCCGAGGCCCCGCGGGCGGCGTCGACCGCCCCGCGAGCGACCGAGCCGGCCCGCCCGGCGGGCGACCCGGCGTCGGACGACATGGAGAACCTGCTGCACGTCGACCTGCTGGAGCTGGAGATCGGCTACCGGCTCATCAGCCTGGCCGACTCCACCCGCGGCGGCAACCTGTTGGAGCGGCTGCGGACCGTCCGCCAGAACGTGGCCCGCGACCTGGGCCTGATCGTCCCGCAGGTGCGCATCCACGACGAGATCGGCCTGACCGCGCACGAGTACCGCGTGAAGATCCGCGGCACCGTGGTCGGCTCCGGCAGCGCGTACGCCGGGCGGCTGCTGGCCATCCCGCCCGCCGGCGCGGGCGACCGCCCCGAGGGCCGCGAGGCCGTCGACCCGGCCACCGGCCAGGACGCCGTCTGGATCCACGCCGAGGGCCGCGAGGTCGCCGAGCTGGCCGGCTGCAAGATCCTGGAGGCGTCGGCCGTCGTCGCCGCCCACTTCGGCGCGATCGTCCGCAACCACGCCGACGAGCTGTTGACCCGCGACCAGATCGAGCGCCTCCTCGACCGCGTCCGCACCTCGGCCCCCACCCTGGCCAACGAGGTCGTCCCCGGGCTGCTCCGGCCGGGCGAGCTGCAGAGGCTGTTGCAGAACCTCCTGCGCGAGCAGGTGAGCGTCCGCGACCTGGAGACGATCCTGGAGACGATGGCCGTCCACGCCGGCCGGACCAAGGACGTCGCCGCGCTCACCGAGCTGGCCCGGCAGAGCCTGGCCCGGCAGATCACCGAGAGCCACCGCTCGGACGACGGCCGCCTGCGGGTGGTCACGCTGTCGCAGGAGCTGAACTCGCGGCTGGCGGCCGTCGCGGCCGAGTCGGACGCGCACCCGTCGGAGGCCCTGGGCGACGAGACCGTCCGCAGCATCCTCCGGGCCGTGGCCCAGGGGGTCGCCGCGCTGGTCGACGCCGGCCTGCCGCCGATCGTCCTGACCACCGCCTCCTCCCGCGCCGTGCTCAAGGACCTGACCCGCGCCGACCTGCCGCGCCTGGTCGTCCTCAGCCAGCGCGAGATCCCCCGCGACACGCCCGTCGAGGTGCTGGGGACGATCGTCGAGGACGCCGAGGAGGCCGACGACGAGTCCGCGCCGGCCGTCGACCCGGTGACGTTCGCCACCACCGAGGCGTTCGCATGAGCGCCGCGACGCCCGCGGGACGGGCGACCGAGGCCGGCGACTCGCGGACCTACCGCGGCCGGACGATGCGCGAGGCGCTGGCCCGCGTGCGGCGGGACCTCGGCGGCGACGCCGTCATCCTGGCGGCCCGCGAGGTCCGGCGGCGGCGGCTGTTCGGCCTGGGCGCCGGGGCGTCGGTCGAGGTCGAGGCTTCGGCGGCGGCGGAAGGATCGGCACCGGCGCGGGTCGCGGTCGAGGTCCCGGCCCCCCGCCCGGTCGGGGGGGGATGGCCGCCCGCGTCGGTCGAGGCGGCCGCGGCCTACGCGAGGCTCCTGGAGGCCGACGCCCCCGAGCCGTTCGCCCGGCTCCTGGCCCGCGAGGCGGCGATACTCTCGTCGCCCGACGACGCGGCCTCGGCCGTCCGCCGGGCCCTGGAGGACGCGCTGGCGGTGGCGCCGCCGATCCGCCCGGTCCCGGGGACGCGCCGGGTCGTCGCCCTGATCGGGCCGACCGGGGTCGGCAAGACGACCACAGTCGCCAAGCTGGCCGCGACCCTCAAGCTGCGCCGCGGGGCGAGGGTCGGCCTGCTGTCGGCCGACGCCCGCCGGATCGGCGCCTACGAACAACTGCGAGCCTTCGCCGACCTCCTCGACGCGCCGCTGGCCGTCGGCGACGGTCCGGAGGCCGCCCGCGGGGCGCTCGACGCGCTGGGGGCGCTCGACGTCGTCCTCGTCGACACGCCCGGGGCCTCGCCCCGCGACGCCTCGCGGGTCGCGGAGCTGGGCGAGCTGCTGGCGGCCCTGCGGCCGGACGAGGTCCACCTGGCGCTCGGGGCCACGGCCTCGGCGCGGGGGCTGCGCGCGGCGGCCGATCGGTTCGCCCCGGCCCGTCCCGGCCGCTTGATCTTGACCAAGCTCGACGAAGCCGAGACCCTGGGGCCGCTCCTGGCCGTCCTGGGCCGGGCCGACCGTCCCGTCAGCTACCTGACGACCGGGCCGGCCGTGCCGGACGACGTGGAGGCGGCCTCGCGAGGCCGGCTCGCCCGCCTGATCCTCGGCGAGGAGGCCGTCTGAGCCATGTCGCGCATCGTTCCACGGAGGGATTTCATGGACGACCCGGCCGAGAGCCTCGGTCGGCGGGCCCGAGCCCGTCGCCCCGGGCGACGCATGACCACCGGCCCTCCCGGCGGCGGGCCGATCGTCCGGATTCTCCGGATGATACGGCTCAAGACGGATGGGCGGGTCGTCCGATGAGTATTGAGGATCGGGTTCCTTGAATGGCGAGGGGCGGGGCGGGGACGCCGGCCGCCGCGGGCCGGGGCCTCCACGAGGGGGCCGGGGCCGCGACGGCCGGGGGCGTCGCCCCGCGATCGACGGGGGGGCGGACCGCCGCCATCCCGGAGCACGCACAGGGATGTGCGACCCTTCGCGCAGCCGACACGGAGGTCAGGATGTCAACCAAGGTGGATGTGGATGTGACCGAACTCTGGCGGGAGTTCAAGGAGCAGCCCACCACGGAACTGCGGAACCAGTTGGTCGAGCGCTACTTGGCCCTGGTCAAGTACAACGCCGAGCGCATCTGGCAGCGGCTTCCGGAGGGGGTCGACCTCGACGACCTGATCTCCGCCGGCGTCTTCGGCCTGATGGACGCCATCGACGCCTTCGACCTGACGCGCGGCGTCAAGTTCGAGACCTACTGCGTCCCCCGCATCCGCGGCGCCATGCTGGACGAGCTGCGGACGATGGACTGGGTCCCCCGCCTGGTGCGCTCCAAGGCCACCAAGATGGAGGAGGCCCGCAAGGAGCTGGAGGCCCGCCACGGCCGCCCGCCCACCGACGTCGAGCTGGCCGAGCGCCTCGGGCTCCCGATGGAGGAGTTCGAGAAGATGGCCAGCGACGCCAACGCCGTCGGCCTCATCAGCCTGAACAAGAAGTGGTACGAGACCGACAGCTACAAGGACGTCCGCGAGATCGACATCCTCGAGGACAAGAAGGGGGAGGACCCCACCCGCCGCCTCCAGCGCAAGGACCTCATGCGCATGGTGACGAAGGGCCTCAACCGCAACGAGCGCCTCATCATCATCCTCTACTATTATGAGGAACTGACGATGAAGGAGATCGGCGCGACGCTCGACCTGAGCGAGTCGCGGGTCTCGCAGATGCACTCGTCCATCATCCAGCGCCTCCAGTCGCAGCTCTCCCAGCGCCGGCCCGAGTTCGGCACCTGACCCGCCGCCAGGGTCCGCTCGGCCCGGCCCCGACCACGGCTGCGTCGGGGCCCAGGCCCGCCGAAGGGATTTCGACCTGATCCGATCCGCCCGGCCCGCCCCCCGCCCCTCGGGAAGCCCCCGAAGGCCGGGGGGCGGGCTCGCGCGCGGCGGGTGTAGCTCTCGAACCTGGAGGGGACGAATCCATCACGGTGGTCCGGGCGGTCCGCCCGGACGTCCCCATCCCGGACCCCTTCGACGTCCGGGCGGACCGCCCGGACCACCTTTCGCCCCGAGGGGCGGAGCGATATCCAGGAAACAGAGCTACACCCGCGCGCGGCGGGAGAGGATGCCCGCGGCGGGGCGAGATGGTACGATCGTGGGGAAGAGGGGCGGATCGGCCTGGATGCGCCGAGGCGGCCCCGCGAGCGACCCACCGAGGAGCGCGCCACGCGATGGCATTCAAGCAGGATCTGGCGGAGCGGCTGGAGAAGCACGGTCAGGGGCACTTGCTGCGGTCCTGGGACGACCTCGACGACGCCGGCCGCGAGGCCCTCGCGGCGGAGGTCGCGTCGATCGACTTCGACCACCTGTCCCGGCTGGTCGCCGAGCTGGTGAAGGGGGAGGGGGCCCGGGCCGAGGTCGACACGGATCGGGTCCGCCCGATCGACGTCGTCCGCATGCCCCAGACCGACGCCGAGCGCGCCGACCGCCGCCGCGCCACCGAGGCGGGCGAGGAGGCCCTGGCCGCCGGCGAGGTCGGCGTGGTCGTGGTGGCGGGGGGCTCGGGCACCCGGCTGGGCTTCCCCGGGCCCAAGGGGACCTTCCCCATCGGCCCGGTCTCCTCCGCCAGCCTCTTCCAGATCCACGCCGAGAAGGTCGTGGCCCTGGGCCGGCGCTACGGCAAGCAGCCGCCGCTGTACGTCATGACCAGCCACGAGAACCACGACGCGACCGTCCGGTTCTTCGAGGAGCACGACCGCTTCGGCCTGGACCACGTCCGGTTCTTCGTCCAGGGCCGCATGCCGGCCGTCGACCTGGCCACCGGCGCGGTCCTGCTGGCCGGCCCCGGGCAGGTCGCCATGAGCCCCGACGGCCACGGCGGCACGCTCGCCGCCCTGGCCGCCCCCGGCGGCGAGGGCTGCAAGCCGAGCTGCCTGGACGAGATGGGCGACCGCGGCGTACGGACCCTCTTCTACTTCCAGGTCGACAACCCGATGGTCGAGATCGCCGACCCGACCTTCATCGGCCTCCACCGCCGGGCGGACGCCGAGATGTCGCTCAAGGTCATCGAGAAGCTGGCCCCGGACGAGAAGGTCGGCGTCGTCGTCGACGTCGACGGCCGCCCGCAGATCATCGAGTATTCCGACCTCCCCCGGCCGCTGGCCGAGGCCCGCAACGAGGAAGGCCAGCTCGCCTACTGGGCCGGCAGCATCGCCATCCACGTCCTGGAGCGCTCGTTCGTCCAGCGGCTGGTCGGCGTCCACCGCCTGCCGTTCCACCGGGCGGTGAAGAAGGTGCCGTACCTCGGCGAGGCCGGCGAGCTGGTCAGGCCGGCCGAGCCCAACGCCGTGAAGTTCGAGCAGTTCATCTTCGACGCGCTCCCCGAGGCCCGGGGCTACGTCGTCGTCGAGACCGACCGCGCGGTCGAGTTCGAGCCGCTGAAGAACGCCGTGGGCCCGGACTCGCCGGCCACCGTCCACCAGAGGATGAGCGACCTGTTCGGCTCCTGGCTCGAACAGGCCGGTGCCGTCGTCCCGCGCCGGCCGGACGGCACCGTCCCCTTCGCCGTCGAGATCAGCCCCCTCTTCGCCCTCGACGCCCACGAGCTGAAGGGGAAGGTCGAGCCGGGCACGACCATCGAGCGGCCGATCTACCTGAGGTGATCCGGCCGCCTCGTGAAGACGGCGCCGGGTGTAGCCTATGCGGCCCCTCTCCCGCCGGGAGAGGGCGGCCGCGCAGCGGCGGGTGAGGGTCGTCGGCGCGCGGAGGGCATGTCGGTCGCGCAAGATGCAGGCGGGCCGACGATCGACGTCCTTCTCCCCTTGAGAGGGAAGGTGGCCGAAGGCCGGATGAGGGGGCGACCGCCATGGCGCCCCCTCATCCGAATCGACTTCGAGCCCCACGGCCCCCGGTCGCGCCACCCCTCATCCGGCCCTGCGGGCCACCTTGTATGTTGAATTCGGGCCGAACGCTCGGTCCCGTAG
>MKTT01000105.1 GCA_001898385.1 Planctomycetales bacterium 71-10
TCCGCCAATTTCTTGATCGACCGGGCCGCCTCCCCGACGTTGCCGCCCTCCTTCGTGGCCTTGACGAAGTCCGCGTGGAATCCCTCGTGCCGCATGCGCAGGGAATCGGGCATCTTGAGTTCCAGCGGCTCGTCCGCGCCCCCATCGGCCGGTGCGGCGGTTCCGCCCGCCCGGCCCGACCCCCACCCCGCGACGGCGAGGAGGACGGCCGACATGGCTGGCAAAAGCCACGCCCTGCCTCTTTGGAATGGCAGAACCCCCTTTGCTGATGCGTTCATCATGATCTCTCCCGTCAAGCGTTGGAGTCCGGACTCAGTCGCGGCGAACGTGCCCTGGGCAAATTGAACAGGGTTCGACCTGGCGGGATCTCATTTTGTCGAATGCCGGGTCATGCAAGCCCTCATGGCCCGACATCCGACTCGCGGCTCAATGCTTCTTCGAAGTGGCCTCGATCTTGGTGACGACCGACTTGTCGTCCATCGTCACCTTGACGGATAAGCCTCACTTCATTTCTTCGAGCTTGAGCGTCTTGTCGTACGGGGTGATCTCGGCGTCCTTGGCGACGTCGTGGGTGTGCTGCTTGTCATCGCCCTTCATGGTCAGTGTGATCTCGGCGTTGCCGGCCTTGACGACCGTCGCCTCGTGCACCTTGTCGTCCGCAAACAGCATCGGGGACCAGGTCAAGGCAAACACCACCACGGCCACGACCGTCAGGAAGGGGAGGCGAGACATCATCGGGGTTCTCCTAGCCTGGGTAGGAAGATGCCAAGGGAGCACATTCGGTCCACTTCGCGACGCATCTTCCATTCGTGGTGCTCCATCCGTCGAAGTGCGACCCGCGGCCTCGACAACCACCGCACATCAAGTCTTCTCGGTTGCTTCGCCGAGGGGCCGTTCAGGGCTTCGCCGCTCGCCGTACTCTCAGCGTCCTGGCTAATGGTGCCTGTAATAGCCCACGCCCTTGATGTCGTTCCACGAAGTCGTCTGGTGGCAGAGGAAGCACTGGTCAACCCGCGCTGCCGGCTGCCGGGCCACCTTGGCCGAGACCATCTGGAAGTGCATCATGGTATGGCTCGGGGGCGGCTGATGGCACTGGGCGCATTCCGTGTTCCGGGGCGAGGGATGCCGGAACTCCGGGATCGTCCACTTCGTCGTCCCGTGACACCGCGCACAATCCGTACCAAACAGCCCCCGGTGCCGATCCTTGGTGGAATGGCAGGACGCGCAGTTCAAGACCGCCTCCTGCGGCGAGAGGCTCGAATGGCATTCCGACCCGTGGCCCGCGGGCTGGTGTCGGCCGATCCAGGCGAGGAGGTCGTTCCGCACCCGTTCGTTTTCACCGTCCGGTGAGTGGTCGGTTTTCAGGTGGCGGAGACCGATCTCGGCCAGCGCCAGGTGGTCCATGTCGGTCGGACGCGTGTCGATACCGCGATGCTCACGGTGGCACTCCCGACAACTGCCCACGTTGGCATGAAACGCGGTCGGCTGGCGCTGGAGCAAAGCCTCGTTGTTGGCGTGGCAGGCGATGCAGTCGGCGGCCTCCACGCCCTTCGCGGATGTGTGACAGGCGGCGCAGTTGTGTCCCAGAAACGCATGCGGCTTGGACAGCTCTCCGGGGAGGGCCATGCGCTGCCAGGCCGGTTTGCTCAAGACGCCGGAGCGCTCGCCGCCGGAATGGCCGCCCAGGAAGTAATACGCGCCAAACGACGCCGCGATGATCGCCGCCGCGGTGGCAACGTGCCAGAGTTTCATGAGAACCACCTCAGCCCGAAATGAATCCCGGCCCAGATGTGCAGCGCGAGCAGCACGTAGAGGAGCACGGAAAGCACGAGGTGCAGCTTCAGCCATCGGCGGCACCAGCGCTTGAGAAGCTCGTGCGTGCGGACCGCGTACTCCAAATCCGCCACGGATTCGGCGAGCCTGGTGACCTCGCCGGCGGGTCCGCCGGCTGAGAGACCGAGCCCCAATGACGCCAGGCCGGCCGCCAAGAGGGGTGCCTTCGGAAGGCCCCTCATTTCGACGGGGGAGTTCTCGAGCACCCCCCACGCACTATCCAGATCGCCCCGGGCCGTCTGCAAGAGAAGCAACTTGTCCTTGATCTCCCGGTTGACGAAGCTGAGCAGGTAGCGACCGATGAACCCGCTCACGACGACGAGCAGCATCGCGGCCGTCAGCGTGATTCCCAGCCAGCTGTCGTACTTGTGGCCGGTGTGGATGATACCCAGCAGCGGGCCGAGGATGCCCGCGTAGACGTGCAGGGTCATCAACGACTGCAACGAGACGTGCGGCGTGATCCGAGCGTTGAGGAAGGGAATGCGCTTGACGGTCGGATACGCCAGCGGGACCAGCATGAGCACGGCCCCCGCGATCCCGAACACAGCCCCAACTCCGCTGCCCGCGAAGCGCGGCGAGCGGTGGACGAGGAAGCCGAGCCAGGCGAGCAGCAGGACGCCGAGGACGCCGGCGACGATGACGCGCTCGCGTTCTTTCATGGCTACGCCTCCACCGCGATGTCGCTCTTCGGCTTCGCCTGGCAGGCGAGGATGATGCCGTTGGCCTTGTCGTCGTCATCGAGAGCGTCCTGCACCGCCTGGTCGACCTCGCCGGAAGTCATCTTCACCTTGCACACGCCGCAGGTGCCGATCCGGCACGAGAAATCGATACCGATGCCGAGTTCCTCGGAGAGTTCGAGGACGGTCTGGTCGGCGTGGATCCTGGCCGACTTGTTGTTCGTGGAGAACGTGACAAGCGGGCCCGTGGCCGGGGCGGTCGGTTTCAACGCGATCCCGGCGGCGGCCGGGGCGGGCTTGACGGCACCGAATTGTTCGGTCTTCAGGTTCTCCGGGGGAACGCCGAGTTCGGCGAGGATGGCCTTGGTCGCCTCCATCATCGGCAGCGGCCCGCACAGTTGGATTCGCCGCGACGCCAGATCGGGGACCGTCTGCGTTAGGAGTTCCTTGGTGATGCGTCCGCGCGGCCCCTTCCAGCCCGTCCCTTCCGATCGGGTCATCGTGACCGCGACGTGCAACTTCGGATTCGCACGCTGAAGCGTGGCAACCTCGTTCCCCAGGATGAAGTCGGCCGGAGTGCGGCAGGTGAAGATGAAGAAGATGTCACCGGCCCACGCCCGCTCGGTGAGATACCGGGTGACGCTCACCATGGGCGTGATGCCGACGCCGGCCGAGATGAGGACGACGCTGTCCGCTTCCGTCCCGTCGAACGTGAACTTCCCGACCGGGCCTGCAGCCTCGATCAGGTCGCCCACCTTGAGCAGATCGACGATGTGGCGGGACACCGCGCCCCGCGGCTCGCGCTTCACGGTCAGCTCGACATATTCGCGCCGCGTGGGGGAGGATGAGATGGAGTAGGAGCGGATCATCCTCGCGCCGCCGATCCAGAACGCGACGTTGAGGAACTGGCCGGGGACGAAGGTGAAAGGGAGGAAGCGGTCGCTGGACGACGGCAGGAGACGAAACGTTTTCACGCCCGGCGTTTCCGCGACGATGCTCCCGACGCGAAGGTGCCCTCGCCAGTTTGCAGTCACGGGCGACGCTGAGGTCGCCCCCGAGACGGCCGGCGGCGCGGTTTTTGTGGGAGGCGCATCGCTCATGTTTACGTCACCTCGATCGGGCGGTTCATGGTGCCGGCGTGGCTTCGGCAACGGCCGCAGGCGGAGCCACCGGCGCGGTCGGCCCGGGTGCTCCGAGAAGCGGCGGTGCCGAGCCGGGGGGGGCGCCGGCCTCGATACGCGCAAACAGGGCCGCTGCGCGGCGCATCTTGAAGAAGTACATGGCGACCATCGCCAGCGCGAACGCGATGAGGACTACCATTGTGAAGAGGTGAAATAGCGTGACGCCGAAGAGACCGCCGCGAGCTTCCACACCCTGCGGCGGTTGAAGGTTCATTTCACCCTTGAACCATTGCAGTGCGGCCTGACGCGGTGACCGTCCTTCGGCCAGCGCGTGGTGCCCGGCCAGGCCGCTCTCGAATTGTTCGAGCCCCTCGCGCATCCGGGCCGTCGCATCCTGCATGGCCGCGTAATTGTCGTCGGGCAAGGCCCGCGAGAGGCGATCGAGCCCGTCGGACAAGACCGCCGCCCCTGCCTTCATCCGCTCGTGCGCCTGACGTTGCAAGACATCCCGCCGCTCCGGGGAGACGCTCGGCAGTTCCATCAACGAGGGGAACAGCGGCGGAGTCCCTGGCGACACCATCCCTTTCATCATGTCGCCCATCTCGCCCGAACCCGGGCCGGCGGGCGGGGTGGACGGTGGCTGCCCCGGCTGGGCCGCGCCCAAGGGCGCGGGGTTCGCGGGCGCCGTCGCGTTGGACGGGGGGAGCGGCGGCGGCGCACCGGGTTGGGCTGCACCGGGATGGTGCTTCGCGTGCTCCTCCGGCGACATCTGCTGTGCGCGGGCAGGACCGGGGAGCAGCCCCGCCAAGGCGAGAGCCGTGGCGGCCAACGCGAGGCCAACGGACTGGCCCGCGGTGGCCCGGGGTGAGAGGGTTGCCGTCATCACGTGGCTGTCACCTCGATCAAGCGGTTCATGGTCCCGAAGGGATTCGGGACGCACTTGGGGCAGTCCTGATTCGTCCCGTCACAGCCCGGCTCGCAGCACCATCGACCGTCCACGAGAAACTTGAACTCGTGGCGCCCCGGCGGCAAGTCCAGGAGCACGCTCCAACCGCCGTCGGCGTCTTTTGTGAGCGGCGTCGCCGCCGGGTCCCAGCCGTTGAAGGTCCCCGCCACCGTCACCGCCTGCGCCTCCGGGGCGAGGCAGGACAGGCGGGACGATGACCGTCGAGTTCCTTTCCCTGTCTTGTCCATCATCAAGTTCCTGTAAGGGGTTCATGGGGGGAACACGGTCCGGTCAGGGGTTCATGGGGGGAACACGGTCCGGTCAGGGGTTGACGGTCGCCGGTCTAGAATGTGCCTCCGTCGCCGTGCCCGCCAACGTCTGGCGCTGGTCGTCGGTCAACACCTTGGCGGCCTCGCCGACGGCGCGGATGAACGCCAGCCGCTGGTCGCCCCGGAGTTTCTCGATCTCCCGGACCTTGGCCTCGATCGCGGCGGCGTCCGGCGCGTCCGAGGCCGTCAGCTCCCAGAGCTCCTGCTCCGCCTCCTCGACCTTGCGCTCGCAGGAGGACCCGCCCAGCACGGCTTTCTCCTTGATCCGGTTCAGCTTCTTCCGCTGGTCCGCGGACAGCGAGATGTGCTCGACGTGGTTGAGGAAGAACCCGTCCGCGCCGATGTGGTAGAGGTGGGAAATCCCGGGGAAGCCCGGCAGGCTCGTTGCCATCCCCATGGCCCCCATGCCCACGCGCTTGGCCTTGCCCATGGCCCCCATGCCCATCATGCCCATGTCCATATCATCCATCATCCCCATGCCCTTCGCGGGGCCGGCGCCCGCGCCTCCCATCGTTCCCATGCCCATGCCGCCTCCCATCATGTCCATGCCGCCTTGGCCCATCTCGCGGCCCATCATGCCCATGTCCATGTCATCCATCATCCCCATGCCCTTCGCGGGGCCGGCGCCCGCGCCTCCCATCATTCCCATGCCCATGCCGCCTTGGCCCATCATGCCCATCCCTTGACCTTGGCTCATCGGTCGCGATTGGCCGGGTCCCTGACCTTGTGACAAGACGGCTTCGAGCTTGGCGACCTGGTCCCGAAGTCGTTGAAGCTGATCGATGGGGGATTCATTCGGTGCCGTCGGCGTGGCGTCCGGCTTGCCGCCGCCTTCCGTCATCCCCATGGCCATGCCTCCCGCCTTTTCCAGGTGGCTCGGCGGCAGCGGTCCGCTCGGGATCGTCTGGTGGCAACGGAGGCAGTCCGCATATTGGGCGGCGATGCGGTAGCCGGCCGGGACCTTCCCCCCGACCCTCGTCCCCATGACCATCCCTTGACCCTGTCCCGTCGGGCTCGACCGACCGGCCCCCTGACCCTGCGACAGGGCGGCTTCAAGCCTGGCGACCTTGTCCCGAAGTTGCCGGACCTGATCGGCGAACGCATCCCCGGCCTCGGGCGGCTTGGCCCCCGCTTGGTGCTGATGGCCGTGCTTCGCCTGGCCCGGAGGCTGCGCTTGACCACGTCCCGTCGAGGGCCACGCAATCGCCACCACCATTGTCATCCCCATCACCGCCGCCGACGCCAATCGGCGGCCGATGGCCTTCGATCCGTTGCGTTTCATCTCGCATCTCCCCGGCGATCAAATTCATGTCGATGCATGCGAACTGCTCTGTCCTCGGCCAGTCTCGGCTCAGTCCATTGGCCTCAGCCACGGCTTCGCAAGGGGAATGTCTCGCCCGGTCGTCCAATCGCGGTGGCCGGGACCGACTGCAGCGTCGGAGCCGCTCGCCGACGGCAGGATCGAGACCGCGTGGCCACCGCTCAGGTACGGAAGGGACGGGCTGGGGCTCGCGGACGGAACCCGGCCGTAGCCAGAGAGCGGGACCGCGAGACCGCTCCTGTGAGGAGGGTGTGTTTCCGGGCCGGGATAGTCATAATAGCCGTAGCCGGAGTAGCCGGGGCCATAGACATAGCGCGGGCTCGACGCCACTCCGCCTGGCGGGGGCGTCGGATTCGCCGCCGGCGATTCGGCCGGAATCTTCACGAACTCGAAGGGGACGGTGAACGTGGCCGTGGGCTCGGCCGGATCGGGCAGGCCGGCGATTTCGAACGTTACCTTCGCGCCCGTCGGCGGGACCTTGCTCAGGCCGATGGCCAGGTCGAGGGAAGCCGGCGCCTGGCCGTGGGTAGCGGTTGAGTCACGGAGCGGGCGAGCGAACCACGGCTGGGGCGAGCTGGGGTGGTAGAACGTCGCCGTGCCAGTCAGCTTGGAGGCGTCGAGGGGCGCCCCCGCGACATCCTGCGGGAAGACCCGCAACCCCGTCGCGTAGAAGAAGACCTCGTACCGGGAATGTTGCGTTTTCGCCAGGAGCCCGCCCCGCGCCGACCTGACGGGCCCGGACTCCCCACGGGTCTCGGCAAGCGCGAAAACACCAGCCAACGCCATGAATGCCCATGCCTGATGCATCTACTTTCCTTCACGTTTGAGGAACGTAGGTCCATTCCCGGTGCGGAGACGAGCCCAACCCACCCGCCACAAAAAACGGTCTCGCCAACGGCGCCGCGAGGGGCAGTGAAAGAGTCCCCACCCGTGAGCCCTCGGGTGGGTGAGCCGGGGGCGACCGGCGTAAGGTGCCCTAGTGGGCGTGACCGCCCGCCTTGGCCATCATGCGGCAGTGCTTCTCGGCCTCCCGACAGGTCTTGGCGCAGTCCTGCATGACCTTGTCGCCGGCGACCTTGTCGCACGCTTCGCCGCACTCTTTACAAACCTCGGCGCAGGCCGCATGGGCGTGGTGCGCCACCGGGCTGGCGCTGGACGTCAGGTCGATTGCCAGCGAGCAGAACCGCTGACAATCCATCGTCATCTCGTGGGCCCGGGCGTGGGCCTCCGCGTTCGGCCCGCCCTTGCGGAGTTGTTCCAGGCAATGGTGCGCCGCCTTGCCGCACACCTCTCGGCAATCGTCGAGGGCCTTGCCGTGATCGTGCGGCTGTTGCGCCAGGGCGGTGCCGCCCAATGCGACCAGGCCGGCGGCGCCGGCGCCCAGGGCGCCCAGCAGGTTGCGTCGATCCATCTTCGTTCTCCCCGTTGTGAAACACCGTTGATGAGGCCAGGCCGCCCCGTGCGGCCCGGCCACGAGGGATGAGGCCCTCGTTCCGAGTTCGCTCGGGCGGGGCGGACCATTCCGCGACGATCCGGTCACGCCACGCCGTGGCGATCTTTGGTGCCGTGGCTGTCGAGCCGCCCGAGAGATCGGTGCGGCCGGTGAGCCTTATGGAAGGTTCGTTTATTGCTTCACCGCTCCAGACTGACCGTGCTTTTCCCGGTTCGCCTTGGCCCGCGCCTCAAGCTTCTCCGCCTCGGCGACGCGGTTCGTGTTGCGGAGAACGGTGGCGTACTCCTCCAGCGCCTTCGCGAAGCCCAGGGGGTCCGCACCCGGAGCCCTCTCGTAGGTCGCGAGGGCTTGCTTGCAGCACGACTCGGCCTCGGCGTTCTTACCCTGCGCGCAGCAGGCATGGGCCAGCTTCGCGCAACACCGCGCCACGTGGGGGTGGTCCGGGCCGAGTGCGTTCTCGAAGGT
>MKTT01000106.1 GCA_001898385.1 Planctomycetales bacterium 71-10
CGAAGGACGAACCAGTCGATCGCGCGGTCCAGGACCCGCCACACCAGGTACTCCCGCACGCCGTTGCGGCGGTAGGCGCGGAGCTTGTCGCCCAGGTCGAGGCTCGCGCTGCTGGACGAGACCTCCGCGACCAGCTCGGGCGCCCCTTCGACGTACCCGTCGTCGGAGATTCGAACGCCGCCGCCATGCCCCGGCGCGACGAACAGGTAGGCGTCGGGTTGGGGCTCGTTGCCCAGGTCGAGGCGCACGCTGCCGTTGTCCCCCGCGTCGACGCCCGGCGTGAGCGCGACATAAGAGGCGATCCAGGCGCAAAGGCGGAGGTGCGGCCGGGCGTGTTGGGTATGCCGGACGGGCGAGGCCATGACGTAAACGGTCCCTTCGATCAGTTCCGCCCGGACGTCAGGCATGGCCCGATACCGGCGCTCGAACTCGGCGCGAGTCAGCCGGTCGCCGTTCTCCAGCGGGGGGACCAGGTCGGCGGGCGTCGTGGGCGGTCCGAAGACGGTCGACATGGGTACATCCCTCGCTTCCTCAGGGAATCTTCGGTGTCAGGCGTTCGACGAACGCCGCATGCTCCGGCGAGGCCAGGCCGCGGTTCAGCGCCGTCACGGCCTTCGGCAGGTCCCCGGACAGCAACGCCTCGGGATCCAGCCACAGGCCGGGGAAGGCATGGCTCCGCAGCAGGCCGTCTTCGCCCGGCCCCATCGCGTCGTATCGATCGTCTCGAAGGACGAACCAGTCGATCGCGCGGTCCAGGACCCGCCACACCAGGTACTCCCGCACGCCGTTGCGGCGGGAGCTTGTCGCCCAGGTCGAGGCTCGCGCTGCTGGGCACCACCTCCGCGACCAGCTCGGGCGCCCCTTCGATGTAGTCGTCGGCGGAGATCCGCGCCTGGCCGCCGCGGTCCGGATCGACCAGCAGGAGGAGGTCGGGCTGGGGCTCGTTCTCCAGGTCCAACCGGACCGTCGCGTTGTCGGCCAGGCGGACGCCGGGGGTGGCGATCCTATAGTTGAACAGCAGGCCGTTGAGCGCGGCGTGGGGTTCGCCGTGGCGTGCGACGCGGACGGGGGAGGCCATGACGTACGCGACTCCTTCGATCAACTCGGCCCGGACTCCGGGCATCTGTCGATAGCGGCGTTCGAACTCGGCGCGGGTCAGCCGGTCGCCGTTCTCCAGCGGGGGGATCGCGATCGCATCGGGCCGGGCGACGGTCGACATGGCGGGGCCTCGCGAAGGGTTGGGGTCTTTTGACCTCTCCAACGATTGTACCGGGGCCGGCGAGAGCCCGGCTGCGCGGGTGGGTCGATCGAGGGACGGCCCGGATCGCTCCCCAAGCGATGACCCGACCCGCTGGCTCGAAGGCCGCCCGCCAGGACCGCACGCGCATCCCCGGGCGCGTGATCTCCGGGCCGGGCCGAGGACGCCCCCGCCGTGGCTTCCTTCGCTCGGGGAGAACCCAGACGTCACAACGCAAGTGATTTCACAATAACACTATACACTTTTTGCAATGGTTTCGTTCGTCGAAGTCGACGTCAAAAACCCGACATCCCGGGAGCGGGGCGTCCCTGAGGCGATCGCCCCCGGCTCGCGATGCCGGCTCGCGATGAAGGATGATGCGCGTTCTTACAACCCCATCGCCGGCCGAGCGGGCGTCGCCCGCCGGATTCTCAGGCCGCCGTCGGCGCGACCGCTTGCGACCTCTGCCACCGAATTGCCAAGGAACGACCATCCGCCTTGTATGATCGCGGCTCGATGGGGTGGCATTCCAGCTTTCTCCACGATCTCATGATTTCGGCGTCTTCCTGCGCTCTCCCGGCGGGCGGGGGCTTCGATCATCCTCCCGATCCCGGCCGAACTCCGATTCCAAGCGACAAGGCCCTCGCGCGAACCCCGGAGGGTCGCGCGAGGGCCTTGGCGTTTCATCGTGTTTAGGCCGGGTCCGGAGGAGGAATCACTCCTTGCCGGCGGGGGCGGCGGCGGCCGGGGCGGGCTCGTCGCGGTAGCGGGCGAAGGGGGAGCCCTTCTCGGCCAGGGCTTCGAGGGCGTCGGGGTGGATGCGGACCTCGGCGTCCAGGTGGGCCTTGAAGCCCGTGCCGGCCGGGACGAGGTGGCCGAGGATGACGTTCTCCTTCAGGCCGACGAGGTAGTCGCTCTTGCCGGCCAGGGCGGCCTCGGTGAGGACCTTGGTCGTCTCTTGGAAGCTCGCGGCGGAGATGAAGCTCTCGGACTGGACGGCCGCCTTGGTGATGCCCAGGAGCTGGGTGCTCGCGGCGGCGGGCTTGGTCCGGAGCCACTCGGCCTTCTTGCCGCCGGCGGCCTCGACGCGCAGGTTCTCCTGCTCGAAGTGGTCGCGGGGGACGATGTCGCCGACGCGGAAGTCGGTCTCGCCGGGGTCCTTGATCTTCACGCAGCCCATCAGCTCGTTGTTGACCCGGCGGAACTCGAACTTGTCGATGACCGAGCCGGGGAGCAGGCCGGTGTCGCCGAGGCTGTCGACGCGGACCTTGCGGAGCATCTGGGCGATGATGATCTCCAGGTGCTTGTCGTCGATCTCGACGCGCTGGGAGCGGTAGACGTTCTGGATCTCGCGGAGGAGGTAGCGCTGGACGACCTCCTCGCCGGAGATGCGGAGGATGTCGTGCGGGACGAGCGGGCCCTCGACGAGCGGGTCGCCGGCGCGGACGCGGTCGGAGCCGTGGACGCGGAGGAACTTGCCGTGGGGGACCTGGTGCTCGCGCTCGATGCCGCTCTCGTTGCGGACGACGATGGTCCGCTTGCCGCGGCGCTTCTCCTCCAGCAGCTCGACGCGGCCGTCGATCTCGGCGATGACCGCGGGCTCCTTGGGCCGCCGGGCCTCGAACAGCTCGGTGACGCGGGGGAGGCCGCCGGTGATATCCTGGGTGCCGCCCACCTCGCGGGGGGTCTTGGCGAGCAGGGTGCCGGCGCTGATCTGCTGGCCGTCCTCGACCTCGATGGTGGCGCGCTCGGGGATGTACTTGTAATCGAGCGTCTTCCCCTCGGCGTCGACGATGACCACCTGCGGGTGCAGGTCGCCCTTGTGCTCGATGATCGTGCGGCGGACGTGGCCGGACGGGTCGGCCTCGACCTTCATGGTCTCGCCCTCGACGATGTCGTCGAAGCGGATCACGCCGCCGACCTCGGAGAGGATCGGGATGTTGTGCGGGTCCCATTCGCACAGCATCTGGCCGCGGGTGATCTGCTGGCCGTCCTCGACGGTCATGATGGCGCCGTCGGGCACGTCGTACTTCTCCAGCTCCCGGCCCTTCGGGTCGAGGATCTGGATCTCGCCGTTGCGGGACAGGGCGATCGGCTTCCCTTCGTCGTTGACGACGATGTTCAGGCCGACGAACTTGACCTTGCCCTCGCGCTTCGACTTGACGTCCTTCTCCTCGACGGCGCGGGTGGCCACGCCGCCGATGTGGAACGTCCGCATCGTGAGCTGGGTGCCCGGCTCGCCGATCGACTGGGCGGCGATGATGCCGACGGCCATGCCGCCTTCGACCATCTGGCCGGTGGCCAGGTCCATGCCGTAGCAGCGGCGGCAGACGCCGAGCGACGCCTCGCACGTCATCGGGCTGCGGACCTGGATCTTCTCGATCTGCATGTCTTCGAGCTTGAGGGCCGCCTTCAGCGTGATCATCTCGTTCTCGCGGACGATCACCTCGTCGGTGATCGGGTCCACGATGTTGACCCGGCTGACCCGGCCGCGGATCGACTGGGCGAGGCTGACCTCGACCTTCTCGCCCTTGTAGATGACGCCCTTGGTGATCCCCTGCGAGGTCCCGCAGTCCTCGATGGTGATGACGACGTTCTGGGCGACGTCGGCGAGCTTGCGCGTGAGGTAGCCCGAGTCGGCCGTCTTGAGGGCCGTGTCGGCCAGGCCCTTGCGGGCGCCGTGCGTGGAGGAGAAGTACTCCAGCACGCTCAGGCCCTCGCGGAAGTTGGCCTTGATCGGCGTCTCGATGATCTTGCCCGACGGCTTGGCCATCAGGCCGCGCATGCCGGCCAGCTGGCGGATCTGCTCGACGCCGCCGCGGGCGCCGGACTCGGCCATCAGGAAGATCGGGTTGTGGTAGTTCTTCTGGCCCTCCCCCTCGCGGGTGTCGTTCTTGAGGGCCTCCATCATCTCGGAGGTGATCCGCTCGCGGGCGTGGGTCCAGGCGTCCAGGACCTTGTTGTACCGCTCCTGGTCCGTGATGATGCCGCGATGGTACAGCTTGTTGTTGCGCTGGACCTCCTTCTCGGCCTCGGCGATGATCCCGTCCTTGGTCGCCGGCGTGCGGAGGTCGTCGGTGGCGAACGAGAGGCCCGAGCGTGTGGACTCGCGGAAGCCGACGTCCTTCATCCGGTCGAGCAGCGCGATGGTCTCGCGCCGGCCGAGGATCTGGTAGCAGTCGGCGATGATCCCCTGGAGCTGCTTCTGCCCCAGCGCGAAGTTGTAGTACGGCATCTTCGGGTGGAGGATGTCGTTGAACACGACGCGGCCGGCGGTCGTGACGACGACCATGCCCGGCTTGTACTCCTTCTCGCCCTCCCCCTTGAGCCGGCGGTTGGCCGGCAGCCGGAGCTTGATCGGCGCGTGCAGGCCGATCTTCCCCTGGCTGTGGGCCAGGAAGACCTCGTTGGGGGACGAGAACGTCATGCCGTCGCCCGGCTCGCCGGCCCGCTGGGCCGTGAGGTAGTACGACCCCATGACGATGTCCTGGGTCGGGCTGATGATCGGGTTGCCGTTGGCCGGGCTGAAGATGTTGTTGGTCGCCATCATCAGCGTCATGGCCTCGACCTGCGCCTCGATCGAGAGCGGCAGGTGGACGGCCATCTGGTCGCCGTCGAAGTCGGCGTTGAAGCCCTTGCAGACCAGCGGGTGGATCCGGATGGCGTTCCCTTCCACCAGGACCGGCTCGAACGCCTGGATGCCCATGCGGTGGAGGGTCGGGGCGCGGTTGAGGAGGACCGGGTGGTTGCGGATCACCTCTTCCAGGATGTCCCACACCTCCTCACTGCGCCGCTCCAGCATCTTCTTGGCCGACTTGATCGTGTCGGCGTGGCCCAGCTCCTTGAGCCGGCGGATGATGAACGGCTGGAACAGCTCCAGGGCGATCTTCTTGGGGAGGCCGCACTGGTGGAGCTTGAGGTCCGGTCCGACGACGATGACCGACCGGGCCGAGTAGTCGACGCGCTTGCCCAGCAGGTTCTCGCGGAAGCGGCCCTGCTTGCCCTTGATCATGTCGGTGAGCGACTTGAGCGGGCGGTTGGAGCTGCCCAGCACGGGCCGCTTGCAGCGGTTGTTGTCGAACAGGGCGTCGACGGCCTGCTGGAGCATCCGCTTCTCGTTGCGGATGATGACCTCGGGCGCGTTCAGGTCCACCAGCTTCTTCAGCCGGTTGTTCCGGTTGATGATGCGGCGGTAGAGGTCGTTCAGGTCGGACGTGGCGAAGTTGCCGCTGTCCAGGAGGACGAGCGGGCGGAGGTCGGGCGGGATGACCGGGATCGCCTCCAGGACCATCCACTCCGGCCGGTTGTCGCTGTCGCGCAGGGCCTCGACGACCTTCAGCCGCTTGGTGAGGTCCTTGATCTTCTGCTTGCTGGTCGTCTCCTGGAGGTTCTCGCGCAGGGTCTTGGAGAGGCTGACCAGGTCGAGCCGCATGAGGAGCTTGCGGACGGCCTCGGCGCCCATGTCGGCCTGGAAGCCGTCGCCGTAGGCCTCGCGGGCCTTGCGGAAGTCCTCCTCGGTGAGGAGCTGGGTCTCCTTCAGGGGCGTGTCGCCGGCCTCGACGACGACGTAGTCCTGGAAGTAGATGATCCGCTCCAGGCTGGACGTCTTCATGTCCAGGAGCGTGCCCAGGCGGCTGGGCATGGCCTTGAAGAACCAGATGTGGACGACCGGCGCGGCCAGCTCGATGTGGCCCATGCGCTTGCGGCGGACGCGGCTGTGCGTCACCTTGACGCCGCAGCGGTCGCAGATCATCCCCTTGTACTTCATCCCGCGGTACTTGCCGCAGGCGCACTCCCAGTCCTTCTCGGGGCCGAAGATCCGCTCGCAGAAGAGCCCGTCCTTCTCGGGGCGGTAGGTCCGATAGTTGATCGTCTCGGGCTTCTTGACCTCGCCGAACGACCAGCTGCGGATGTCGTACGGGCTCGCGAGGCCGATCTTCACGGCCCCGTAGTCGTTGATGCGATCGTAGGCACTTTCGCCCATGCTCACGAGACACTCTCCTCGGCGGTTCCGCGGATCCGAGTCCGGCCGGCCAGGCGTCCGGGCGCGACGGTCGCCGTCGTCGCGCCCTCGCCGGGGTCGGCCCCTCGGACGAGTTCAAACCAAGCCCATGCTCACGACAGGGAGTGCGACCGGGGGGCCGGGGCGGTCCCCCCGCATCTCGTCGCCCCGCAACCATGCAAAAAAGAAAAACCCGCGGTCCGGGCCGCCGATGGCGTCGGCGAGCCCGCGCGGTTCTTAAGTAGGTCGTCCTGGGACCCGGATCGCCAAGTTCGGCTCCTCCCTGAACGGGATCCGTCGGATCCCGCGGTCCGCGCGCTGAAGATCCCGGCGCATCCCCCGAACGCCGGCGTCTTCGAGGCGTGGAATGTCATGCCGCGACCATGTCGCATCGGGTGATCCTAGGCAATCTCGGGGCCGATTCCAAGGGAATTCCGGGAATTCCTCAAGATCCGGGCGATCTTTCATCGGAACCCCGCGACGCCGGGCGGGCGCCGCGGGGCCGACGGGGGGGGGGGTCAGACCCGCTTCTTCTCGAGCTGCATGTTGAGCCCGAGGCCGCGGATCTCGTTGGTGAGGACGTCGAAGCTCGCGGGAGTGCCGGCTTCGAGGGTGTTCTCCCCCTTCACCATGCTCTCGTAGATCTTTGTCCGGCCCTCGACGTCGTCGGACTTGACGGTCAGCAGCTCCTGGAGGATGTAGGCCGCGCCGTAGGCTTCCAGGGCCCACACTTCCATCTCGCCGAACCGCTGGCCGCCGAACCGCGCCTTGCCGCCCAGCGGCTGCTGGGTGATCAGCGAGTACGGGCCGGTGGCGCGGGCGTGGATCTTGTCGTCGACCAGGTGGTGGAGCTTCAGCATGTAGATGTAGCCCACCGTGGTGTTCTGCTCGAACTTGATCCCGGTCCGGCCGTCGTAGAGCGACGCCTTGCCGTTCTCGGGGAGGCCGGCGTCCTTGAGGCACTGCCGGATGGTGGACTCGTCGGCGCCGTCGAACACGGGGCAGACGGCCTGGAACCCGAGCTTGGCCGCGGCCCAGCCCAGGTGGGTCTCCAGGATCTGGCCCACGTTCATGCGGCTCGGCACGCCCAGGGGGTTCAGCAGGATCTCGACCGAGGTCCCGTCCTCCAGGAACGGCATGTCCTCCTCGGGGAGGATCTTGGAGATGACGCCCTTGTTGCCGTGGCGGCCGGCCATCTTGTCGCCGACGGAGATGACCCGCTTGGTGGCGATGTAGACCTTGACCATCTGGAGGACGCCGGACGGCAGCTCGTCGCCCCGCTTGAGGCTGTTGAGCCGGCGCTCCTTCTCGTCCTTCAGGGCCTCGATCCGCGGGGCGTACTCGCGGACGACCTCGCGGGCGCGGGCCGCG
The DNA here is from genome assembly GCA_001898385.1 of Planctomycetales bacterium 71-10. Taxonomy (GTDB): domain Bacteria; phylum Planctomycetota; class Planctomycetia; order Isosphaerales; family Isosphaeraceae; genus Paludisphaera. Next base: position 7,611 of record MKTT01000106.1, read on the forward strand.
ACCTCGGGGCTGCGGAGGTCCAGCGCCTCCAGCTTGAACCGCTCGGCCTCGTCCACCAGGTCCTTGGCGTCCTTGGACCGGCCCAGGGGCTTGCCGCTGTTGGGGTCGGCCACCGGCCCGCCGACCGCCGTCTCCAGCGACTTGACCATCTGCCGATACTCGTCCGCGATCCGGACGTTCTCGCCCGCCTCGGTGTCCTTCAGCTCCTTCTCGAACGCCTTGCGCTCGTCCTCGCTGAGGCTCATCCGGCGGCTGAACCGCTGGGTGTTGATCACGATCCCCTCGACGCCCGAGGGGACCTCCAGCGAGTCGTTCTTCACGTCCTCGCCGGCGCGGCCGAAGATCGCGTGGAGCAGCTTCTCTTCCGGCGTCAGTTCGCTCTTGCTCTTGGGCGCGACCTTGCCCACCAGGACGTCGCCCGGCTTGACGTAGGTCCCGATCCGGACCACGCCGCCGTCGTCGAGGTTCCGCAGCGCCTTCTCCGAGACGTTCGGGATGTCGCGCGTGAACTCCTCGCGGCCGAGCTTGGTCTCGCGGATCTCGATCTCGAACTCCTCGATGTGGATCGAGGTGTAGACGTCCTCGCGCACCAGCTTCTCGCTGATGATGATGGCGTCCTCGAAGTTGTAGCCGTCCCACGCCTG